>CADCCB010000046.1 GCA_902799905.1 uncultured Prevotellaceae bacterium
TCATTCAGGCGATATGGTGTCAGATATTTCATATCACTCACTATCTCTGCTGTTCACTTCATTCACTCCTTACTTTTACCCAGGAATCAAACATCTGTCCCTTCTATGTCCAAGAAATATCATATAGCGTTCGACCTCTGGTCGCTTGGCTCGTTCTGGAACCGTTTCCGCAAATCCCAGGAATTAAAAGTTCCCGTGATTCCTTATTTGTAATTTATCTTGTTCCCTTTATCATCCTTTTATAATCTTTCCAGTCTTTCTTTTCCTTCCATAGCCATCTTTTCCTTTTCATTTCGGTATTGGGAGGCGGCAGTTGCTCTGCCGGATAGAAGTGCAAGGTGTCATCTATAATCTCCGGAAGAGGAAACTCTTTGTCCATCTCATGTATTTCCACCCAAAGGATTGTGGAACTGTCTAATATATGGAACTTCAGTTTCCACATCCAGGTCTGAAAGGGAATTCCTGAGCGTGAGAATAAGTAGAGGCGATTCTTGAAATAGAGGTTTGCATAGATGGTATCCCCTTCTATCCTATACACACCATTTGGAGCCATGTCCCACTCATTTAACTCTTCATTAAAATATCCAATATAGCAATACCCAAATTGTTTTCTATAAATAGTATCTGGACTATGGGATACAGTTATCTCTTTAGGCAAATCTGTAAAGACCAATGTTCCGTCATCGTAGAAGATGAATGCGGAACTTTTATGCCCGAAATATCCCACATTGTTTATCTTTCCGGACAAGCCTTCTATACTGTTTCCTTGCCACTTAATCTCGGAAAGAGACCTTACGCTGGGACCACACCCCGTCAAGATAACTGTCAGCAGAATGGCGAGTGCCATGATAAACACATTCCTAGTCGTACTCATATTATTACCTTTGATTGCTATGGTTGAAACGTGGTGAACACATAGCCAAAATGATTTGCTCCGACACCTTCCATTGCCATAATAAAAGATATTGATTCCTTGTAACTTCTTTTGGTATAATCAGACCATGACTCACCCTCCTTGTAATCGCAGCAAAGACTGCCCTGAAAATAAGGACCATTAGAGTTCATAGAATAAGCATTCACTTGAGCAACAGGAAGAACCTCTGACTCCAATATCCGTATAACTTCTAAAGCATTGTCCATATAGAAGGCAGATACCGCAGGCGAAAGTGGCATCCCGCAGATCCCATTAACTCTTGCTAGTTTTTCAACTGATATGGTGTTTTCTGTCTCCATATATTATTTTTTATAAAATCCAGGATCAGGTTCTCTGATCTATTACTACTCTTTCGACAATGCAATTGTCTCACGTTGCTCATATCTTACCTACTCTTTAACTCTGCAGTTCGCGTCGTTCACTCTTTACATATATTCATTCCGACACTTCTCCCAGATTAATTATGGACTTATAACAATTTTAGGTGTTTAGACACTTATTCCCAATTGAAATTAATCGTACAATCAGCATTGAACACATGCTCAGTATATTTAATACTGGCGTTGTTCCCCTTATATAGTTCTGCAGCATAGTCACGTGAATGCTCTATGAGCAGGGGAAGAGTCAGGCGCAGGGTAATATTGTCATATTTCTCAGAAGGCTGATTGTCGAATTCCAACCAATAGTCAGGCTGGAGCCATGCGCCAGTTGGGAGATATTCGCTCATGACAGTAGGCATCTGGTCACCATAGTTGTAGAGAAGGCTAGGACTTTCAATGCCTACGGGTAAGCACTGAGTTCCTGAAAGGACTCTTAAATGTCCGCTTAGATTGGTGCCTGGCTCCTGGCCATATAGGACCTTGTCGCAGGTTATGACAACATCCCCATTGATATAGGCCGTGATGAAATCCGGCCATGCTGCCATCTTACTGGGTATGCTTGATCTCCTATATTTTTCCATCTCGTCAACAATAAATGACGTCTTCTCCTTGTAATACTTCGTCTCCAGTCGGGAGATGGCGTTGCTTACCGCTGTATCGGACGGGAAGTACCCTGGACTGTCTCTGTATATTTTGACATCAAGTTGTATATCAGAATAATCCTTGACCGTCTTCGTCTTTGCATAATAATCTTGCCAGTGCTCGCCGCCAAAACCTGCCCTGTCTTTCTCCAGACAATAAAGGCTGACACTCGAAATCCTTCCACCGTCGAGAAGCAATCCCGTCGTATCTAGAAAAATCTCCTGTCCGTTATCGGTTCCATCCTCATCGCTCTGGCATGATGCAAGACCTGCAAATATCAAAGCAAAAAACAAGATGTTTCTGTACTGTCTCATAGCCGTTAAGATTGTTTATTATTCATGTACTATACACGCGATACGTATTAAACATTGCAAAGATAATCATATTCATTCAAGAAACCAAATTTCTGCAAGAAAAAGTGGTTGCATGAGTTATCAATACGAATCCATAGTCACAGTCGCTGCTGGTGGTATCGGCATACTCGGCGGCATGATGAAACGCATCGAGGGCGGCTGGGGCCTCTCCCATATCGGCATAAGTGCGGCCGAGGAGATAGTGGGCGAGCATCTGCTCGTTGGGGGTGCCGTGGCGGTCGAAATAGTCAGTGAGGGCAAGGGCCAGCGAGTCATCGGTCAGCAGGGAGTCAGCCTGATTGGCGGCCTGCAGATCGTTGAGCCGCTGTCGCATCCGCTCACCATCGGTACAAGACAGGAGGAGTAGCAGAAAAAGGAGGAAGGCGGCGAGTTGTCTCATAGTCAGATGCAAAGGTACATCATTTCCCCGTATTCCCCACACATTTCTCAAAAAATTTGTTTCGAGAACAATAAAAATACGCAGAGCCTCGTCAACTCTGCGTATTGTTATTCAGTCGTAAATCCGATCCTTCACCTTATTTATTACAGCCCCTCGATTTCCTCGGCAGTGAGGCCGGTGGCCTCGGCTATCTGCGCGGTGGTTATTCCATCATCCTTCATATCGCAATCGCGCCCAAAAAGTTGCAATGCTTAAAGTTTTTCCAATAATTCTATTTCCACGATACGCAACTCGCTCTTGGTGTCACTTCCGTTCTTGGTTTTAAACAAATCCAACTCACCTGCCGTAGGCTCTGCCACCTCGACAATGCCGCCAAAGGCATCTTGGTCCTTGCCTGCTCCACGGAGGCGGATGGTGATCTCGTCGGCCTTTACCTTCTTCTCGGTGTTCAGGTGGATGTAGCCGAGACTACGCTCCGTCTCACCACTCCAGATGAGCGTCTTGCCAGCATAAATCTCCAAGGGATAACTGCGCAAGCGCCAGCCGGTGAGTTTCAGGCAGACGTCATCGACAATGGCCTTCTTCGCTAATTTGTAAGTAATCCAGGCGGTAGAGAGGCGACCGTCGTTTTTCCATTCAGAGAGTTCGTTGTCATCGAAACTGTTCAAGGCATGTTCCGTGTCGTAGCCAGCCTTGGCAGAAAGAATCTCTATGCTACGGGCCTTCTCGGTATAAGAAGGCGTTTGCGGCGTCTCTCCACGACTCAGATTGCCTTTCAGCGTCATTGCCGGCAAATAGTGCTCGGCGTCGATGGCAGTCGAATTCAGGGTGATATACGCAGGCTTTACACCCTCGGCCTGAGCAGAGAGAGTTATCTCGCCTGCTGTGTTCGTGGTGCGAACCAGCACGCGGTTGACGCCACACTCCACAGGGAGGCTCATGGCACCCACAAAGTTGTCGGATACGTTTTTCGTGGCGGCAGCATCGAGCAGACCTTCAGCCCGATTGTCGTCAGGGCGCTGCATGGTCTTGTTGTCACGGGTGCCTATGCCACCAATCCATTTGCCTTCACCGCACATCTCGAAATGAACCATGCGATTGTCAAGCGGACAGCGACGGCCCTGTTTGTCAAGCACCTCGACTTCGAAGAGTATCATGTCGGCACCGTCGGCCTTCGTACCTTCAGGGTTCTCGATGGCGGTGAGTCGCAGTTGATAAGGTTCTCCTGCAGTCTCTATCTTATATCTGCTGCCATCAGAGCCTACGGCCTCCAACACACCCGGCTCGAAAGTCACGTTGTCGAAAGTGAAGAGGTAGCGATAACTCTGCTTGCCTTTGCCCAGCGACCGTCCATTCAGGAACAACTCGACCTCATCGGCCGTTGATACTACGTAGACAGGCTTAGAGCCATTGACCATTGAACATTGACCATTGACCATTGAACATTGACCATTCTTTGTGACAATCTCTGTGTTCTCTGTCGTCTCTGTGCCCTCTGTGCTTCCATAGTTCCAGTGTCCTATAATGTAAGTCCTGGCCTGTTCATCGTCCACCCAGCCGCTCCACATCACCTGGTGTACGAAGAAGGCATCCTTGGGGATACGCATGGCATCGGTAATGCCACTGGTGCGATAGTTCGACTCGCCGCGATGGTGGGTGTTGGTATCGCTGAACACAATCTTCACACCACCTGACGAGACGCGGGTGCCTGTGCCAGGACGCTCGCGCCAGTAGTCGTACCAGCGACGCGCCATCTCAATGGCAAACTGATCCATATTGTGGTTGTACTCCAAGGCTGGCTTGCCACGATAGAGCGGACCGTCACCTTCTTTGTGATAGGGGTAACTCCATTCATCCCAATACTTGCGCAGGCCCTCGTCACGACAGTATTCCATAGCCCACATCGGGTGTTTCTTCGACTTGTTGATGTAGAGCATCTCACCGCCATACTCAGCCTCATCGATGTCGAGCATCTCACGGCTGCCGATGGCACGTCCGCCACAGGGATCGTACTCGTCGCGGATAGCCTTCATCTCCAGCATGTGCTCACGCGAGATGCTCTCGTTGCCGCATTCGTAGAAGAGGATGCTGGGATTATTGCGGTTGTAGATAATGGCATCGCGCATCAGGGCGGTACGCTGCTGCCAGCGCGGTCCCTCGACGTCTTTCTCCGCATCGCCTGCAGGCATGGCCTGAATGAGTCCCACGCGGTCGCAACTCTCAATGTCCTGCTTCCACGGCGTGACGTGCATCCAGCGCACCAGGTTGCCACCCGACTCTATCATCAGGCAATTGCTATAGTCGCTCAACCAGGCTGGCACGGAGATGCCTACGCCAGGCCATTCGTTAGAGGTGCGCTGGGCATAGCCGTGCATCATCAGCACACGATCGTTGAGCCATATCTTACCCTCGCCGAAGCGCGTCTTACGGAAGCCGGTTCTTGTTGCGACTAAATCGCAACACGCACGATCTTCCACAAGGCTCGTCTCCACCGTGTAAAGGTAGCCATAGCCCCACGACCAGAAATGCAGACCCGCAACCTGCTGCTGCGCACTGACCGTGCGTGTCTCGCCTGGCTGCAGAGTGACGGTCTCACCCCTGAAAAGGGCAACCTCACGATCTTCGGCATCGAGCACTCGGGCCATGTAGGTAAACGTGCGAGGCTTGCTATCCTCATTGCGCACTTGTGACTCAGCATGGATGGTGGCCTGATGGTTAGGAATATCATAGTCGGTGGCATAGATATATGTACCCGTGGTGCCGAGATTGCTGTACAAAGGCAGCGTCTGGTACAGTTTGTCAGTGACGTGCAAAAAGACGTTCTTGGGGATGCCGCCGTAGTTGGCATTGAAGTTCTTGTCGTTCCATTGATAGCGGCTATCGTATTCTCTCGAACGATATGTCCAACTATTGTCACAGCGAACGGCCAGCACGTTCCTGCCTGTTTTCATATAAGGTGTCAAGTCAAAGCCACATGCCATCACGCCATTTTCGCTGAAGCCTAAGTGATGACCGTTCAGATAGAAGTCGGCCCCCTGACGTACGCCCTCGAACTCAATGAAATATTTAGAACTGAGTTCTCCGTTTTCAGTTACGACAAAGGTCTTACGATACCAGCAGACCGTATCTGTCAGGTCCACGATATCCTTCCTGAACGACTCGCTGCCATTGAAGGCATAGGGCAATGTCACTTGCTGCCAACGGCTGTCGTCATAGTCTGGCTGTGACGCTTCCTTGAAGTCGCCCACCCCTAAACGCCAGCCGGCATTGAAATTCAACTTCCTTCGCTCTGCAGCACTTACCATCAAACAGGTCAGCGCCAAGACGGCGATCAAAACAATCCTTTGCATTTTCATCCTTATTTCTTGATTTGTTGTAGTTTCGGATGCAAAGGTAATCATTATTTTAGAATAAATGCCTAAACTTCTGTACAAATTATAGAAAGATTGTTCATTTGATGCAAGCAAACATCTGTCCTGCAGACCGACAACGTGAAGAAGAGGAGGCAGCCACCCTCCTCATGAGTGGTGGTAATACCTCTTGCTTTGCGTTCGCCGTTCTCTTGCCTCGCAGCCTCCGTCCGAATGCCTCCTTTAGGGGGTAAGGAAGCATTCCCACGACTGACACAAAGCATCCGGACGGGCCGTAGAAGGCATTCGGACGACCCGTCCGAGGCATTCCTTTCTGATTTGAGGTTTGACATTGAGGGGCGGCGGCGCGGCGGCGCGGCGGCGCGGCATTTCGTAAATTCAATACTCTGCTTCCGTGGCAAAAATGCACTATAGAATTATTATATATTATTATATAATATATTATATAATAATATATAATAATTTAAATAAAGGGTTATGCCTCCACATTCCGCACAATACAAAATCCAAATGCCGCGCCGCCGCGCCGCCGCGCTGCCACGCCTAGCTAGAAAAAGTTGAATGGTTTTTACCTTAACCCTGCCACAGGTTGAATACTTGTTTGGTAAGACATACAATGAAGATGGAAGATGGGGGCGCGAAACGCGACGCCATTGACCGTATGTTTCGTATGGTTATCCTCGTCAAAAACCGCGTGCCAGTGCCAGTTCCCTTAGATCCAGAATGAAATATCTTTGAAATAAACTTCCCCTTTTCTTGCTGTTGTCAGAAATTGTTTGTATCTTTGCAATCAAAAGAGTATAACCAGGTATGGATGTATTGAACAACGGAGCAGATGGCGCTGCCGTTTAATTACAGGTACATCCCGCTGGACGATCCGCAGCTGGAGTATTTTATGTAGCACGTGCTTATCCGTGGGCTCATAGAGTGGAAGAAGCGCGACTTCTTGGAGAAGGGCGGCATCAAGGAGGAGATGTATCAGGCGCGCAAGGACTGGCAGAAGAGGAATGGTGCCTACGGGAAGATTCCGTATGAGGGGAATGGGCGATCTGGGTCTAATGGGGTTAATGGGCAAAGTCCCAATCAGCCCAACAAACCCATAAAGCCCAACAAGCCTACTGATCCCAACAAATGAGGGCTACCCGCTGCCATCGAGGACAATGGGGACAGGTCAGCGTCTCGCTGTTGATGAGAAGTAAAACACTTTCCTCATTCGAGAGTAAGGGCTAGAGATGGGGGAAGTGATAATAGAATAAAACAGAATAGAAAGCGTTATAAGAATTATATGGCAAACGAAATGAATGAGACGAAAAGAGATTTGACGATGTTGTCAGATGGACTGGCAATAGGTGACTCTGAATATGTGAGACTTGTCTCACTTATTTCGGATACATGGGAGAAGGCTAAAGGAAAGGCCGCTCTTGCAGTAAACACAGAACTACTCGATGCCAATTGGCAGACGGGTAGATACATCGTTGAGTTTGAGCAGGGCGGTAATGCAAAGGCTCGCTATGGAGAGCAACTGATTACCAATCTTGCTAAGGACCTCACGCGATTGAGAGGCAAGGGCTTCAGCCGCTCAAACCTTATCTATATGCGTAAGTTTTACCTGACCTTCCCAAAAAGTGAGACGCTGTCTCACCAATTGACATGGAGTCACTATTTCGAGTTGCTGAAGTGTGACGATTCCTTGGAAATGCAGTTTTACATGAAGGAGTGTATCAACCAAGGATGGAAGGTAAGAGAGTTGAAACGGCAGATAAACTCTTCGCTATTCCAGAGACTTGCACTTAGTACGGACAAAGAGGGCGTTCTGGCTCTCGCAAGTGAAGGTCATCAGGTACAGACGGCTAATGACATCATTAGAGATCCATTTGTATTGGAGTTTACGGGCCTTCCCAAACAGAAGCGCTACAAGGAAAAAGACTTGGAGGATGCTTTGAAAGCCAACATGGAGAAGTTCCTATTGGAGCTTGGAAGGGGATTCGCTTTCATTGGGCGTCAGTATGTTGTTCCCATTGGTGCAAGACGATTCAAAGTTGATTTGGTGTTTTACCATGCCATCTTGAAATGCTACGTGTTGATAGACCTGAAACGGAACGAGATAAAACATAGCGATATTGGTCAAATGAACTTATATCTGAACTATTTCAAGAACGAGATCTGCCAACCAGACGACAACCCACCTGTTGGCATTGTGTTGGGAGCCAGAAAAGACGAATTGTTGATGGAATATGCTCTTCAAGGATTAGACAACCAACTTTTTGCTGCCAGATACCAACTCTACCTACCTAATCGCGAGGAACTGCAATCAGAGTTAGACAGATTGCTGGATAATACAAAGTAGAAAGAAGATAGTTCAGAAATTGCCGCCTTTACTGAAGATAGATGAGGACATCAGGTGACCGTCTAGGAAGCAAACTGTATTCTGCAAAATCTTTTTTGTTGTTCGTAATGATTACATTGCAACCTCCGGTCATTTGTTCACAATGTATGCTAGACGCTCATCTTTATCAATGTCTTCTTGGGTAAAGTGCCCCATACCTCGTATTTGCTTAAACTCCTTGGGGAGTTCAGGCAGGTCTTCCCAATCAGTCACTTCGTTCGCAGCCTTAGCCTTGGCGGCACGTCGATGCGAGGTGGTGATACGACGAAGTGCAGTCATAACTCGTCCAACTTTATTCACGCTGCAAAAATACGAATAAAAATTGAAATAACAAGCAAAAAGAAGAAAAAAAACTATCCTCCATTCACCATCCACCTTCCACCATCCACCATTTTAACATATCAGAAAAAACTCAATATTTTATCGGGGAAACCTTGCAGGTGTCGGAAAAATTTTGTATCTTTGCATTCAATAAAGAAATACTACACTAAGCCAATGGATACTATGACACAATATGTAAAAGCCCTCATCGTTTGCTGCCTCCTGGCTGCAGGCTGCCACCTTTCAATGACGGCAACCACGCTACAGCCGTTCGATGTCTATGCCCAACTGCCTTCCACAGAGGCTTTCCTGCCCATACAGGACGTCAGTTTGGGCATTGCAGAAAACCCTCCGCTCGACCTTTGGTCGCTTGCTACCAACGGGACGCAAGAAATCTCAAATCTCAAATCTCAAACCATCTACGACCTTCAGGGCCGTCGCGTCAGTCAGCCCACGAAGGGTCTGTATATCATCAACGGCCGTTGTGTCATCATCAAATAAGGCGGAAAAAGGGGAATGACGGACAGACAGACCTATATCTTCGACCTTGACGGGACGCTGCTGGACACGCTACAGGACCTGGCGGCATCCGTGAACCATGCGCTGGCGCAGTATGGGATGCCGACGCACAGCATCGACGACGTGCGCTGCTTTGTGGGCAACGGAGTGCGGAAACTGATGGAGCGTGCCGTTCAGGATGGTGCGGACAATCCACAGTTCGAGGCCGTATTCGCTGCCTTTCGTCAGTACTACATGGAGCACTCGCTCGACACCACCCGCCCCTACGACAGCATCACGGAGGTGCTGCACGAACTGAAACAGCGAGGCTGCAGGATGGCTGTGGTGAGCAATAAGATGATGGCGGCCACACAGAAACTGGTGACTCATTTCTTCCCAGAGATAGAAGTGGCCATAGGGGAGCATGAAGTGGCTGGCATCCGCAAGAAGCCTGCTCCTGACACGGTGTTCGAGGCGCTGCGACAGTTGGGTGTGGGGAAGGATACGGCCGTCTATGTGGGCGACAGCGATGTGGATCTGATGACGGCCCGTAATAGTGGTATGCCCTGCATCAGCGTGCTCTGGGGCTTTCGCGACCGCGAGTTCCTGCTACAGCATGGTGCCACCACGCTGATAGCCCATCCCAGCGAACTGCTGACTTTTGCCAAAACAAACGAAAAATAAATCATATGAGAAAAGTGTTATTGTTGAGCCTGTTGGTAAGCGCATCGGCCTGGACGCATGCTCAGACTGACCGTGCCACCACCTTGCAGGCTGCACGCTCGCTGGTGGTGACTGACAACGAGGGACAGCGTGACTACCACCTGGTGACCTCCACCAAGTCCTTCGTCATTCGTAGGGAAGACGGCAATCTGGTGCTTCCTGGTAAGCAACAGCGCTTAGCCGATGTGAAGAGCCTGAGACTGGAGGTGCCGCAGAAATTCATGCTCAGCGAAGACAGCACCACCTTTACGGCCTACGACGTGGATCATGGGCTGCTGGCCCTGAGGCGTTCGCTCCTGCTGAACAAATGGAACTCGCTGGTGGTGCCAGTAGAGGTCACAGGCCTGCAGGTGAAGGATGCCTTTGGCGAGGGTGCACAGTTGGCCGCCTGTCGCGACATCATCGAGACGGAGGCGGAGGCACAGGTCAACTTCCAGACCATTGACCTCAATACCGACGACGTGGTGCTGCAGCCCAATCAGCATTATATCCTTCGTCCCACACGCGAGCCCGACATCGCTGAGGGCAAGACATCGACCGTCAACTATGGCTCTGCGAAGGTGACTGGCCCTGCCTATCTCATTGCCGATGCCACGATGACCGCAGAAGACAAGGCTGCGCAGTTCAAGGCGATACGCTCAGAGCAGGATCAGGTGAGACTGCGCTTTTATGGCACTTATAAACTGCGCGATGGCAGTCAGAAGTTAATCAATGTCTATCGTGTGAACGACGAGGGCAGCATCACCATGCAGACTGACTCTGTGGTGGCCAAGGCCTTCACATCATGGATTGTACAGGCTCGCAACACCAACCAGGTGCCCATCCGCTTCTATGTCGATGGCATCAGTATCAATGACGATGCAACGAGGATTGCAGAAAAATCTCCAACCTCAAACCTCAAACCTCAAACCATCTACGACCTTCAAGGTCGTAGGGTGGCCAAGGTCAGAAAGCAGGGTCTCTATATTGTAAACGGTAAAAAGGTGATTGTAAGATGAAGACGACGATATTTTCCCTGATACTTTTAGGACAATGCTGTGCCATGAGCGCACAGGACTCCCTCTGGGTGCGCTACGACAACCGCTTCCAGAAGAATGTGGGCGTGTCGATAGCCAATGCCGACTCGATAGAGGTGAAGACCTCGCAGGTGAAGGTCTATAACGCCAACGGTACCACCCGTACGCTCTCTACCACAGCGGGCAAGAGTACTGTCGTTCTGGCCAATCCAGGGCGCTATCTCCTGAAGCCCACCACCTATAGCGGCACCAACTACGAGAATCAGAATGCCACCTCGGGCTACAATTTCGCCCACTCCCTGGAAAGCGAGCACTTCGTTGTGTTCTGGGATGTGCGCTATGGCAATAATCCTGACAAGATCCAGTATCCTGGCGACGGCAATGTGGCCAAGGCCCGCGAGGTGCTCAACATCGCTGAGAAATGCTGGAAGATGTACGCCAATGAACTGGGCTTCGTGAAGGAAGGCAGTTCGGTTACTGACAAGTATAAGATACAACTCTATATCCCCTATCAGACAGACTGGCGGGCCGATGCCTCTGGCGTGGAAGGACAGGAGGCTGACGGCACCTGGAGCAAGACGGGCATAGGCCACTTCAATCCCTGGGCTGTCGCGGCTCGAGGAGGACACACCGTCGCTCATGAGGTAGCCCATACGTTCCAGTATCTGGTCTCTGCCGATCTGGGCGAGACTCATGGCTATAAATGGGGCTTCAATGGCGACGGCTGGGGCGACTGCGGCTGGTGGGAGAGTTGTGCCGACTGGCAGGCCTACCAGATATTCCCTGACCGCCAGTTTACGGATGGTGAATACTTCGAACAGCATCTCAATGCGCATCATCTGAACCTGCTGCATGAGGACTGGATCTATGCCTGCTGCTACATTCAGGACTGGTGGTGCATGAAATACGGACGCGACTTCATAGGCCGACTGTGGCGGGCTTCCAATAAGAGTGAAGACCCTGTGCAGACCTATAAGCGCATGAACGGCAATATGAGTCAGGAGCAGTTCTGCAATGAACTCATGGAGGGCTACATGCGCATGGCCACCTGGGACATCGACGGGGTGCGCGATCGTGCCAAGAGCCGTATCGGACAGCACAAGAATCGCCTGAAAGTGGTCGATGCCGCTACCGCTACCTATACCACCGACTCGGCCACCTGCATACAGAACTACGGCTATCACATCACGAACATGAAGGTGGCAACAGCCGGCTCTGTGGTCAAGGCCAACTTCGTGGGACTGACCGATGCTCAGGGCTACCGCTATGTCAACAAAACACGTGCTGGCTGGCGCTATGCCTTCGTGGCCTACAGCAGCGACGGCACTCGCACCTACGGCGAGGTGAAAGCCGACAAGGAAGGCACAGCCGAACTGACCATTCCCACAGGCTGCACCCGTCTGTTCTTTGTGGTGATGGGTGCTCCCACCGTCCACTGGCAGCATCCGTGGGACCGTTCGAAGGATGCCTCTTCCTGGACGCAGAACAACGAGCAGTGGCCCTACCAGGTGCAGTTTGAGAATACCAAGCCGCTATAGATCAAGGCAAACATATTAGGCTATTTGAGGCTACAAAACACCAGCGAGACAAACAAACAAAATTGTTTATCTCGCTGATATTTAATTAGATATACAAAAAATCTATTGCCTAATACTCATCCTCGTTGAACAGGAAATCTTCCTTAGTGGGATAGTCGGGCCAGATGTCCTCAATACTCTCATAGACATCACCCTCATCCTCTATTTCCTGAAGATTCTCAAGCACTTCCAGGGGTGCTCCTGAACGAATCGCATAGTCAATAAGTTCCTCCTTGGTGGCTGGCCAAGGCGCATCTTCCAATTTCGAAGCCAGTTCTAGTGTCCAATACATATTCTATTTGTTTATCATTTTCAGAATTTGGGCACAAAAGTAGTAAAATTATTTCTTTCTGCAAGA
This sequence comes from uncultured Prevotellaceae bacterium, assembly GCA_902799905.1. Taxonomy (GTDB): domain Bacteria; phylum Bacteroidota; class Bacteroidia; order Bacteroidales; family Bacteroidaceae; genus Prevotella. The sequence goes on from CADCCB010000046.1 coordinate 12,960, forward strand.
GTTTTGCCATAGAATTTCACTATGTCCGTTGTTAAAATTTATTTTTTTTGCCAAAATAAACAAATAATCACTCAGTCTGTTGACATATTTGATGACATCGGCACCCACGATGGCCTTCTCTGACAAGGCCAGGATGCGACGCTCGGCCCTGCGACAGACCGTGCGGCACACATGACACTGGGCAGCAGCCTGCGAACCGCCAGGCAGGACGAATCCCTGCGCTTCGGGCAGCGCTGCCACAATGGCATCGACACGTTCCTCAAGCAGACTGGTCTCACCATCGGCCAGACGGGCAGAATCATACAGGGGTGTCTGGCTCTGATCGGTAGCCAGATGAGTGCCGATGTTGAACAGGTTGCTCTGGATGCGCAACAATAGCGCACGCTCATCGAAATCTTCGTCAAGCATGGCCACGAGCAGTCCTATGTGTGAACTCAACTCGTCCACAGTACCATAGGCCTCCAGCCGCTCGTCGGTTTTGCTGATACGGATGCCGCCTATCAGGTCTGTCATCCCCTCGTCGCCACGACGAGTGTAAACTTTTGTAATCTTCATTGTCTTAGGTTAAAAGTTAACGATATAATGATGTGGCTGCCGTTTCTTGTCGAAGAACACGATACCACAATAATAAAGGTCGAAGGCCACTGTGACGCGACGGTCATGGGCTATGCTGTGCCATAGGGCCATCTGTTTGTAGATATCCTGAAACACCACCACCGACTGCTCACCGCAGCGGTTCAGCAGGTTGTCATAGTTTTGGGCAATGGGCACAACGGCCAGTTCCACCTCGTCGGTATCCTCTACCCGCTCGGCCTTCCTGCAGCCAGCCCGCACATAATCCATGACCCCTACCCTGTCGATGACCTGCCTCGGCTGACGGTCGTTGGCCAGCCGAAAATAGAGAAGCCCCAACTTACGCTTCTGCCAGTCGCCGTCGTCGGGCAACTCGTCATAGGCATAATAGGGCCACTTCTCATTGATGACATAGCGCACGAAGCGATAGTCTGTAGGCGACTGGATGCCGAACCCCCTACAGTGGAAGATACGCCTGAGCCATACCCATGTCCTCGTCACACGGTTCATAGCGGAATCTCTGGATGCTGCACGGCCAGCGGCAGACTATCCTGCGAGAGATAGAACATGTAGAGGATGACGGGCTTCGTGCCTCGGTTCTCGCCGTGGTGGATAGTGTTCACCATCTCCACGACAGCCTCGCCCTCATGCACGGTCTTCTCCTTGCCGTCCTGTCCGATAATGGTCAGTTCGCCCTGCACCAGAATGCCGTAGTTCATCACGGGATGATGGTGCCAGCCCAGTTTCTGACCAGCAGGGAACTCATACTTCACAGCCACCAGTTCTGGGCGGCCCTGCAGATAGTCTGGCAGTTCCACGCCGTCCCAACTCTGCGAGGTACGGATCAGTTCTTCACTCTTCACCGCCTGGGCGGCATTGTCGTCTTGCGTACGCGACTCCTTGCAAGAGGAGAAGCCAACCGTCGTTGCGCCGCAGATGAGGGTGGCGGCGAGCACCCATAGAATCATTCTTTTCATCGTATTTAGTTATAGTTGTTCACGCTCATTCAAGAACTGCCCCCCCCCATTTCACGCATCCATGCCGTGACGGTCTGTCCCATACGCTGCTTGAAGGCGAGGCTGAAGGTGCTGTAACTCTGGTAGCCGCTGTCGTGAGCCAGTTGCTGGGCGGTGAAAGTGCGACGGGACACAGCAGCCTCACGATAGAGACTGACGAAATGGTCAATGCGCAAATCGTTGATATAGGTGTTGTAAGTGATGCCCTGACGACTGAAATATTGGGTAAGGTAAGTGCGATTGGTGCTAATATGCTGGGCCAGTTGCGAAAGGCTCAGGTCGTGCTGCAGATAGAGTTGCGTGTCTATGCAATGCTCCTGCAGCAATGCGCCGATATCCAGCGAGTCGCCCCCTGCCCCACTACTGGTGACCATAGGCGCATCCTTTCTCTCTGAGGAAAGTGCCTCGATGGGCAGAACGGGAGAGGGTTCGATAGTGAGGTCGCTTAATGTCTCAACGCGCCACAGGAGATAACAGATCAACAGACCGCAACTCACCTGAATGACAAATTCGTAGGCAGGCACCTCAATACCTAACACATAAAAGGTGAACATCAAGAGAATGGAGGCTATCACCACGAAACTCTGCCACACCTCCTTATGTTCCAAGTCGGCATAGTTGTCGCGCAGCCAGCGACCATACCGTCGGACCTCGCGCCCCATATAGATAAATAAGCCAATAGCCAACAGCAGGAAATAGATACGTACTACTTGCAATATGGCAAAACTAAGGGTGAACATACCCCATAGTACGCAGGCCGCGAGTGGTGCCATCATAACGGCGATAGGCCATAGCGGTCGCCTGCGGTCTTGCAGCATCACAAACATGATGGCAAATGCCAAAGGAAGAGTCAATATACAATCAAACAAGCCGCCTATAAAGGCGCATAAGATATAAGTATCGCCTGAAGGCAGGAAATAAGTCGGCAAGTAACACACATGGCTCAAAGCCGCACTGGCAAAGAAGGCGGCAGTCCAGCGGCGCAGGCGTACTGGCGACGTGACCTCGGCGGAAAAGGCGTTGCCCCTACGGAACAGCAGATAACAACAGGCAATCACGCTCATGACTGCCACTCCCTCGTAAAGCATAAGGAATACTACCTGAATCTGCTGCTCGGACATGATTAACTTGGTTTATGTGGCTGCAAAGATAGCACAAAATTTTCAATTAAACAAAGAAAAACTAAACATTTTAAGTAGAGATTAACGACTGACAAGGCCCTTACTCGTCAATAGTATCACGCCCAGCGTCATGCATTCCGTAACAGGAACGGCGAGCCACATGCCTTGTGGAACAATGAACATAGGCATCAGGATGAATGCTGGCACAAGGAATATCAGGCCTCGTATCAGCATATAAATGGTGGCCCTGATGTTCTGCTCGATAGCTTGATAATAGCCGATAATGGCCACATTCAAGGCAAAGAATATGGCAGAATAGGAGAACAGGGGGAGTCCGCTGATTGCAATCTCATAGGCTTTAGTCCCTGCCTGCAGGAAGAGGCCGACAAGCGGCTTCGTACACAAGGTGAGGAAAATTGTTGCCAATACGCCACAGATGGTGGCGGTACTGAGACTCACCCTGAAGGCCCTTTGCACACGATAGCGGCTGCCTGCGCCATAATTGAAACTGATGATAGGCTGAGCAGACTGTGCCACCGCATTGTTGACCATAAACACGATAGGATAGAGATAGCAGGCCACGCTGAAGGCAGCCACACCATCTTCGCCCAACTCGCGCAAAAAGACGTAGTTGCCTGTAAGCAACATCATGGACATGGCCAGTTCGCCCAGCATGGAGGAAAAGCCACTACGAGCCATATAGCCCACATTGCGTGCTGTCAGATAAAGACTGGTAAGCGTGAGTTTCAGTCTGAAAAACTTAACGGTCTTTGCACGGAAGAACATATACCATACAACCATTCCTGCGGCAGCAGCACAACTGATCGATGATGCGATGCCGCTACCCGCAATGCCCATCTGCATGGGAAACACAAACAGCCAGTCCAGGAAGATGTTCAGCAGGCCAGGAAATATTTCCAACGAGGCTGCAAACTTGGGAGATCCGTCAAGTCGGATGACGAAGGTGCCGATCATCTGGATGACGATGCAGACGCAGCCAGGAAGAATGGCGAGCAGATAAGTCTGACACAATGGCAATAGTGCATCGCTGCTTCCCAAAAGTCGCAAGAAAGGTATGCGGAAGAGGAAAACAGCAATAGCGACAACGGCCATCAGCAGCGTAGCCACATCGAAGGCTTGGGTGATATTGATATTAGCCGCTTTGTGGTTGTTTTGTGCCAGATGGATACTGGCCACGACCGACACACCCACGCCGAACATCAGCGCAAGGCCCGTGGTAATCAAAAACAAAGGCGCGACAATATTGATGGCCGCCAGCGCATTGCTTCCCACACCCTGTCCCACGAATATGCCGTCTGCCACCGTAAAGAGCGACGCAAACACCATGGACAACAGCGTAGGGAAGAAAATGCGGTTAAACAGCGGTCCGATCTTCGTCTTCCCGAAGTCGATACTGTCTCTATCCTTGTTTTTCATCATCATGAGCACTCATGTTCTTGATGAACAGATTGACAAGATGCTTCGTAATAATGGTGTGCCTGACGACATGGCGCGCCTTGTTTGCTAATGAACCCTTGTCGCCGGAGGGCTGAGCCGCCTTTGCCTCTGCTTCTGCCACTTTCTGCTCGCGCTGGTCGATCTTGGCACGCATGCCTGCTGGAGCGTGATTATAAAAGAACGTGTAACATGGTACAGCAGCCTTCATAATATAAGGCGTGAGGAAGGTGGTCACCACACTGGATGCCACGATGATGGGGTAGATGATGGGATCGAGAACACCCAGGCTTGTACCCAGTCCAGCGATGATGAATGAGAACTCGCCTATCTGCACAAACGAGAAACTGGTAAGCATAGAGTCGCGCATCGTCTGACCGCCCCACCAGCAACCCAAGGTGCCAAAGAGTATCATTCCAACGATAATCACCAGGCTGACATAGACGATGCTCACCCAGTATTCCGCCAATGAAGCCGGATCAATCATCATACCCACGGAGATGAAGAAGATGGCAGCAAAGACATTCTTCAGCGGTGTCATCAGTTTTTCGATACGATGCGACTCCACCGTCTCGGCAAGGATAGATCCCATCACGAAAGCGCCGAGTGCACTGCTGAACCCTGCTTCCTCAGCCGTCAGCACCATACCCAGGCACAGACCCAAGGCGAGGATGATCAGCGTCTCGTCGTTCAAATGTTTTTTCACTAAGCGTATCAGTGTCGGGATAATCAGTATGCCGCAGACGAACCATGCCGTGAGCGTAATGGCCAGATTGACAACCTTGCCAGCCAACTCGGCACCCTCGAACTGATGACGGATGGCTATACTGGAGAGCAATACCATCAGTACCACAGCCACCACATCCTCCACGATGAGGATGCTAGTCGCTCCCTTAACGAAGCGCTCCTTGCTCATACCTGCCTCGTCAATGGCCTTCATCACGATAGTGGTGCTCGACATACAGAGCATGCCGGCCAGAAACAGGGAGTTGACCATATCTAAGTTAGCATCCCATCCCACGAGGTAGCCAAAGAGCATCATACCACCGATGATGGTCAACGCACCTATTGCCGCCACCTTGCCGCTGCTGATGAGGTTTTTCAGGCGGAACTCCAGACCGATGCAGAACAATACAAACAGCACGCCGATGTCGCCCCATGACTTCACATTGTCTGCATTCACAAGGGTCTCGCCAAACAGATACGGTCCAACCAAGACACCTGCAACGATATAACCCAGCACCACTGGCTGCTTTAACAACTTAAAAAGAATGCTGACTACCGCTGCGGTAATCATCAAAATGTATAAATCTTGTACCATACAGCATTACTGCTCCAAGTTATACTTCAATAGTAACTCTTTGAAGGCTTTTGCTTCTTCAGACTCTTTCACGTCTTTTTCGGCTCCAAGCATTCGTGCCGTCGCATGGTCTCTCAGTTCAAAGAACCTGTGGGCCTGAGGCGTCCAATACAAGTACTCGTAGGCGTGAGGAACTCCAGGCTCTACATAGAGTTCTGTGAAAATACCGGCCTCCATCAGTTTCTGAGCGTAACTCATGTCTTCATCGCAGAAAAGGTCAAGGCTGCCTACAATCATGAAGGTCTCAGGCAATCCTTTCAACTGTTCAACGGTGGCCACTGCAGGCGAAAAATACACCATTTCATCGTCGCTTAGCGCCTTGTCCTGGCCTTCAATCAGTTTTCCCCATCCGAAGACGTTGTTCTCCTTGGTCCAGACACAATGCCCGACATATTCATTCTTGTAGAGATCCTTTTCACCACCGGTACGGTAGTCCAGCATGGGATAGATGAGCACCTGACCCTTCAGGGGAACTTTTCCCTTGTCCTTGTTATAAAGCCCCAGACGTGCGCACAGTCCACCACCGGCGCTTTCTCCCTCAATGACAAAATTATCGGGATTCACATTCAGTTCAGCCGCATGCTCGTAGGCATAGAGCAGTCCTGCATAGACTTGTTCAAGTTCCATGGGATATTTGTAAGCAGGATCCAGCGAGAGTGTATAGTCAGGAGCAATCACCGTGGCGCCGCTCCCGTCTGCTATGCCCTGTATTTTGGGCTCATCCATGCTCACATTGCCAAAATGATAGCCACCGCCGTGAATGAAATAGATAAGTGGTGTCGTCTCACCCGCTTTGTAACCTGCTGGACGGAAGACCCACAAGTTAATCATTGAACATTGACCATTGACCATTGAACATTGACCATTGAACATTGAACATTGGCCATTGACCATTCTTGCGTCCCGTTGGTAGCAAGCGACCAAAGGTCGAGCGGAACATTGGCCATTCCCAACTGTAATGGTCAGTTTCTTGGCGTTTTGGGGCTCTTTGCCCTCCACGGCCAAATCGACATTTGATGTCCCTACAGGCACCGTGATGCCATCAATCAGTTCATATCCTTTTGCAAGGAGATTGGCGCTTGTCGTTGTCATAGTTTCGTTCCTTTCTTATTTCATTTTCTTTCCACAGATATACACCTCACTCGGCATGTTGTGGCTGAAGCCTTCATGCTCTGCCGTCAGCAGGTCGTTGTCGAATATCAGGAAGTCTGCGTCCTTGCCTACCTCGATAGAACCCTTGGAGGCCTCGATGCCGAGTTGCTTGGCACCATTGATGGTATATCCCAGCATCATTTCCTCAATGTTCATCTTCTCTTTAGGAGAAGGATATTCTGCATCAACTCTGACCCTTTCAGGGGCGCTCGACTTTTCATTGATAAATCGCGTCATACCGATTTCCATACCAAGATAGGGACTCCAGGTCAGGAAATCACCATAGATGATGTTATCGCTTGAGAAAGTCACATTGGCACCAGTGTTCCACATCGACTTGCTGCGGTACATCTTGTTCGCACGCTCCTCACCCAGCAGACTGCGCCAGACCTCTGATGGATTGCCGCCCGTACAGCCGGCATGCCACCATGGCGTGTAGTTGGCCGTAACACCTAACTTGGCAAAGCGGTCCATGTCAGCGTCATCCTGGATTTCCAGATGCGCACAGGTCACCTTCACGCGGAATTTGTCGCCCAGTTCCTTCTTGGCCAGTTCCACACCGTCGAGTACCGTGCGGGATGAGCGCTCGCCAACGGTATGTGCATGGAAGTCCAGTCCTGCCTCGTTGAGCAACTTCATCACCTCTGCCATCTCCTCCTTGCTGTAGGTGGTACCACCTCTCTTGTTGGTATCTACGTAGGGCGTCACCTGGGCAGCCGTCTCGATTCTCAAGGTACCATCCATGAATACCTTAAAGGTATGCACATTCAGGTGCTCGCTGTCGAACTTCTGGCGGAAACGCTTCACATCCGCCACCACTTCCTTCGTCTTCTGGGGATTGGTGAGCGCAATGCTTCCGTCGATATACACGGGCAGTTTGCCCTGTTTGTCCAGTTCGTACAGACGTTCATAGATACGTTCGTGGAGTGCCTCGCCCTCAGGGAATCCTGCGTCGAAGACAACGGTCACGCCAGCCTTGACGGAATAGTCTATCCAGCGCAGAAGTTCTGAATCGATCTGTTCGTCTGTCACCTCCAAGTCATCGAAGAGCATGTGCCAACCCGACGACTCGAAGGCATTTCCCGTCACATGGCCGTCTTTACGCACATAATAACTCAGTTCGGGCACGCGGTCGGGGGTCTCGTCGGTGATGCCGTGTCGGTCGAGTACCTTGGAGTTCACCCAGACGCTATGGCCTTCGCCCTCCAGAATCAGGACTTCGGCATCGGGACAGATGGCATCCAGGTCTTCCTTGACGATGTCATTGCCATTCAGGTATTTACGTTCCAAGATAAATCTGTAGCGTTTCAAGCCCGGATTGCTCTTGATTCTTTCCGCCATAAAGTCCAGGGCCTCCTGCTTGCTGGAACAGAAAATATACTCGCCCGGATCCATATAGGCGAATCCGATGCTGGTGGTCACATGCACATGGCTGTCGATGATGCCAGGCATGATGAACTTGCCACCAAGGTCGATGACCTCTCCCTCGAAGGCTGAGAGTCCGGCCTCGTCGCCTACATAGATAAACTTGCCGTCCTTCACTACCAGAGCGGTCGCCTGAAGATTGTCCTTGTTAGCAGTAAAAATCTTCGCGTTCTTGATAATCTGATCTGCTTTCATTTTGTGATTGTTATTAGTTACATTTATTTATAGTCATCGGTTTGGATTTTCATCGATTGCAAAGTTAGCAATTTTTTCCCAAAAACAATCACGGCCTATATATTAAGTCGTGATTTTTGCAGATTTTGGTACTTTTTTTGCAGATTTTGGTAAAATCAGAACTATTTTCAGTCCTTTATCTGCTTCATCCTGCAGAGGATTGGCATATTTTGCCCATAAAAAGTTGTGGGCGCTATACTATATTATGTGTAGAAAACTATGATGAGAAAAGGATACCGCCCGAAAGCCAATAGTCGACATTCGGGCGGTAAGATTATTTATCTGATTGCTATCATTTCGCTTTATAAGCAGCGATGCGCTTCGCTACGTTTTCCTTGAGGTTGTTGTAGAAGAACGAGTAGTCGTTTTCGTGGAAGCTGGCAGGTCCGAAATAGTCGGGCATATCCGTGACGGGAGCCGTGGTGGTAGTCACGATGACACCACGGGCGAGATTCACCTGTGCGTCCACACCGAGGTCTACAATCTTACGTACCGGGGTAGTCCCGTTCATCTCCAACTCAAGCGAACCCTTGTTCATGCTGGCGGGTGCATAGGTCTCGTCGCGCTTCCAGTTCAGCGGATTGATGCTGATGGCACCAGGCAGAACAACTTTGTTATTGGCATTCTCCTCTACGTTCTTGGGGCCTTCGGTATTATAGCTGATGATGACACCCGTGTCGCTCTCGCCGGTAGCGAACTTCAGATACGGGTATTCCTCAAGGTCGCTTTTCGTGATGGAGAAGCCGATGGGATAGGCGGCTATCATGCGCTGGTAATAGTCCTGGTGCTCCTTGAAGTAGTTCTTCAACACATACTTGAGCATGGCCGAACCCTGGCTGTGACCCGCGATGATGAACGGACGGCCGTTGTTGCACTTCTCGAAGAAGTAATCGAGTGCGGCTTTGATGTCGGCATAGGGTACATCAGCAAGTGCCGGGTCAAGGCTCCCGTATTTCTGCGTAACTTCCGCTGCATACTTGATGCCAATCTGGCGATAGTACGGCACAAACACGTTGCATGACTCCTCGAACACGCTTGCGTTCGTCTCATATTCACCATTTGCGCGAATCATCATCTCGAGATTGTGGAGCGGCGCAAAATTGGGTGCATCCTCTTCAAAGCTTGCTTCGATGTACGACGTCGAGTAAATGTAGAACGCATCAACGTCTTTGGTGATTTTCGGGAACGCGAGCCAGTTGTCCTTGTCGCTGTAGTCGGTAATCTTCTCCGTTACAGGTTGTGACGAATTGTCGTCGTTCGACGAACACGCTGTGAATACACTTGTGCCGCAAATCAGGATGGCGGCAAGCATCCACATTTTCATTCTTTTCATGATTACAATAATTAAGTTGTTACACAACAATGTTAAGATAAACTTTTGATTGTGCAAAGATAGTTGTTGCCCTTTGAAATCACAATAATCAAAGGGCAACAGACAGTAAGTTTTTACGATTCGGTGACGAATTTTACGATTCGGTGGACACTATGTGGAAATTTGGCTACGTATCCATTCCGTTGTGTTCATTCCCATTATTTTTTTGAAGGCAACATTGAATGTATTGTAACTACGGAAACCACTCTTTAAAGCCAGTTGCTGAACCATTATTGGCTGATGGTTAGCGACTGCCTCATGGTAGAGGTTAATGAAGTGCTGGATGCGCAAACCGTTGATGTAGGCATTGTAGGTCATGCCCTGATTGGAGAAATACTGGCTCAAATAGAGACGGTTGGTGCCGATAATCTTTGCTAGTTGGGGGAGGGAAATGTCGTATTGCAGATAGAGTTGCTGTTCCTCGCAATGCTGCTTCAACAAAGGTCCGATGTTGTTGCGCATGGTGAGTGGCAGACCCTCCCCCAGCCCCTCCCTCCCCTCCATCTCAGGCGATTTAGTCCTTAAGCGGACAAAATCTTCTGGCAGGGGGAGGGTCTGCAGCGTTTCCACTCGCCACAGGAGATAACAGATAAGTACGATGTTGATGACCTCCATAGCATATTCGTATATCGTTTCCCCTACATCGAGCAAATAGATTGCGTATACCAGCAAAATGATGGCCAGCACCACAAAACCTTGCCATACTTCCTTATGTTCCAAGTCGGCATAGTTGTCGCGCAGCCAGCGGCCGTATTGTCTCGTCGCGCGCACCATATATATGATTAAGCCAAGCAACACCAGCAGGAAGTAGGCATATACCACCAGCATAAAGTCATCGTTACGGGTAGCAATGCTCCACGCACTTCCTGCAACGAGCGGCACTACCATCACGGCAACAGGCCACAGCGGTCGTCTGCGGTCTTGCAGCATCGTGAGCAATATGACTATAGCAAGAGGAATAACCGTCATGCTATCGAGCAATCCGGCTATAAGACTGCCCAACATCATATCGTCGCTTGAGGTGAGGAAATACGTCGGCAGATACCACAAATGGCACAAAGCAATGGCGGCAAAGAAGGCTGCAGTCCAGCGGCGCAGGCGTGCTGACGACTTAATGTCAGGGGCAATGGCATTGGCACGACGGAACAGCAGATAACCGCTTGCGTTCAAAGAAAGCATTGCCACTGCTGCATAGAACATAAAGAAAAATATATCTTCCCTAATCTGGTCGTACATGTTATAAGCCTTTGCCTGCAAAGGTACAATAATTTGGGGAATTACCAGCATTATTGCCTCACTTTTTCTTTTTATTGCTAAATGACGACATCATCAAGAGGCATTATTTTCATTGGCAAAGTTACGAACAAAAAAGGGCGACGGAAGTAATCCATCGCCCGGTGGGAGTTTAGTGGGAGTTTGGTGGGAGTTTTGCCCTTTTTCACCCCCTTGGTGGGAGTTTTTCAGAAAATGGTGGGAGTTTTTCAGTCTTCACAGGCAAGTAGTTTATCCATATTCATGGCAATTTGCATGTAGTCGTAAAAGCGAGTGCCCTTCACAGGGGCTCTTTAGCCACTGGCAGGTGCCCATGTTCAGGCAGCAGTCTGGCCACACGGTTACAGAAGTTGATCATGTCGTCCTCTTCTGCCACCTCCCAATGTTCAACATCTGCATTTTTTCCCTCACAGAATTCCTTCGCGTTGCAGAATCTCCAGCATCTCCGCAGGTGTAACAACAATGGGTTTCTTGGGAAAATGCTTTATGTTCCCTGTCACAAGATAAGCATCCTCCTTCGACAGGGCCACCTCATAGAATACCACATCCTTGGGGTCTGGAAAGAATTCATCGCTCAATATACGTTCTCCACGAACCCCATTAGTGACAATCTTGTCTAATGCCCCTTTAATAAGATGCTCAGGAATGCCAAACTTCTCACGATGAAGCACATCAGAATATTCATTGAGAATCTCCTCGTTATAAATGGGCGTCAGTTTACTTTGCAGAACTGCCTCCCAAACCTTGGAAGTTGCTGCTTCAAGATTCTTTGTGATATATGCCGACACTATCACATTTGTGTCTATAACTGCCTTTATCATAACGCAGCATTTTTCCGTGCGGCCCTTTCCTCACGTGCCAACCGAATTTCCTCGTTGATTTCATCCAGTGTGAGTTCTGGCCTGTCGCTGGCAGCAACCATATTCCTGAAATCACGGAATTCACGCAAAGCCGGATCTTCCACTTCCGTTGGATTAGCATTTATCATGAAAGGAATGCTACGTGTTCTTACAACAGCATTAGCAAAGATATTGATAGCAGTATTAACGCTCATGCCCATACGTGAGCAGAGTGCATCAAAATTCTGTTTCAGTTGTGAGTCCATTCTCACCGTCATAGATACCTGTGCCATAATCTTTAATGTTTTAACGCTGCAAATATAAGCATTTTATTTCATTCTGCAATCATTTTGACGTAAATTTTAATCTTATTGCATCATTTTTTTGAGCCTTTTAGTATGTCAAAAGAATAGAAACAGGTCCCGATATGCACCATGCATCTCATGTGAAAGGGCTTGGGACAATCAATTAGCATTATTCTAAATTCGTCGAACTCACATTATTTTATGAAAAAAGAGAGACTCGCCACTTTGCCACATTGCCACATTAAGGAGATTAGACTCAATCGCGCAGGTCTATCCTCCGAAACTGGTGCGCTACTTGACCTGCCAGTCGGTGATGTTGCGCTCCTCGGAGGAGAAGACGATGCCGACCTTTGTGACAGGGCGACCGTCCATGGTGTACTTGTCGGCATAGCCCTTGCGGTCTATTTGGTCGAGGGCATGCGCAAAGATACAAAATATTTCCGATTTAGCAAGTAATTCATTCAGAAAATATCTTTTTGTAGTCAAAAAACGACGAAGTGTAAAGTTGAACTCAGAAAAAAGCAGATCAGGGAACCTCGTCCCTGATCTGAACTTTTAAATACTGGGCATGTCAGCACGTCGTGCTTGAACCTATCAAGGCATGTAGTAGTTGGTGAGGAAAAAGGTGCGCTCCCAATCCACAATCTTGAGGTCGGCCTCCTTGGCAGTATGGATGTCGAACTCATCGAGCACCATCACCTGCCTGTCCTTCAGGTCGTAGAGCGGCCACTCGTGGGCCTTGCCGTCAGGCGACTCGGCTGCGGTAAGCGAAGGGTTGCCAGTCTTGGCAAACTGCACCCACATCTTACGCATGGTCTTCGAGAAGGCCTCGTCGTAGGCTCGGCCCGTGAACTCCTGGATCTCCGGATGGGCGAAGATTACAGGCAGTTCTGAGGCGTGTCCGGCCTTGATGAACGGCTGTGAGGATTCTACCCTGTAGTAGTAGGTGAAAGACTTGCCGCCAGCCTTGGTCTGTTCGTCCGACAGACGGATCTGCGGTGCGATGAACATCATCTGACTGTAGAGGTTGACGGTAGCCTCGTAACTTTCGCCCTGGATGCTGTTGAGGTAACTCTGCACCAACGCCTTCTCCTGGTCTGTCAACTGGGCGAGTTTCTCCTCCGTGCGCCCCTTGGCCCATGCATTCCAAGCCTCTTCGCCGAGGGCAGCCATGAAGGTGTTCATCTCGTCCTTGTCGCAGCCCTGCAGGAACTCGATGTCCTTGGCAGCGCCGTTGGCGTAGGCCTCCCAGGGATTCAGCGGCAGGTATTTTCCGTCTCGCTCAGGCATCGTGCGAATGCCGAGTGCACTATACAAGCCGAGGATGGGTGCCCACACTTTCATGAGGTCGTCGGCGCTGATCTTCAGCAGATCGGCAACGGTCTTACAACCGAGTTTCTCCATCAGGCTGTTGGTACAAGCGATGGCCTGCTCAGCACTTCTCGTCTGGGCGGGAGCGCCACTCTGTGCGATGACACGCTTGAAGTACTGCTGCGAGCCCGGGATGAGCGGAAGCAGGGTGCAACTGCCGGCACCGGCCGACTCGCCCCAGATGGTCACGTTGTCGGGGTCGCCACCGAAGGCAGCGATGTTCTCGTGAACCCACTTCAGGGCCTTTATCTGATCCAGGAGTCCCAGGTTCTGGGCGTCAGGATAGTCCTTGCCGTCGGGCAGGTGCGACAGGTGGAAGAAGCCGAGGACATTGATTCGGTAATTGATGGTCACGACGATGACATCGGGATTCTCGTTCAGGAAATTGGTGAGGTCGTACATCGGGTCGGTCGCACCGCCTACATCGAAAGCGCCACCGTAGATCCACACGATAACGGGCTTTTTTTCCATTGACCATTGACCATTGACCATTGACCATTCTTGCGCCCCTTCGGTAGCAAGCGTCCTTCGGCCGAGCGGACCATTGACCATTGACCATTCTTGCGCCCCTTCGGTAGCAAGCGTCCTTCGGCCGAGCGGACCATTGACCATTGACCCGGCAGCCTTCCAGACGTTCAGGTACAGGCAGTCCTCGCTGGTGCCATATTCGGCAGCGGGGTCGCCCGGCTCCTGGATGGGGGCTTTGCCATAGTTATAAGCCTCGTACACGCCATCGTCGGGCGTAACGTCGACTGGGGCTTTCCAGCGCAGGTTGCCAACGGGCTGCTGACCTACGAAGGGAATGCCTTTGAAGGAAATGACGCCGTCTGCCTTCTTGCCGACGAATGTTCCGTTAATACACTTGACGGCCAACGACTTGTCGTAATTACCGTCGACGATCTTCTGATTCATAATTTCACTCATCGCTCTGATATGATTAAATTAGTAGTAATTTGTTGCGGGCAGACTTTTACTCGCACGCGTTAGCAGACCCTCTTGGACGACCCGTTACCAAGGCGCTCTGCCCAGGACATCATCAGGTCCTCACGTCTTCCGAAGATATCCTTCTGCATGCCGATGACATCGTCGAAGACCATCGTCTGGCGGTCGTCACCTGAGAACTTCTTCCACTCGTATTTGTCGGTGGAGGGGTTGCCCGTCCGGGCAAAGTTGGCCCACATCTCCTTGACGACGTGGCGGAACTCGCACTCGTCGATCCCAACCATCTTTCCGCTCCCCATCGGGTCGGGTATGCTATTGTCAAACAGGAAAGGAAGTTCGGCTGCGTGTACCACACCAAGTTCGGGGGTCAGCGCCGGCTTCTTGACGAAGTACATGTAGGTGTTGCCGCCAGCGGCAGCGTGCCTGATGGCCATATTGGTGTTGCCAGCGCGGAAGTTGATGTCGTTGCAGTATTGCTCCAGCCGGCTCCCCTCGCTCTCGTCTGCGAGCGTGGCCATGAACTCGTCGTACATAGCCTTCTCCTGATCGTTGAGCAGCGGGCGATCCCGCTTCGCAATCCACCTCAGCGTATTCAGGAAGCCTTCTTCACCGCCCTCGAACGGCACGAAGTACCTGATTTCGTCCTGGTTGGACCCAATCACCAAATCAATCTTGGCCCGCTTCTCGTCTCCCCACATCCCGTACATGACTGTACGGTCCTCGGGCAGCGTGACACCGTCCAGGAGGGGGAAGTTGGCACCTCCGAGAAGGCAGTTCTTGTCAATGGCGTATGCCGTCTGATAGGCTTCCACAAGTTGCTCGGTGGTGAGTGCCATCAGTTCATCCATGGTCTGGCAGCCCGCTGCGGTCAGGAAGTTCTGCGTGACGTGGATGCCATGCTCCATCGTTTCGCAGTAGGCAATGTTGGCGCTCTGTGCGATGCATCTCTTGAAGAGCCCCTCGCTTCCGTCGATGAGTGGGAGGAACGTGACGCTTGCCGAGCCTGCCGACTCACCGAAAATGGTCACGTTGTCAGGATTGCCGCCGAACCCGGCGATGTTTTTCTGTACCCACCTGAGGGCCTCAAGTTGGTCAAGCAGGCCCAGGTTGCCTGCCTCCTTGAAGTTCTCTCCGCCTGGAACCCGTTCGAAGTTCATGAATCCCATGAAGCCCAGCCGATAGTCGATGGACACGAACAGGATGTCGGGGTACTGTTTGGAGAAGTTGGTAAGGTCGTAGAGGGGCTGCGCTTGCGATTCGGCGCAGAATCCTCCGCCGTGAATCCACACCATCACCGGCTTCTTGGTGTCGGCACAGGTGGTATTGCAATAGATGTTCAGCACCAGGCAGTCCTCGCCGAACTCTGCCGTTCCATTAGAGTCGTTAATGGGTCCGATGGGTATGTGGCCGGGCTTTGTGGCGTCGTACACGCCGTCATCATCCGCAGCAGGAAGTGGCTTCTGCCAACGAAGTTTCCCCAACGGCTGAGTTGCATAGGGGATGCCTTTCCATATAATCAGTTCGTCGGTCTCCTTGCCGACGAAGGTACCATTGTTGCATTTGACGATCTTCTGATTGTTCTGTTCCATATTCTCTTTTATCATTTATAGTGTATAATACTTGGTGAGGAAATAGGTGCGCTCCCAATCCACAATCTTCACGTCGGCTTCCTTGGCGGGATGGATGTCGAACTCGTCGAGCACCATCACCTGCTTGTCCTTCAGGTCGTAGAGCGGCCACTCCTTGGCCTTGCCGTCAGGCGACTGGCCGACATAGGGAATGCCCCTGAAGACCGTGATGTTCTCCGTCTTCCGTCCGACGAAGGTTCCGTTGATACACCTGACGGCCAGCGACGGGTCATAGTTGCCATCGGTAATCGGCTTGTTCTCGCCGCCGTACATCTCTTTCAGTTTATCTCTAATCTCTTGTAGTTCCATAGTTTTATGATTTTTAGTCGTCTATGCCTTGAATACTTCTTCTCCATCAACGATGGTAGCGATGATGTTGGCCTGAGCCACCTTCTCGATGTCGTCGTGCAGGAAATCGCAGTCGAAGACAGTCATGTTGGCAATCTTATCGACCTCGATGGAGCCTAGACGGTGCTCCTGATGGAACAGTCGGGCCACATTGATGGTCATGGCACGCAGCGACTGCTCGCGGGTGATAGCCTCCTTGAGATTGCGCGCTTTTACGCCATCAATTCCCATGAATCCTGCTGGAACATTACGCTTCTCGGCCGTATAAATGCTGAACTTGATGTCCATCATCGGCGATACGGGATAGTCGGAGTGGAACACCACGTTGGCGCCGGCATCATAGAACGACTTGATAGGATAAGCCTGATCTGCCAGTTCCTGACCCATATACATTATTTCCTGGTCATAAACGCCAGGAACGGCTGGTGTCCACAGTGGTGGAACCGCTGCTACCGAACCGGTTTCTGCCATGCGACGGACATCTTCGTCGGTCACGAAGTGCAGGTGAGCTAGAACGTTACGCTGGTCTTTATTGCCGGTAATCTTCTCGGCATCTTCGATACATCCCAACATATAATGTGTGGCGCCGCCACCCTCAGAGTGAACATGAACGGACATGCCCTCCTTGTCGGCCTCTGCAATCAACTCGACCATCTTGTCGTGGTCGTTGTAGCGCTCTGCACCGTGATAGCCTGGCTGATCCAGATAGTCCTGATTCTGCCAACCCGTATGAGCCTCGGTCACACCATCAAGGAACGCCTTGGGACCAATGATGTGGAAATACTCACCACTCATCTCAGCACGCTGGGCAGCGATGCGGGCAATCTCTGTCTTTGCGTCGGCATTATCAGCCACATACATCCATGCATAGGTGCGCAGTTTCAGTTTGCCTTCCTGCTGCAGTTCATAGTATGCCTGGGGAGCGGCGCGATGTATAGTTTCCGCACCAGCATCACCAAAGGCCGTATAACCTTTGCTGAACGCAAATTCCTGCCATGAGAGCAGATAATCCTTGACGTCTCTCACCGTAGTAGGCAACTTCGGTACTATTTCGAACAAAGGACCTTCACAGAGATAGCCGTCAGGTTCACCATTCTTATCTACATGTACCAAGTCATAACCCCATTTCTTGGCATACTCCGCATCAACTCCAGCCCATTCCAGCGCCTTTGTATTGAGCAGCATGGAGTGTCCGCCGCCAGTTTGCATGAAGAGCGGCTTGTCGGAACAGATCTCGTCAAGAAATGACTTATCGACGTATTCTTCATTTTCCACCCAACCGGCAGCCACGTAGAAGTCACGCTGTGGATTCTTCGCAATAAACTCCTTGATAATCTCGCGATATTTGGGATAATTGGTTAAGCCTGCCTCCATCAGGTTGGCCTGTCCGATAGCACGTTCTCCTGCAAAACTGCCGTGGCAGTGGGACTCTATAAAGCCCGGATAGACGTAGTTCTCACCATAGTCCAGCACCTGTGCATCGGCACCGGCCAGTCTCTTCGCCTCTTCTGCGCTGCCGATATAGGCAAACACGCCGTTCTTCACTAATGCAGCCTTGGCTGTGGGCCGCTTCTCATCCATCGTGATGATGTTGCCTAGGATAATAGTCTGTTTCATCATAATTTGTTTTTAGTTATTTGGTATAAAAGGATTGGCACCTTATATTATTGTAACGCCGCAATCTGCTCTGGGGTCAACTTGCCTGAGTCGATATAAGACTGCTTGATGGCATAGATCTTCTGCTGCAAGTCTTCAGTCATCGTGTAGTCCCATTGCTTGGCTTCTTCGTTGCTCACGCGCTTGCCGCCGTTGTTGTGGTTGTTGTCAATACAATAGAACGGCATATCGGGATGATGCGTTTCGATGTACTCCACCCTACCCTGGAACTGTGGGAATACTGAGATATAGGCCTCACACGTCACGGCACGGTTCGAACTGATCAGTCGCTCCATGCAGTTGGTATAGCCCGTCTCGGCATCGTTATAGACATAAAGCAGGGACGACTTAAATCCCTTCTTGTCCATATCATCCACCACCCCGTCGAAGTATTTCACGTTGTTGTAGGCACCTTCGGAGACCACACCAACCTCCTCGACCATCTTCTTCAAGTCGGGATTGTTGTTGATACTGGTCGTCTTGCCGCATCCGTACATACCCATCGTGAAGAGGATGGTCTTGTTGTTAGCCGCGGCGGCACGGTCCATCAGACGAATAAGCACCACGCTGTCTATCAGCCAGCCGGCCTCCCTGTAGTCGAACACGTTCAGGCGCGTATAGCCGATGCAACTCAGCAGGTCTCTCGTCTGGTCAGGGTCGAGCAGGTTGCCGCAACTGGCCATATACACGTTCGCCAGCGAGTCCAGATGATCCCTTGTCCACGCCACGGCAGCATCGCCTTTGAGGATGAGTGACGGCGCTGGTGTTGGTGGAACGTAAGGGTCGTCTTTGCTACACGATGTCAGGACTGTCGAACTGCTGATTGTCAGGACGAGGGCCAGCATTAGAAAAATCTTACGTTTCATATTTCTTGTGTTAAAAAGGTCGAGTTATTTCAGTTACTGTCTTCTGCCGCTTCCGTCACGAAACAAGCCACCATGCCATAGGTAATCGTGGGGCGTATCCATATTTCCGTCAGCATATAATTGGTGTATTCATCGGTAGGTTCGAGATAAATGTCGATGTTGTAGAGTGTGGCAATGACTATATCGACCACACAGATAGACCACAGGTTGGTCTTGGTGTAACTCTTCCAGTCCTTTCGTGCATAGAAATAGGTCAGCATGAGCAACAACAGTACCGCGAGGACGAAACACGCCAAATGCAGAGAGTAGAAAGCCAATGGCGGCGGAAAGAGTATGTCACGCAGCAGTACGGTGATGCCCACAGACAGCGAACACCAGTAGTTGAACTGATGGGTGGTGATGCGGTAGTTGAAGAAGTACATCCCGATCATCACCAGACAGGCGATGTAAAACACGTTGAGCACGAGTTCGGGCCACGTATTCTGCAGTCCGAAATGGAACACGCCAAAGAGCATAATGCCCACCGAGACCACGGCAGCCACGGAGGTTAAGCCAATATCAAAAACCTTGGCATTCTTCTTGAATCTTGTTTGCATAGTCTATAATTTTAGATTTCTCCTACAAAGGTAAGCATTTTCCCCTAAATCACAAGAGCGTGAGCGCCCCTGCACACACATTTTGCATATTTTGAAACTCTTTTTGTTAATTTTGAAACCCAAACGTGCAAAATCCTATCATAATGAAACAAATCAGCGCCAAAGCCCTCTCATTTGCTCCATCTGCACCCCAAAACAAGCCAATCGCGCCTCAACACCGATGGAATCGCGCATTTTTGCCATCTATCAGCATCCTATCGAGACTATGGAAAACAAATTAGGGGGCGATCATCGCCCCCCAATTCTTTCGAGTACCACTAAAATTATCCGTTTCATCGGTAAAATCGTTGTGGCTCAGAATGCTCCCATGCAACTGGTGGTGCCCAGTGCCGTTCCTGCAGCGGTGATGATGGCTGCCAGTACCTGGATGATGAACTTCCAGATGTCCTTCTT
>CADCCB010000047.1 GCA_902799905.1 uncultured Prevotellaceae bacterium
GGTTCACAGGCACTTGCTTGGCTGTAAACGCAGCTTCGGCAAAAGCACCCATTGTAGTCATTAAGGCGACTACGGCCATGAGTAGAGTCTTCTTCATATTATCATATTATCATTTTATCATTCATAAGCAAAAAATTGTAACCATCGAGCGTTTTGTCTCATGATGCTAACGCTATGTTTAGGTGTGTTCTATTAATTAATAAAATCTTTTATAATCGGCCTAGATTCCGCAGCACTTTAGTTTAACTTTCTTTATAAGTTCCTGAGCAACAAAAAGTTCTTCGACGCGCGAAGCTGACGCTCCAGCAGGTCAATGCTGTACGAACGGGGTACGCTGACATGTACGTTGATGGTTCTTGCTTCCATAATTCTCGTCGTTTAGAGTTTCACGACTGCAAAGATACGAAATTTCCGCGAAAGTCGTATGCCTTCAGCGGAAAAAAGTGACAGAATCATCAAACTGCCCCCAACAAAGAGGCACCCGCCCGGAATGGGAGAGTGCCTCGATATGTAAGCGTGTAAGGACGACCTTACTTCATCATGACCTTCTTGCCGTTCTTGATGATAACACCCTTGTAGGCTTCGTTCACCTTCTGACCAGCGAGGTTGAAGATAGTGCCGTTCTGCATGTCGGCAGCCTTCACGTTGGCAATACCATCTGTACCTGCTGTTGGGTCGTACTGAGCGTCATAGGAAGCCTCAGAGTAGTCAACATCGACAACAAAGTTGACCTGCTTGCCACCGTAAGTGAATGTTACGGTCTCAGCACCGTTCACACACATGATGGTCTGAGTAGCCTGAGTACCGTCCTTAACAGTCGTTACAGGAATATCCAGAGTGATTCCATTGAACTCTTGGAATTTGGGTTCATCACCAGCATTGTTTGGGATGGCATAGAAAGTCATGCGATAGATCTTCTTGCCAGTAGCAGCAGTAAAGGTATTCTGAGCACCATTTGAATTCTTGATGCCTGTATATGCTGCGCCATTAACAGTGATGCTGGCTCCATTACCATATAGCTTTGAGGTGTTACCAGATATCTGCATTGTGGCTCCGTCACCGTATGTCACCAGATTTTCTTTGGCAGAGAACGAATAAACCTTGCTCTGTGGCTCAACGTAGGTACCGGCAGCAGTAGAGATACCATTAAGACCTGTGGTGCCACCCTTGGCATAGATGGTGTATACATGTCCACCGATGAACTTATAGACACCTGTGTAGTAACTATCCAAGCCGTCTACAGGAGTTTCTGCGATAGCAACATTATCCTTGCCAGTCTGGTCGTAGCAAGACACGGCCTTGCCTGCACCATGCTTGTAGTAGAGCGTAACATCGGTGTTCTGCTTGGCAGTGACGATAAGCGAGATACCCAGCGGGGTAGCGTCAGCATATGCTGTGCCTTCCCAGCCGTTAGCCTCAGCAGGAGCTTCGTCTACACGGATGTTGACATACTTGGTGAATGTGAAGCCTGCATAGGTCTTGGGATCATTATTGTCCTGTTCGTCCTTAATGAGCGCGGTTTGAGAGTCCTGAACGCCAGTCACCACGGTGACAAAGTCGTTGTCGAGGAGTGTCGTGCCCTTAGGCAGTGAGCCTGCGTTGGTGGCATTCCAATCCTGAGCGTTTGCTGTCATGGCTGCCATAGCGACAGCGGCAAAGAGTAAAATTTTCTTCATAAAATTGTGTTGATAATGTTAATAAATGAAATGTAATAAGTAATGAGAAATGAGGAGCGAGAGGTCTCATCTCCTCATTTCTCACTTTAGAGTCGCTTACTTCTGAGTGCGCCACTTAGCGGCACCAATCTCGTTGGTCACGATCGGGTTGTTGAAGTCCTTGAAGTAGAGGTTGGCCGTACCACCAATGAGGCTGTTGACACCTGCTTCAGGCGTGCTACCGTCGATAGAGCCTGTGTTGTGGCAGAACGGAGCGTCAGCCTCGGCACCAGTAACCATCACAGGAGGATACGGATTGACCATCAGGTCAGCAGCAGAGATGTCTGCAATGTGCACCTTCAACTCATCTGTACCTGCTGGGAATATTACTCCACTATTATCTGCAAAGAAACCGAACGAGTTCTTCGTTGCACTGAAGCCATTGGCCGTAAAGATGTCGCCGCCGGCATTTCCTGTATTGTCATTGGTTGACCAGTTGTCGTGGATATCGAAAGTGGTCACATCCTCGCAGACACCAAGTAATTTACGGATATCGGCACCCTGGAGGTTCAAGTCGCGGGCATCGCCAGCCTTCTTCACCTGTACGAACAGGTTCTTGCGAACGATGATGGTAGATCCTGCAGGCAGTGAACGGAATGAGAACATCGGACGTCCACTGTAGGTATTCAAGTTGACGAAGGTGTTGTTCTCGACGGTGATATGGAACACGAGACTGGGATCCTCCCACTTGCCATCACCTGTACCATGGGTCAAGAAGTTACCTATTGGGGTGTCGAAGAACGTGTTGTTACGCCATACCATGTCGTTGAAGCAGTTAGAAGCCGGGTTGTTCAAGTCGCCAGTGAAGAAGCCGTAACCGGAACCGTTGCCACCATAGCCACCACAATTGTAGAACTCGCAGTTCTCAACAATGAAGTGACGGATGAACTCACCGAACTTACACTGTGTACGACCGAAGCCACGGATGAAGCGCTGGAACGAGCAGCCACGGATCTCGAAGTTCTCAATCGACATACCCATACCACCAGAGTACTGGTTGAAGAGGTAGTTACCGGTAGCACCACCCTGGAATGAGTTATGGGCACCAGGATAGTCGAAGTCGATGTCCTCAATAATGATGTTGTCGATGTCGATAGGAATATTGGCATTCTCACCATCGAGCGGCATACGACCGAGCATGAAGAGAGCAGGTGAGCCCGTTGACGACGGCAGGTTGCGCAGGTCGTAAACCTTAGCCTTGGCCTTGCCCTCAGCAATGTCGGCTGGGTTGGTCTTCAGGGTGAAGCCCTTGTAGAGTTCGGTGTTGGCCGTGGTGAAGTAGACCTTGCCGCCCTCGAGGTAGAACTCCTGATTCTCGGCGAGTTCGATGTCGGTCATGAAGTCACGGAGCACCTTGTCGAGACGGATAGCCTTGAAGTTGGGGCCTAAGAGGTTAGCATAGTCAGCAAACTTATAGACAGTGCCGTCAATATTCATGGTGTCAACCTCGGCGTAGCCGTTAGCCTCGTTGAGGAGGATAGGATCGCCAAGAATACCCTTCGTACGGACTGGACGGGTATTGTAGACAGCGTCAACGGCAATGGCAATGTCCTTATCTACCACGTCAACCAGATAGACAGAGTTCTGAGTGAGGCCCTCTACATCGATGTAGCCACGCTCGAAGTCTGCATCGGTCAGGGTATAGTTATTACCCTGGAACTTCTCGGGCACTTCAGCACCAGGAGAACTCTCAGAAGCGGTGATGCGGAAATAGTCGCACTTCCACACCTTCTTGTCACCGGCAGTAACCTCAGTGAAGTGCTCCTTCCATTCCTCGTAGTTAGGATCGGTGTCCTTCACCTCGCGGTTCAGATAGACGCGGAAACTGGCCTTGCCAGTGGCCTCATCGAACACGTTATCACCAATCTGTGCGATGATGGCAGGCGTAGAATAGCGTCCCTCGGTAGAGATCTGGAGATAGTCGGCCCAGTGCTGTCCGTCACCGTAGCCCCACCACTGGCTATGCTTGCCGTCGGCACGGAGGGCACGAATGGCAAAACGGTAGTTGGTGTTGTAGGACAGGTTGGTCAGCAGCATGGTGTCCTTGTCGGCAGCCAAGGTATAGGTCTCGAGAATATTATCGGGGTTCTCCCATGCCTCTTCACCAGTATTGACCTTCATCTGGGTGGACATCTTGATTTCATAGCCAGTGGCACCCTGTATCATGCTCCAAGAGAGGAAAATCGAGTTTCTGCCACGCAGAGCGCAGAGATCGGGGTCGCTGGATCCGGCAGACACGGTGTAGCGTGTGCGGAACTGCGGCCGCATCAGTCGGTCGGCCGACTCTGAGTAGCCATTATCGTCGTCTTTGCAGGAGAAAACTGCAAAGGTCGTCAACAGCATCAGCGAATATATAAATATCTTTTTCATATCTGCATATACTTTTTTAATTAATAGCCGTAGTAGTTAGAGTAGCCGCCGCGGCGCAAAGCCTCACGCGGAATGGGGAGGAGATAGCGGATGACAGGATAGGTATCGAGAACCTGTCCGCCGTCAATCTTCTTTGCTACGCCATTGTCGATGAGGTAGATGTTGCCATAGTCACCAGCGTCGACACCGCCGTGGATATAGCCATAGAGCGAGTAGCGCACAGCAGCCTGCGGATAGCCACCATCTTCGTCCCACCATTTGTTGTAGAATTCGGCATTTTCCGTCCACTGAACTTTTTCCACAGATTCGTCGTTAGGTTTCTTGATAGCCGTATAGGGCAGGTTGTTGTCGTTGAACCAGAGTTGCGGGTTGTTACGGATATTGACAGCAGAGTGAATCTGTGTTCCAACCTCGTCAGTGGTCTTCAACTCAGTTGAGGTTGCCTCCTTGTTGAGAATGAAGAGACAGGGCAATGTAGTATTCTGATAGTAACTCAGGTCAAGGACATTCTTGGCGGGGTTCTTGATGTAGATGTAGGCCATACTGTTCGGCAGCAGGCGATTATCAAAATACTCCACACCGTCATGATCTTCCACAGCATCGCCCCATGTGACGCCAACACCGGCATCCTCGGCCACAGCCCAGTTACGCATGAAGGTCCAGTAGATAGTCTCGCTGAGCAGGTTGTTGCGCACGAGGTCCTTCCAGCGCATGTTCTCGCCAGCGAACTCCCACTTACGCTCGTTGAGGATAGCCTTCAGGAAAGACTCCTCGTCGGTAGCAGTCACGGCAGGAGCACCACCAGCGGCCTCACGGAAAGCACGCTCACGGACAGTGTTCAGGCATTCCATAGCCTTGCTGTTGACAGCATGGGTCAGTTTGGCATCAGCCTCGGCATACATCAGCAACACGTCGGCATAGCGCAGGTAAGGATAGTTGATACCTGTGTTGCTGGTAGAAATCTTGGTGTAGGCACTGGTGGTATTCCAGATCTTAGACCATTTCAGGTTGTGCAGGCCATAGGAAGCACGCAGGATGGGAGTGCCCTGATAGTCATAGTACCAGAAGCCCTCGCCCACATACTTACGGGCATCGCCTGCAGCGAAACTGTAGCGATAGAACGACTCCAGATACTGACCGCCGTTGCACTCGCCCCACTGGAAGTTGGTCTCACCGGCATTCGACTGGAAGGTCGGGCCCTGACGGTAACCAATAGAGCCAGATGCCTCGATGGCAAACGGCAACTCGAAAATGACATCGTCGTCGTTGGTGAACTGCATGTTGCACTCGTCGTAGAACACCTTCTGGAAGTCCTTCTTCAGACTGTGGGTGCCACTGGCGATGACAGAGTCAGCATAGAGGCGGGCCTTCTCCAGGAACCACTGCTCTTGAGCGGCAGCGGGCTTACCCATGTAGCCATAGGATGTAGCATCGTCGGCATTGTGACGGAGAGAATAACCGGCAGCCTGAAGGGCGATACGGGAAATCATAGCCCAGCAAGCCTCCTTCGAGGCACGCTCGATGCCCTCAGAATTCTCAGATGCGAACTTCATCTTGGGAGCAGCAGCAGCCAGATCCTCAACCAGGGCCTTAGCCACCTCGTCGCGCGAAGTGATGGCTGGTGCGAAGTTCTCGGTAGCCGAAGTAGGCTCGAAGGTGAAGGGCACGTCGCCCCAGTAACACATCAACTCATAGTACAGCATGGCGCGCAGCACCTTGGCCTCGCCCATCATCTGCATAATCTCAGCATTCCTCTCATCATAGACGGAGCCGTTCTTCAGGTTGTAGACGAAGTTGTTGGCATTCTCGATAGCCGTCCATGTGGCATTCCACACGCTGTTGACGGTGCTGCTGTTAGCATCGCAGTCGTAACGCTGCGGGGTATTCGACTGCTTCGACTCGCGACTGTTGCTGACATAGTCTACGTCAGAGTTCAGAATGAGCGAGTAGGTGTAAGCCTGTCCGAAGCAGTTGCCAGCCAAGATGCTGGCATAGACACCGTTGAGGGCCTCGCCTGCATCTTTTTGTGAACTGAAGACGTCCTCGATGGAGTACTTCGACGGAGAATCCACATCCAGATAGTCGTTACAGCCCGTCAGTAAGAGTGCTCCGAGTCCACAGGTCAATATACTCTTTATTTTCATGATCGTTGTCTTCTTAGTTTTATAAATAATGTAGCGTTAGAACGTAGCGTTGATACCGAATGAGAAGGTACGGGCACGCGGATAGCGGTTGTAGTCCATCGAGGGTGTGAGGCCCGACTGCACATCGACTTCGGGATCATAGCCAGAATAACCAGTGATGATGAAGAGGTTGCCGAAAGAAGCATAGGCACGCAGTTTGCTCAGATAGAGTTTCTTGACGAGATTCTTCGGCAGTGTATAGCCTATGGTGACGTCAGAGCAACGCAGGAACGAACCGTCCTCCACAAAGTAAGAGTTGATGGTGTTGGTCACCACGTCGGCAGGATTCCAGCGTCCCTTAGGAGCGTTCATCGTCAGGTAGTCAGTAGTCTGGTCAAGCACGGTTGCCGACGTTGTGGTATAGTCATCGTGACTACCGAAGTCAGCCGTGTAGGCCCAACGGTTGTTACGACCGAACTCACTCAGTACGTTGGTATAGTTAGTAGCAGTACCAGAACTTGAAGACAGGGCGTATGCCGTTCCGTTATACACGTCGAAGTCGAGCATGTAGGTGAAGTTGGCATTAAAGTCGAAGTCCTTCCACTGGCCGCTCAGACCGAAACCACCCTGCCACTTGGGGTTGGTGTTGCCAATGACCTGACGGTCCTTGTCGGTGATCTTACCGTCACCGTCGAGATCCTTGAACTTCACCTTGCCAGGCATTGAGGGATCACCGGAGGTAGAAGCACCCAGCACGTCGGTAGTCATTTCGGGAACGCCTTCCTTGAGCACCCACTTGGTCTTGTTGTTCCAAGTGTCGATGTCGAAGTCGTTGACGGAGTAGAGACCGTCGTAGACATAGCCATAGAACAGGCCTACCTCACCGCCTACCTGCAGGATGTAGTCATCCTTACCGGAAGAATAGAAGCGGTTGCTGTTGTTGTAGAGGACATCGTCGGAAGCGTTCAGTTCCTTCACCTTCATCTTGTTGTGACCCAGGGTCAGGTTGGCACTTACCACATAGTCCTTACCGCGAACGATGTCGCCGTTGATAGTAAGTTCGAAACCAGAGTTCTGCACCTTACCGATGTTCTGCTGCTGGTAGGTATAACCAGAGGTCGTAGAGATGGGCGAACGATAGAGCAGGTCGCGAGTAGTATTGATATAGAACTCGGGTGTGATGCTCAGACGGCCCTTGAAGAGCGAGATATCGAAGGCCAAGTTGCGGGTGATGGTGGTCTCCCACTTGATGTCCTTGTTGGGATACTGCGAGGGTGAACTGTAGTACATCTCACCATACTGGCGCTGTTCACCGAAACCAGGACCACCTTCAGTAGATACGGTGTAGCGATAACGCCACAGGTCAGAGTCGATATTGTTGTTACCAGCAAGACCGAAGGCAGCACGCAGTTTCAGGTTGTCAATCCACTTCACGTTCTTCATGAAGGGCTCGTCACTGATGACCCATGCACCAGAGATAGAGGGGAACCAACCCCACTGGTTGCCAGGAGCAAACTTGGTAGAACCGTCGGCACGGAGCGTAGCCGAAGCGAGGTAACGGTGCTTCCAGTTGTAACTGACCTGTCCGAAGAACGAAGCCGTACGGTCGGGAGTAGAGCGGTAGGTCTCAGAGATATAGACATCACCCAAGCCCATGTTGTCGAAGGCACGCTCTGCCGAGATAGAGCGGTCGAAGTAACGGTTCTTCTGTGTGCTCTCTTTGTACTCGGTATTGTAGATTTCCTGACCAAGGAGGAACGAGAAGTTATGGTCTTCCTTGATGCTCATGTCGTAAGTAGCCGTGTTGGTCCAAGTGTAGGACTGAGTCGTGCGGTTCACCACCTGAGCCACAGGCTGTGAGTTGTACTTCTTACCTTCTGCCGTGAGGTAGCCCCAATAGCGCTGCTGGTCACGGAAAGAGATGGAGAAGTTACCCTCGGTACGCAGTGTCAGGCCCTCAATGGGGGTCCAAGTGAGCGACATGCGGTTGTTCACATTGTAGGAGTGACGCTTCTGCACGTTGGTGGCAATATTGTTGATGGGGTTGTTCTCGTCCCATTCAGCCAGTGCATCAGGATCTACGTTGGTGAAGTGTGTGCCATAGTTGGCAAACTGGGTGTAACCCTTGGTGGGAGCATACTTCAGCACGTCGATGATACCGCCAGTACCCACACCATCACCACCGGCACCATTGTCGCGACGGTAGGTCATCGTGGGGCTGTAGTTGAACTTCAGGTTCTTGCTGAGGTTGGTGCTCAACTTGAGGTTGATGTTGGTACGACGTACGCCAGAGCCCTTGATGGTACCCTTATCGTCGGTCTGTGTGATAGACAACTTGAAGCGGGTATTGTCGCTACCGCCACCGATTGCCACATTGGCCATATAGTTAAGGGGCGACTCATTCATCACCTCGTCCTGCCAGTCCATGTTGGGCACGGTGCTATAAACGTCGAGGTCGGCGGGGTTGCCGAAGTGCTCACGCCAGTTACGGGCAGAAGTTGAACTGTAAGACACGCCACCCTGGGCACGGTCCCATGTATATTCTGCGAAGTCGGCAATGTTCATCAGGTCAAGTTTCTTGGCTCTGTGGGCGATGGTCAGACGACCATTGAACTCCACCTGCACCTTACCGGCCTGAGCCGACTTGGTGGTCACCACGATAACGCCATTACCACCCTTGGCACCATAGATAGCGGTCAGGGAGGCATCCTTCAATACGTCGATAGAGGCGATGTCAGAAGGTGGGATATCGTTGATGTTGGCCTGCTGGAAACCGTCAACGATATAAAGAGGCTCGTTGCTCTGGGTCACAGAGGTTGCACCACGTACGCGGATATTAATGTCTGCACCAGGCTGACCGTCGACTGTGGTTACCTGCACACCGGCAATCTTACCCTGCAGGGCCTCACCGGCTGATGACACGGGCACAGCCTCCAGTTTCTTACCCTGAATGGATCCCACGGAACCAGTCAAATCTTTACGGGCCTTGCTGACATAACCTACCACAACGACTTCTTCCATCATTGCGGCATCGTCTTCCATAACGACCTTCATGTTGCCTGACGGGGTCAATTCCTGAGCCTTCATGCCCATGTAGGTGATAACGATCTTCTTGCCGGCTGGTACCTTCAGCGTGAAGTTACCGTCGAAGTCGGTCGCTACAGCATTCTTGGAATTGCCTTTCTCCATGACGGTGGCACCGATGACGGTCTCACCCATTGAATCAAAGACCTGTCCCTTGGCCGTTGTCTGTGCCATCAACTCGGGAGGAGCGAGCACAAAAAATGCAGCCAAAAGACAAAGTTTGCACAATAGTTTCATTGCGTCCTTCATACTTTGTTTTGTTTTTGTTAGTACTATGATAATTTTATAATAAGTTTTAGTAATTCTTAAGTTCGTAGAAAATCGTTGCAAAGTTAGCAATTATTCATGAAACAGCAAAACTTTATTTCAACTATTTTTTTTAATATTGAGTTAAAATATACCTTTTGACTATATTTTACACCTCAAACAACAATTATTACACCCATCCTGCTTGACAAGGTTCCGTATTTGGACAATATAAAAAAAATAAGGTACGCGTAATACTTTCTTTTTTCGCCGACATATTTGGCCGTTTAAGAATTAGTTCGTATCTTTGCAGGCGAAACAACTATTACTATTTTTATCACAATGAAAAAACTACTAATTACTCTACTAGGTGCCGTGGCCCTGTTGCCGGCTATGGCAGGTAACAACAACGTGGCCCCATGGGGATGGGCAACATGCTCCGACGAGACAGGAACGGCCTACACCCTGAGCGGTGGCAACTACACTGACGCCAAGATCGTCACCCTGACAGCCCTTGGTAACGAACAGACTGACGACGCACAGATTAAGCAGGCCATCGCCACGAATGACATCATCATTTTGGACGGTTCCAACGGTGATTTTATCATCAGCGAGACCATGAAACTGGGATCGACGAAGAACAAGACTATCATCGGCATCAACAACGCCCGCCTGTGCACAAAGTTCTTCCTGACCTCAGAAGACAATGCATACCTAAAACAACAGAAACTGGAGAACCTGAGCAGCACAGACCAGTATACGGGCACATTGCCTGACGGTACTGAGATCACCTGCGACAAGCGCGCCTTCTTCACCAAAAAGGCCCTTATGGAACTGCAGTATCAGAAGACAGGGGCCTATACGCTGCCCAACAAGGCCGGTATATTCATCATCGAAGGCTCCAGCGAGAACATCATCATCCGTAACCTCTCGCTGATAGGTCCGGGTGCGGTTGACATCGATGGCGCTGACCTCATCACCAACCAGGGCAAGCACGTGTGGATAGACCACTGCACACTGGTAGACTCCCAGGACGGCGCACTAGACAGCAAGGTGTGCGACTGGGCCACATACACTTATAACCACTTCTACTACACCTCGCGCAGTTACTCACATGCCTACACCTGCGGCTGCGGATGGGCCGATGGCACAATGATTCTTCACCTCACTTTCGCCTGCAACATCTGGGGCGAGGGATGTATGCGAAGACTGCCGCAGTGCGGAGACTGCTATGTGCATCTCGTGAATAACTACCACAACTGCCCAGGCAACAGCGTTGGCATGACCATCAACGACAACTGCAAGGCGCTGGTGGAAAACAACTTTGCTGCAGCAGGCGTGAACAGCCCGCTGACAGGCAGTGGCACTGGCCGCAAAGTGACGGCCCGTGGCAACAACTTCAGCGCATCGTCTGTTGGCAGTGAGGTTACGGTGCCTTACCAGTACACCGCAATTGCTGCCACTGATGTTCCCGCCACGCTGACAGGCGAAGAGGGAGCCGGTGCCACACTGGGCAACGATGCAGAATACATCCTCTCCACCATTCCTACTGCAGAGCGTAGCGGCGAGACGGTATATGTCATCGTGAAGGAAGATGGGCACATCGGTGGCAGCATCACCGAGATAGACGGCATCACCGTCACCTTCGACCCTTCTGTCACCGACTGGAGAAGTGGCGGCACTGGCAACGATGCTAAAACAGTTGACGGTGTAGACCTCACTGGGTACTACACCCAGAGCGATGCGACCAACGGTGCGCCCATCATCATTGAGACCACGCAGGCAGGCACGCTTAGTATTTTTCTTGGCGGTGGTGTGGCCACCAACAAATCTGTCAACATGGTGGAAGGTGAGAACGGGCTGACTGCCACTGTCCTCAGCAGCGGAGCCACAATAGAAAATGGTGCGAAGCCTGCGACAGCCATTAACGCATGGGATGCCCTGATATATACACTTCAGGCCAACAAGACCTATAAGTTCTTCGTAGGTGGCACCAAGTGGCGCTTAGCGGCCATTCGCTATATACCTGGTGAGGATACTGGCATTAGGGGGATTGCCACTTGCCAACAGGCTAACGGCAATGTGTACAATCTGCAGGGGCAGGAGGTAAACGAGACCTATAAGGGTGTTGTCATCAAGAACGGTAAGAAAGTCGTTATGAAATAAAAAGAAAGTTTGCTTGCTTCAGACTGGCAGTTTGAAGCAAGCAAACCAAGAGAGAGCCGTAAGCAAATTCAGGTTTGCTTACGGCTCATTCGTTTAGGCTTCCGTCTCAGCCTTCTTCGGAGCAGCGGCCTTCTTGGCTGCAGGTTTCTTGGCGGCCGGTTTCTTGGCGGCCGGTTTCTTCTCGGCGGGCTCAAGTTTCTCCAGTTTCGACTTCAGACGAGTGATCTCCTTGTCCTTCATCTCAATCTCGTCACCCTGATTACGGATGGTGGTGAGTAGAGAGTTGAGTTGCTCGTTGTCAATCTCCTCGGGATAGAGGGCATTGACTCTATTGATGAAATCGCCCAGGATGTTCATGTAGTTAGTGAAGGCATCGAACGGTCCGCTGTAGATGCCACGATCCAGTCCCACGTTTGAAGGCTTGGTGGTCATGAAGCGGAAATTGTTAGAAGCCTGCAGGTAATCCCAGTCCTGATTGATGCGGGGATCGTTGGCAATGAGCAGACGGTCGGCCACAGAGTAGAGTTTGTGGAAGGCCTCGCGCTGCATGGCGTTACCAAGCCAGCAGGAGCAGTCACGCTCCTCATCGACCCACGACAGGGTGTCTGGCACGTCAATGGCACCCACACTCTTCACCTTCATGCATATCTCCGTCGGCGTAGAGAAGGTGATACCCTTCTCCTTGGCACATACGGGCAGTGCATGGAGGAATTCGAGGATATTGCTGCTGAGGGGCTGGGCGATGCCCAGGGCAGAGAGTTCCATGAAGATATTAATGATCTGCTCTTCCTCTGGCAGACGGGCGATGCGGTCAATATATGCATCGGCGAAGAGAGGATAGCCCTCCCACTCAGCATTGTTGAAACGCAGAGAGATATCGTCGCTCAGTTCCACGTCGCGGAGCAGCAACTTCAGGTTGGGAGCAATGTTGCAGTTATAGACATAGTGGGGCGATTTCCAGCCGAGCACATGCTTGGCACCCTCGGTAAGCATTCCCTTGAAGCCCAGTGCAGCAATCTGTGCGCCAATGTCATCACTATAGATGAGCGACGAGTTGCGGGCTACGGTAGGTGTCTGTCCGAAGTACTCCTTGATTTTCTCCACCTGCTTCTTCATATCACGGGCAAAACTCTGCTCGTTGGCCAAAGAAGACAGACCGTGGCTGTAAGGCTCAGCGAGGAACTCCACACATCCAGTCTCGTTCAGTTCCTGCAGTTTCTCCAGCACCTGCGGGGCATGCATCTCAAGTTGCTCGATGCCGGTGCCTGACAGGGAGAAGGCCACCTTGAAATACTTGCCGTTCTCCTGGATCATCTGCTGCAGCGTGTTCAGCGCTGGCATATAACTGCGTGCGGCAATGTCGCTGATGCTACGCTCGTTCTCGTAGTCATCATAATAGTAATGGTCGGTACCGATATCAAAGAAACGGTAGCGCTTCAGATGAATAATCTGATGTATCTCAAAATATAAACAAATTGTTTTCATAATTGTTAATTCTTAATTCTTAATCGCGAAGCGATAACTCTTAACTCTTAATTCTTAACTCTTAATTATCATTCTTCCCACCCCAGGGTTCTCCTGTACAGTGTGCGAATCCAACGACCCACTTTCTCCCAGGTAATCTGGTCAACTTCCTTCTTACCCTCATCCTGGAGATAATGGAAGAGTGAGTCATTGACACAGATGCTGTAGATGGCATCGGCCAGTGCATGCACGTCCCAGTAGTCAACCTTGATACAGTTGTCGAGAATCTCGGCACAGCCAGACTGCTTGGAAATGATAGATGGCGTGCCGCACTGCATGGCCTCGAGAGGCGAGATGCCGAAAGGCTCTGAAACAGAAGGCATCACATAGACATCGGAGGCCTTGAGGCACTCGTACACCTGCTTGCCACGCATAAAGCCCGGGAAGTGGAAGCGATCGGCAATGCCGCGCTCGGCAGCCAGATAGATCATCGCATCCATCATATCACCCGAGCCTGCCATGCAGAAACGCACGTTGCGGGTGCGGTGAAGCACCATGTTGGCAGCCTCAACGAAATACTCTGGTCCCTTCTGCATGGTGATACGTCCGAGGAAGGTAACGATCTTCTCCTTACCGGTGTGGTCTGGACGAGGAATGTCTTGATACTCTTGTGGAAGAGGATAGACGGCGTTGTGGACAGTAAAGCACTTGCGCGGATCCTGATGATACTGGTTGATGACCGTCTGACGCGTCAGTTCACTGACACACATGATGCAGTCAGCATGGTCCATACCGTTTTTCTCAATGGAGTAGACGGTGGGGTTGACCTTACCACGGCTACGGTCGAAGTCGGTAGCATGGACATGGATGCACAGGGGCTTGCCACTGACCTGCTTGGCATGGATGCCAGCAGGGAAGGTCAGCCAGTCATGGGCGTGAATGATGTCGAACTCTTCGGTACGGGCTACGACACCAGCAATAATCGAGTAGTTGTTGATCTCCTCGTGCAGGTTGCCGGGATAACCACCGGCGAACTCCATACAACCGAGATCGTTCACGTTCATATAGTTGAAGTCAGCATAGATGTGCTCACGGCACTTGAAGTAGTACTCGGGATCCATGATGTTCCCTACCCTGCTCTTCACATAGTCGAAGTTGACGTCGCGCCAGGCAATGGGCACTGCATTCATAGCCACGATACGGCAGGCGTGCTGACTCTCATCGCCAAAGGGATGGGGCAGGCAGAGCACCGTATCGATGTCGCCCTGAGCCTTCAGGCCCTCTGAGATACCATAGTTAGCGGTGGCGAGTCCACCAAACACATGAGGAGGATACTCCCATCCAAACATTAATACTTTCATAGTTTCACCTCCTTATTTTTGATACGAATACTTTTCGAGCAACTTCATGGTGCGCAGAATCTCGGCCACATTCATGGCAAACGACATAGCACCGCGTCCGTGGAAGGGCGGGTTGCCGTCGAACAGTTCCGAGATGGTACCGATAGCATGATAGTCAATCTCATCCTCGTAACCCACCATCTGACGTTCAACAAACGACAGGCGGGTGCGCTTATAGAGTTTCAGACAGGCCTCCATATAGAAACCTCCCAGCCAAGGCCAGGCCGTTCCCTGATGGTAGGCATAGTCGCGTTGCGTCTGCGGACCGACATACATCGGGTTGTAGCCGCCACTCTTCGGTGAGAGGGAGCGCAGTCCCTTCGGGGTAAGCAGTTCGCGCGTACATATATCTACTACGCTCTTCATCTGCTGCTGAGACAGAGGCGAATAGTCGAGGGCTACAGCAAAAATCTGGTTGGGGCGTACGCTCCAGTCCATCATGGCACCATCGACGTAGTCGAGCAGATAGCCGTACTCGTTGACAAAGGTATCGACGAACGACTGCTTAGCCTTCGAGGCCAGTTCCTCCAGATGCTTGGCGGCCTTCTCGTCTTTCTGGTCGGCAGCCAGCGAAGCACAGAACTTAAGGGCGTTATACCACAGGGCGTTGAACTCGACGATATAGCCCGAACGAGGCACTACGGGACGGCCATTGGCTGTAGAGTTCATCCACGTGATAGCCTTGTCGCGACCATTGGCAAAGAGGAGCCCGTTGTCATCGAGACGCAGGTTAGGATGACCACCCTTCTCAATATACTTGACGATGTCCTTGACCAGTTTACCATACTTCTCGATACACTTGTCACGGCCCATGTACTTGGCATACTGCTGTATAGCCCATACGGCCCACAGAGGCACGTCAGGCTGTTCCATCTCATAGATCTTCACGCTCAGCGGCTTGCCCTCCATGAACTCACGGAGTCCACGCTCGGCAGTACTCATGACCAGTTCGAAATAGTCGTCCTCGTCAATGGCCAACGTCAGTCCCGGCAGAGAGATAAAGGTGTCGCGAGCACGGCACTTGAACCAAGGATAGCCAGCCAGCAGATAGCGTGTGTCGTCAGCCTCACGGTTGTGGAACTGATGGGCTGCGGTGACCAGGCAATGGTAGAAGTTATCGCGAGGCACACGCACGTCTATCTCTTTCTGGAACAGCGCCTTGAGCGTCGACGACTTGATCTGCGACGTAGAAGCCGAGAAGACAATGCTCTCGCCCTTCTTGATGGGCAGTTCGAAATAGCCGGGCACATAGAGGTCCTCGTTGGAGGCGTAGCCACGCTCCTGCTCCTTCGGGTATTCGATACCACGATACCAGTCGGGCTGGAAGATGAACTCATTCTTCTTGTTGAACTGCATGAACAAATCGGGATATCCCCTGTACATGCAGGTCTTGATGCCATTGTCGATGGCATGATACTCACGGCTGGCCACGCCGTTCTCATGTGTGAACTGACGCACAGAGCGGAAGGCCAGGAACGGACGGAAGCGGAGCAGTGTGGCCGAATGGGCCTCCTCCAGCGTGTAGCGGATAAGGATGCGATCCTCATAGGCCTGGAAGATGGTCTCACGCTTCAACACTACACCGCCTACACGGTAGATGGTGGTAGGCACCAGACTGGCATCAAACTCACGGATGTACTTGTGTCCCTTAGGACTGAAGTTGTTGCCCTGATACTTGTGGAGGCCCAAGTTGAATTCTGCCCCATGCTGAACCACCGTACAGTCAAACGACGACAAGAGTACATGGTTCTCGTCGTCGAGTTCGGGTACGGGAACAACCAGCAAACCGTGGTACTTACGCGTGTTACAGTCGACTAATGTCGAACTGCTGTAGGCACCAGACCGGTTCGTACGGAGCAATTCACGGCGCAGACTCTCCTCAAGGTTCGTCATCACGGCTTTCTCAAATCGTAAATAACTCATAGTTCCTGTTTAGGTTTCGTATAATTTAATAATGTTGTAGTTTTAGATTTCATTTCCCAAAAGTACACATTTTTATCCGTACTGCAAAACTTTTTCGCGATTATTTTGCATTTTTGCCCTAAATTATACAATTTGGGCCATTTTTAGAAGAGATTATTAGGCAGGAATCAGAAAGTTGACAACTTCTTGCTCCACTTTCAATGTGTACTCACCCACCGGACGCTCTGCCATCCGGCCATCAATACTGACAAGGGCCTTGGGGCTCTCGACAACCATCTCGCGGGTGCGATAGGGATGCACGCTATGATGATTGAGGAAGCGTCCCGTCACCAACAGCCACAGTCCTTCTACTAGTTGCTTCACCTTGGGATTATAGACCACCGACACATCGAGCATCCCGTTGTAGGGCACTGCACTCGGCGTTTGGCCGTAGCCGTGGGCGTTGCCTATGCAGACGGTCATGACAGAGCGGTCTATCGTCTCGGAATTTATCTTCAGTCGCATCTTATAGTCGTGACGATGGAACACCATCAGCACCAGCGACGAGAGGAAGGCCAACTTGCGCGAGCCGAGTATCTGACGGGCCTGGCGGCGCAGGTTCATAATATCGGCAGACAGTCCGATGTTGACGCAGTTCTGGAAATAGCGGCAGACCTGCTCACCCTGCTTGCTCTCATAACGGATACAGCCCAAGTCGATCTTACGGACGCGATGGGCTTTCAGCCACTCTACCGTCTGCGGGTCGTTATCCTCATCGAAGCCCCAGAAATGGGCGAAGTCGTTCACCACGCCATTGGGTATCAGTCCCAGGCACACCTGTTCCCTGACCTCCCGCTCCTCACGCATCAGGCAGTTGACGGCATCGTTCAGGGCAGAGTCGCCCCCCACGATGACTATGGTCTTATAGCCATTGTGAATCAGCATGGTTGTCAGCCGCTCTACACTGTCAGCCGACTCGCTCTGCACGAAGTCATAATGAACGCCGTGCTCATCAAGCACCTGCTGAAGTCGTTCCCAGCGCTTACGAGACTGGTGCAGACCTTGTTTCGGGCAATACAGAATGGCCCACCTATCGTCTTTCATTTACAATTTGACAATTGACAATTTACAATTTATTTTTTGGCCTATGGCTATAGCGTTTGGCCATTTTTTTTGCTAACCGCTAATGGCCAACAGCCAATAGCCCTAAAATCATACTGACTTTCTCTTCCATAGGCAATGTGGCATCTATCCAATGAATGGTGAAGCCCCGCCGCTCCATGCCACGGAACCAGGTCATCTGACGTTTGGCGAACTGATGGATAGCGATTTCAAGTCGACGGAACATCTCGTCGTACGACAAGCGACCGATGAGGTATTCTGTCACATACTTGTATTCCAGTCCGTAGTAGATGAGGTCTTCGGCTGGGATGCCCTCGTTGAGCAGGCCCTGCACTTCCTCAATCATCCCCTCTTCGAGACGGGCTTTCAGACGACGGGTTATCTTTTCACGCCGCAGGTCACGGTCGATGCTCACTCCAAAGACAAGGGGACTACCCCCTACCACAGCATCAGAAGCCTCCCCCAGTGGGGGGAGATTGGAGGGGGCTCCCACCTCTATCTCAATAGCCCTGATGGCCCTCTGCGCCGTATCGACATCAGTGGTATTATGCATCACAGAGCCGTTCTTAGCCTTCAGTTCCCTGAGTATCTCTGTCAGTTCCTCCAGCGACTTGCCCTCCAGACTGGCGCGCAGTTCAGGATTCTGGGGAACCGGCGACAACTGGTAGCCTTTCAGCACCGCCTCGATATAGAGTCCTGTGCCGCCACAGAGTATAGGCGTCTTCCCCCTACTCACAATATCTTGATAGGCCCTGTTGAAATCCTGCTGATACTGGAAGAGGTTATACTTCGTGCCCGGTTCGCAGATGTCGATGAGATGGTAAGGGACGACGAGGGATGCGGCGGCGGAAGAGGTGTCGGCGGCCGAACCGCCGACCACAGGACTGCCGTTCGAGTGGCCGCTGGTTCGCCCAGCAGCATCCACGCGGTAGTCGGCAAGATCCTTACCCGTGCCGATATCCATACGACGGTAGACTTGACGGGAGTCGGCAGAGATAATCTCCCCGTCGACTTTCATAGCCAAGGCGACTGCCAGTGGGGTTTTTCCACTGGCAGTAGGACCCAGTATCGTCAATAGTCTATTCATCCGTTTTCAACTCAAAAGGCAATGTCTTTATGGCATCGTATGCCGTCAGGCGAACATATTGGGCTGCCAATTCCGAAAGGCGGACCTCGTCATCACTCCATCTCGACTTCAAGGGCTGGTCGGCCTGCCACAATCCTTCAAAAAAAGGATACCACACAGGCACGAACTCCTGATACGAGCCTTCCGGATTCGATGGGTGTATCAGTCGGCCACAACTGTCGTATTCACCCTCCGAATACCATGCATAGCGGCTCACAGGGTTATGGCCCAAGCCCAATGCATGCAGGTCGCCATCACCCTGACGAAGGCCATGCTCGAATTCCCCTCTATAGCGCAAGTCACCCTGATTATCAAACTTTCGCTCTTCAGCAGGGTCTTTCTCAACGACATAATACAATGTGCCCTTGCCATGAGGCCGGCCCTGTTCATCGACCTCGCCCTCGTAAACGAGTTTTTTGATTACTTTTATTTTTTCCATGTCAATTCCAATGAATAATCATCACCATCGTAAACGCAACCGTCACTACGTTCATCACCCTCTATTTCGCTAAAGAGATTCAGAGGCTGGTCAGGACGCAGTTCATATCTTTCTTTATAGAACTCAATGGTAATACAGTCTTCCGTGATACGCGTTATTTCATAACTCCAGAATCCACTGATGCCAAGGCTGCCCAGTTTGGCCTGCATGTCCTCCTCCTCATATTCCCAGTCACCCGTACTACTGATACTCCAGTGCCGGTGACCGCTCTTGACATGCAGCATAATCACACCTGTGAAACCATTCTCTTCGTTCACATAGACACCGTCGACGAAAGCACCTTCAAAGCAACGACCATTATGATAGTTGTCGCCAACAAGCACGCCTTGGCCGTCAGGACGGCTGTCCTTTACTTCACCATCATAGATCCACTCACCGTTATTGTACTCAATATGTCCGTTTTTCCACACATTAGCCTGCATTTCGCCCTCGGCTCCTGTAGGATTGGGCAGCATCAACTGACTTGACGCCCTGTAGTCGCGCTTCCACTCTCGGGTTTCCAGCAGTTCGCCATCCTTCCAATGCTCATTGCGGCACATCCCCGTCTCGGCACAGTGTACATCAACATAACCACTATAAGGTTTGAAGTCGCGCACATCGTCGCCATAGTGATCGAGGCTATCACCGTTAGGCAAATAGACGGTGACACGTGTCGACGGGCTATATACCTTTTCATCATAATTGTTGGTGGTGTAGCCTCCCCCTCGTTGCTCAATACGATAGATGTTATCACCGTCCTTCAGGGTCAACTTCAGTGTGGTGCATTCATGCCGGTTGGTCTCTTCCAACTCGTAGTCCATCACCTCATAGCGGAGCAATTCATTGGATGCCGAATGGCGAACGACACGGTCGTCGGCATACCACTCCTCAACCCAGGGCTTCTTCTCGTCCAAATACAGTTCAAAGCCATAGCGCTTGCCACCGGCACAGAACATGGCGATGGAATCTGGTCCCTGAGGGTGATGGATGCGGAACACGCCATGCAGTCCCCAGCATTGCGGTTTCTTGTCCTTGGAGGTGTGTATCCATGCATTCTCTATATAACTGCCGTCAGCAAACTCATACCGCCCGTCGGCAGCATAGGCCGGACCGCTGATGCAGGCGAAACTCAGATGGAACGCACCCTTGAAGTGGTCGCCATTAGGATACCACACCTCGCCATCGCCTATGGGGCCAGCCAGTTTCTGCAGGATAGTGCTGGCTTGCTGCCAGCCTCCCTTGTAAATAATATCAGTCGCTACCATAGGTCTCATTCATTTAAAACAACTTCATCACCAGGGCAATGATAATCACGACGATGAAGAATACTATCTTGATGACCCACCACAGCAACCACATCGCAATTGACGTAAGAATGCCCAAGCCAAGATAATTGATTGCGGCAAGGAGCACAAAGATCACCAAGGCATAAAGCAATATTTCTCCCATGCCACGGGCAAGATAGACCAGAGCGTGGTTATAGTCGAGTTTTGAATAGTCTGTTTCTACTGAGCCTGCCTTCGTGAGATAGAGGGCGAAAATAAAGATGATACATTGCGCCGCCGGGAGATGGTCGTAGGCAAACCAGTCGGTACTATTAATGAAACTGGCATAAGGCAGCACGGGGTTGATGGCATCATAGTACTGGAAGACAAAGGGAGTGGCAAACAACACCACGAGCCAGAACATGATTTTCAGTCCAAGGCGGGTGATGACATTCAGATGGGCATTTACCTTCTCCAGTAGTTTCTCTATGGTACTATCCGTACCTTCAACATGGAGCGACTGAGCCTCTTTCAGTTTGCGCCGGGCATCAACAGCAGAACGGTGCTTGAGACTGCTCTCTGCACTATGGATAAGATCGCCGGCATACTCAGTAATTGGCGAGACTACAGGGTAGAAGGTATTGCCAAGAATATAGCCTGTGTAGGATTTCCCGTTGTAGTTGTATTTGAGTTGGTGAAAATGATATCTTGTAACGGCAGCACGCTGGAAGCGTATATGGCAGCGTTGAGACTCTAGCCCAGCGTGAGCATCAATAAATTCGTTGAACGAGTCGTTGTAGTCTTCGTTCTCAGGGTAGATGCCGTGGGCAATCCTGGTGTCCACCTTCTCAAAGATCAACTCCGTGCGGCATTGCTCACGCCACGGGAATTCTTTCACCTCTTTCCACAATACATCGCTGATGTAGAGTTGATTGTCTGATGCCTTCTCCAGAGTCTGTTCTATGCGCAGGCTGTGAAGCAATTTCTTTCGCCCCTCACAGGTGTTACAAGTCACCCGTCCGGTAGCGGAGCATGTACGGCATGGCACCTCACCGTCTCCATTGCAGCGGCTGCATGTCACCTTTCCTCTGCCGCCACATCTGCCACAATTGGAACTGACGGTACCGTTTCCGTTGCATCTGGAGCAGGGCACCCAAGTGGAGTAATTTTCATCGACATATACAAGACGGTAGTGTACACCTGAAGAATCGCGATAAGGCTGATAATCACTCTTTCTCCGTGTTCTAGTCTCATTGCGTCCACCACTTCCCCCACATGACGTACACTTTACGCTGATGGAGCCACTGCCATGACAATTGGAACAGCCTTCCTCGCCCGAGCCACCACACGTAGGACACTTATGATAGCCTTTTCGACGGCCTTTGCCTGTGCAGGTGGGGCAGTTCTCCTTACCGTCACCCCTACATGTGTGACAGATCTCCACGTATTCAGAACCTGGCACAGTAAGATGATCGGTAGTATTCTGGAAGCGTCCTCTGGAAAGGGGCCCCATCTCAAACCTCCAGCGGTCAACCTGCGAGAGCGAGGTGACAGTGAGTGCTTTCAGAGAAGACCCGGTATAGGGTTGCTCATGCTTCTCCACTTCTCGCTTGTCGAGTTGGCTGTCGAAACGGCATTCTGATATATAATAATGTGTGCAGTCGGTGATTTCTATGTCATCGCCAAAGTCACGGAAACGATCAGTATCGGCAGTATACGAGTAGGCATTTACCAGGTCGCGAATGTGTCTCTCTTCTTGTGCAGTCATACGGTT
Source organism: uncultured Prevotellaceae bacterium (assembly GCA_902799905.1). Lineage (GTDB taxonomy): Bacteria > Bacteroidota > Bacteroidia > Bacteroidales > Bacteroidaceae > Prevotella. The sequence continues at coordinate 22,236 of CADCCB010000047.1, forward strand.
TTCTTTTTAAAGGGTGACACAATAAAACTTTTGATAAGCCAGAATATCAGCATCAGGAAGAACAGGGCTGCCGCAGCATAGAAGTAGATGGTCAGCCGCGGCGAATAGCCTTGCGGGTGAAATTTCTGATAGTTCATGAGGCGGGTCAACGTATAAAGGGACGGTTCGTAGAAACTGATGCTCTCGTCGGGCTCCTTGTTGGCTTCCAGCGAATCAGTAATTTCCACTTTCACCACACGGTAGTCATCGAGACAGCGGCTGAAGTCGATGTCGCTCCATACGTTTAGCATCACACCCAGATAATCGTTGCTACGAGTGTTGACCCACCCCGACTCTCTTCCAACAGAGTCCGAGGCGATGGTATCTGTAGCGACAGTGTCGACATGTTCAGTTGGTGCGGCTTCGCTGACCCGTTTACTGGCCTTACGGCCTTTGGCATCAATAGGCGTAGCGATCAGGAGGCCCAGCACAAGCATAAGCAACAGCAGTCGCTTGGAGTGACCAGCCATCCGTCTGGGTCTGATATCACATAATGTTGTCATAGTTATTGGAGTGTTGTAATATTCGATGCCGCAAAGATACACAAAAAAAGCCGTCCGACAAAATCGAACGGCTATTTTTTTACTTTTGGCTATTGGCATTCGCATTTTGCCAACAACTAATTGCTAATCGCTAACTGCTTATTTCAACTCAGCGAGGTACTTAATGGTGCGAACCATCTGAGAAGTGTAAGAGTTCTCATTGTCGTACCAAGCAACAACCTGAACAAGAGAGTTGCCATCACCAATCTTAGAAACCATGGTCTGGTTAGCATCGAACAGCGAACCGAACTTCATACCGATGATGTCGCTAGAAACGAGTTTCTCCTCAGTGTAACCGAAGCTCTCGTTGGCAGCAGCCTTCATGGCAGCGTTGATACCCTCTACAGTTACCTCACCCTTAACAACAGCGTGCAGGATAGTGGTAGAACCTGTAGGAGTCGGAACGCGCTGTGCAGCACCGATGAGTTTGCCGTTCAACTCGGGGATAACCAGACCGATAGCCTTGGCAGCACCAGTTGAGTTGGGAACGATGTTCTGAGCACCGGCACGAGCACGCTGTACATCACCCTTGCGCTGAGGACCGTCGAGAATCATCTGGTCGCCAGTGTAAGCGTGTACGGTGGTCATGATACCGCTCTGAATAGGAGCGAAATCATTCAGAGCCTTGGTCATAGGAGCCAGACAGTTGGTGGTGCAAGAAGCAGCGCTGATAACGGTGTCGGCAGGAGTCAGAGTGGTGTGGTTCACATTGTAAACGATGGTGGGCAGGTCGTTGCCAGCAGGAGCAGAGATAACAACCTTCTTGGCACCAGCGGTCAGGTGAGCAGAAGCCTTCTCCTTAGAAGTATAGAAACCAGTGCACTCCAGAACAACGTCTACGTCCAGTTTGCCCCAAGGCAGTTCAGCAGCGTTAGGAATAGCATAGATGGTGATTTTCTTGCCATCAACAACGATGAAGTCCTCACCAGCCTCTACGGTGTGCTTGTTCTCACCGAACTTGCCACAGAAACCACCCTGAGCGGTGTCATACTTCAACAGGTGAGCCAGCATCTTGGGGCTGGTCAAGTCGTTGATTGCTACTACGTCATTTTACTTTAGTTTATTTAAAAGGTTTAATACAAATTTCGAGTTATTTTGCCTTTAGTAAGCATTTTTTTCTCTTTTCGAGTGCAAAGTTACAAAAAAATTCCTATATTTGCACTCGAAATCAAACTTAATAATTATTAAACAAGAAGCGTTGGTGACTAAACATGAGATAAATCAAGGTTGAAAGACTGTGATTGCAAAACTCAGATTACAATTCACATATTAAATAACAAACATTTAACTTAAAAGATTATGGGATTCATCAAAGAATTTAAGGAGTTTGCCATGCGCGGCAACGTGATGGACATGGCAGTAGGTGTGATCATTGGCGGTGCCTTTGGCAAGATTGTCAGTAGTTTGGTTGACGATGTCATCATGCCCCTTGTCGGTAAAGCAGTGGGCAATGTCGACTTCACCAGTCTGTTTATCAACCTGAGCAATGACACGAAGTACGACTCGCTGGCAGCAGCCAAGGAGGCAGGTGCTTCTGTTTTTGCTTATGGACAGTTCATTCAGAACACCGTCGACTTCATCATTGTGGCCTTCTGTATCTTCTTGATGCTGAAGGGTATCAACAAACTGATGAACCTGAAGAAGAAAAAGGAAGAGGCACCTGCAGAGCCCGAGGCTCCGAAGGGTCCCACTCAGGAAGAACTGCTTGCTGAGATTCGCGACCTGCTAAAACAGAAGTAAGACACTCCATCGAACAAAAAAGCCTCGCCGATATTAGCGAGGCTTTTTATTTGCTATTTCACTATCTTCTTGCCATTGACAATATAGATGCCACGCCCCAACTGCTGGAAGTCGGTACCCATGCAGCGGCCATCGAGGGTATAGATCCGAGGAGTCTTAACAGCAGTGGTCTCAACCGTCTGGATTGCCGTATTCGTCTTCTGGCCATACTCAGTGTTATCACCTTCCTCCGTCCCGCTGCTGTCAGGAGCGAACTTGAAGGCTATGGTGCCATTTGCGTTCTGCTTAATCTCCGTGATACTGATATTCATCAGTTTGCGTCCGTCAGTATTCTTATTGTAAAGGAAGGCACGAGGCGTCGAGGTATTACTTAACTGGTTGTTTCCTGGCTGCGGATAGACATCAGCCTTCATATCAGCCTCGTATTGGTCCCATAAATCAAAATACTCATCGTAATACTTATTTAATCCAGTATCCATATAATTATTATAGGCCTCTTCTATCTTATCATACGTCTCTCCTGTTTTGTCCATACCGTCGGCATGGAAAATCGTGCAACGCTGATGGTCGTTGACAGGATAGTCGTTAGTACCGTCATTCAAAGAGTTGATTAAATTATACATCCAAATATATTCATCGTAGTCAACATGCAAGATTAGCATGCCCTTGGCAGGAGTATAGGCATCCCAGCCCTTCTGCTGACGGTTCTCAATCAGATAGTATTCGTCAGGATGAGCAGCATTCTTGATGATATACACATCGTCGGCTTCCGTCAATGGGCGCATATTCTTGATATCCTGAGCCGTGGTCAACTCGATGGGTTCAATCCACCCGATGCAGTACTTATCGTAACTGGTATAACCTGCTGGAACGTAGCCATCGCCATTGTAACTGCCGCTATCCATGAGCGACCACTCGCCCATGCCATAATTACCGCTATAACTGGTATCGTACATATCGAGCAGGCCCAGGCAATGGGAGAACTCATGGCAGATGGTACCAATGCCGTTCACGTAAAAGTACTCGAAGCCATATTCTGATTGCGTCTTAGAGCCTTCGTTGGCTACAGCATAGGTATCCACATACAGATTATTAGCCACCTTTACCCGCTTGATATTATCATCGTCGGAATAAGAAAGGGCATATTCGTGGGGCCAGATAGTACTCTCGTCTCCTCCGTCGGCCTCTCCCTCACCGGCATAGACTATCATGACCTGATCCACCTCACCATCATCGTCCCAGTCGTACTGTTTCCAATCCGTCACCAGATTCTTTGCCAGATTGACGGCCTCCATCACCATCTCCTCAGAATGCTTATCATTACCATCATCGTCGTTTTCACCATAATAACTGACGCTCTTACTGACAGTGACAGGACCAACCACATCGAAAGTCAACTCAAACAGCCCACGCGACTGATCCCTAAAATAGTCGGCCACAGAGCCTATGAAGCCATTCTCATCCGTATAGCCTTGGGTGTTGGCCACATTATTGTAGAACGTCTTATTGTTCTCCCTCTGGAACTTCACATCCTTAAAGTTCACCAAGAGGATGAGCCCCTTCTTCTGTCCCAGATGTGATGCCGGAGCACGACGCATGCCTTTGGATGTATGACGCGACAGACGGGCAGCACGACGCTGCTGACTCACGGCACGACGTTGTACTGCCAACTGGCGCATACCAGAAGTTTCCTCCTGAAAGGAGCCATCCGCAGTCACATAATTCCTTCCTTCAGCCGAACGCCAATAGTGTCCGAACTCATCACCTTTCAACTGGACTTTCACTTCTTTACCATTTTCCAGGGTAATGGTTTTCCATATTCCTTTCTTTGCCGGCACAGCCATCACGGCCACAGAGACCAGCAACAAAAACACAGTCAATAATACGTTTTTCATAAATCACGTTTTGAAATTGGGCTGCAAAGGTACGAATTAACGAGCACAAAAACAAGAGAAATGCTTTTTTCTTTCTTTTTTGTCAAGCGAAAGCATCTTTGATGATACGACATAAATCAAGAAAAAGGGGGTGTTTTTTGTTATTGTTATCGTACACAGCACCATAATTTATATTTATTGCATAACTTTGCACCGGCAAAAGAAAAGAAGATGAAAAAGACATTAGATTTTAAGCCGAAGTTGTTTTCGGCATTGAAGAAGTACAACAAACAGACCTTTATGTCCGACTTGATGGCAGGTGTCATCGTCGGCATTGTAGCCTTGCCGCTGGCTATCGCCTTTGGTATCGCATCGGGAGTAAGCCCTGAGCAAGGCATCATCACGGCTATCGTTGCCGGACTTATCATTTCGCTGCTGGGCGGCAGCAAGGTACAGATAGGCGGCCCCACAGGCGCATTCATCGTAATCGTAGCAGGCATCATCGGGCAGTATGGTCCCTTGGGACTGACTATTGCCACACTCATGGCTGGTGTCTTCCTGATTATGTTTGGCGTGCTCCACCTGGGTACTATCATCAAATATATCCCCTACCCCATCATCGTGGGTTTCACCAGCGGTATTGCCGTGACCATCTTCTCCACTCAGATTAACGACCTGCTCGGCATGAACATCGACAGCAAGGAACTGCCAGGCGATTTCATCGAGAAATGGATAGCCTATGCCCATCACCTGAAGGACATTGATCCGTGGAGTGCTACCGTGGGACTGGTGAGTGTCGTTATCATCGCTTCGTGGCCCATGCTGGTACGCAAATTCCACCTGTCGCCACTCAAATCACTCCCTGGCTCACTCGTGGCTATCATCGTCATCACCGTGGCTGCTCTGCTACTGAAGGAATATGCAGGCGTGACGACCATCACAACCATTGGTGACCGTTTCCACGACATCAGCGCAAATGTCAACATGGAGTGGCCCGACATGAATTGGGATACCATCAAAGGACTGGTAGCACCAGCACTGACCATCGCCATTCTGGGTGCCATTGAGAGCCTGCTGTCTGCCACCGTGGCCGACGGTGTCATTGGCGACCATCACAACTCAAACACAGAATTGATTGGCCAGGGCGTAGCCAACCTTGTGGCTCCGATCTTCGGAGGTATACCAGCCACAGGAGCCATCGCACGCACCATGACCAACATCAACAACGGCGGACGCACGCCGATAGCCGGCATCGTCCATGCTGTCGTGCTGTTGCTCATCTTCCTGTTCCTCATGCCACTGGCCAAATATATCCCTATGGCCTGTCTGGCTGGTGTACTGGTAGTAGTCAGTTACGGCATGAGCGGCTGGCGCTCGTTCAAGGCTCTGATGCGCAACCCCAAGAGCGACATCACCGTGCTTCTGCTCACTTTCTTCCTGACCATCATCTTCGACCTGACCATCGCTATCGAGGTTGGACTGGTCTGCGCATGTCTGCTGTTCATGCGCCGTATGGCTGAGACCACAGAGGTACATGCCGTGCTTAACGAGATTGACCTGAACGAGGATGCCGATATGCAACGAGGCAACCTGGAGCACCTGACGATCCCCAAGGGTGTAGAGGTGTATGAGATCAACGGTCCTTACTTCTTTGGTGCCGGTAGCCGATTCGAGGATCTGATGGGTCGCTACGGCGGTCGCCCCAAGGTGCGCATCATCCGCATGAGAAAGGTACCATTCATCGATTCTACTGGCATGCACAACCTGGAAAACATGTGCCGCATGAGCCAGAAGGAAGGCATCACCGTCGTACTTTCCGGCGTGAACGAAAAAGTGGAAGCCGTGCTTCGTCGCAACAACTTCCACGTATTATTAGGCGAGGAGAATATCTGCAATCACATCGACCTCGCACTAGTCAGGGCCAACCAGATTATTGAGACACATTAGGCCTCAGACAATAAGTACAAACAAGAAGGACACCCCGTTTTGGAGTGTCCTTCTTTGTTTGTTAGTCTATCTGAATGATCAGGAAACTACTGATTCCCCAGAACCGTGACACGTTGGTAACCTCCAGCACACTGCTGTTACCGTTGGTAGTGATGGTGTAAGAGTCGGTAGGCATCTCAGTCAGCACTTTCACCTTCTTGCTGGGGATATTGAAGCGAGTGGTCTCACGAATATCCACCTTCACGAACAGCGATTCGTCGATAGAACCATAGTTCACCCTCTTCTTCTTGAAGAGATTACCGCCTGAGACAAGGCCCTTATCCTTCAGTTCACGTTTCGTACCGATCACATAGTAACCCGTGTTCAGGGCCTGATCCTGATTCTGCATAGCCTCACGCTGGGCAGCGATCTCCTCCTGCTGCGAACCGATAGTCGTTGTCATGTCGTTCATCTCCGTACGCATACGGTCGATATTGGCATTGGCACTCTTCAGGTCTTCCTCCAACTGATTGATACGAGCCTGCTTGGCCTCCAGTTCCTGATTGAGGTGCTTCACCAGCGTGCTCAGTTTGGCCAGTTCATCGTTACGTCCAGCCAGATTACGCTCCAGTTCTGCCAGTCGCTCCTTGTTGGCGGCCAGTGTCTCCTTGAAGGCAGCGATATTATCCAGCATCTGACGCTTGGTCAGCACAGGACCTTCGTTCGACTCACGCAACATGCCCTCGCCTACAGCAATAGAGTCGAGGCTTGATGATACCTCCACCAGTGTTGCTGTCAGATCGTCGAGCACCTGACGCTGCTGTTCGTTCACGTTCATGACAGAGTCTCTCTCTTCCTGCCAGTTGCCGTTTCCACTTCCGCCACAGGCAGTCATTGCCATCATGACGACGGCACACATTACATACGCTAACTTTCTCATTATGATTCTGCTTTAGATATGATTGATTCTGAAAATTATTGTCCACGGCTCATCTCAGCCTCCAACTTCCTACGGAAGTCGGTGAAGTCCTGCACACCACCCTGAACATATTCCCACTGCTGGCGCACATTGGTCGGCTGATTGATAAACCACTTCAAGACGCCCTGCTGCTCTGTTGAGAAGTCGGTAGAATAGAGCAAATAGATGTTATGCAGGTTCTGCGCGCTATGGTTATCACGCATAAACTCATTGGTATAGAGGTGCTTCAGGGCTATCAGCCTACGATTCAACTGTTCCTCGTCGGCAGCGGTGCCCGTGTGAATCACGTTCTTCTCTATCTCCTGAATCCTCGTCAACGGCAGGTTGAGTCCTGACAAGGCATCAAGGGCCTCTGCTGGCGAGTAGTCTCTCTGCTCAACGATTTCCGTCGTGCCCACGTCACCGATTTCGAAATACTTCGTCACCACGAAATAGCCCACTACGCCAATAACGGCGAGCAGGAAGAGCACCACGGGTATCAGCAGCAGCAACTTGTTAAAACCCTTCTTCTTGGGTGGGATGTATGGGCGTCTGCTGGTCGTATTACCGTTACTTCTCACGTCATTAGCCATAATGGTAGGACTACTGTCGTCGTTCACCGGATTGCTGATTCTAGTCTGATTATCGTCTGTCATAATATGATAAATTATGAGTTATTAATTAGTTACAAAAAGGGATCAGAGGCTACCAAGTGGAAGGGTCGGACCAATATCATATCCTCTCAGACTGTCACTGTCTGAGGGATTTACATTCTTAGGAGCCACCTGTCTGTGTTTATTCTCGTCTTGCGTCTGTGTCTGAGTGTTTGTGACAGACGGATTGCCAGTCTCTGGCGTCTCGCCCTCCTTATGGAAGAAGAACAGCAAGCCCAGGCCGACACCTATGATGAGCATCAATATCGACAGTACCCCCATGATGCCATAAGACAACAGACTCTTCTTTATATCCTTCTTTGCGGGATGGGGCTGAAACGAAGGTGCTTTGCTTGCAGGCTTCTGCACAGGTGCCACGGGAGCAGAGTCCTCGCTCCACGCCTCATTCTTACGGGTATCATTGAGGGCCTTGTTCTTGGCACGCAGTTCCAGTTCATCGCTCATGAGCGAATTGTCGGCCACTGGATCAATCAGCACGTCCTTCACCTTGATGAGATAGGCCGAGTGGTTGTCGGCATTGTTCTTCGTCAGTTCTATCAACTGTTGGGCCTTCTCCTCGTCAGTCTTGTCCGGATTGCCGACGATGGAAAGCAGTTCGTCGTCCTCCATCTGTTCCAGCATACCGTCTGTACAGAGGTAGAAATAGTCGCCCGGCTTCACATCGGTGATGTGGGCAAAGGTGGCCTTCGTACGCTGGTCCTGATAGGGCTGCATAGCCTTCAGGATGACATTCTTTCGCGGCGAGGTTGCCATACCGTAGTAACTGATCTCGCCCAGGTCATAGAGTTGCTGCACCAGCGAATGGTCACGTGAGCGGAAGCGCACGCCGTCAGGATAGCCCATCGAGGGGCGCAGATGGTAGATGCGGCTATCGCCGATATGTGCCACCAGACAACCGCCTACATGGAAGCAGATAAACGTCATCGTAGTACCCATCGTACCCTCATGCTTCACGTCGGCAGCATCGAGTGCGTCATAGGCCTGTTGGAGTGCCCTTTGGAACTGCTCGTCCGTGAAGGGCTTCTGGGGATCATAAAGGCTTTCGCACATTTTGCTGATGGCATCGCGGACGGCAGCACTGGCCACCTCGCCCTTGTCCATACCACCCATACCATCGCAAACCACGAACACGCGGTTCTGGTCTGTAGCCTCACCTAACAGAGGGTAAATGGAGTCCTCCTGATTCTTGCGGCCTCCCAACTGATGGATGGCCTGAGGTTGATAAAGTAGAATCCTCATATCTCACTGATTGTTTTTAGTTTCGTTGGCATATCCGCATACCACAGGGCAAAGATAAGCAGAATTTCTGAACCTGCCAAATTTTTAGGGAAAAAACTTCTTACAATCATTCATTGTCGGTCTCACCAACGCCAGGATCCTGGATAAAATCGGCACTCGGACCCGTCTGTGACCCATCCAACAAGTGAGATTCCACCATCACGCGGTGTACCTGTACCTCTGGTGACTGATAATTCTTTTTTGTTTCCATTCCTCACCTATTTTATGATTACTTTCCTACCATTCTTAATATAGATGCCTGTCTTCACGTGTCCCTCCTTCACTGGTCGTCCCAGCAGGTCATAGAGCGTGTCGTCCTCAACACGAGGCATCTCCGTTACTGTATTTATCATCGTGGGCACACCACTGGAGATGCTCAGCGACGACATTGTCAGCGAACTGATATTCGCACCGCTTATCCAGGCACGGAAGGCACCAGGAGTTGTCGATGATGTCTGCTTCACGAACTTCTTGCCCGTACTGTTCAGCGCATAGATGTCCGTACGCCCTATGCCCAGTGTCGAGCCGCAGAACTTATAACGGTCTCCGCTCAGCGAAAAAGTAGAGGCCGTGGCTGCAACGGTCGCTTTCGTGCCGTAGAAGGTCACCGTCTTGTCTGTCATCCTCCACTCCTCGCCCCATGTATCGCCAGGAACGGCAATCAGATAGGGCGTGTTGGCCGTCATGCTCGTGGCGAAGTCGAAGTAGACGGTGCTTCCGTCATCGCCAGTAAAGGTCTTCACCCAGAAGTTCTTGCCCGTGTCGCTGCTACTACGGAACCAGTCTACGGTCTTGCCGCTCACGCTGCCATCGTCAACCTTGACCGTCGCAACATCGAAAGGCAGCATGATGGTGTTCCAGCCGCCTGTGGAAGTGGCAGCCCTGGTGAAGGTGATGTTGAAACGGATGTCACTGGCCGTAAAACTGACAGGCGTATAGAAATCATAGCCATCCGTCAGGGTGATGGCAGATGCCGTGTTACCCTTGACCACATTCTTACCCGTCAGACCTGTGGGTGTTTCTGTCCCCTCGTTCAGGAGCCAGAGACAATTGGGGTTCGTGTTCGAGGCAGAGGTCACCAGTGCCAGTTTCTCGTCCGACAGCCCCTGCAGGCTGACATAGCGCGCTGTGCCGGCATCAATGCTGACAGCCGCCTCGTGCACGCTGATGGCGCCGTTCTCGTCAGCCACCAGGAATCCGTCGGTCACCTCGTAGCCGTTGCCTGGCGCATTGAGCGTAACTACAGGATCTGCCAGCCTCACGCCGTTCTTCTGATAATAGAGCAGCACACTATAGCGTTTGCCTCGCTCCAGACCGGTGATGTTGAATGGGGTCTGTTCGGCTGTCGTGTTCTTATCCACCGTGATGGTGCGATATACCTTTTTCAAAAGAGTGCCTGTCCACTTCTCCGGCTCTTCGCTGTCCTGCGTCCATTCATACAGGCTATAGTACATCCTGCCGGCATAACTGTTGGTCTCAGAATTGTTGGTCACCGTCACCGGCACCACCATCCTGCTGCCATACACCTTGCCGTCGCCTGTCAGGTTACTGATTTCAGCCGTCAGCGTCAGGTCGAGGTTGTCCGTAGCATCGCTGCCACCAATGGTGATGGTCTCTGAGCCGCTGACCTGCGAGCCTCCCGTTTTGGCATTCCACAGGGTCAACACATTGTCCCCCGTCGTCGAGGGCGTATAGGCAAAATGCACGTCGACGGCCTGACCGGCGGCGATGTCAACAGTCTTGCCCATGACAGCCGTGCCGTTTACCCGCAGGATGAGGTTGTCGTGATAGTCAGCGGCACCTCCTGTCACACGGGCCGTCACATCCAGTTCCGAGCCCACCGTCCTGCTACCCGTCACGGTGAAGGTCACCGATGTGGGCAGACAGCCTCTCACCTTTGGTGCCGTGATGGTCAGCGTGTTCCCACTGACCGTCGCCGTCATCTGCTGCTGGGGGCCGTCATAGCATTCCTGCCAGGCGGAAGCATCGTAGACACGGCTCACCACCTTTATATAATAGGTACCCTCACCCAACCCTGCTGGTGTGGCAATGGTCGATGAACTGATATTCAGGTCCGTATTGAACGTGAACGACTGGTCCTCCCCACTTCCCAACGAACTGACAAGTGAACCGTCGCCCCGTACCAACTGGATGTCATAATCGTATGTGCTGGTCACGTAACTGTAGTTGCACAACGCAGCATACAGGCTGATGCCGGTAAAGGCATCGTCGGCAGAGGCACGGTCAACGACCTGTGTGGCAGAACTACCGCTTGCGTCAAACTGGAATTTCTCCAACGACAGGCAGGCTGCAGGCGTCTGACCGTCAAAGGGCTTGATGCCTATGACGGCATCCTGTGTAAAACTGAAGCCGTCCAGGGTGCTGCTGCCGCCGATGCCCTGCTCGTAGGGGTTGAGCACCGACAAGCGGAAATAGCCGTTGCCACTGCCGCCCCATCCCCAGTTCAGGTGGAAGTAGTCGTCGCCCTGGTAGCCGTCGCACACGAACGAGTGTCCACCGCCTACGCTCTGTCCGCCAAGTACCACGGGACGGCGTTCGGCCAACTCGGCGTAGATCATGTCAATCCATTCCGTATAGGTGTAGTGCTGGCGCTGGGCATAGGTCACGTTGCCGTCATACCCGAAATAAGTCTTCAGCGCCTCTGCAATACTGACGTTATAGGCCGACGAGCCTTTTGCAGAACCCAAGTCGTAGTTCATCTGCAGCGCCCAGCCACAGTATTTCATCAGCGTGGCGACAGCCGTATTCTGGGCATCGGTCGACGAGGCACCATAGGTCAGCGTCATATTGTTCCAGCCGAAGGTGGTCGCTGCCAATTCTGGCAGATCACCATGAAGACCATTGCGTGGACGATAACCAGGTATGGCGGCTGTTGCTGCTGTCGGCCACTGGTGGTAATACATCACCTGTGCCATCGCCGTAGCCACGCAGCCCGTGACAGTCTTTTTCTCACTAAGCACAGGGCACAGCAGGTTATAGGGACTGTCCTGGTCCCATTTCGTCCGAATCAACGGGCTGACGGATTTTCTCGCCATACCTGCGGCACGTCGCGACGCAGCAGGCGCACCATCGTCTATCAGCATCATCTGCTCGGCATAGCCTTCCAGCAAGGCGCGCAGACCGTCAGGCATGTTCGCCTCGTCGATGCAGCCCTCGTCGGCATAGCCCAGGATGGCCGTCGTGCGGTCGTCGCCGCTGACGACGACGAAGCCCCTGTCACCCTCCGCATTAAACACATAATATTGGGCCGATGCATCGTCTTTCTGCGAGCCGCGGGCTTCTGCTGCCACCTCCACGCCACGACCGGCCAAAAATTCCATCGCCGTCTGCAGGGCTTCAGAGCGAGTCACCACACCGGCCTCTGCCGCCAACGATAGCATCAATGCCAATATGACCATCTGCCATCTCCTCATACCTTCATCTTTTTACTTAAAAGTCCAACACTCATCCCCACTCTGCAGGGATCGTCTAAAAAATCGGGTGCAAAGGTAAAAAGAAAAATTGAAAACGCAAAGAAACCATGCATTTTTCAAATCGGCAGGGCATCACCTGCATTCAGTTGAATTCCCTCTTTCGCCATCTTACCATTTAAGTACAAGGAGAGTGCGCCATTTTGCACACCCTCCCTGCTTTCAGATTACCTTGATTCAGAATGCTCCCATGCAACTGGTGGTGCCCAGTGCCGTTCCTGCAGCGGTGATGATGGCTGCCAGTACCTGGATGATGAACTTCCAGATGTCCTTCT
>CADCCB010000048.1 GCA_902799905.1 uncultured Prevotellaceae bacterium
ATTGCAAGCAAGAGGAAATTTTGCAGTTGGGACGAGGACACTAGGGACAGGGTGCTGGGAATCAAAATACAACGTTAAAAATATTGAGCGTCTGCCCTGTCAGAAATTAAATGCGGAGAGGTATATGAAAAAAGGTACTGTTCAACCTCACCCCTTGGGCGGATAGTCTTTGAAACGCTTCCAGTTTCGGTAGAATGCGCTGGGGGAGGAGAAACCTGCCTTAAGTGCCACTTCGGAAAGCGGTGTGTTGGGGTTGTTTTCCAACAGACGTGCAGCATAGTCAATGCGGCGACTATTGATGAAGTCGGCAAACGACTGTCCCATACCTATATTAATAGCGCGATAGATGTACTCACGATTCGTGTTGAGTCGTTGTGCAAGGTCGTTGATTTTCAGGTTTGGCTGTAGGTAGAGTTGTTCGCCGTCCACTACGCGGATGATCTCCTCACCAATAGTATCCACAACAAAGTTGGTTTCTGCTTCTTTCTTTTTGGGTGTACCTTCTGGTTCGCAGATGTCTTCCGCTAGTTCTTTAGCCGTAAAGTGCTGGTGCATTCCCGTGTGGCCTATCAGGAGCAGCAAGACGGAGAAAGAGACGGAAGGAATAGCCAGCATGCCGATGGAATCAGTAAAATTGTGACGACCGATGATGTTGCTGACAAACGAAGCCACGGAGGCCATTGCAAAAATGAGCAGTAGGGGCTTGAGAGTGGTCAGCAACTTATTCTCGGTAAAGGAGTAATTGCCGACAATCTGTTGGTTGAATCGTGTGATTTTGCGCCAACCGCTAAAAAATACAAAGGGTATCTGCAGGGCAAAGATGATCTTAATGGCTTGGTGCATCATAGCCTGCCACCAGGCAAAACCTGAAAGCGCTGAACTGTCTCCGCAATAAAGGTATTGCTTAACAAAAACCGCCGTTTCATCGGTATTCATTATGCTATAAAGCGTCCCTACGACTGTCATGCACAACAGGGAGGGCAACAAATAGAGTACAGGTCGCCATCTGTTGTGTCTGCCTGTGGTCAACTCTTCGATGTAGATGTAAAATAATGGAAATACGGCGGGATTACAGAAACTATAGATGGTATCGGTGACGGGAATGGCTTCTGACAGGTGGTTGAAGTAGGCACCGTGTGCTATGTAAAGCAGACCTGCTACCAGCATGAATAAAAGTAGGTACAGGCGCGTGCGCGTAAAAACGCGACACAGGTCAAGGGCCAGCAAGGCGGTGAGCACCCCACAGACCATAGCGGGCAATATGGATAGAATCGTGGCTACCATTGGGTGGCAAAGTTAGTTATTTTTTTTCCATTCCACGCAGGTTTTTGCCTTAAATTGTGAATATGCGACAAAGAATTGTGAATGTAGAAGAGTCTTTTGCCTGAAAATCTTTAATTTTGTCACCTAATTATATGTGCATCGAAACAAAAACTATATGATTATGAAAAAAACAAGATTACTACTATTGTTGTTGGGATTATTCTTCAGCATCATTTCACTAAGTGCCCAGACCGTGTGGGACGGACAGCAACTCACTCTTGGTGAAGTGGCAAACGGTGAGAACTGCACCATCGGTTTCTATAAAGGCTATGATGGTACTACATTCTCGGGAAGAATTCCTTCGGGCGACCGTATAGACCTTGCTTTTGGCGAGACGGTATATGTCCGTGTGAATTTGACAGCAAACAAGTTGCTGGCACTCGACGACGGTATGAAAGCAACCAACCAAGCCACTGGCGAAGCCATTCCAGTCAAAGTACTGAGCGACTCGCTCCTCACGTTCCAATGGCCCGCCGCCCCTGTAACGGTGTCTGCAGAATTCATCGATGCAGCCTATTGTGGTAAGGAAGAAGGTGGTAGAAACGTGATGTGGCAGAAGGTCATGCTCGATGAAACCTATTTTAAGTTGGTGTTTTCTGGTCAGGGGGATATTGCAGACTTTACCGATAAAAATTATTCAAGCAGGCCTTGGGGCAGAAATGGCAATCTGAAGGAACTGGTGTTCGAAGATGGTGTGGAGAGCACAGGTGATTATACTTTCTATTATGCGAATGCTTTGGAAACTGTGTCGTGGGGAACATTGAAGCACATTGGCAGAGCGGCTTTCTACCGTCCGTACAAATTGGGCGTAAACACGACGATTGTATTCCCATCCACTATTGAGACCATAGGCCCGGGTGCCTTTGAATACGGCGATGAAAAAGGGGCCATCAATGGCGTGTTCGATTTCTCTGCATGTTCAAACCTCACAGAAGTTGGTGAGGTGGCCTTCTATGGCACCAGCGTTACGTGTATCCTTCCTCCGTCAGTAAAGGCTTCATACAAGAATTCTTTCAGACTGACTCCCTATATGGTGTTGCCAGAAGGCATGACCCTATTTGTGAACAATACGCAGATGCCTGATGATGGAAGTAAGGCAACGATAAATCTTACTCTGAGCCAGCCCTTCACCTTCCAGTTGAAACCAGACTACTATCGTCTGAACCTTGGCGAGGTGAGTGTCGAGGGTTGCAAATTGCAGTTCTATACGACAATGAACACCAGTTATCAGTTGAGTAATGAGGTACAGGCTGGTATGAAGGCTTTCCATGAGGACGAGGATGCAAAGGTCTATATCAAGTTTACACCTGCCTCCAACGCTTATCTGGAAAAGGACGGCATTCGTGTGGTTGATGCTGCAGGCAATAACGTTCCTCTGAAACAGGAGACGGTTACTATCTTCTCGTTTGTGATGCCCGCCAGCGATGTCACTATTTCGGCTCAGTTTGTTGAGTGTGTTCTGGCTGGAATACAAGGTAACATCACATGGTCTGTGCGTGAAGATGGCATTTGGTCAGACGAGGGAAATTCTGCAACGCCTGGTACGAAGAAATATAAGTTGGTATTTAGTGGAACAGGTGGCTATGGAGGAGTATCATCTAATGGTTCGGCACCTTGGAGCAGTTATAGTAGTGGAATCGGTAGTGTGGTTTATGAAGAGGGCATTACCGATGCTGGTGATGGTTCCATGAAAGACCTTCCCAACCTATATTCCGTCACTTTCCCATCTACCATGACACTTCTTGGCTATGGTATGTTTAAAAGCAATTACAATCTGAAATACCTGAAAATGCCAGTATTGCTTTCTGACAACAGCGATCAGTCTGTGTTTGCCTTTACGGCTAACGATCTGACGGTGGATTTCTCTGAATGTACCCAACTGACAACCATCGGTTCTGGTAAATACAATGGTTTCAAAGGTACAGCCATCCTGAATGAAAAAATCACTACGATTCAGAAGCAGGCATTCATCAGCCCCAACAACCCCATCAAGATATACTTCGTGGCACCAGAGGATAAGACACTATTCCTGAATGGTGTGCAGAGTATGGTGGAGCCCAATGAGAAAGGATGGATAGAACTGGTGGGCTATAATCAGCAAAATGCCTATACAGTTGAATGGCGCGAGGGCTACCACAACCACTTGTCGTTGGGCGAACTGACTGGTGAATCGGGAACGAATTTGGCATTTTATAGTACCTATGATGGCAAGAACCTCAGTAACCAATTAACAGCAGGCAACAAGTTGCTTGACAGTATGACAGGACAGACAATCTACGTAAAGGCTTCCCTGAGTAACTATCGTCGAATTGATGATGAAGGTCTGATGGTGATCAATAAAGCTTCAGGCGAACGTCTTGCTGTAAAAGTTGAGTCGCAAGGTGACAATATATACTCTTTCACCTTCCCTGACGCTGATGTGACTGTCAGTTGCAACACGATAATTGGAGGCTACTGTGGCGACACTTCGTTTAATGGCGGTTTTGATGCTAGGTGGGAGTTGTCGGAAAATGGCATCGACGAAGATAGTAAACCTACCTACAAGATGACAGTGAAGGGAACGGGAGCCATGGCTAACGTCAAGAATGGTTGGTCTGGCTGGCGTTATACTGGTCTGAAAATAACAGAACTGGAGATAGAAGAGGGAATCACGCGTATTGGTGACATGTGCTTCTACCAGACTGCAGTGAAGAAGGCTAAACTGGCCAATAGCATCTTATCAATAGGTACTAACGCCCTCGATGGATGGACGGCATATGAAGGCGCATTGGTTATGCCAAGTTCTCTGACACAATTAGGCTATCGTGCCTTTGAGCGTTCTACCTTCGATCTCGACTTTACACCATGTACACAATTCAAAGAACTCAAAGATGGTCTTCAAGTCTGGTGTGGCGCACGAGTAATTATGCCTGCATCATTGGAAAAGATAACGGTGAATGGCGCGTTCTGTGGAAGTTGGCAAGAGGGTTGTTGTACATACGTAGATTTCAGTCGTTGTACCAAACTGACAGACATGGGTAGTAATGTTTGGTTCGATGACTGTAAGGATGGTGAGATTATCTTACCCGGCAGTTTCGTGGGCTTGAATATTCCTACCGTGAGTTATGGAGGATTCGAAAACTGTACTTCGAAACTGAGCATTGCTGTACCAGATGACAAGGTTCTTTATATCGACGGACAACGTATGGAGGAGACAGACGGTAAGGCGGACATCTCGGCTTGGATGGGACAGACTGTAGAGTTCGACTGGCGTGCGGGATTCAGTGTAAAGACAGGAACGTTGACAGGCAAAGAAGGCACGTTGCGCTACTATACCGATTTTGATGGTAGTAATCTTGGTAATGAGATTCCTGATGGCTACAAGGTGACGCGGGAAACTGATGATGTAACGCTCTATGTACAGGCATATTCAGACTATACCGTATTCCCAGAAAACCTGAATGTGACAGCCACAATCGACGGCGTGTCGCAGACTGTTGAGGTTGAAGAGTTAAAACATAATCTCTTCCGTTTCACTCTGCCTGCTGGTGCTGTCAAGGTATCGGCTAAGTTCTCACTTGGCGGTTACTGCGGCGATTCGAGTGTGAATGAAGGTCGTGACACCCGTTGGCAGATTGATGGCAGTATGACGTTGAAGATCTACGGAACGGGCAAAGTGGACAGTCGAGAATGGGTGAAAGACAAATATCCTTGGAGAACGGTGAAGGCTATTGAGGTTTGTGAGGGTGTCACATCACTGCCAGAAAATTCATTTAATGGTGTCAACTATGGAACAGGCAACGAACAGTTAGTACCCATCACACTACCATCCACTCTTGAGGAGATTGGGGCTTTCTCGTTCAGATACTGCGTAGGAAACGTAGATATGAGCAAGTGTACAAAGATGGCCTATATAGGTGAGAGCGTGCTCTGTGGGCTGTATGGCGATGTTTTGCTGTCGCCAACGATTGCAAGAGTCAGTGCAAATGCCCTATGGGGTATCACAGAGGGCCCCCAGCATATATATGTTCCTGTGGCCTCAGATCAAGTGTTGCTTGTCAATGGCGAACAACTGAAGGATGTAAATGGAAAAGTCGACCTAATCAGCATATGGCCAAGTCTGCAATATAAGCATGATGAAAGTGAAGATTTCTTTTTGTCTCTGCATAAAGGCTATTTTGTCAGTGCTACTGCCAACAGCAACGGTGTGCTGAAGGTTTATGCCGACCAAGCCTTGACACAGGAAATTCAAGCAGGTTTCAAGGCTATCCGTGACGATGACAATACACCTATCTATATTAAGGTGACACCAAACGACACGAAGATTCTCTTCAAGAGTGGTCTGGCGGTGAATGGCAAGAGCGGTAGTGTTGCTGTGACACAAATAGACGACGAGGTCTTCTCGTTCATGATGCCGGCTGAGCCTGTTGAGGCTACTGCACAGTTCTCTACTGGTGGCTATTGCGGAACTGCCAACGTGAACAATGGACGTAATCTGATATGGACATTGGAGAACGGCACTTTGGCTTTCCAAAAGAACATCTTTGCTCAGGGTGACGACATCTCAATGGGTAATGACGCGCCTTGGAGGACGCTGGGTACTAGTATTACAGAGGTTGACTTGAACGGCGTATCGAGCATCGGTAATAGTGCCTTTAGCAGTTGCTCGCGTCTGACAGGCATCGAACTACCAGCAAGTCCTATCCTGACTGTAGGTACCAATGCCTTTGCCAAGCAGATGTGGATAATCGTTCCTTCCAGAAGTTGGAACAGTTATCTGGCTGCTTCGGGCTGGTCGGCTTATGAAGAGCGGATGGCAAAGGACAAGGAGACACTGGCGCTGAAGGATGGACAGCAATGGCGCACCTATTATAGTAAGGTGGGACGCATGTTGCCTGACGGTATTAAGGCTTATACCATTACTGATGTTACCGAGGATGAGGCTATCGCAAGTGAGCCACTCAATTATATCCCAGCCCATCAAGCAGTGCTTATTGAGAACAGACAGAAAACGGCTGGTACCATTGAGGCCACTACGTCAATACAGCCAAACGCTCAATCTGATGTCCCTGTTTGTCTGCTGACCACCAGTGAGACGAATCTGCTGCAATGGTTAACTGAGCCTACACCTGTTAAGGTGGGACAGGGCTACACGCTCTATAAGGATGAGTTTGTAAAGGTGAGCACGGGCACTCTGCCTGCAGGTATCGCCTTCTTGTCTGCACAGGGAGTTGCAGCCAGCCGATTGTCAATATTCAATGCCGCTGGCGATGACGAGTTGACGGGGGTAGATGTAGTAAAGGTTAATGCCGAGAGTGGCGAATGGTACACTGTTGATGGAAAGAAACTCTCTGGACGCCCCACAAAGAAGGGCCTCTACGTAAAAGATGGACAGAAAGTCGTTATCAGATAATGAGGAAAGGAGAATAGCGATATGAAACAATTCATCAGAATATACATCAGCATGGCGCTCTTTGTGCTCTTTGGCGTGAGCGCTTATGCAGGTGGCAAGGTGGAGGTGGCCGACGATGTCAGTAACGGTACTATTACGGGCCAAGTCAATGGTACGCAAGTAACGCTGACAGTGACGCCCGATCCTGGCTACTATATACGTAAAACTGACATCATTGCAGAGAAAACCTTTATGCCTTTGGCTGCTTCCAGAAGATCTATTCCCATGAATGACCGGTTGGAGATTGTAGGTGACGACCCTGACGATCTGAGCCAGCCACGCACCTATACGGTGACTCTGCCTAGTGAGGAATATGATGTGTTGGTACATGCTAACTTCCAATTGCGTGGCGGTAAGGCCGAGGTGAACGATGCTATTCTCAACGGTACGGTGGTGGCATCGGTTGACCAACTGACGATGACGGTGACAGTGACTCCTTCCGATGGCTACTATATCAGAAAAGAGGATGTCATCGTATCCAAGACCTTCATGCCTGCGGCTACATCGCGGCGCGCGGCTCCCGTAGCGGACCATCTGACACTGACGGGCGAAGATCCCGATGACTTGTCGCAGCCCCGAACATATACGGCACAACTGCCCGGCTGGGAGTATAGTGCCTATGTCGATGCTACCTTTACGAAGCGAAAGGATATCACTAGTGCTATGGTGAATTTGTCTGCTTCCTCATTTGTCTATAACGGCAGCGACCAGAAGCCTGTGGTTACTGTGACTGGACTGACGGAGGGTAAGGACTACTTACTGGATTTCGCAGGCACATCGTGGTCGGACGTCGGCACCTACAGCCTGACGGTAACGGGCCGCAGTACGTGGAAGAGCGTGGTCACCAAGACGTACACCATCACCAAGGCACCATCGGGGGTGACTGTAGTTCCAGAGCCACTTTCGTTGACCTACTCTGGTGTACCCCAAACGCTTATTGCTGCGGGTGATGCCATCGGTGGTACATTGCTGTACAGCCTTGACAACAGTTCCTATCAGACAACACTGCCCACAGGGACTGCTGCCGGGTCTTACACCGTATATTATAAGGTACAGGGTGACAGTAACCACCAAGATACGGAGGCTAAGACTGTGACAGTCACTATCGCCAAGAAAGCCATCACCATCAGTGGTATTATTGCACAGGACAAGGTGTATGACCGTAGCACTGTGGCAACGCTGGTATATGATGGCGTAGTTTATGGAGGAATTGTGGATGGTGACGCACTGACAATAACGGCCAAGGGCACCTTTGCTGATGCGAACGCGGCTACTGGCAAGAATGTGACCATCACCGAACTGACCCTTGGTGGTACGAGCATTGCCAACTACCCAACTGCTACGGCTGCCATCACGCCGCGAAGCATTGAGGGGGCTACGATAGCAGACATTCCATCGGCCACCTATACCGGTGATCCTCTGACTCCAACTCTCAGCGTGACGTTGGACGGCACTACACTGACGGCAGACACGGACTACCAGGTTGCGTATACCAACAATGTAAATGTAGGTGAAGCCACCCTTTTCGTGACGGGTATCGGCAACTATCAGGCGAACCTGCAAACTTCCTTTGCCATTGTTCCTGCAATGGCGCAGGTCGTTACAGCACCTGAAGGACGTACATTAATATATAATGGTACGGAGCAGGAACTGGTGAGAGCAGGTGAGGCTGATGGTGGTACGTTGGTCTATTCATTAGATGGTACCACTTATGCTGCGGCACTACCTATGGGTAAGATAGTGAACGGTTATACCATATCTTACAAGGTACAGGGCGATGCGAATCACAATGATACAGAGCCAGTGACAATAGAGTCAACAATCGATAAGGCTGCCATCATCATCAGTGGCATCACGGCACAGGACAAGGTGTATGACGGTACGACAATAGCGATGTTGGTCTATGATCAGGTTGTCTATGATGGCATCGTTAGTGGTGACGAACTGACTGTAACGGCCAAGGGCACCTTTGCTGATGCGAACGCGGCTACTGGCAAGAATGTGACCATCACCGAACTGACCCTTGGTGGTACGAGCATTGCCAACTACCTACGGCAACAATCACACCGCGAAGCATTGAGGGAGCGGTACTAAGCGACATTACCGCAAAGTCCTATACTGGTGAACCCCTGAATCCAACTGTCAGCGTGACGCTGGATGGCACTACACTGACAGCAGACACGGATTATCGCATCGCGTATGCTAACAATGTAAATGTAGGCGAAGCCACCATCTCCGTGACGGGTATCGGCAACTATCAGGGCACTGTGCAGACAACATTCACTATCACGTCAGTCGTGTCGGTAGTTGTCACTGCACCACAACCTCAGACACTGGTCTATAGCGGCGAGTCCCAGCAATTGGTGAGAGGCGGTGAGGTAGAAGGTGGTACGATGGTGTATAGTCTCGATGGTACAGACTACCAGCCGACTATCCCCACAGGTGTTGATGCCAAGACCTATACCGTCTATTACAAGGTGCAGAGTGACAGTAACCATACGGACTCTGAGTCTGCTAGTGTCAGTGTGACGATAGGACCCAAGGAGGTTCTTCAACCGACTGTTTTGCTCGGTACGATCGATTACACGTATAATGGTACGGCTAAAGAGCCTGATGTCACCGTGATGGATGGCGAAACAGTGATAGCAGCCTCGGAATATACGGTGGATTATGCGAATAATATCAATGCTGGTGAGGCTACAGTTACTATTACCGATGGAGAAGGTGGCAACTACATGGTCAACGGTACTGCCTCGTTTATCATCAGCAAGGCACCTTCCGTTATCACCCAAGACCCGCAGCCATTGGCTCTCGACTATACGGGAGAGGAACAGACACTGGTTATGGCTGGTGAGGCAGAAGGCGGTACGTTGGTGTATAGCCTGGACAGCGAGACCTTCACTGCTGAACTCCCCAAAGGAAAAGATGCAGGTGTATATACCGTATATTATAAGTTGCAGGGTGATAATAACCACACCGATACGGAAGTTTATACGCTCAAGAGCAGTATCACCCCCACATTGGTAGACGAGAGCGGCACTGAGGTGGATGCCGACTTCATTGAGGGTGATGGCGGTGATATTGAGGTTGTCATCAATACCTTGCCTGAAAACTTCTGGGAGAATACCAGTGTGATTCCATCTGCTGTCTCTGACGAGAAAGGCAATGAGTACGATGTGACAAAGGTTGGTGCCCAGGCTTTTGAGGAGATGCCTACGGATATCATCGTTGTACTGCCGGAAGGCATGAGTACCACTGAAGGTGTAACCAACGTCGTCAATGGTGACGGCACCTGTGAGACTCTTGACCTGACGGAGGTTAGCGGATATAATGTCCCGATTGATGTAGAGGTGGAAGAGGTGGTATATGAGCGTGAAGTGACTGAGGGTAGCACAACCGTCTGTCTGCCTTATGACCTTCCTGTTCCTGAGAATACTACGGCGTATGCCTTGGATGATACGGACAGTGAAGGAGTTACGATGAAAGAATGTGAGGGCATCTTGGAGGCGAATCAACCGTATGTGCTTGTAGTTGACGAGACGAGCGATGCTCGTAGAAGAGCAGGCGATGATGCTTCGTTTGTTATTAACCTGGGCGCGTCGAATGTCACCATTTCTCACGCAGTTGGAGAGGGCAGTGTGGTAAAGAACAACTTTACACTCTGTGGTACGGTGCACAGCATGACCCATGAGGAAGGATTGGCGAAGAAGGCTTATGTCATGCAGCCAGACAAGTCTTGGCGCATGACGGCTTCGTCAGATCCTGCAATGGCCAAGGAACAATACCTTGCTCCCTTCCAGGCTTATCTGCTTTATACAGGTGAGGGTGAGATGGTGGAGGTGTCAACAACCTTCGAGTCCTCAACGACGGGTGTGCTGACAGTAAAAACCAGTACTCCACAATCGTCAAAGGACGGATGGTACGACCTGATGGGACGTAAATTACCAGGGAAACCCCGAGAGAAAGGTTTGTATATCTATCAAGGCAGGAAGGTTAATCTGTAAAACATAAAAAGCCACGGATCTCGAATGTACACGAAATCCGTGGCTTTTTGTTGTGATTATTTCAGAAAGCGGAAGCCTTCAGACGCAGTCCTGCGGTCTCTTCGATGCCGAACATCAGGTTCATGTTCTGCACGGCCTGACCAACGGCTCCTTTTAACAGGTTGTCGATGCAGGAGGTGACGAGCAGTTTGTTGCCGTATTTCTCGCAATGTACCAGTGCCTTATTGGTGTTCACTACCTGTTTAAGGTCTATCGCCTTATCGCTATAGTGGGTGAAGGCGGCATCTGCATAGAAGTCCTTATAGGCCTCTATAATGTCCTCAATGGGAGCAGGTGTCTTGACTACAGCGGTACAGAAGATGCCACGAGCAAAGTCTCCACGATAGGGGATGAAGTCGATGTCAGCATCGAGATAACCCTGCACTTGCGTCAAAGACTGACGTATCTCAGCGATGTGCTGGTGCTGGAAAGGTTTATAGATGCTCAAGTTGTTGTTGCGCCAAGAGAAATGGGTGGTGGCACCAGGCTTTTGTCCAGCACCGGTAGAACCAGTGATGGCATTGACGCAGACATCTTCTTTCAGCAAATTGAGGTGGGCGGCAGGTAACAGTGCCAACTGTATGGCTGTAGCAAAACAGCCAGGATTAGCCACATGCTGTGCCTTCTGGATGTCCTCCTTATTGATCTCTGGCAGACCATAGACATAGTCGTGGTCGCCCTTGATGCGGAAGTCCTGTGCCAAGTCGATGATCTTCACGTTTTCAGGAATGGTGTGCCCCTTGAGGAATGCCTCGCTCTTACCGTGGCCGAAGCAGAAGAACACGACGTCAACCTGATCAAAGGGCATCTCGGCAGTAAAGCGCTCATCGGTTTCCCCGATGAGTCCCTCGTGCACGTCGCTCAGCAGATTGCCGGCGTTACTCTCTGAGTTGGCAAAGACAATCTCTGCCTCGGGGTGGTTCATCAACAGGCGAATCAGTTCTCCGCCTGTATAACCTGCAGCACCCAGGACCCCCACCTTTATTCCTCCCCGAGGGGAGGATGTGTTTAAGTTAGTCATTTCTTCTGTCCAAATTATTTTTAATTCTTAATATGACGTTAGATATGTCTCCTAATATTTCTTCGTTTTTGAAACGAATAACCGAAAATCCTAATTCACTCAATCGTTGAGTTCTGAATTCATCTTTTTCAATTTGTTCGTATTCTGAATGATATCCTCCGTCGACTTCTATTATAACTTTTTTTTCAATACAGACAAAATCAACAATGTAATCCCCAATGATATGTTGCCTATTGAACTTAATTCCTAGTTGTTTTGCTCTGAGGTGTTCCCATAAGATTATTTCTGCATCTGTAGGGAACTTCTTATTTTTCTTGGCAAAATCTTTCAGCAATGTATACCTGTCAGGCGATGCTGTATTGTATTTACCGTTGTTACTTCCCATATTGTAAATCCCCCTCCCCTCGGGGAGGGAAGGGGTAGGGGTTATCTCTTTTCGTCTTTATGGATGCCGTAGTATACACGCAATGGGGTGCTCGAAACCTTGATGAAACCCTTGGCCTCGTCGGCAGTCCAGCCGGTCTGTGTCTCACCGTATTCACCAAGTTTGCTCTTCGTCAGGTCATTGACAGAGTCAATGCCCACAGTTTCGAAGCCGAAGGGACGGAGTTTCAGGATGGCGGTACCGGTGACGTTACGCTGACTGCTGGTAAGCATAGCCTCGATGTCTGGCATCACTGGCTCTAGGTACTGACTCTCATGCAGGAACATGCCGTACCAGTTGGCCACCTGGTCCTTCCAGTACTGCTGCCACTTGGAGAGGGTTGACTTCTCCAGCAGACGGTGAGCCTCGATAATCAGTTTAGGAGCAGCGGCCTCGAAACCTACGCGGCCCTTGATGCCGATAATGGTGTCACCTACGTTGGCATCACGACCAATAGCATAAGAGGCACCAATCTCCTCAATCTTCTGAATTGCCTTAATTTTATCGTCAAACTTCTCGTCATTAACAGCCACGATCTCACCCTTATCGAAGGTAATCTTCAACAGGGCTTCCTGTTCCTTGGCTGTGACATGCTTCAGATAGGCATCCTCAGGCAGACCCTGTGTAGGGTCGAGCAGTTCGCCACCGCAGATGGAGGTACCCCAGATGCCTACATTGTAAGAGTACTTCAGTTTGGTGAAGTCTGCGAAGAATCCATGCTCGTTGAGGAAGTCCACCTCTTCTTTACGTGTGAGTTTCTTGTCGCGCGTCAGGGTGATAATCTCTACGCCAGGAGCCATCACGAGGAAGGTCATGTCGAAGCGGATCTGGTCGTTGCCGGCACCGGTAGAACCGTGGGCAATGGCATCTGCACCAATCTCGTTGGCATAACGGGCAATGGCGATGGCCTGGAATATGCGCTCACTACTCACAGAGATAGGGTAACAGTTGTTACGGAGCACGTTTCCGAATATCATGTATTTCAGTGACTTGGCATAATATTCCTGTGTCACGTCGAGGGTCACGTATTTCACGGCGCCCAGTTTGTAGGCGTTCTCCTCGTTCTTCTTCAACTGTTCAGCGCTGAAACCGCCGGTATTGGCGCAGGCTGCATATACTTCGTACCCATCCTGGGCCAATTTCATCACGGTGTAGGAGGTGTCAAGGCCTCCGCTGAATGCTACTACGACTTTTTTCTTGTTGCTCATATTTCTTTTATCTTGTTTGTTCTTCTAATTCTTGTAAATGCTTGATGCGTGAGAGTACCTCTTCACTCAGTTTGCATGGCAGATGTTCCGTGGGGTCGAAAAGCATGGCGGTGCAGATGCAGAACTTACGGTTGCGCTCGCGCAGTACGGGATAGTTCACGCAACCCTCGCAACCTTTCCAGAAGGCCTCGTCTTCAGTCAGGTCGGCAAATGTCACTGGCTGATAGCCAAGAGCGGTGTTCATTTTCATCACAGCGGCACCACTGGTCAACGAGAAAATCTTGGCATGAGGCCAACGGGTACGAGCCAGCGTGAAGGTCAGGTCTTTGATGCGCTTGGCGATATGAAGACCTCGGAAATCAGGATGTACTATCAGGCCTGATGTCGTCACATACTGCTGGTTCTCCCAAGTCTCGATATAACTGAATCCTGCAAAACGACCATCTTTTGTCAGGGCGATAACAGCCTTTGCCTCTTGCATCTTTTTGGTCAAGTATTCATGGGTTCGCTTGGCAATACCTGTTCCCCTGACCTTGGCGGCCTCGGCTATCGTGTCGAGAATGGTATCTACATATATTTCATGATGAGGCTCTGCCACAAGTACCTCTATATCTTCTTCTTTTTCCATTTCTTATTTTAAGTGTTAACCTTTTTATTTCATGTTTGGCACAACCTCGCTTAGTGCCTCTGTCACTTCCCGATGTGTGCTCCCTTCCTTGATAACGATGAAGATATTGTCATCGCCGGCAATGGTGCCCAGTATGTGGGGTATGTTGCTGCGGTCTATGTTCCAAGCGATGGCACTGGCATAGCCGGGGCGTGTCTTGATGACACCGAGGTTGCCGGAAAACTGAATGCTGACGAAACCTGGTATCTGCATCATCTCACGAACGGACGAGGGAGTGCTGATACGCTTGTACATGGTTTCGTTGGGTAATACATATACGTAGTTACCTCCCATGGTGGCTGCCTTGGCCACTTTCAGTTGTTTCAAGTCACGGCTCAAGGTGGCCTGTGTCAGTTTGAAACCTTCTTTCTGAAGGGCAGAAAGGAGTTCCTCCTGACTTCCGAGTTGTTGACTGGAAATAATCAGGCGCAGTGCTTCAAGTCGCTGGTTCTTTTCTTTCATCTTGGTATATTTATTCAACTTTGGGCTGCAAAATTACTAATTATTCCGCATGTGGCCAAATCTTTTTGTATATATTTTCATGATTAATCTAAAAAGTGAATGATTTGTTTGGCTAATTGTCTGTTTTTCATTATCTTTGCAAGCAAATTGTGAAATAATGCAGATTATGGAGAATCAAGTGAGCACGGCCCAGGAGGGGGTATGGCAGTCTCTGCTGGCTGCTTTTGGAGGTAAGAGACGTCTCTTGGACGAGTTGTTGCGTAAGGAACAGGCGTATGATATTCCTGTCAGTGAGGAGCAGATGCTGCGGTTGGCAGACCACATGCGCTCTTTGGTCCAGACTACGGCTTTGGAAACAGTAGTAGGTCCTCATGTCACTGAAGTACGGCCGATGGAACTGGAGTGCGACGTGGTGCGTTTCCAGAACAACAAGGAGAAATGGGTGGCCCTTGTCGGTTTGCTCGACGGCTATCCCTATGAGATTTTCACCGGTCTGCAGGATGACGATGAGGGTATCATGCTGCCGAAGTCAGTGACGAAGGGTAAGATCGTCAAGCAGGTCAATGCCGACGGCACCAAGCGCTACGACTTTCAGTTCGTCAACACCCGTGGATACAAGATTACCGTGGAGGGTCTGTCGGAGAGGTTCAATCCCGAGTACTGGAACTATGCCAAACTCATCTCTGGTGTGCTCCGTTATCGCATGCCGATAGCCCATGTCATCAAACTGGTAGGCTCGTTGCAGTTGCAGAGCGAGAATATCAATACCTGGAAAAATGGTGTGGAGCGTGCGCTGAAGAAGTATCTTCCCGGTAGTGCCGATGCTGATGACGCTCAGCAGGAGGATGCCGTATGATGCAGTGTACAGATAGCGTTGTTTTCCTGCGTGACATCCGGCTCTATGCCTTCCACGGTGTCATGGAACAGGAACGCAGGGTTGGTGGCTGGTTTGTCGTCAACGTGCGCGTACATTATAATAATATTGTTAAAGCATGCGAAACTGACGATGTTGACGACACACTCAACTATGCCGTCCTGCTTGATATAGTCCGAAAGGAGATGCGTCAGCCTTCGTGCCTGTTGGAACATGTGGCTGGGCGCATCGGGCAGAGTGTCTTTAGCCGTTATCCTGCTGTTGATGCCGTCGACGTGAGTGTCGTCAAGGAAAACCCACCAATGGGGAGTAGCCTGCACGGTGCGGGTGTCGAACTACATTTAATAAATGATAAATCTGCAGGCTGACTTGTTACAATTCCACTAAAAAAGCGTAATTTTGCACCCTATAATACGATGTATGGTAAAAAGAATCATTCTATTTCTGTTGTTGCTCCTATGTTGCTCGTGGGCTGATGCCGCCAACAAGCGTCCTTTCACGTTGGTCATCGATGCCGGACATGGGGGCAGGGATGCAGGTGCTTTGGGTAAACGGTCGAAAGAAAAGGATATCAACCTGAACGTGGCTTTGGCCTTCGGACGTTATGTGGAAAACAACTGCCCTGACGTGAAAGTCATATATACCCGCAAGACGGATGTCTTCATCCCCCTTCACGAACGGGCAGCCATTGCCAATAGGAACAAGGCCGATGTGTTTATCAGCATCCATACTAACTCGGTGGCCAGCAAGAAGCCTGTCAGCGGGTTGGAAACTTATACGATGGGTATGCGGCGCTCTGACGAGAAACTCAGTGCTGCCATGCGCGAGAACGATGTGGTGTTGATAGAGAGTGACTACAAACAGCATTATTCTGGTTTTGACCCGCGCTCCCCGGAGAGTTATATCATCTTCGACGTGCTCAACGATGCCAATATGGTGGAGAGTGTCGAACTGGCCAAATCTATACAGAAGCATGTCTGCCGTACTGCCAACCGTCCCAACAAGGGGGTCAAGCAGGATGCGTTCCTGGTGTTGAGAGAGACGTCAATGCCAGCATGTCTGATAGAGTTGGGCTATATAACCACGGCATCGGAAGAGGCTTATCTGAACAACCGGCAGAATATCGATGCAATGGGCAAAGGAATCTATCAAGCCTTTGTGGAATATAAGAACAGTCATAGCGGTACACCGCCAAAGTCTACTCCTGTCAAACAGGAGCCTGTGAAGCAGGAACCTGTCAAGCAAGAACCTGAACACAAGTCTGAGCCTGTCAAGGTAGAGCCAGCACCAGCAAAGCCAGAACCTGTTCAGGAACAAAGACCAGAGCCAAAACCTGACCCCAAACCACAGCCAGCAATTCCCGATACTGTCAGCCAGACCCCTGAAAAACCTGTTCAGGAAAAGGGCGATACCACCCGTTCTGTAGAGTCCGAACAGACGCAGCCGTTAGCCCCTGCTCCTCAGGCAGACCAGTCTGATGCCCCTGTGTTCAAGGTGCAGTTCATGGCTAGTGAACGTCACTTAAGGGCTGGTGACAGGCGGTTTAATGGACTTGCAGGTGTGGAATCTTACAAAGATGGTAATCTGTGGAAATATACCGTAGGGGCCTCGACCGACTACAACGAGATTCGCCAATTACGAAAAGAGGTGGCTAAGAAGTTCCCTCAGGCGTTCATCGTCGCCTTTAAGAACGGCGAGCGTGTGGACACGCAGGCTGCCATACAAGAGTACAAAAGGAAAAATTGACTAAACACCATTAGATATGAAGTTCCTGACGAATGAAGTGAAGATAGCCCTGGTGGCCATTGTAGGTGTTGTGATACTATATTTTGGCATGCAGTTCCTCAAGGGGCTCACCTTGCTCTCTTCAGACAATAACTATTATGCACGTTTTGATGACGTGAGTGGTCTTTCCGCCTCCAGCCCTGTCTATGCCAACGGCTATAGGGTAGGCGTTGTTGAGCGTATCAACTATGACTATAGTGATCCTAAAAATATAGTGGCTGTCATGGGACTTGACAGCAAACTCAGCCTGCCGAAGGGAACGACGGCAGAGATTTCAAGTGACTTGCTAGGCAACGTGAAACTGGAACTGAAGTTTGGTCCCAATCCTGTCGACCTTATAGACAAGGGCGACACCATTCTGGGTGGCACCCAGCAGGGACTGATGGCGAAGGCAGGCAACATGATTCCGCAGGTGGAGAAGATGTTACCCAAACTCGACTCCATTCTGGCTTCCCTCAACACGCTGTTGGCTGATCCCGCTTTGTCTAACTCATTGCATAATATTGATGCCATCACTTCCAATCTCACTACCACAACCCATGAACTCAACCAATTGTCGGCTTCGCTTAACCATCAGGTGCCGCAGATGCTGACCAAGGCCGATGGCGTACTGACCAATACGGAGGGTCTCACCAGTAAATTGAATGCGTTGGATTTCGCATCTACGATGCAGAAGGTGGATGCAACGATGCAGAACGTCGAGCAGGTCACTGCCCGATTGAACAGCAACGAAGGTACGCTGGGCCTGCTGATGCGCGACCCTGGATTGTATAACCATATGAATGCGACTATGCAAAGTGCTGACTCTCTGCTGATTGATTTGAGGCAGCATCCTAAACGCTATGTCCACTTCTCTATATTCGGAAAAAAAGACAACTAAATTGATTTTGTCTAAATAATTAGTGTTATCGAAATGCCGATTCTGCTTTCCGTAACTCTTTGAAAATGAGAGTTGGCGATTCTTGCAAGGGCTTTCAGTGATGAAAAATCGTGAAACATTATAATTTCCCAAAAGATAGTAAGTTACAGAGTTTGTAAACACAATGGTGTTTTTTTTACGATTTGCAGAATTGAAAAAAAAGTACGACCTTTGCATCTCGAAAACAATAACTAAGTCAAGAATAGCCTTGTACTTCAAACCGATTAATAAATAACGCCCGTGATGCAAAAAAGTCATAAGGCGCTTTGGGATAACTGCCTTCATCTCATCCGGCAGAATGTCACAGAGCAGATATATAAAACGTGGTTCGAGCCCATTGTCTTCGAGTCCTACGACGAGCAGGAGAAGACAGTGTTGGTGCAAGTTCCAAGCCCGTATGTCTACGAGTACTTGGAGCAGTACTACGTGCGTCTTATGACTTGGGCCCTTGCCAACAGTTTCAAGGCAAACGTCCGTCTGACCTATCGTTTGGTCATTGACAGCGAGCATAAGAAGTATCAGGAGGTGGAGGGCGAGCGTCCCGATGATGTGGATGCTCCGCGACAGACCACACGTGGCAACAAGGCACCCACGGTGCTTGATGCTGCCCAGCCTCAGGATATCAATCCTCAACTTGATCCCAAGAAGACCTTCGAGGGCTTCATTGAGGGCGACTCCAACAAACTGCCGCGTACCGTGGGACTGTCCATCGCTGAGCATCCTGGCAAGTCGACTTTCAATCCTTTCTTCGTCTTTGGTCCGTCAGGCTGCGGAAAGACTCATTTGATCAATGCCATCGGTGTGCGCTGTAAGAAACTCTATCCGCAGAAGCGTGTGCTCTATGTGTCGGCCCGTCTCTTCCAGGTGCAGTTCACCGACTCTGTGCGGCAGAACACGACCAATGACTTTATCCACTTCTACCAGACCATCGATGTGCTCATTGTCGATGATATTCAGGAGTGGGTCAGTTCGCCGAAGACCCTCGACACCTTCTTCCATATCTTCGACCATCTGTTCCGCATGGGCAAGCAGATTATTCTGGCCAGCGATCGTCCTCCTGTCGACCTCGACGGTGTGAAGGACCGTCTGCTCACCCGTTTCTCCTGTGGACTTATTGCAGAGTTGGAGAAGCCTAACGCTCAACTGTGCATTGACATTCTCAATGCCAAATGTCGTCGTGACGGCTTGAAGATTTCTGCAGAGGTCATCCAGTACATCGCCCAGACAGCCAATGGCTCCGTGCGTGACCTGGAAGGTGTGCTCAATTCTCTGATGGCCTATAGTATTGTCTACAACTCAAATATTGACATGCATCTGGCTGAGCGTATCATCAAGCGTTCTGTCAAGGTGGATAATCATCCGCTCACTATCGATGACATTCTGGAGGCTGTCTGCCAGCATTATGGCGTGCCACAGCAGAGTGTGTTCAGCAAGAGCCGCAAGCGCGAGTTTGTGCAAGTGCGTCAGGTGGCCATGTATTTGGCTCAGAAGCACACCAAGATGCCCGCCTCACGTATCGGTCAACTCATCGGAGGCCGCGATCACAGCACCGTGCTCCACAGTTGTTCCACCATCGAGCAGCGCCTGAAGGTCGATAAGGCCTTCCTTGAAGACATGAATAGTATCGAGCACTCTTTCAAGTTGAAGAAGTAAGTTCTATTCTACCGTACTCTCCGAGAAATAATAGTCCCTCAGTTTCTTACTGACCGTTTCACCTTTCAGTGTTACCTTTTCCTGCAATCTGATGTCGGTTGATGAGGCTCCTACCTTTACCATGAACTGGCCTGGTTGGATGTTCCATTGGCGGTGGCCTTCGTTGCTGTAGAAGCCAAACTGCTCGGTATAGAGTTTCACTTTCACCGTCTTTGTCTCGTCTGGTTGCAGCGATACACGGGCAAAGCCTTGCAACTGGATAGGACGAATGTGCTGATCGTCAGCCGTGGGCGAGAGATAGATCTGGGTAATCTCGTCTGCTGCCACTTTACCAGTATTCTTCACCTCGAACGAGAGGGTGATGCCCTGGTCTGCGGTCGATGCCTCAGTGTCCACCTTCAGGTTATTGTATTCAAAGGTGGTATAACTCAAGCCATAGCCGAAGGGCCATTGGATGTTTGTTGGCTGTTGGCTTAAAGAGTTGTAGCAGATGGGCTCATTGAGTTCTGTATTGGGATAGGTAACAGACAGTTTGGCTGATGGTGACACCTTGCCGTAGAGGATGTCAGCAACAGCATTGCCGCCTTCCTCGCCTGGGTACCACGCCTGGATGACGGCCGCACACTTCTCAGCGAGTCCGCTGACAACCTGTGCTCTGCCACCGAACATCACCAGCACCACGGGTTTACCCGTCTTGATCAGTTCTTCGACATACTCCTCCTGCTTGCCAGGTAGTCGCAGCGACAGACGGTCACGATTCTCGCCGCACAGCATGACATTCTCACCGACAGCAGCGACAATCACGTCGGCCTGCTTCGCCATCTTGAGGGCTTCCTGTTTGTCTGCCTTCTCGCCAGAGTCAACCTTTCTGTGCAGAATCTCGTATTCCCAGGCACGCTCGTCGCCCAGTTCATCATATTTAGTCTCGATATCCTCTGTCCAGTCGCAGCCGCGTGAGTAGAGGATATTTACGTTGTCAGGCTTGCGTTCATCCATGCCCTCCAGCAGTTTGACGATATGCGGATCCTTCGATGTGTAGTCGGTCTTCTTCCAGAAGTACGACATGGCGGGATAGGTGTAGTCACCGCACATCGCCCAGATGGAATTGGCATTCGGGCCCGTCAGCAGAATATTCAATGGTGAGTGGTCAGCGGTCAAAGGCAATACCCCGTTGTTCTCCAGTAGCACCACCGATTGCACGGCGATGTCGTAGGCCGTCTGGCGCTCTTCTTTCGTATCAAGGGTAATCGTCTCTTTTGCATAGAGGTAGGCATCCTTGTCGAAGAGTCCGGCACGGAATTTCTGGCGTAGCACATTCTTCACGGCACGCTCCAGCACTTCAGCCTTCACCAGCCCCTGGTCGATGGCTTTCTGCAGATACTGATAGTTGGCTCCGAAGGGGAAGTCCACGTCGTTACCTCCGTTGATGGCTGCTGCCGCCTTTAGCACGATAGTGGCGGTATCTGTTTTTTCATCATCCATAGTTCCCTCTTCGCTATCCAATGGCAACTGGTCGATGGCCGTATAGTCGCTCACCACCATTCCGTCGAAGCCGATATAGTCACGAAGGATGTCCTGTAGTATTTCTGCATTTGCCACGCACTTTGTGCCATGCACCGCATGATAGCCTGGCATCACGCACTTGCTGCCTGCCAGACGGATCATCGTCTCATGGGGCATGAGGATCTCCTCCATCATCTCCTTCTCTTCGGTGTCACCGCCACCGCCATAGCCCAGATAGTGCTTCGAGCAGGCACCTACACCTTTTTTCAAGTCGCCTTGCTGCAAGCCTTTCACAAAGGCCACACCCATCGCCGCCGACAGGTAGCCGTCCTCGCCGTAGGACTCCTCCAGGCGGTTGAACGAGGGGATGCGGCACACATCGACCATTGGCGATAGTGCCAGGATGCCGCCCATCTGCCTCATGGTGGTACTTGTCTGTATGGTCTTCAGTTCTGCCAGTTCGGTATTGAACGAGCAAGCCTGTCCGATTTGTTGCGGATAGATAGTTGCCCCCAGCGTGTTGATACCCGACAGCACCTCCTCATGCATCAAGGCTGGTATGCCGTTCGGTGTGTTTGTCATCAGCCATTCCTGAACGGCAGCCACGCGGTCTCGCAGTTCGTTAGGGTCTCTCGGTTTCTGCAAGGCAAACTGTGAGAAATGACCGATGCCGAAGGGAATCAGTTCGCGACATTTCGTCGTGTCCAACTGACCCTGCTCATCGAAGAGGTCATCCATATACATACTCCTCAGTTGAGCGATGCGCTCTTCTTGTGGCATCTTGTCGTAGAGTTCGTTCACTTGCTGTTCTATATCCATCGTGTTGTTGCAACCTGCCAACAGGACCACCAGCCCCAGGCAAATCATTTTTCCGTTTTGAATGTATTTTGCCATAATGATTCTATTACCGTGCAAAGATATGAATAAGTGATAAGAAAACCAAAATATTTTAGAGTTTTTTCCGTTATTCATTAAACGATTGAGGGGGTAGGGGAGTCAAAGAGTTGTTAATATATTGACAAATGAGGAAGATATGCGTATTGTTCTTTGCACTGTTGGTTGTGACTGGTGCAAAGGGTGGAAGTATAGAGGACATCCGTAAGGCCCTGGAGCAGGGCTCACAATTACAGGTGCAGGAGAAGGTGTATGTGCATACTGACAATACCTGCTATTTCGTGGGCGATACCCTATGGTATAAGGCTTACGTGGTGAGGGCCGACAATATGCACCCCACCGACATGAGCCGTATCCTCTATGTGGAACTGCTGTCGCCCGACGGCTTACTGGTAGAACGTCAGCAGGTGGTGATTAGTGGCAAGGGCTATACCTGCGGACAATTCGCGCTCAGGGATTCACTCTATAGTGGCTATTATGAACTACGGGCCTACACCCGCTGGATGCTTAATTTCAATGTGCGCCACCATCGCTATTCGACCCACGATACCTGGCACTTTTATAACAAGGAGATGGCTGCCGACTATTTCCGTATTTGGGATGGCCTCTATTCACGTGTGCTCCCTGTCTATAGTAAACCTGACGAGGCTGGCAACTATGATGCCCGCCGTATGTACCAGCGTCCGAAGACGCGCCTGCCGAATGTAAAAAAGGACAATCTTATCGTGACATTCTATCCGGAAGGCGGCCATCTGATTCAGGGCGTAGAGAACCGTGTGGCCTTCGATGTGGTCGACCAGCATGGTGAGGCTGTCAACATTCATGGAACCGTTGATGTGGGGGGCCGGACGCAGGATGTTAAGACCGAGTATATGGGACGCGGCTCATTCCTTATTACTCCTTCGGACAAGCACCCCAAGGCCCGTTTCACCTTCCGTGGCAAGGATTACGCTGTCAACCTGCCCAACCCTGAAGCGCAGGGCGTTGCTGTTCGCCTGGACGGTGACCGGCTGACCATCAGCAGCAGGGGTCTGCCGTCTGACAAGGAATATGGCATCTCGGTGCTGAGTGGCGGCACACTGAGGTGGTTTACTAGTCTACCTAGTGCCTCTAGTAATACTAGTTCTACTAGAACCCTCTCAATTCCTGCGGACTCCCTACCTACCGGCGTGAACGACCTGACCATCTTTGACAGCGATGGGCGCATT
The DNA here is from genome assembly GCA_902799905.1 of uncultured Prevotellaceae bacterium. Taxonomy (GTDB): domain Bacteria; phylum Bacteroidota; class Bacteroidia; order Bacteroidales; family Bacteroidaceae; genus Prevotella. Next base: position 23,416 of record CADCCB010000048.1, read on the forward strand.
TGGGCCGATCGTCTTTTCTTTGTTAATCATCAAGATAGCGAAAAAAACCTGATTTCATCGATGATGGAACCGGCGCATACCTATGCACCCTACGAACATATTGAGTTGCCTGTGCAGTTGCCTGTGACCGTGCCTACAACCTTCTCGCTGTCCATCCACGATACCAATACTGATGAGCCATCGTATGACGACGGCAATCTGATGACCTCCATGCTGCTCAGCAGTGAATTGCTCGGTTTCATCGCAAAACCAGCCTATTATTTTGAGAAGGATGACGAGCGGCACCGGCGTCACCTCGATCTGTTGATGATGGTGCAGGGCTGGCGGAAGTACAAGTGGCAAGAACTCTGCGATACCACCCGAGAGATGCGCTATCAGCCGGAGACGACCCTGACCATCGAAGGGGCTGTCTATAAGACGCTCAGCATCAACCCCGTCGAGCCCGACGAGGTGGGTAACTGGCAGGATGGGGTAGGGATGCTTGCCCGAAAGTCCAACATCGATGACGAGACCATCGACCCCTTTGCCGATGAAGCAACCAGTGATGGCATGACCGACGTGGGCACTGCCACGATTTCTTCCGACATTTCGGAAACCATTGAATATGGAGATATCGGCTCTGCAAACGATCATGTTGGCGTGAACCATGGTAACCTGCGTCGTGAGGTCCTCGTTGAAGCAGAAATCTCTGTTGGTGGCAAGTATGCTGGCTCTGTTCAGAAGACAGAAGGCGGTCGGTTCCTCTTCCAGGTTCCGCCGTTCTATGGCGTGGCCTATCTGAACATGAAAGCCTACAAAGAGACCGATTCCATCAAGAAAAATATGGCTTCGCGCAAAGATGTGAAGATTATGGACGAGGATTCCTGGCCCGACTTCTATGTGAAGCGCGACCTGTTCTATCCTGCCCTGTCTCGCGACTATGACTATTACGAGAAGCACCAGCCCGACTATGATGCTGAGATGCTGATTGACACGCTCTCCGAACTGTCGATGGAGAACGATGTCCATGAACTGGGCAATGTCACGGTGAAAGGTCGTCGCCGTGGTCGTCGTGCCATCGACTGGAAGAAGCCCGCCTATGTGATTGATGCCTATGATGTGTATAATGAGATGACCGACCGTGGCTTGTCGTTCGGCAAACTGGATATGCGTCAGTTCCCCGTTCAGGTGTGCCGTCTGCTCTACGGCAACATGAACCGCTATAACTCGTTCCGTGTCGATGGTCGTATTGATGGTGCCATCTATTATCGCAACTATTCGCCGCTGATGGGTGGTAGTGAGGCAGAGGCTGCTGGTTTGTTCCGCGCAAACCGGACGTCTCAGTCCGTCTACAGGAACCTGAAGTTGAAGCGCCTTCAGGATATCCGTGTTTTCAGCGACTACGAGCCTCGCACCGAGGATTCCACGATGTTTCAAAGTCACTATATTGCCGATGCCACGGTCGAGTTGGTGACCTTTGCCGATGATGGCGAGCAGCCTTCGTTCCGCGACCGCCATATCGTGCTGCCAGGCATCAACCTGCCTGAGGCTTTCTATCAGCCCGACTATAGCCATCGCACTGCCGATACACCTGCCGACTACCGTCGCACGCTTTATTGGAATCCCAATGCGGTGACCGATGAAACCGGTCATTTTACGGCTTCTTTCTATAATAACGGTAAGGACACGCGCATCAAAATGACCGCCGCTGGGGTCACCAGCGACGGTCGGCTACTATACACGAAATGAAGAGTAAACTACCTGTTATTCACCCTTTACTTTGTAGTTCTTGCCATTTCTGCGGATGATGTAGATTTCGCCAGACTTCATCTCTGTACGCCTGCGTCCCTGCAGGTCGAAGATCAGTTCCGGTTGTTGCGGCTCTGTGGCAATGTGTTCTATCTGCTCGATGCCAGTGGTGTTGATAGCGTGGATGACGATGGTGTCGTTCACTTTCGTGCTGCTGCCGTCAAGGTCGGTCAGGGCCAGTGCGATGCGATAGTCGCCAGCCTGCTGTGCCGTAATCTTCACGCGGAAAGTCTTGTAGGTGGTATCAGAGATACGTGTCATGTCTTCTCCCAGAGAGGCAGCCTTCCTGGTGCCATCGGGCATGAACGATGCCTTTATTGACACTGACTTCGTGTAACGCAATGGCACGATGACTTCTGTCTCCTCGCCCATGTTGACCGTAAACTCCTTTTGCTGCATGCTGGGCAGCATGGCATCGGGCAGGTAGTAGCCCAGGTGTGGAGGCTGGTTGTAGGCTGTGTTCTGCCAGCAGATGCCCATGCGGTAGGTGTGGTCGTGCATCAGCGTAGGTATGCGGTAGTTGGTAGCCGTATTGGTCGAGTAGATGATAATCTGGTCGCTGCCGTTGTGCAGGATGACCTCCTCGCGCCAGTCGCCCAGTATGTCGGCCTGCAGGTTGGGTGTGTTCTTGGTACTGTTGCAAGTGCTGCCGCTCAGTGTGGTCATGCGCGAAGTGCCCGAACCTGTCCACTTGTCTATCTTAGTGCCATCCAGCAGTTCTTCCTGCAGGTTGCCGTCCCAGAAGATGCGGAAGTTGCTGGAGCCATGATTGCTCGACACCACATTGCCTGTCACGGTACTACGGGCGTTGCCGTCGTTGCTCGACCAGAACAGCGAGCCACGTACGCTGGCATCAAACTGTCCGGCAATGCCGCGACCGTTGTCTGCGCTGCCAGTAGCGCTGAAGATTATCTCGCCAGTGGCTGCATCGTGAAGGTCCCAGCCGTAATTGCCACCCTCATGAATCTGGAACACCTCCAGTCCAGGACGGTCAGGACAGTGGTCTGCCAGGTGGATGGCATCACCGTGACCAAAGCCTGTGCCGAAGAGCACCCTGCCATCGTCGTCACATGTTGCTGAGCCCCACACAATCTCGTCGCGTCCATCGCCATCGACGTCAGCCACACTCATATTGTGGTTACCGTTCTGATACATCGTGCCGCTACCGCTGCCACTGGTGGGCTTCATGTTCGAATAGGTCTTGGTGGTTCCCTGGCCTGCGGCGTTATAGGTGGTCACCGTATAACTGCTACCGTTCTTGTTACTACTCAGCCAGCGCTGGTGCAGTTGCTCCCCGTCGAAGTCGACAGCCCAGAGGAAGGCATAGTCGTAGTAGCCTCTGCAGAAGATGCCACTTGGGTTGGCGTCAGGTCCGTCCAAATGGGCCACGCCAGCCAGATAGCGCTCGCCACGGTTGCCGTAGGAAGCCTTGTCGGTCTTGCCCACACCCCAGTTCACCGAGCCGTCGGCTGCTCCTCCATAGGTCATGTTGCGGTTGGGGTTGTAGAATACGGTGTGGATGGCTTTGCCCGTTAGTCCGTTGAATACGGTGAGCCATTCTTGTCCGCCAATAATGCGACCGTCGGAGTTGCGGTAGATATCTGTGCCGCTGGCGTTCTTGATGCTCGTTTCCGTAGCGGCTGCATTGACATACTCTCCCAAGCCGTCTTTCGAGCCAGGACCAGTCTTACACATCATCTCGGCTCGTCCGTCGCCGTCAAAGTCGTACACCATAAACTGTGTGTAGTGCGCTCCCGAGCGGATGTTAGGTCCCAGGTCCACACGCCAGAGGAAGGTGCCGTCCAGTCGGTAGCAGTCTATGATGGTGTTGTCGGTGATGCCGCCCTGTGAGTTGTCTTTGGCATTGGAGGGGTACCACTTCACGAAAATCTCATATTGTCCGTCGCCATCGACGTCGCCCACCGAACAGTCGTTAGGCTCGTAGGTACCGCCCTGCGCTCCCGTTGCAGGCCGTTGTAGGTTCAGCACTTTGTAGGTGCCACCCCATGCCGTCACGGCCTTGCTGGTGTCCACGGGCTCACCGTTCACCTTGGTTACCACTTGATAGGTGCTGGTGGCATTGCCGCTGGCATCTACGCAGTTGGTTGCATACAGGTTTGACTTCACACGGCTGCCATTACGCAGCAGGTCGAAGGTCGTGGTTGCCTCGTCGTCGGTACCCAGGAACCTCCAACTGACGAAGTTGCCGCTGCCGCTGCTGGCCGTCAGGGCTACCACGCCTCGGTCGAGTTTCTCCATCTGGCTCACGGGTGTGTTCTGTGCCTTGGCAGTCATGCCTGTCATGGCCAGTACCGATAGGGTGTAGAGTAGTAGTTTTCTCATTCTTAAAGCAATTAGTTTTGTAAAGTAGTGATATTTCGGCTGCAAAGTTACGGCTTTTTTATAAATAGGAGGGGCGCGTATATGTTTTTTTATGTTAAATTCGACTGCTTTCCTAGCCATTTGCTGATACGAATAGAAAATTTTTAGTACTTTTGCACCGCAAAGTGTTGTAGATATGTCACTTAAACTGAACTATCAATCGGACAAATCACATTAAACAATATCTAACTAAAATTATTAAGCCAATGAAAAAAATTTTTACGCTTGCCATGATGGCATTTGTATTCTGTCTGAGCGCATCGGCACAGATCGAGTTGGGTGACATTAAGTTCAGCCTCGGTGAAGGCAAGAAGATCAGCCCTACCACAGGTAAGATTCTCGTATTGTTCCCTAACGTAGCGGGAGTTGATGACCCTGTTAATACCAACTTTGTGATAGAAGGTAGTTTTTCAGCCGAAGGAGTGGAACCCTCTGAATTCGACGGAATTGAAGAGTCTTTTGCCAAGGGTGTGACCCTCGAACTGATTGATTTCGAATTGGCACCTTCTACTGACTACACGTTGACCATCACTTCTGTGAAGGTTGATGGTACAAATCTGGCTCCCGCAGAGGGTTATGTGCTCCACTTCAAGACCCGTAGCGCAGAACGCAAGATGGCGTGGACGTTTGTTATTGACGAAGAATCCTCTGCTATGATTATGGAAGAAGGAAATGCTAATTCAGATGGTGCTGACGTTACAAAATATCAGCCTGTTGGCAGCAAGAACCGCTGGTATGTACCTTCCCGTAATAATGAGGAAATCCTGCTTCCAGATGGTACGGCTTTGCCTATGACTGAAGATTTGTTGTTTAAGTTTGGCAACAAGTCCTTTTATGTTGGCGAATATAACAATGGCTCTTATAAAGACCGAATTTGTTTTAACAACAATAACCAACAGTTGGTAATTCCAGATTGTCAGGAAGGTGATATTATTACATTTAGTGCTTTGCGCTCCTCCAAGAGTAATACTTATATACAAGCCTTGAATGATTGTGCTATTGCACCAGACGGTGTTGTTTCTGGAGTTACTGGACTTCAAGACTCTATTCCAATGAGTTCAAGTTTGGCAAATCATAAGTTTATTGTCCAGATTGCTGGTGATGTGACTTTCAAGATTGGCAATACCTTGATGACGGCAATCAATATCGAAGAAGGACAAGAGGCTCTTCCACGCAACTACAATGTTGTTGCTGCTTATATGGATGATGACAATGTGACCGTTCTGAAGGAACTGCTTGCTAAGACCGAGGGGATGACAGGTTCTACCATTAAGACCAACTATCCCTACTGGCTCACCGATGCTGATGGTAATGCCTACACTTATGGCACCAAGGGTAGCGAGTTCGTCCAGGCTTTCGACCTGAAGAACGGTGAAACTGAAAGTGACACGACATTTGTCATCAACTACAAGAAGACTGACTACACGGGTGTGGTTTACCTCACTGAGGGTGAGGATATTCCTGATGCTGTTCTCTGCACCAATGCAAATGCTATTGTTCGCTCGTCGATGGGTAAGTCTGGCTATGTCACCGAGGACACCAAGTTGGTGACCTTGCAGCCTGGAACTTACAAGATTCGTGCTATACTCTTTGATGCCAATAAGACGCCTGGCTATATTTGCACGCTGTCTAAGGGTGCCGGTGAGGAGAACGAAATCTATCTGACTGCAACCTCGACAAACTGGACAGAGGCAGAGTCTGATCTGCTGACCATCACCGAGGCTACTGATATTACTCTGAAGGCTGGAGGAAGTGACAATACGGGCCTCGATGTCATCATGATCTACGCCTCTGTGGATGCTCCCGATGATCCTGAAGGAATTGTTGAGGTGAAGTCTGCCCAGAAGGTGGCAGCCCGCAAGGTGATGAAGGATGGCCGCATCCTGATCCAGACCGAAGGCGGTATCTTCAACGCCATCGGTGTACAGGTGAAGTAAGAATCGTTTCCAGATGTTAAAATCGGTAAGTTTCGCGCTGATTCAGCGAGACTTACCGATTTTTTTTATAATTTTGTGCCGCAAATCTACTAAATGTACACGCGATGAAACATCTTTTTACTATCATCATTCTATTAGTGTCGTCTGTCAGCGCTATGGCCGATGAGGGTTTGACAATGACTGTCAGCGGGATGAACACGACAATCACCAATCAACTGGCCAGCCGCAAACTGGTGGCCAAGATCAACGGCAGCGGTCGCGTCAGTTCGCTGACCCTTGGCGGCACGGAACTGCTCAGCAGCAACGGCATCTATTTCGACTTTACCACAGCCAACGGCAATCAGGGCCTCAATCCGACGAAGGTGAAGGTCATCAAGAACACGCCCGAATACTGCGAGGTGCTCTATAGTGCAGAGTCAGGCAACACCATCTTCGAGCAGGGCTTCATCATGCGCAAGGGGGTGCAGATGCTCTACACCTATGTCATTGCCACTGGTACCGCCACCTCAGCGAGCGAACCCGTCAAGGAGGCCCGTGTGTGTACCCGTACTGCCGAGACGCTGCTCCATGGCTATGTGGACTGGCGCATGAACGGCAAGATACCCTCTAACAGCGAGATGGCTACAGCCGAGAAGGAGGAGAATACCATTCAGGATGCCACCTACCGCTTGGCTGATGGCAGCATCTATACCAAGTACAACTGGGCCAACTACATCGAGCGCGACACCTTGCATGGCCTGAACAACGGTCAGTATTACGGCCTGTACAATATCCCTGTCTCCTACGAGTGGCTCAATGGCGGCTGCGAGCGTCAGGAACTCACGGTCCATGCCACCAGCAAGTCGCCCATCACCATCCAGATGCTGCAGGGTGAGCATTTCGGCGGTCAGGCCATGGTGCTCGATGATGGCGAGAAGAAACTCTACGGGCCTTTTGCTATCTGTGCCACCTATAGCACCAATCCTGTGAATTATGCCCGTTCTCAGGCTACGGCAGCGGCCAACGAGTGGCCTTTCCAGTGGTTCGAGAACGACCTCTACCCCCGTGAGCGTGGCACCGTTCGCGGCCATCTGAATGTCACCACTGGTCAGCGTAACGACAGCGTGCGCATCATCCTCGCCCAGGAAAAAGGCAAAGATCCCATTGCCATGATGCATGGCTATCAGTTCTGGACAATTACCGATGAAAACGGCGATTTTGAGATAAAAAATGTGCGCCCCGACACCTATAACCTCTTCGCCTATGCCAAGGCTGGCGAGGTGACCGACATGCTGGAGCAGGACGATATCACCGTCACGGCAGGCGACAACAACCTGGGCACCATTGACTGGACACCTAAGAAATACAGTCAGATGCTGTGGATGATTGGTCAGAACGACCGTCGCAGCAGCGAGTTCTGCTATAGTGATGCCATGCGCCAGTACGGCCTGTGGGAGCAGGTGCCCTCAAACCTGACATACACCATCGGACAGAGCAACCCCAAGACCGATTGGTACTACGCCCAGACGCAGAAGAACGGCACGTGGACCATCAAGTTCAACCTCGCTGAGCGCCCGTCGTCGGGTCGTGTCTATCTGACCGCCTCCATCGCCGGCTGTTCTGGCACCGGTTCGCAGATTGCCGTCAGCGTGAACGGCACGTCGCGGGCCACCTGGAAGCCTGGTGTCAACGATGCCTGCATCTACCGCAGCGCCATCAATAGTGGTCGTCACTATGTCTATACCTGCGACTTCCTCTACACAGGCCTGAAGGTGGGCGAGAACACCGTCACGCTGAAGTACACAGGTGGTGGCAGCAAGGACGGCATCATGTACGACTGCATCAAGATGGAGGCTGGCGATCCCGTTGTGTCTGGCATTGCCGAAGTTGTTTCCAGCGATGCTGCCGATCTCAAGCCTGTCAAATACCTGCATCAGGGCCGTCTTGTGATAGAAAGGGGAGGGCAGCGCTTCACCGTTGATGGCAAGAAAATATCCGATAAATAGGGCATTTCCGAAGGGGGGAGATTCTAAATTGAATCCCCCCTCTTTTTTAGTAAAAGAATGTAGTCGGCTTTCATTTTTTCTGGCAAGAATGAACGGGTGATGAGTTCTTCCCAGACAGGAAGGAAGGCCTTCATCCGTTCAATCATTTTTTCGGTTCTTCCGCTTTTCCAGTTGGTAGGATACTAATCGATATATAAAAGAGGAAGCCAGAAACGTTATATGTTTATAAGTACCACCTTTTAAACTATAAC
>CADCCB010000049.1 GCA_902799905.1 uncultured Prevotellaceae bacterium
CATGTTCAACAGGGCAAATGCCGATGTCCTGAGAGCAAAACTCCTCTATAGTAGCATGAAATGGGACTGGAATTACCACCCAAATTGACGCAGAACCTCAGAAAATTGAAAAACACTATACATTCCTACATTTTCTTTGTATCTTATTGAGATACAATCGTTTAGACGATGTATAGAGCCTACATGAATTTATGCGTCTATACATGATTAGCCTATAAAGCAGGTGATTTATGGCATTTCTAACACTTAACTTCCTGATAGACAAGTTGTTTCTCACCTATTCCTTTGCCTGAAACAATTTGTTTCTACGGGAGAAACACTTTGTTTCTACGGCAGAAACAAACTGTTTCCATTGTTGGAACAATGGTGAAACAATATTTCTTTCCAGACTAAGATGACGTCGCTAAAGGATAAGGGAGGTTATCTCCTCCAGAAGCGGGAGGTGATATCCTCGAAGTCGTTAGTGTCGGTCTTGCGATAGAGACGCTGGTTGGTGGTAGGCTCCTTCAACGGCCCGAGGTGGCGGATGAAGGGACCTACCTTCAGATAGTCAAAATCAGTCTTGCAGACGGTGGCAGGTATGCGGATACGGCCAGTGTACCACGCCACTTTGAACTCTGGGTACTCTTCGTGGATATACTGTGCCAACAGGTTCACACCCTTAGGGTCGGCATCACCGCCCATGAAGGAGAGGCAGGTGATGTCCTGCCCGTACTTCGACACGAATGCGTCGATGGCATTCGTGTCGAGCGGCAGTCCTATGTCCTCCCAAAGGTACTGGCTGTGGCAGCCTGGGCAGTGACAAGGACAGTTGCTGATGTTGATGGCTAGTGTCACCTCATCAGGTATCTCCTGAAAAACAATATCTGTGTTGACGTACTTCAACATTATTCTATTCTAAATGAGAAATGAGGAATGAGAAATGAGAAATGAAAATGGATAAATGATAAATGTCGTGCGCAGTCATTTCTAATTGCTCATTCAGGGCGTAGCCCGTTATTTCTCATTTTTCCTTTCTCATTTCTCATTTGAGATATTACGCGTGTGCGTAATATCTCCTTGCTGCTTCTTCCTGGCGCGGCTGCGAGAAGTTGCTGACACGCTTCAGATAGCCGATGATACGGGTCATGTAGTCGATGTTCTTGGAGTGGCACACCGGACATTCGTGCAGGTAGCGCTTGTCGATGTGTCCGCACTCGTTGCACACCGTGTTGGGGATGTTGAACGTGAAGTAGTTGCAACCCTCCTTGGCAGCCACCTTCAGCAACTTCAGGTACTGATCCTTCGACAGGTGCTCCTCCAAGTTCATGTGAAGGGCGGAGCCGCCTGTGAGGTGCTCGATATAGGGGGCACCATGCAACTTGAACTTGTCGAGAATGGTGAGCGACTCGTCTTCCACCACATAGAAATAGGAGTTGTAGCAGTCGCGGGGCACGAAATAACCGTCCTCGCGGTCCCATTTGGCATGCTTCACACCCACGTTCTCGGCAGGAATCATCTCGCAGTTGAACATCAGTTCCTTGGTACGATACTGCTTGTTGTACTTCTCGATGAGGCCCAGGATGCCCTGCACGAAGGCTTTGTACTCGTCGTTTGGCGTGATCTTCAGGCCCATGAACTCGGCAGCCTCCACCAGACCATTGATACCGATGGTCAGGTACTGGCGGCTGATGTTGATATAGCCGGCATCGAACAATGGGAGCATGCCGTGCTCCTGCAGTTCCTTCAGGTTCTCGTTATAGGCCGTCTGTACCTTATGGCAGAGGTCGATGATCTCGCCCAGGTATTCCAGATAGTCTATCTTGTGGTTCACGGCATACTGGATGCAGCGGTTCAGGTTGATGGTAAGCACACTCTTCGAACCAGTGCTCACGCCACCGGCACCCAGGGTATAGGAGAAGCCATTGTCGGTGATCTCGTTGCGCAGACGGCAGCATGAGGAGAGTGAGTCGGCATTGTCGCTCATATAGGTGAAGAACGAGTGGCCCTCGCTGTACATTTCTGCGGTGAATTCGCCCCATTCCTTATCCTTGCAGTCGCCGTTCTCGTCCACCAACAGGGCCATGGTCTCTACGGGGAAGGTCAGCAGGGTCTTCGTGCGCTCTTTGTTGAACCACTTCATGAAACGCTTCTGCAGCCATGAGAGGCCGTCCCAGTCGGGCTTCGAACCATCAGGGAAATAGAACTCGCCGAAAATGCTCTCGAAGTAGTAGCGGTCGTAGTAGGCCACGTTCCAGAACACGGCCTGGTAGTTACGGGCACCAGTAGGCTGGTTCAGCGTATAGACAATCTGCTCGAAATAATCGGTGATGACTTTGTCGATGGTGCGCTTCTTCAGTGAGAGGTCGGCCTGCTGCTCAGGGTGCTGCCAGTAGTCCAGTCCGTACTCCTTGCCGATGAAATAGTTCATATACATCAGGAACTCTGGCGTGGCACAGGCACCGCTGAGCATCGATGACACCATGAACACCATGTTGACGAAGCCTCCGGCAAATGACTTCAGGTTGGTAGGTGCCGTGGAGTTGCCGCCGATGGCTGTCGTACCGCCGATGAGCCAGGGGTACATGGTGATGGAGGCACAGTAGTTGGCCAGCGAGGTCTCGTCGTTCTTATAAATGAAGTGGTGTACCAGTTTGTCGATATACTCATCGGCCAGTTGTTTGCCGTACATCTTCTTGATGCGGTCGGTCAGCAAGCGGCGGTTCAGGCGGATGAAGTTTGACTTGGGCAACTCGCCAATGAGCGTGGCAATGTTTTTGTGCTCCACATTGGCGTTGGCGTCATATTTCGAACCAGTGGCTGCATTCACCGACTCCATGTATTCGGAAAGGAACAACATCTTCTCCAGGGTCTCGCGGTCCTCGGTATGCTCCTGGCGATAGAGGATGAATGACTTGGCCACCTTGTAGAAGCCCTCACGCATCAAAGCCTCTTCCACCTGGTTCTGAATATCCTCCACCTTGATATCATCCTTGATTTCTAAGTGGCTGATAATCTTGGATATAGTCCCAAGATCAGCAGGCTCGTCCACACTTTCGAACGCCTTTGTGATGGCGTTCATAATCTTGTCTAGTGAGAAGCGGTCTTTGGAGCCATCCCGCTTCGTGATGGTAAAGTTCTTAATTTCCATAATTGGTCTTTAGTATGTCTTTTATTAACTTGTTTGCTATCAGAAGTTTTCACTTTCGGACAACTTTTGCTATCCTCTTTCTAAAAAAGTTTTCCATTTCGGAAAACCGAAATCGGGTGCAAAGTTAAAAAAAATCTCCGAAATAGCCATAAAGAAATGCGGATTTTTTTCTATGATTATCAAAAAGAATAAAAATACGAAAAAGATTGGGGGAAAAGAAAAAAACTTCGTAACTTTGCAAACTCTAAGACAACAATGACAGATGGCAAAGAAAGACGGGGAACTGACCCCGATGATGAAGCAGTTTTTCGACCTGAAGGCAAAGCATCCCGATGCGGTGCTGCTGTTCCGTTGCGGTGACTTCTACGAGACCTATTGTGACGATGCAGTGGTTGCTGCACGTATCTTGGGTATCACGCTGACCAAACGCAACAACGGAGCAGGGGTGAAAGGCGATGAAATGGCTGGTTTTCCCTACCATGCCCTCGACACCTACCTGCCCAAACTCATCAGGGCCGGCAAGCGTGTGGCCATCTGTGACCAACTGGAAGATCCCAAACTGACGAAGAAACTGGTGAAGCGCGGCATCACGGAACTGGTGACGCCGGGTGTGGCCATTGGCGACAACGTGCTCAACTACAAGGAGAACAACTTCCTGGCAGCGGTACACTTCGGCCGGTCAGCCTGTGGCGTGGCCTTCCTCGACATCTCCACGGGTGAGTTTCTCACAGGCGAGGGCACCTACGACTATGTGGAGAAACTGCTGGGCAACTTCCAGCCCAAGGAGATTCTCTTCGAACGAGGCAAGAAAAGGGATTTCGAACGCTACTTCGGCAGCCGTTACTTCACCTTCGAGATGGATGACTGGGTGTTCACGGAGCAGCAGGCCCAGCAGCGACTGCACAAGCACTTTCATGTGAAGACCCTCAAGGGTTTTGGCGTGGACCATCTGCATTGTGGCGTGACGGCCGCAGGGGCCATCCTGGAATATCTGGAGCAGACACAGCACACGCAGATAGGACATATCTCAACGATTCAGCGCATCGAGGAAGAGAAATACGTGCGTCTGGACAAGTTCACCATCCGTTCACTGGAAGTCCTGCAGCCGATGCAGGACGATGGGCGTAGCCTGCTCGATGTCATCGACCGCACGGTGTCGCCAATGGGTAGCCGTCTGATGCGCCGCTGGCTGGTGTTTCCCCTGAAAGACCAAAAACCCATTAACGACCGTCTGGATGTGGTGGAGTATTTCTTTCGTGAACCGATGTTCCGTCAGTTGGTCGACGAGCAGTTGCAGCGGGTAGGCGACCTGGAGCGTATTATCTCGAAAGTGGCCATAGGCCGCGTGACACCTCGCGAAGTGGTTCAACTGAAGATAGCCCTGCAGGCCCTACAGCCCATCAAGGAGGCCTGCATGGAGACAGATAATCCCGTCATTCAGCAGATCGGTCAGCGCCTGACGCTCTGCGAGGAGATACGTGACCGCATAGAGCGTGAGGTGGTGCCAGAGCCGCCACAGCAGGTGCAGAAGGGTGGGGTGATGCGTAGCGGCATGTCGGCAGAACTCGACGAACTGCGCCGCATTGCCTATAGTGGCAAGGACTATCTGCTGCAGATACAGAACCGCGAGGCTGAGCAGACTGGCATCCAGTCGCTGAAAATAGGCTACAACAATGTGTTCGGCTATTATCTGGAGGTTCGCAACACCTATAAGGACCGTGTGCCGCAGGAATGGGTACGCAAGCAGACGCTGGCTCAGGCCGAGCGTTACATCACCCAGGAACTGAAGGAATACGAAGAGAAGATACTGGGTGCGGAAGACAAGATCCTGTCGCTGGAGGCACAACTCTTCAATGCACTGGTGCTGGCTATCCAGCAGTTTACCGCCCAGATACAGACCAATGCCGTCCTGCTGGCACATATCGACTGTCTGCTGTCGTTTGCCAAGACGGCCGAGGAACACCGGTATATCCGTCCGGTGGTGGAAGACAGCGATGTCATCGATATCCGCCAGGGCCGCCATCCCGTCATCGAGACCGAGTTGCCTGTCGATGAGCAGTATGTGCCCAACGATGTGCGGTTGGATCAGGAGCGACAGCAGATCATCGTGATAACCGGTCCCAACATGGCCGGTAAGTCGGCTTTGCTACGCCAGACGGCACTCATTGTGCTGTTGGCACAGGTAGGTTGTTTCGTACCTGCCGAGGCTGCTCGCATCGGTATGGTGGACAAGATTTTTACTCGTGTGGGGGCGTCAGACAATATTTCATTGGGCGAGTCGACCTTTATGGTGGAGATGACGGAGGCCTCTAATATATTAAATAATGTGACGCCACGTTCGCTCGTTCTCTTCGATGAACTGGGCCGTGGTACTTCCACCTATGATGGCATCTCGATAGCATGGGCCATCGTGGAATACCTGCACGAGACGCCCAAGGCCCGGGCCCGCACGCTCTTCGCCACCCACTATCATGAGTTGAACGAGATGGAGAAGAACTTTTCGCGGATCAAGAACTATAATGTCTCGGTGAAGGAGGTTGATGGCAAGGTCATCTTCCTGCGCAAACTGGAGCGGGGTGGCTCTGAGCACTCCTTCGGTATCCATGTGGCAGAGATTGCCGGTATGCCCCGAAGCATCGTGAAGCGTGCCAATGTCATCCTGAAACAACTTGAGAAGACATCTCCCGGCCCCTCAGAAGGAGGGGAGATGCGCGTTGGTAAGCCGACGATGGAAATAGCCAATAGTCGCGAGGGCATGCAGTTGTCGTTCTTCCAACTTGATGATCCCGTGCTTTGCCAGATTCGTGATGAGATACTGGGACTCGACGTCAACAACTTGACGCCAGTAGAGGCTCTCAACAAGTTGAATGACATCAAGAAAATTGTATCGGGGAAATAGAGTTATAAATGAGAAATGAGAAATGTAAATGATTAAATGACGAAATGATCTCCGCACCAACAGTCATTTATGCATTTTTCATTTTAATTTCTCATTCCTCATTTCTTCATTTATCATTTTGAAAATGTAGTCCTTTCACCACATACCATACACCGATGGCGATGAAGGGCAGCGACAGCAGTTGGCCCATATCGAACAGCATGCCCTGCTCGAACGATTCCTGTACCTCTTTGAAGTATTCCACGAAGAAGCGGAAGGTGAAGATGTAGGCCAGACAGAGTCCGAAATAGAAACCGGTGCCGACCTTCTGTGGCCATTTCTTGTAAAGCACCACCATCAGCAGGAAGAGCAGGGCGTAGGCAATGGCCTCGTAGAGTTGTCCGGGATGACGGAGCACCACGTTCTGTGGTCCGTCATGCTGAACGAAATAGAAAGCCCAAGGCAGACTCTCATCGGTGATCTTTCCGACAATCTCCGAGTTCATCAGGTTACCCAGTCGGATGCAGCAGGCCGTGATGCCTGTGGCGATACCGATGTTGTCAAGCACTTGCCACATGGGCACCTTCATGTGCTTGACATAGAGCAACAGGGCCAGGATGATGCCTAATGTGCCACCATGAGAGGCCAGGCCCTGATAGCCGGTAATCTCCCACGAGCCGTCGGCCTTGATGTCGATAGGCAGCAGCATCTCGATGAATCCCTGCCATGAGGTTAGGAAATGCCCTGGTTCATAGAAGATGCAATGTCCCAGGCGTGCGCCTGCCAGAATGCCTATGAAGCAATAGAGGAACAGGGGGTCGAACTTCTCGTCGGCAATCTTCTGGTGTTTATACAGCCATTTCACCATGATATAGGCCAATGCTAGTCCGATGAGCCAGCATAGCGAATACCAGCGGATGCTGAATGGCCCCAATGAGAAGACCTCTATCGATGGGTTCCAAGTGATGTATAAGAGTAAATCTGTCATATGAGTCTCATTTTGGGCGCAAAATTACGAAAAAGCGAGCGAACCGCCATTAGGCAATAGCAGGAGCAGCAGACGTAGTCTATACATTGAAGCGGAAGTGCATGATATCTCCGTCTTGAACGACGTAGTCCTTACCCTCGACAGCCAGTTTACCAGCTTCGCGGACAGCAGCCTCAGAGCCATATTGGATATAGTCGTCGTACTTGATGACCTCGGCACGGATGAAACCTTTCTCGAAGTCAGTATGGATGACACCGGCACACTGAGGTGCCTTCCAACCTTTCTTATAGGTCCAGGCCTTCACCTCCATTTCACCAGCGGTGATGAATGTCTCGAGGTTCAGCAGGGCGTAGGCCTTCTTGATGAGGCGGTCAACGCCGCTCTCGCTGAGGCCCAGTTCCTCCAAGAACATCTGCTTATCCTCGTAACTTTCGAGTTCAGCGATATCCTCTTCCGTCTTGGCAGCGATGATCATGGCCTCGGCACCTTCCTCCTTGGCAATCTCTTCGATTTTCTTGGTGAAGGCATTGCCGTCTTTTGCCTCTGCCTCACCCACATTGCAGACGTAGAGCACGGGCTTGGCCGTCAGCAGGAAGAGGTTGCGGGCAGCATCCTGCTCCTCCTTGGTCTCAAACTCCACGATACGGGCGTTCTTACCCTGTTCCAGCACCTCCTTATAGGCTTTCAGCACGGTGGCTTCTACCTTGGCATCCTTATTGCCGGCGGCAGCAGCCTTCTCAGTCTTGGCCAGACGGCTCTCGATGGTCTCCAGATCCTTCAGTTGCAGTTCGGTATCGATGATTTCCTTGTCTCGGATGGGGTCGATGGTGCCGTCCACATGTGTGATGTTCTCATCCTCAAAACAACGCAGTACATGAATGATGGCATCCGTCTCACGGATGTTCCCCAAGAACTTATTGCCTAATCCCTCACCCTTCGAGGCACCCTTCACCAAACCGGCGATATCAACGATCTCACAGGTGGCAGGTACGATGCGTCCGGGGTGAACAATCTCTGCCAGACGGTTCAGTCGCTCGTCAGGCACGGTGATGACACCCACGTTTGGCTCAATCGTACAGAAGGGGAAATTGGCTGCCTGTGCCTTTGCACTTGACAGACAGTTGAACAATGTCGACTTACCCACGTTGGGCAGTCCCACAATACCACATTTTAAAGCCATATCTTACTTTTAACTTTTTTACTTTTAACTTTCAACTTTCATACGCTGCCGCCTCGGCGGCTGCTATGATGTCTTCTCGCGACATTTCTTCGGTGTTGTGCGTGATATCAGAGAGGTCGAACTCATCGAATGAGGAGTCCGGCATGTCAGGGGTCTCTGGCATGTCGGGATTATCCGGAGTTTCCGTTTTATCATTCTTGATGATAAATTCCTTCTCTGCCTCCAGGTCGGGGGCTACAGCGGTGGGTTCTTCCTCCATCTTCGTACGACTGGACTTGGCTGCAAAGATGGCATCGATAAACTGTGGCTCACGACGGAGGCGCTGCAGTGTCTCCTTGGAACACTCCTGCTGCGCTTCCTTCTTGGAATAGCCTTGCCCCTTACCACCTTCTACACCTTCTATGATGGCTTGAAAGCCAAAGATGGGTGAACCTTTCTCGTCGACACCCTGCTTCAAGCAGCGGAACTCCATTCTCACACGGTTCTTCTGGGTCCACTCCAGCAGTTTTGACTTGAAGTTTACCTCTTTGTAAGCCACCTTGTCGATGTTGACCATCTGAGCCAGGATGCGCTTCCTCATAAACAGCATCACAGCATCGTAGCCTTGATCGAGATAGATGGCACCAACTAACGCCTCAAAGGCATTGCCGGCCATGTAACTGTTGTGAGACCGCTGGGAGGCGTTGCTCTGAATGAGTTCTGTCAATCCCATCTCACTGGCCAACTTGCCCAGTGTCTCACGGCTCACCAGTTTTGAGCGGGTGTTGGTCAGGAAGCCCTCGCGCTTTCCAGCGAAGTGCTCATATACGATATGTCCCACCACGGCATCCAAAATGGCATCGCCCAGAAATTCCAGTCGCTCATTGTTCAGCGGTTTGCCTTTCTCATTGCGCTGGCCGGAACTCTTATGGGTCAGGGCTATTTTATAATAGGAGATGTTGTGGGGGTAGAAACCTATGATGTCGTAGAGAGAAGAAAAAAGCTCCTTCTCCTGGCGGAAAGGGAGCCTTATTCTTTCGATGATATCTCTAATCCTCATATTTCTTAAATACCACACAGGCATTGTGACCGCCGAATCCGAAGG
Source organism: uncultured Prevotellaceae bacterium (assembly GCA_902799905.1). GTDB lineage: Bacteria > Bacteroidota > Bacteroidia > Bacteroidales > Bacteroidaceae > Prevotella. The sequence goes on from CADCCB010000049.1 coordinate 9,261, forward strand.
TGTTGCTCAGGGCAGCACGAACGGTGCGCTTCTGTGCCTTGTTAAAGGTGAAGTTGAGGTTATAGTCAATCTCGGGATCTTCGTCGCCTTCCTCATGGTTGATGGTTGGCGGAACAATGTCGTTCTGCACGGCCAGTACGGTAGCCATTGCCTCAATGGCACCGGCGGCACCCAGCAAGTGACCAGTCATCGACTTGGTCGATGAGATGTTCAGTTTGAAGGCAGCATCGCCGAATACTTCCTTGATAGCCTTTGCCTCAGAAATATCGCCTACGTGGGTTGATGTGCCGTGCACATTGATATAGTCAATGTCCTCAGGCTTCATGTTAGCATCTGCAAGGGCATCCTGCATCACCAGTTTGGCACCCAAACCTTCGGGGTGGGAAGCCGTAATGTGGTGTGCATCGGCACTCATGCCTGCACCAACCATCTCTGCATAGATCTTGGCACCACGGGCCTTGGCATGCTCCAACTCTTCCAGAATCAGACAGCCTGCACCTTCGGCTATGACGAAACCGTCGCGGCTGGCGCTGAACGGGCGACTAGCCTTCTCTGGCTCATCGTTACGAGTAGACAGGGCATGCATGGCATTGAAACCACCGACACCTGTACCGCAGATGGCAGCCTCGGCACCACCGGCTACAATCACGTTTGCCTTGCCTAGACGAATCAGGTTGAAGGCATCGGCTAGGGCGTTGCTTGATGAGGCACAGGCCGATGATGTGATGTAGTTGGGGCCATGGAAGCCGTACATGATGGAAATCTGTCCGGCCACGATGTCTGCAATCATCTTGGGGATGAAGAACGGGTTGAACTTCGGACCGTTCTCTCTGTTGAGTGCGAAGTAGGATACTTCTTCCTCAAAGGTCTTGATACCACCGATGCCAACACCATAGACTACACCGATACGGTTCTTGTCAATCGTCTCGGAATCTATGGCACCGTCCTTAACAGCCTGCATGGCGGCAATCATGCCAAACTGCGTGTAGCGATCCATCTTACGGGCCTCTTTGCGGTCCAGATAGTCGTTCATGTTGAGGTTTTTCACCTCGCAGGCGAATGTAGTCTTAAAGCCAGTTGTATCGAAAAGTGTAATAGGGGCAGCACCGCTAACGCCTGCAAGCATGTTCTTCCACATCTCTTCGGGGGTGTTACCTACTGGCGAAACAGCACCAAGTCCTGTTACAACAACTCTTTTTAATTCCATATTACTTGGTAATAGTGAAAAGTGAAAAAAAGAAGAATTTGCTACCGCACTTCTAATTGGTGAAGTTTATGGCGGCAGCAAATTCTTCACTTCTCACTTATACTTTTTACTTTATTTTACGTTTTCCTCGATGTAAGCGATAGCGTCGGCCACAGTGCCAATCTTCTCTGCTTTGTCGTCGGGGATGGAAATGTTGAACTCCTTCTCAAATTCCATAATCAGTTCAACAGTATCCAGTGAATCTGCGCCCAGATCATTGGTGAAACTTGCTTCGGGCTTTACCTCTGCCTCGTCAACTCCGAGTTTGTCTACGATAATTGCCTTTACTTTGCTTTCAATTTCTGACATAATTTTTCTTTTTTAAAATGTTAATATGAATGTTCAATTTTTGTAAATCGGGTGCAAAGTAACACATTTTCTTTCACTTATGCAAATTTTTTGGCATAAAACTGACCCTTGTGTGCACACACGGGTATTAATTGTGCAACTTTTTGATTTAAATCTTGTCTTTTTACACTTTTTCGTTCTTCTTTTGTAAGAATAACTGCTGAGTGTCGCAGAACTCGTGAAAGTCGCCTTACCTTATATTATATATAGGGGTCACAGTTCTATGACACGAAGAGAGTAGGGAGGTAAGGTGGTAGGCTTATCGGTCACGATAACCTCGGCCTTGGCCTTCTGGTCTTCTATGTCGTTGCCGCAGAACTGCTCACACTTCACCCTGGCAGGAATCCTGATTCCCTTGACATCGATTTTCAATGTCGATGGAAGGGCATTTACCAGTTTCAGGTAGGTCTTGCCATTCTTGGAGTCTTTCACGACACTGGCTCCCACACGGTGACTTAACTCTGCGTTCTGAACTTTGAACTCTGAACTGATATAGCGGTCGCCGCTGTAGTTGGAGAAGATACGCTGAACTTCATAGGCCGGTGTGGTACGGATGGTTGTATTTGTGAAATAGATCATGTCAGGATTCCAGTTGGAATGTCCGTCCTTGCAGAGCATAGGGGCATAACTGCTCATCTCGACGACATCACCGTTACGTTCGACATCGGTCAGGTAGAGCGCCTCTGCCAGGGCTGTTTCCACGTTGGGTCGTTTTGCCCTTGTGCTGGCAGCCCATTCACCGAGATAGACTTTGGCGGCCTGTCGGTCGTAGTTGTCGTAGTAGTCGCGATGGTGCATGAACCAGCCTGTCGACTCGTAGTAGTGCTCGTCAACCATATATTGCAGGTCAGGATGCTTCTTGGTGAAGTCCCATCCTTCAATATAGTCGGATGACGGGGTGTGGAAGGGACCAACGGTGCCGCAGATCTTAATCTCGGGATGCCGCTCGCGGATGGCTTTGCAAATCATCTCGTAGCGCTCTTCGAACGTGGTGGAGATGATATCCTCGTTGCCTATGCCGATATATTTCAGGTTGAATGGTTCGGGATGACCGGCCAGTGCACGTTTACGGGCCCATTCGTTAGTTGCCGGGTCGGCGTTGGCCCAGTCTATCAAGTTGCACAGTTCGTCGATGTAGGCAGGCATGTCAGCCATGGGGATGCCTCCTTGCTGTCCACCTATGCCGTCGCTGTTGTTTGCAGAGTTCTGGCAGGGTACGCCGGCAGCCAATACTGGAAGTGGCTCTGCCCCGATGTCTTCGCAGAACAGGAAGTATTCATAGAAGCCTAAACCGCGCGTCTGGTGGTAGTGCCAGATGTTGAAGTCGGGCTTTCGTGTGTGCAGCGGGCCGATGGTGTGTTGCCAATGGTAGATATTCTCTAATCCCTGCCCGTGACTCATGCAGCCTCCGGGGAAACGCACGAACTTGGGCTTCAGGGCAGCAATGGTCTCAGCCAGGTCCTTGCGAAGACCATTACGTCGATTCTTGAAGGTCTCACGCGGGAAGAGTGACACCATGTCGATGGCAACCTCTTTTTTGCCCTGTGGCAACAACAGCAGGCGTGCCTTGTCGTCAGATTGTGTGGCTGTGAGTGTCGTTTCGTATCGTTTCCATTGCTTGTCATTCGCTTTCACCTGACCTTGGGCAATCACAGCGCCGTCGCCAGACAGCAACTGGACAGAGAAGGTCTTTTTACCACGGACGAAAATGGAGAAGTCGTACATCTTGCCCGCTTGTACAGCAATACCGTCCCAGCCCTCGTTCCAGAGCGAGTCGGTGGTTACCAATGCGTGGTGTGGATTCTGTGGTGAGAGGGGCAGACTGTTGCCGATTTTTATCTCTGCCGGAGAATGCCAGGCGGTAGTTGCCGTCCATTCACGCCGGTCTTTAGCGTTGTATTCGAAGTCGCGGTTCTGCACCAGTTCGGCATACAGTCCACCATCGGCAGCATAACTGATGTCCTCAAAGAAGATGCCGATGAGTTTGTCACTGATGGCTTTACTCTCCTTGGTATTGACGGTCAGCGTGGCCTCGATGGTCTCCGGCAGCGACAGGTTACTGACATCGTCGTGCATTCGTTCCTGAGATTTCCGATAGTTCTCTGCTGCCGCTTCGAAATGGTGCCGGACGTGTGCTATCTCTTCATTGGTGAGTTCAAAGGACTGGCCCGTGAAATCTTTTCCATCCATATTGATTGCCTCTTCTGCCTGTAGCACATTGATCAGTGCCGTAGGTACCTGACCCATAGGTTCGCCAGCCGTAAAATGGCGGAAGTCGGCCGATGCCATGACTTTGAAGCATTTACCATCAGACTGGTATATGATTTCATAGCCGTCGATGGTTGGATGTATCACAGGTGACAGGCAGTTGCGGCTGACTACATGTGGATAATCCTGTGGACGCCAGGTAATCAGGTCCTGACTGTAGGCGGCAGCAAACAGTGGTGAACGATCGTTCACTTGGAACACCAGCCGCCATGAACCGTCGGCGGCCCGGCAGACGGAGGGGTGGTACATCTTCTTCTCAACGCCCCATGTGCCATAGTCGGATGCGCACAATTGACCGATATCCTGCCAAGTGCTGTCTTTTTGCAACACAGCGATGTGTAATCCTGCCGATGGGTTTGGCGCATAGATGAATACTTGGTTTTGTGCCATGGAGACACTACTCCACAAGGCAACAGCCGCTAAAGATAAGAAATGTCTTAGTCGCATATTAGTGTGAGGTTGCTGGTTTTATTGCCTGCAAATTTACATAATAATTTCCTAACTATGCAATTATTTTTAAAAAAAGAGTGAAATCCTTCCGTTTTCCAAAAAAACATTGTAACTTTGCCGGACTGAAAGAAACTAAATCGCAAACTCAAGCAAATGAAAAGCGCAGAAGTGAAGCCTGCATCAGGCAAACTAGGTATATTAATCGTTGGTAACGGAGCCGTAGCCACCACCTTGATGACGGGTGTTCTCATGGCTCGTAAGGGACTGGCCAAACCTATCGGCTCAATGACCCAGTATGACAAGATCCGAGTGGGGAAGGGTGCTGAGAAGCAATATCTCAAGTATGCCGACATCGTACCCCTGGCAGCCCTCGACAGTATTGTCTTTGGCTGTTGGGATGTCTATCCGCAGAATGCCTATCAGGCTGCCGTCTATGCAGAAGTGCTGAAACGTGAGGACATTGAGCCGGTGCGCGACGAACTGGAGCAGATTGTGCCAATGAAGGCCGCCTTCGACAAAGACTTTGCCAAACGGTTGGATGGCTCGAATGTCAAACTGCAGAGTGGAGGCGAGACACCTTCCAGATGGCAGATGGCAGAGATGCTGCGTGAGGACATCCGCTCCTTCAAGCAGGAGAAGGGATGTGACCGCGTTGTGGTGCTTTGGGCTGCATCGACTGAAATCTATGTGCCTATTGATGAGCAGGTGCACTATACACTTCAGGCCCTTGAAGAGGCGATGAAGGCCGATGACCGTCAGCATGTGGCTCCTTCGATGTGCTATGCCTATGCCGCCCTGAAGGAGGGCTGTCCGTTTATCATGGGTGCTCCTAACACGACGGTTGATATTCCTGCCATGTGGGAGTTGGCTGAACAGACTCGCATGCCCATAGCCGGTAAGGACTTCAAGACTGGTCAGACGCTTGTCAAGAGTGGTTTCGCCCCTATCATCAGTACTCGTTGCCTAGGACTGAGCGGCTGGTTCTCCACCAATATTTTGGGTAACCGCGACGGTCTGGTGCTCGATGTGCCTGAGAATTTCCGCACGAAGGAGGTGTCGAAACTATCCACCCTGGAAACGATTCTCAAAGCCGACGAGCAGCCCGAACTCTATAGCGAATACTATCATAAGGTACGTATCAACTACTATCCGCCCCGCAATGACAACAAGGAGTCGTGGGACAATATCGACATCTATGGCTGGATGAACTATCCTATGCAGGTTAAGATCAACTTCCTCTGCCGCGACAGTATCCTGGCTGCTCCCGTCTGCCTTGACCTCTGTTTGCTGATGGATCTGGCAGCCCGTGCCGGTCGCTTCGGCATCCAGCGCTTCCTCTCGTTCTTCCTCAAGAGTCCTATGCATGACTATACGCAGGGTGAGGAGGCCGTCAATCATCTCTACCAGCAGCACACGATGCTGAAGAATGCCATTCGTGAGATGGGCGGTTACGAGCCTGACGAGGAGATCGATTAAAGGCGGAAGTGCTTGCTTTTTAGGAAGCCTAAATATTTACTATATGAAGACAAAACTACTAACACTGGCCATGCTATGTTCTATGGTAGGACAAGCCCAGACCAGACAGGAAATTAATCTACAGGACGACTGGCAGTTTTCAAAAGACACCGGTTATACATGGGAGACGGTGAGCGTACCCCATGACTGGGCTATCAGCGGCCCCTTCGACAAGAAGTGGGACCTGCAGGTGGTGGCCATCGAACAGAATGGCGAGAAAGAGCCCACGGAAAAGAGTGGCCGCTCAGGATCGCTACCCTGGATAGGTGAGGGTCGCTATAAACGAAAGTTCTCGATTCCATCGAATTTTTATGGTCATGCCGAACTGGTGTTCGATGGTGCGATGTCAGAGCCTTGTGTGCATGTCAACGGCGAGAAGGCCGGCTATTGGGCTTATGGCTACAATGCCTTCCGTGTGGACATTACCCCCTATGTTCATACAGGTGAGAACGACCTCTATGTACATCTTGAGAATATGAAGGAGAGTTCGCGCTGGTATCCGGGTGCGGGTATCTACCGTCCTGTCAAACTGGTGTTGACTGACAAAGCGCATATCGACGACTGGAGCATCGTGATGCGCACTGTGAGTATCAAGGATGGCAAGGCTGAGGTGGAGGTTGAGGCTACCATGGTGGATGCGGCGAATTCTGAACTGCAAGTTGACATGATACTGAGAGGTCCTGACGGGACTGTCTACACCGACTGGGATCCTAACGCGCGTAGGCGTGGGTATTGCCACATCAACGATGATGGTAAGGTATATGCCCATTTTACTGTTGACGATGCCAAGTTGTGGTCGCCAGAAACACCTAATCTCTATGAGTTGGATGTCATCTTATTGGTGCCTGCAGAGTGGGGTAATCCGCGTTCCATTGATCGTGTTATTGACCGTAAGCGCATCCGCACGGGCATCCGCACCGTCAAGGTGTCACGGGAAGGCGGCTTCCAACTGAACGGTAAGACGCGTAAACTGAAGGGCGTCTGCCTGCATCACGACTTGGGACCCTTGGGTGCTGCTGTCAACAAGGCCGCCCTCATCCGACAGATCAAGACGATGAAGGACATGGGTTGCGACGCTATCCGTACCTCTCATAATATGCCCTCACAGATGCAGATGGACATCTGCGACTCGCTGGGTATGATGGTGATGGCTGAGAGTTTTGATATGTGGCTTTATCCCAAGTGCAAGAACGGCTATTCCAAAGATTTCAATGAATGGGCCGACAAGGATATCACCAATCTGATACTTGCCAATCGCAACCACCCCTCTATCGTCATGTGGTCGATAGGCAACGAGATACCCGAACAGGGTAGCGACAAGGGCCGCCAGATCAGCGTCCATCTGCAGGGCCTCTGTCATGCGCTTGACCCCACACGTCCTGTAACGCAGGGCCTCGACAGGGCTGAAGAGGCATTGAGAAGCGGTGTTGCTCAAGTGATGGACGTGCCAGGCTTCAACTACCGTGTCCATAAATATGACAAGAACCTCAAGCAACTGCCTCAGGGCTTCCTCCTCGGTAGCGAGACAGCCTCGACGGTCAGTTCCCGTGGTATCTATAAGTTCCCTGTCGAACCTGATGATAATGCGCGTTTCTCGTCTTGGGCGAAAGGCTATGATCCCAATGCCGTGAAGACGGCTGACGGCCAGTGCTCCAGTTATGATCTGGAATACTGTCCGTGGTCTAACCTGCCTGACGATGACTGGTGCTGGCAGGATGATAAGGATTGGGTGATCGGAGAGTTTGTGTGGACAGGCTACGACTATCTGGGCGAACCCTCACCTTATGATGAGTACTGGCCTTCGCGCAGCAGTTACTTCGGCATCTGCGACCTGGCTGGACTGCCCAAGGACCGCTACTACCTGTATCGCTCGCATTGGCGTAAGGATGACCATACCATCCACCTGCTGCCTCATTGGACGTGGCCCAAGCGCAAGGGGCTGGTGACGCCCGTCTATTGCTATACCGACTACAACGAGGCCGAACTTTTTGTTAACGGTAAAAGTCAGGGGCGCATCAAGAAGAATCCCAAGGAGCGTCTTGACCGCTATCGCTTGCGTTGGAACAACGTGAAATACGAGCCGGGCGAGGTGAAGGTCGTGGTCTATGATGAAAATGGAAATGCTGCTGGTGAGAAGATCATGAAGACTGCCGGCAAGCCCGCTATGCTCAAGACTGAGGTGTGGACGCAAGAAACCTCAAACCTCAAAGCCGACGGCAACGATCTGGCCTATGTCACCGTGAGTTTGACAGACAAGGACGGCACGCTGATACCTGATGCCAATGATCAACTGGCCTTTGAGGTGAGCGGTCAGGGCACGTTCCGTGGTGTCTGCAATGGTGACCCCACCTCATTGGAGGTGTTTACCGAGCCGACCATGAAACTCTTTTCCGGTCAGTTGGTAGTGGTAGTGCAGGCAGGCAAGGAAAAGGGTCAGGTCACGCTAACCGTCAAGGACAAGCAGCGCAAACTGACCCAGAAGGTAGTCATCCCCGTTAACTAAAGTTTCTCGCCGTAGCAGAGGTCGCCACAGTCGCCGAATCCGGGAACGATGTATTTGTGCTCGTTCATGCCAGGATCGATGGCGGCGCACCAAAGGGTGGTGTCCTCTGCTACGTTCTTTTGTAGCATCTCTACACCCTCGGGCGTTCCTATCACGCTGGCAATGTGCACCTTTGCCGGCTTTCCCGTCTTGAGCAGAGCCTCGTAGGCAGCCACCATCGAGCCTCCTGTAGCCAGCATGGGATCGACGATGATGAGCGTTTTGCCTTTCACCGTTGGGGCGGCCATATACTCCGTATGGATGCCCACCTCGGTATGCTCGCGGTTGGTATACATACGGAAAGCCGACACAAAGCCGTTCTCTGCATGGTCAAACACATGCAGGAAGCCCTCGTGGAAAGGCAGTCCGGCACGCAGCACGGTGGCCAGCAGCACCTCGTCCTTAACTTGTGGAATGTCCAGTGAGCCCAGCGGTGTAGTCACCGTTTTAGGCTTGTAGGTCAGGGTCTTGGAGATCTCATAGGCCATCACCTCACCGATGCGTCGGATGTTGTTACGGAACAGCAGCCTGTTCTTCTGATAGTTCTTGTCGCGAATCTCTGCCATAAACTGGTTCAGGCAGGAGTTCTGTTCGCTGAAATTGATTACTTTCATGTCTTAGGTTTTCTTGATTCTTGTTGGCAAAGTTAAGCAAAAAAAAGATAATAAAGAAGAAAAGTGGGTCTTTTTTAGAAAAAATGTGTACTTTTGCAACCACAAAATGAACAGACATAGACTAAAGCGGCAAATCGCTGCCCGTTTGTTGATCGCAGTCTTCCTGCCGGTGCTCGTGCTGTCGTCACTTCACAGACATGAGGTTCAGGAGGCTGCCCACTCCTATTGTGAGGCATGTGTTCAGCATGTTTCACATGTGGAGCAGATGGCGGTGGCCGACTTCTCCATCCATGATTGTATCCTCTGTCAGTTCATTAGTGCTAACTATCTTGTCGGCCTTGCCGTCGCCATCCTGTCGTTGGCCTATGGCTCTATGGTCACCTTACCCGATGCCGTCCCCGGTCTTCCATTGGTGGTAGAGGGTGTAAGTCAGAGCCGTGCACCTCCCCGTTGTTTTTGAAGGTATCTCTTTTTTATTCAAAAACAACTTATCAATTTTTTCCAATGAACAGAAAGACTATATTTTTGTCATTGTTGTGTTGTGTCACGACAATGGCAGCACAGAATGCATCCGATTCGACCGATGTGTTCTATAAGCACCTCAGACTGAACGAACTGACGGTGACCGGCGTGACAGGACAGACCCGCTTGCGCGATATGCCGGCACCGGTCTCTGTGGTGACACCACGAGAACTGCGGGCAGCCACAGGAACAAATATCATTGATGCCATCAGCCATCAGCCCGGATTGGCCCAACTGACTACGGGCAACGGCATCTCGAAGCCCATCATTCGCGGCCTGGGCTACAATCGTGTGCTGGTGGTTAGCGACGGTGTGCGTCAGGAAGGTCAGCAATGGGGCGACGAGCACGGACTGGAGGTTGACGGCCAGGGGGTGAGCAGCGCGGAGATCCTGAAGGGACCGGCCTCGCTGATGTATGGCTCCGATGCGATGGCTGGTGTGCTCATCCTGCATAGTCCCTCGCTGCCGTCGGAAGGCGAAGTGGTGGGGAGTGTCAGCACGGAGTACCAGACCAACAGCGGCCTCTTCGACTATTCCGCCTACTTTGCAGGCCATCAGAACAGTTTTGTGTGGAGTGCCCGCTATAGTGAAAAGATGGCCCACGAATACAAGACGCCCATTGACGGCTATGTGCCTGGCACTCAGATGCATGAGCGGGCTGCCTCGGTGCTGCTGGGACTGGATCGCCGTTGGGGCCACAGCCACCTGAAGTGGGACTGCTTCCATCTGACGCCGAGTATGGCGGAGGGCGAGCGAGACCCCTTGACTGGCGAACTCGTGCACGACTACGACCTGAAGACCTATCACAAACAACTGCCGTTCCAGCAGGTGAAGCATTACAAGGCCACCTGGGACAACCTATTCCGGTTGGGCTCGTCAGAAACGCTGAAAGCCATCGTGGCCTATCAGCAGAACCGCCGTCAGGAGTTCGAGGATGATGCCAACGAGCCCGAACTCTATTTCCGCCTGCACACCTTGACCTATGATTTCCGCTACCAACTCTCGCTGCTCAACGCCCAGTTCTCAACGGGCCTCACGGGTATGTATCAGGAGTCGGAGAACCTGGCTGAGGAGTCGCTGATTCCCGACTATCGCCTTTTCGACATCGGCGGCTATGCCACCATTCAGAAGACATTGGACTGCTGGACGGTGAGTGGCGGCTTGCGACTGGATAACCGTCATGTCAACGGCTACGGCAACTTCAGCGGATTCACCGGAAGCGTGGGTGCTGTGTGGCGGGCCGTCGATACTGATGACCACAACCTGAATGTACGCTTGAATGTGGCCCGTGGCTTCCGTGCTCCTAACATGAGCGAACTGGGCAGCGAAGGTGTGCATGAGGGCACGCTGCGCTATGAGCAGGGCAACCCCGACCTGAAGTCGGAGTACAGTTGGCAGGCCGATTTGGGAGCCGACTATCAGGGCCGCTTGTTCTCGGCTCAGGTGAGCCTGTTCCTCAACCGCATCGAGAACTATATCTTCTCGCATGCTATTGACCAGGTTATCGATCCCGACTACCGCACCTTCTCCTACACCCAGGGCGACGCGCTGCTGAAAGGCTTCGAGGTCTCTACCGACTTCCACCCCATCCACCAACTGCACTTCGGCAACTCGTTCTCGCTGGTCGATGCCCGCCAGTTGCACCAATCGGAGGAGATGCGCTATCTGCCCATGACCCCCGCTCCCCGCTGGACATCTGACCTGAAGTACGAGATCACCCACCACGGCCATGTGCTCAACAATGCCTATGTGTCGGTGGGGCTGGATTGTTTCTTGGCACAAGACCACTATTTCAAGGCCTACGACACAGAGACGCGTACGCCCTCCTACACCCTCTTCAACGCCAGTGCCGGCACGGATGTCTTCGTAAAAGGGCGCAAGTGGGCCGAGGTTTACCTGACGGCCCAGAACATCTTCAACCGTGCCTACCAGAGTCATCTGAGCCGGCTGAAATATGCCGATGTCAATGTGCTGACGGGCCATCAGGGCGTCTACAATCCTGGGCGCAACATCGTGCTGAAGATCGTCGTGCCGTTTGCGATAACACAAAAATAATGGGTGTATAGTTGCCTATAAATGTAAACTGCGGGTTGCAAATCAAATGAGGCGACCCGCATTTTTTGCTTTTTATCAATAAAACGGCTTGCTTTATTGCTAATAAATCATAATAGATGTACGTGATTCACAGAAAATTAGTAACTTTGCACCCGTAAAAAATCGCATCATTCATTTATAAAACAAATAGCAAAGAAATGGCAAAGTTAGATTTGACACAGTATGGCATCACCGGTTCGAAGGTGATCGCCCACAATCCGTCGTATGAGTTCCTCTTTGAGGAAGAGACAAAGGCTGGCCTGACCGGCTTCGACAAGGGTCAGAACACCGAACTGAACGCTGTTAACGTAATGACTGGTATCTACACCGGCCGCTCGCCTAAGGACAAGTACATCGTGAAGGATGCACAGAGCGAGGACAAGGTATGGTGGACTTCTGAGGAGTACAAGAACGACAACCACCCCATGAGCGAGGAGGTTTGGAAGACTGTGAAGGATATTGCCATCAAGGAACTCTGCAACAAGGATCTCTATGTTGTCGATGCTTTCTGTGGTGCCAACGAGGCTACCCGTCTGTGCGTCCGCTTCATCGTTGAGGTGGCTTGGCAGGCTCACTTCGTGAAGAACATGTTCATCCAGCCCACCGCTGAGGAACTGGAGAAGTTCGAGCCCAACTTCGTCATCTACAACGCTTCTAAGGCTAAGGTTGAGAACTACAAGGAACTGGGTCTGAACTCAGAGACTTGCGTTGCCTTCAACACTACCAGCCGCGAGCAGGTCATCATCAACACCTGGTACGGTGGTGAGATGAAGAAGGGTATGTTCTCTATGATGAACTACTATCTGCCCCTGCAGGGTATCGCTTCTATGCACTGCTCTGCCAACACCGATATGGAGGGTAAGAACACCGCTATCTTCTTCGGCCTGTCTGGTACTGGTAAGACCACGCTGTCAACCGATCCTAAGCGTCTGCTCATCGGTGACGACGAGCACGGATGGGACGACGAGGGTGTGTTCAACTTCGAGGGTGGCTGCTATGCTAAGGTTATCAACCTCGACAAGGAGAGCGAGCCTGACATCTACAACGCTATCCGTCGCGATGCCTTGCTGGAGAACGTGACTGTTGACGAGGCTGGCAAGATTGACTTCGCTGACAAGAGCGTGACCGAGAACACCCGCGTTTCTTATCCTATCAACCACATTGAGAAGATTGCCCAGAAGGTGAACGGCAAGAGCGCTGGTCCTGACACATTGAGAAGATTGCCCAGAAGGTGAACGGCAAGAGCGCTGGTCCTGAGGCTAAGAACGTCATCTTCCTGAGCGCCGACGCTTTCGGCGTGCTGCCCCCAGTATCTATCCTGACTCCCGAGCAGACGAAGTACTACTTCCTCTCTGGTTTCACCGCTAAGTTGGCTGGTACCGAGCGTGGCATCACCGAGCCCACTCCTACTTTCAGCGCTTGCTTCGGCCAGGCATTCCTCGAGTTGCACCCCACCAAGTATGCTGAGGAACTGGTGAAGAAGATGGAGAAGAGCGGTGCCAAGGCTTACCTCGTGAACACGGGTTGGAACGGTACCGGCAAGCGTATCTCTATCAAGGATACACGTGGTATCATCGACGCCTGAGCGCTCCTACCAAGAAGATTCCTTACTTCGACTTCGAGGTTCCCACACAGTTGAACGGCGTGGCTTGGGGTATTCTTGATCCTCGCGACACCTATCAGAACCGCGATGAGTGGGAGGAGAAGGCCAAGGATCTGGCTGCCCGCTTCATCAAGAATTTCAAGAAGTACGAGGGTAACGAGGCTGGTAAGGCTTTGGTCGCTGCAGGTCCGAAACTGTAAACTTAGTTGAAATTATAACACTCGTTTATCATAGGGAGGCTGTGTCAGATAGGAAAGACATGGTCTCCCTTTCATTTCCAACACAAAAAACTTGATTTCCTGTGACTTACCTTGGAGAACTCATATCTATTGGCGTTGCCTTTTCATGGACGGCCACCGCGTTGCTGAGTGAATTTGGCAGCAAGCGACTGGGCAACCTACCGCTCAACGTGCTACGCATGGGGCTGACGCTGCTCTTTTCCGTCATCCTGTTCTGGATTGTCAGCGGTACCCCGTGGCCCTCCGTCGGTTCCTTCGAGGCCTGCGGGTGGATGCTGCTCTCGGGCGTTGTAGGCTATGTCATTGGCGACTTCTGCCTCTTCCAGTGCTACATTATCATTGGCTCACGCTATGGTCAACTGTTCATGACTCTGGCCCCATTGGCGGCGGCCCTGATGGCATGGATCACTCTGGGACAGCACATGACGCTCATGGGCATCATAGCCATGCTCATCACCCTCATTGGTATCGGCATCTCCGTGCTGGGTCGTGGCGAGCATCATAAGGTCTCGCTGAAGTTGCCTGCCAATGGTGTGCTCTATGCCATCGGGGCGGCTCTCTGTCAGGGCATCGGCTTGGTGCTCAGCAAGATGGGTATGGACCACTACGAGCCAGGCACTATGCCCGAATGGCTCATCCCCTTCAGTGCCAATTTCCTGCGTTGCATAGCCGGCATCATCGGCTTCTCGCTCCTGCTCTATTTCCGTGAGGGCCTGCATCCTCTGCGCGACGCCATCCGCGACGGCAAGGGTATGATCGTAGCCACGGCCACTACCATCTTCGGCCCCTTCGTCGGTGTCGGCTTCTCGCTCATGGCCGTTCAGTACACGAGTGCTGGCATCGCCTCCACGCTGATGGCGCTGACCCCTATCATCATCATTCTCCCCTCCTACTGGCTGTTCCGTCAGAAGATCACGTGGCGCTCCGTCCTTGGTGCCGTCATCTCCGTTCTCGGCGTCAGTCTCTTCTTCCTCTGCTAATTTTGGTGAAGGGTCCTCACCTTTCCGATGCTTCGCATGAGGCATCGGAATGCCTTCTTTGGTATGTAAGTAAGTATTTCTTCGGTTGTCGCAAGGCATTGGCGTGGGGCGTAGGAGGCATTCGGACGACCCGTCCGAGGCATTGCGACGTCGGGCGCGCTCGCCCGAACCTTATTATGTGTACAAAGGTACAACATTGCCAGTGCGGTTCACGAATGGCAGCAGAAAAATCTGGTTCTTCCGCTTTTCTAGTTGGTAGGATAGCCCTCAGTCATTTTTCGCCAGTTCTTTGACAGTATTGTCATGGAGTCCAAGCAGTAGCAGTTTGAAG
>CADCCB010000050.1 GCA_902799905.1 uncultured Prevotellaceae bacterium
TATAGTTTAAAAGGTGGTACTTATAAACATATAACGTTTCTGGCTTCCTCTTTTATATATCGATTAGTATCCTACCAACTGGAAAAGCGGAAGAACCACTTTTTTTCATGGAAAGTCATCGGGATATGGGATTTTTTCGTTTTTCTTTTCATTTCCGAGCGAAAGTACCTAAGACCAAAGGTCAAAGGTACGAATAAGTGAGAACAATACAAAACAAAAGACTCCCTATTTTGTTTTTTCCATTTATTTTCGTACCTTTGCAACTTGATACATGGCTTGGAAACTGAAATATCGCTGTAGGCAATGCGGCTACGAAGCCGAGGTGTACGAAGGGCGCGGGCTCTTCCGTCAGGAGATTAGGGCCGTGCTGTGCCCTGACTGCAAGACCATCCAGAACATTGTGGTGGGTGGTATCATTGCCGACGTGGCTCCTTCCTACAGAAGTGAAGTGGGACGTCTGTGTCTGCAATGCGGCAGCGATAACATCAGGATATGGGATAAGCATACATGCCCCAAGTGTGCAGATGCTCGCCCAGAGGTCAAAGGTCAGGGCGAGATGGTACAGACGGGCGAGAAAGAGTTTTGGACGTAATCTGTCGTTAATGATGAATACAAAGAAATTGATAGTGTTTCTACTGTTGGCATTTCTGCCGATGGTGATTGTGGGAGTGGTGATGCGGCGCTGCTGGTCTAGCAGGATTCATCGTCCTGCTGATCATGGATATTCTCCTGTATCTGTACGACAGGTTTATCAGCAAGGAGAAGGTATTTACAAGCGTCCTATAACGGTATAACGATTATAAAAGAAGTGTTTTTCAGCCTTATGGCAATCTAAAATTATTGTAACAATGAAAAAGTTTATTATTGTGTTGGGGGCTATCCTCATTTGTGGAATGATGGCAGGGTGTAAGAATCAAAAGTCGGACAATCAAAACGAAACGACTACGACAGAAGAGTCTGTAACACCAGAACCTTCGTACGAGGGTGTCTATTTGGATGAGGACAACAACGAGCCGAACCTGTATATTACTCGCCGCGACGATGGCAAATATGACGTTCGGATTGGCATCTTCCGTCTGACCGACTTGGATGATGGCATTGGAACAATAGGGACTAACGGTATGGAATTCACCGCAACTGATGCAGCGGGCAATCCCATTGGTGGTGAGATCACCCTGAGAGGCGACACCGCAGAAGTCGTTTTTACCCGTTCCACTTGGTCACTATTGGAGAACGGTTCAACATTCAAGTACGTTCGACAGTAATACAAAACTTGATGGCACAGAAACGATTCTATAGACATTTTGAGACTCCAGGGCAGCCGATCTACTGGATTATCATCGCCTACATCATCCTCGGCTGGTTCTTCCCAGTGATTGGCCTGTTGGCAATTATCTGTATGATTGGCCCCGTGATAACCAGCATTTGGAAAGGCCGTTGGTGGTGCGGACACGTGTGCCCTCGCGGCAACATGTATGACCGTCTGTTGTCAAAGTACTCGCCCCATCGTCCGATACCTAAGTTTGTGCGAACCTTCGGCTTCCGCCTGTTCATGGTGTTCTTCATCTTCGGCATGTTCGGCTTCCAACTGAGTTTTGTGCCTTGGAGCGAGGGTGGACTGCCCATGTGGGCTGGTATAGGCAAAGTGTTCTGGACGATTATCGTCATCACCACCATCGTTGGTATCACGCTATCCTTCATCTATGCGCCACGGACATGGTGCTCGTTCTGCCCTATGGGCACCATCTCCAACTGGGTTGCACCTAGAAAGGCTCCGTTGCCCAAGGCATTTACGAACATCCACGTATCGAGTGCCTGTCAGATGAAGTGCAAGCAGTGTGCTCGCGTCTGTCCGATGCAACTCACGCCCTATGACTCTCGCGGCGAAGAAATCGGATACCTGCATCCTGACTGTCTGAAGTGTGGCAAGTGCACGCTGGCCTGTCCCACTAAGATTATGACCCTCAAACATTAAGTCTGCTACTAGGGGCGAGGGGTACTTACCATTATTTTTTAGCGATTTGTTTGGTTATATAGATTGAAATATATAACTTTGCAGCGCCAATAACTTACGCCCGACGATTTGCCTGACAAGTCGCCACTGATGATTGTGACGCGTGAAACGTGAGCAACTGCAGCGCGGCATCTACATCGTCAATAGCCGCAAAATACTATTCAAATAAGATTAATGAGCATGAACATTGGAGACAAAGCGCCCGAGATACTGGGTAAGGACGAACAGGGACGTGACATCCGTCTGAGTGATTACAAAGGCCGCAAACTGGTGCTGTATTTCTATCCCAAGGACAACACAAGCGGCTGCACCGCCGAGGCATGCAGCCTGCGCGACCACTACGGTGAGTTGCAGGGCAAGGGCTACGAAGTCGTGGGGGTAAGCAAGGACTCGGCCGCCTCGCACGTAAAATTCAAGGAGAAATATGAGTTGCCGTTCCCTCTGATTGCCGATGTAGACCACACCCTACTTGAGGCCATGGGAGCCTGGGGCGAGAAGGTAATGTACGGCAAGAAAACCGTAGGCACCATTCGTACTACCTTCATCATCAACGAGGAGGGCGTCATCGAACAGATCTTCGCAGGCAAACAGGTGAAGACCAAGGAGCACGCAGAACAGATCCTGGCACAGTAAAGGCCACTGTCACGTTAAGAAAAGAAAGATGTATTTCACAGGAATAATCATTGCCATTTGCACCTTCCTGACAATTGGCATCTGGCATCCTATCGTTATCAAGACAGAATATTACTGGGGGACGCGCCCCTGGGTGGTGTTCCTGGCCGTCGGACTGGCATCAATTGTGGCGGCACTATTCATTGAGAACACCATCATCTCGGCCAGCGTGGGCGTGTTCGGTGCCTCAGCCCTCTGGGGCATCGGCGAACTCTTTGAGCAGAAAAAACGCGTAGAAAGAGGCTGGTTCCCTAAGAACCCCAAGCGCAAGTCATCATAGCCCTGACTCGTATCGCTCGCGAATCTTCTTGACGCGCAGCAGCAGGTTTCGGTAGTGGGCAGCATCCAGTTTTGTGCCCAACCACATCTATTGTGTCAATGAAAGGATAAAGACCAAATTTAGAGTATTATGAAAAGAACCAGCATCACCCTATTGTCTCTCTTTGCCCCGATGCTGATTTGGGCACAGAATGTCATGCAGATCACCTACAAGGATGGTTCGGTGGCAGAGATTCCCGTAGAGCGCATCGACAGCATCACGTTCATTGAGAAGACCACCATACCCACAACAGCCGCCACCCTGGAGGGACGATGGTTCTGGGGGAATACCCAGGCAGGCTATTGTGAACTGCTGACCATCAATGCCGACCGCACCTATACGGGCTACGATCTCTATCTGGACTATGGCTTCGACTCCCAGACCTACGGCACATGGACACAGAACGGCATCATGCTCAACCTGTGGTCCAACGGCTACGGCTACAAGCGCATGTACCGCTGGTTCATCATGGGACTGACGGAAAATGCCCTTGAAGTGATGACACAGATGGGCAATTTTATCTACTATCGGGTGCAGCCAGAGGTTATCCGACTAACAGCCGGTGGCGCCCCTCTGGCAGCAGGGAGCGACGAGCAGTTTGTCTTTGCCGACGGCATTTATGCCAGCATCGCCGACGGTCAGTTGAAGGGGCTCAGGGCAGGCACTACCTATGTACAACGCCTGACGGTAAGCACCAACACCATCAAGGCCTATCAGGTCATCGTAGAATAATAATAAGCCCTGGATCTGCTTCATGCAAACCCAGGGCTCATTGTTATCTGGCGATGAGGATTAGTTGAAGAAGTACTTCAGACCAATCTGCATTTTCCAGCAGTTGCCATAATCCTTGCTGGTCTCGTAGGTTTGGGTCGGATACTTACCATTCACCTTATTCATCGAGAAGATCGGGTTGTTCTGGGCATCCACGCCTTCATACTTCAGAATCTGACCATAGTTGCAGGCCTGGTTGGTCTTCGAGACACCCCAACTAGAATTAAGCAGGTTGCCGAAATTAATGATATCGAGCGAAGCCTGGAACTTCTGCTTGGTGCCAAAGACCTTTACCTCGAAGTCCTCAGCAATACGGAGGTCTACACGGTGGAGCCAGGGTGCACGCTGTGCATAGGCCTCAGCATACTCACCACGATGATTGCTCAGATAGTCATCCTGATCAACGAACTGCCAGAAAGCCACACGGTCAGCCTCGCTCTTGAACTTAATCTCGCTGTCGTTAGCAGGGATATAGATAAGGTCTCTGTTCACACCGTCACCATTCATATCGTTGGAATAGAGGAAACTGGTAGATGCGCCAGAATAGCCCTTATAGAAGAGGTTGATATGTGTACCCAATACAGAACCCTTGATCTTGACAGGCAGATAATAGCCCACAGAAGCAATCACCTGATGGGGTGTGACAAACTGCGAACGCTGGGCAGTACAATAGTTAGGACCATCAACGGAAATCACCTCGGCATAGGTGGACACGGGGTCACTGCCAGGCATACCCGAGATCTCCTTCGACTCAGTATAGGTATATGCAGCCATCAGGTTCAGATTCTTGATAGGTTCGGCATTCACCGTCACATTAGCCGTATAGCCATATCCCTTGGAGGTATTTGCCAACTGGACGACATCCTTACCAGCATAATACAAGAAGTTGGTAGGATATTTCAGTCGGTTGTCAGCACCATTGAAGTGCTCCCACTCGCTCATCTGCGTAGCATTGATATTCAGGTTATTGATATAGACAGCATTGATGTTCTTGGTAAACATGAACTCGCCTGTCACTGTCAACGGGAAGTCAACCGGCAACTGGTAGTCCACAGCGATGCTCGACTTCCATACCTGGGGCATCTTGAAGTCTTTGTCAACATCAGAGACCTTGCTACCTACCACATGATTCTCGTTCGTCTTGGGAACTTCGAAAAGGTCAACGAGTTCAGCAACTGACAGGAACTTGCCCGCAGTCTGCTGCAACTTGTCCTGCACCCATGCAGCGTCACGGCCAAGAACGTCACCATAGTTGCCATTCTTGTCACGTCCGGCAGCATAGGTAATCTGCTTGGTATTGGCGTTGGTTCCCATATTGGTGAAGAACACCAAAGGTAGGCGTCCGGTAAAGATGCCAGTACCACCACGCACCTTGAGAATCTTATCGCCAAAGACATCCCATGTGAATCCGACACGCGGCGACACCTGAACAGTGGATTTTGGCCAGCGGCCCGTATCCACATGATAGCCATTGAAGTCCAGATCATAGATGGCGTTGTTGCGCTCAATGTCCTTGTCACTGAAGATCATATCATCGAAACGCACACCATAGGAGAACTTGAAGTTCGGTGTGATATTCCATTCATCTTGCAGATACCATCCAATCTGGTTGAAGCGCACGGCACTGGTAGGATTGCTCTCGCCATTGAAGCCATAAGTGAAGGCCACTTGTTCAGGGGCGGCAGCACTCAGGAACTCGTTGAGACCCGTGAAGCGATAGTAGCCTGTACCCTCACGCATATAGGAGTTGTCAGCATACTGGTACTCCCAGCGGAAACCGGCTGTCAACTTGTGCGTACCGAGGTAGTAAGTAAAGTTGTCGGTCAGCGAATGGATGTTGTTCTTCACGCCATTGTTGTAGGTGAACAACTCGTAGCCGGCATACATATAAGGCTCGTAAATCTGCTTTCCATCTGCATCCTGGCCAGCCATGATGTCGATGGCAGGGAATATGCTGGAGGGCGAACCACGATGAGGATCCTCAATGTGGGTATAGGTATAGAGCAATTGGTTGCTGGCTTTCTGACCGAAACGGCTATTCAAGTCAGCAGACACAGACTTCACGTTGCTCTCGTTGCTGTAGATACTATTGGCAAAGGCCATCGACTGCAGACCAATACGATAAGTGCCATTAAGACGCATAGAGGTGTTTGGCCAGAAGTCGCCAGAAGAACCATTAGTGCCCACCCATGAGGTATTCTTTGTCGAGTTGTAGCGCACAGCCAGATGATGAGCATCAGTGATATTCCAGTCCAAGCGCACAAGCAGTTTCTCGTTCTCCTCGTCAGCAGGATAATCAGTCCACGAACCCGTATCGTAACCATAGTTATTCAATAAGTAGTTGTGGACTTTCTCCATGTCTGACTTCGTCGTGCGAGAAATCATACCACCAGGTTTTTCACCGTCTTCACGGGCTCTGTATTTAATAACTTGACCTGGTGTGATTTCTTTCTCGTAGTTGGCAAAGAAAAACAGTTTGTTCTTGATGATCGGGCCGCCCAAGGTGAAGCCATAGGTTTTCTTGGACTCCTCGGCACGGGTGCCCAGGTCTTCGCCGTCAATCCTATTACCACGCAGATCCTGATTGCGATAGTAATAGTAGGCCGTTCCCTTGAATGTGTTAGTACCCGACTTGGTTACGGCGTTGATGCCACCACCGATGAAGTTGGTCTGGCGCACATCGTAGGGAGCAATCACCACCTGCACCTCATCAATGGCATCGAGGGAAATAGGATTACCACCACCAGGCAATGATGAACTGAGACCGAAGTTGTTGTTGAAGTTGGCACCGTCGATAGTGTAGTTTGTCATACGACCGCTACCACCTGCAAAACTCATGTTACCGCCAGAATAAGGCGAGAAGTTCACCAGGTCTGAGATGCTGCGGCTGATGGTCGGCTTTGTCATCATCTGCTCGTTAGTGATATTCGTCGAGGCACCCGTCTTCTCAGCCGTAAACTTCGATGCCTTACCAGTGATAACCACCTCGGTCAGGCTGTTCGAGTTCTCAGAGAGCCACACATTGAGGTTGTAGGTCTCACCCAGTTGCAGGGTGATGCCTTTCAGTGTCTTGGTCTCAAGACCAATGTAAGAGACGGTCACATCATAAGGACCACCCGTACGCATACCCTGAATGGTAAACAGGCCATTCACGTTGGTCACAGCGGTGTAACGTGTTCCTGATGGCTCGTGTACTGCCTGAATGGTAGCGCCGATGACAGCCTCATCACCATTTTCCACAGTCACTTTACCAGCCATGCTCGAAGTCGTCACCTGAGCCACAGCCCCCAACACCGTCGTCAAGAGCAGGATCACCGAGATAAATAATCTTTTCTGCATAGATTTGTATTATTTTAAAGGTTTTCTTGTTTTCGTTGCAAAATTACACAAAATTTTTTAATTATTTGCATTCTGCGCAGACTTTTTTATTCTGCATGCAAATCAATGCAGCACAATGCCCGTCAGGACACGTCCAGACTGGATGCCAAGGCGTCTGGCAGAAAAGAAATCATCAGCATTTGCGAAGGTGCAAATGCCTGCATCCTGTATCTGACAGGAAGGCACGCCCATGGCCTGCAACTGAATACGGTTGCACAAAGGCAGGTTGATGTGCCATTTCTTTCGCATGACGGCTATCTCCTCCATCGGGAAGCCTTCTTGGTAAAAGGCGTCATACACCTCCTGCCCTACCTCAAAGTTATCGACAGAGATGCCTGGGCCTATGACTGCCAACAGGTTCTCTGGCCTGCAGCCATAGGCCTCCGTCATGGCAGAAACAGCCCTTTCCACGATACGCGACTGCGTGCCTCGCCAGCCGGCATGGATGGCACAGGCGCAATGCTGCTCAGCATCATACAACAAAACGGGGATGCAATCGGCCGTGGACACTCCGATACAGACTTCCCTCTGATTGGTCATCACGGCATCGACACCCTCCAGGAACGCTTGGCGGTCTGCGTCGGTCAGAGAAAAAAAGTCTCCGTTTATCTGCCTCACCTCTGTGCCATGCACCTGATGAGGCATGACGAGGTGTGAGATAGCAGCCAAACCGAGCGTCTGACACAACAAACGGCGGTTCTCTGCGATATGCTCTGGCGTGTCGCCACAATAGGCATTGACGTTAAGCGAGGCATAGTTGCCAGTACTCACGCCCCCTCGACGGGTGGTACTGAAAGCCGTCATCCGCTCCGACATATCATAATATAATAGTTGTGGTGTCAATCCTCCTCTACCTCTATATACTCCAGATCGTCCAGTTCCTCAATGTCGTCAGCATCTTCCAGGTCATCCACGTACTCAATGTCTTCGTCCTCGCCTTCATCGGCTAGTTCCTGGGCAAACTGCGACATATCCTTGTCGCGATGCACCAGCGAATCCTCAGAGGTGATAGCCTGCAGTTTGTTGCTCTCAGCATTCAGTTCGCGCCAAAGCACATCCTTCAGTTCCTCCAGGCCGAAGCCTGTGACAGCGGAAATGAAGACCACAGGCAGGTCATCGGGCAGGGTCTCACGCAGCATGTCTATGAGTTCTTCATCCAGTAGGTCGCACTTGGTAACTGCCAGCACCCGATGCTTGTCGAGCATCTCCGGATTGAACTGGCGCAGTTCGTTGAGCAGGATTTCATACTCGTGTTTGATGTCATCGGTATCGCCAGGCACCATGAAGAGCAACAGCGAGTTGCGCTCGATGTGACGAAGGAAGCGGAGGCCAAGGCCCTTGCCCTCCGAGGCCCCCTCGATGATGCCAGGGATATCGGCCATCACGAACGACTTACCGTCGCGATAGCCCACGATACCCAGCGAGGGCTCCATAGTCGTAAAGGGATAGTTGGCAATCTTCGGACGTGCATTCGACAGGGATGAGACCAGTGTCGACTTACCTGCATTGGGGAATCCCACCAGTCCCACATCGGCCAGCAACTTGAGTTCCAGGATGACGGCCATCTCCTGCATCGGCTCGCCAGGCTGGGCATAACGCGGGGCCTGGTTGGTGGCTGTACGGAACTGGAAGTTGCCCAGTCCGCCACGTCCGCCTTTCAATAGCACAATCTCCTGTCCATCGTAGGCCACGTCGCACACGAACTTACCCGTCTCGGCGTTATAGACCACCGTTCCTGGCGGCACATCGATATACACATCCTTACCGTCGGTACCGTGACATTTGTCCTTACAGCCGTTGCCTCCGTGCTCGGCAAAGATATGGCGCTCGTACTTCAGGTGCAGCAGCGTCCAGTAGTTGTGATTACCGCGCAGGATGATGCTACCGCCCTTGCCGCCATCGCCCCCGTCAGGACCTCCGTTGGGGTTATACTTCACATGGCGCAGGTGCATCGACCCCTTGCCGCCCTTGCCAGAGCGGCACAGAATCTTCACATAGTCTACGAAATTACTCTCCATACTCTTTTAAAAATGAGAAATGGGAAATGAGGAATGAGAAATGTAAATGACAAATGATTAAATGAAGTTACGCCGATGCTGTGGCAGGAATTTCTTCATTTCACATTTTAATTACTCATTTCTCATTCCTCATTTCTCATTTACAAATTATCCACCACGGCACAGATATCAGCGAAGATGCGGTCGAGGTCACCCAGTCCGTCGATGTGATGGTGAATGCCCTCCTGCTTGTACCATTCGATGAGAGGCTGCGTCTGAGAGTGATAAACTACCAGGCGCTTCTTGATGGTCTCCTCATTGTCGTCGGCACGACCACTCTGCTGTCCACGCAGCAACAGGCGTTTCATCAGTTCATCCTCCGGCACGGCCAGTTCTATCATGGCAGCCACCTTGTCACCACGCTCTGACAACATGACCTTGAGGGCCTCGGCTTGCGGAATGGTGCGGGGGAAACCATCGAAGATGACCCCCTTGTGACCTCGTCCAAAGCCATCATAGACCGATGCCAGGATACTCACCATCAGGTCATCGGGAATCAACTGACCCTGATCGATATAGCCCTGTGCCGTCTTTCCCAGTTCCGAGCCTTTCTTGATTTCTGCACGCAGCACGTCGCCTGTAGAGATATGCTCCAGACCATAGCGCTCTATCAGTTTGTCACTCTGGGTGCCCTTGCCTGAGCCGGGTGCACCGAATATCACAATGTTCTTCATATTCACTCTCTCCTCTATTTTGGTTTGTTTCACTTTCTCTTCCTTACCCTTGAACCACTGGTCGGGCAACAAATCGCCCTCCTGCACTTTCTGCTCACCAGGTAAATTCGGCAGTTTAATCTCCCTCATAATTGAAAACTCAAAGACTCAAAAACTTAGAAACTCAAAAACTTAGAAACTCAAAAACTAGTCCTCCTCCACCAGCGTATATATTTCCTTCAGGTTACGTCCCTGCTGATCATAGTCCAGTCCGTAGCCTACGATGAAGTCGTTGGGGATGGAGAAGGCGACATAGTCGATGTCAAGAGGCTCCTCCAACTTGTCAGGCTTCACGAAGAGCGTACAGATCTGGATGGAAGCAGGACGGCGCACTTTCAGCGAGTCCAGCATCTGACGCATGGTACGGCCAGTATCCACAATATCCTCCACGATGACGACGGTACGGCCTGTGATGTCTTCGTTCAGTCCCAATACTTCCTTTATCTTGCCTGTCGACAGAATGCCTTCGTAAGAGGACAGTTTGACAAACGAGACCTCACAGGGGATGGTGATCTCACGCAACAAGTCGGCAGCGAAAATAAACGAGCCGTTCAGCACCGTCAGGAACAACGGATTCTTGTCTGCAAAATCCTTGTTCAGACGGATGGCCAACTCCTTCACACGGGCCTTGATTTCTGCCTCCGGGATGCTTGTCTCGAAGGTCTTATCCTTGATTCTTACTCTGCTCATCTTCTTGTTTTTAGGAATTTTGATGCAAAATTACAAAAAAAATCGAGAAAATGACCACATATTACCAATTTATTTCGTACTTTTGCATCGTTATGAAGATTTTTACCAGTAATCAGATACACGAACTCGACAAATATACGATTGAGCACGAGCCCATCAAGTCCATAGATTTGATGGAGCGTGCAGCACGAACCTTGACTCACGCCATCGTCGAACGATGGGATGCCGACGTGCCCATCGTCGTCTTCGCTGGACCAGGCAACAATGGCGGCGACGCTCTGGCTGTAGCCAGAATGCTGACCGACCTCAACTATCAGGTGCAGACATTCCTTTTCAATATCTCAGGCCACCTGTCGGCCGATTGTGCCGAGAACAGGCAACGGCTGATCAACCACAAGGGCAATTCCCTGTTGACAGAAGTCACTCATGAGTTTGATCCGCCCCGTCTGGAGAAAGGCATGCTCGTCATCGACGGTTTGTTTGGCTCAGGTCTCAACAAGCCCCTGGCAGGCGGCTTCTCTTCGTTGGTCAAATACATCAACGCCTCCCCCTCACAGGTGGTCAGCATCGATGTGCCCTCTGGTCTGATGACTGAGGACAACACATATAACGTGCAGGCCAACATCATCCGTGCCGACCTGACGCTGACGCTCCAACAGGAGAAACTCTCGTTCCTGTTCGCAGAAAACCAGCAGTACCTCGGCGAGGTAAAAGTGCTGGACATCCGCCTCAGCAAAGAGGGCATGGAGGCTATGGACGCCCAATACACCCTGATTGACAAGGATGATATTCGCCAACTGCTGCTGCCTCGCAACCAGCATACCCATAAGGGGACCATGGGCCACGCCCTGATCATCGCCGGCAGTTATGGCATGGCTGGGGCTGCCGTGCTGGCCTCAAGAGGCTGCCTGCGCAGTGGCGTAGGAAAAGTCACCGTGCATTGCCCGCGTCGCAACGTGCAGGTCTTGCAGACTGCAGTTCCAGAGGCCGTGCTACATATCGACAGGGAAGAGACCATCTTCTCCGAGGCCATGGCTACAGAGGACTATCAGGCCCTCGGCATCGGCCCTGGCTTAGGGACTACCGAGCAGACCTGCATCGCCATGATCTCACAGTTGCGCCGTACCCATTGCCCTATTGTGGCCGATGCTGACGCACTGAACCTCCTGGCCGCCCGTCATGCCTGGATACAGCAATTGCCCAAGGGCATCATCCTCACCCCCCACCCCAAGGAACTGGAGCGCATGGAGGGACAATGTGTCGACAGTTACGAGCGGCTGACCAAAGCACGCCATCTGGCAGAGAAACTGCAGGGCTATGTAGTACTGAAAGGCCATCACACCGCCATCTGCATGCCCGACGGACACGTCGCCTTCAACAGTACTGGCAATGCCGGCATGGCCACAGCCGGAAGCGGTGATGTGCTGACAGGCATCATTACTGGTCTGCTGGCCCGTGGCTACAAGCAGCGCGAAGCCTGTCTGTTGGGTGTCTATGTACACGGCTTGGCAGGCGATCTTGCCGCTGAGGAACTCGGTGAGGAGAGCCTCATTGCCAGTGACATCATCCAGTACCTGCCGAAAGCGTTCCTTAAGTTGAAAATTGATAATTGATAATTATATTAAAGATGAAACGCTATTATTTCATTTTTTCATTCGTTCTGTTCTTCGTTGCCACTCTGACGGCACAGACACAGATTAGCGACTATCAGCCAGGAGTGACACAAGAAGGTGCCATCTACTTCTTGCCAAAGACAGCATTGCGCATCAGCGTCACCGTGGAAAAGACCACCTACAAGCCAGGCGACTTCGCTCCCTATGCCCTGCGCTACCTGAGACTGAAAGACGTGGCTCAGGAGCCGAGCACACAATACCGCGTCGTCTCCATCCGTCAGACGGCTATCGGCGTGGCAGACACTACTAAGCGCTATGCTGTCAAGTTCAACGCAAAAACCATAGCCGCCAATGTCTCGCTGACCCAGGACGGCCGTCTGCTAGGCATCAACTGCGATGCCAAGGATACGCCGCAGCCCGCCCTGTTCAAGCCTGCTCCAAAGCCAGCACCCGTCAATCCCCGTCAGTTCATGACAGAGGAGATACTCGCTGCCGGCAGCACGGCAAAGATGGCTGAACTCACCGCCCGTGAAATCTACGACCTGCGTGAGAACCGTAACCTGCTCATCAAGGGGCAGGCCGACTTCATGCCGAAAGACGGTGAACAGATGAAACTGATGCTCAGTCACATCGATAGTCAGGATCGCACCCTGTCATCCATGTTCCAGGGCATCACAGAGCGCGACACCACAGAGCATGTGCTAATCGTCACGCCCGACGGTCCCATCCAGCGCCAAGTGCTCTTCCGCCTGTCACAGCAACATGGCCTTGTCGATGCCGACGACTACTCTGGTGCTCCCTTCTATCTGTCCGTAGAAAACCTGGAGGCTGTACCTCCCGTTGACGAGGAGGCCGCTGCCAAGGTCAAGAAGAAGCAATACGAGGCAGGTGTCTATGTGAATATCCCTGGCCGCATGCGTACCACCATCTATCAGGGCATCGACGTCCTGCAGACGCAGGAGTTCCCTGCTGCCCAGTTTGGCAATGTGGAGTTGCTCAGCGGCGATCTCTTCAACAAGCACTACGACACCCATCTCTGGATCAGTCCAGTCACAGGTGCCGTCGACCGCCTGGAAGCCGAACAGCCGAAATAGGCTGTCGTCGGCTAGGCGTAGGAATGCATGCCTCCAAGGAAATAGTTCACGCCCAGATAGGTCATGAGGATGGTGAAGAAAGCCACCGTCATGTAGAGGTGATACTTTCTGGGTGACATATTTGAGAAAGAGCGATGGGCAGGTGCTGCATATATCATCAAGGTAATGAGCGCCCACGTCTCTTTCGGATCCCACGACCAGTAGTTGCCCCATGACACATTGGCCCAGATGGCGCCGATAAAGATGCCGTAGCACAACAGCAAGAGGGCTGGGAAAAGCATGACCTGAGACAGATGATACATCTTCTGGCGTTGCTTCGATACGGCGATGCCCACCAGACTGATGATGAATGTCAGCAACAGCAGCGTGTAGGCCATCATGATTGTTGACACGTGGAGAGGCAGCAATCGTGAGTTGAGCACAGGCAGAGGATGGTTTGCTGCCGAGTATTTCCCAAGGAAGTGATACAACAGCAGGACGAAGCACGCCATCAGGAATGCCGTTAGCATGGCCAGCGGAAAGCGTTGTTTCCGCAGTATGGACAACTGTTGGCGGAATTTGCCCTGAGGGTCTGCCAGCATCCAGACGAGCGAGACGAAAAGCAGCGCATAGCCACAATAGGTGACGGGTATTCCCCACGGATCGCTGTTCATGGCAAGGAGACTCCCCCTTAAGTCCTCATCATAGTCGCTCTGATAGAGGCGCACCCCTTTATGATTGACAATCTGATTCATCGAAATGGTGAAAGGTTCTCCGTCTATCGTGACGTGCGACACATAGTCGGAGGGCATGTCGGTACCTTCATAGAACTTGATCTCAAATTTCTCCAGACAAATGGTGAAGGGCAGTCTGTGCAGATACATGTCGCGCGTCAGGTATTCATTGGTCGCGATGCCCTGATATAGTGGAACGACCCCCCGTATGGCCGTTAGATGGGTCAGCAGCGCACCTGCCAATATGACCACAAACGAGAGATGCAGCACGATGACAGAGGCACGGCGCACCTTCCGCTTGACGAAATAGAATGCAGCCACCGCCGTAAGCACAGCCCACAGGGCAGAAAACCACCAGGCGCCGAATACATGCTCACCCACATAGTCCGTGCCCTGATATTTTTCCACAATGGTGGCAGTTGCCAGCACGGCAACCACCACCACGTAAAACACGATTACGATTCTCTTCATGCTTAATAAACGGGAAAGGGGGCGCTGTTATTATATCGACTCGATGAATCTGATGACAGCATCACGATCTTCCTTGGGTAATTGATAGAATTTCTCCGTAGCACGGTAGCCGTCTGACTGCTTCGAATAGCCGTGCCACATGATGGCTTCCAGCACGGTGCGTGCCCTGCAGTCATGCAGACGGTCATCGGCACCTGTCAACTGTCGCGACAAGCCACGGCCCCACAACGGTGTGGTACGACACCAGCCCGTGCGTATGTCGTTCTTCATCATCAGTCTATGCTGCACCATATCTGTATAGGGCCAGATGGTCTGGTTGGGATACTTCGGCAACACCTTGTCGGCATCCTTGCCAATGCTCTTGGCATAGGCCTTGATACTGGCATCGACCCACATCTTGTCTTCACCCGTCTTCCACGACGGACGGTGACACTGGGCACAGCCTATCTTCGAGAACAGTTCCTTGCCGCGTTGCACACGGGCATCGTCCAGATGACGTGCAGCAGGCACAGCCAGTCCGCGGTGCCACACCATAAACTGATAGTACTGCCTGTCGCTCATCTCCTCCTGTCCATGATAGGGAGCGCCATTGAACAGATACTTGTCGAATGTCTCCTTCTTGGCAATCGACGTACAACTCAGAATCTCGTTGATGCGGGCTGCGATGCCCTCTATCGTTCCGTCGGCATAATACGGATGCAGGATGCTCGACTCTGAGGCACCATGGTCCTTGATATAGTTCACTACCTCAGCATCCTCACTCTGTGCCTTGGCCCAGGCCGCTGTGCTGTAGAGCCAGTGGCGGTCTGAACGCGTCACGTTGGTGATGTTCCAGATGGCATTGGCACCAGCACCATCCTGCAACGAGCCGCGTGTCATCGCATAGGTGAAGCGTTTCAACGGCCCGTGCGAGCCACGATGCGAGCCCGTATCGTTATAGCCGGCAGAATAGTAGGCCGAGGCTTTGAAGGTGTTGGCATCCTTGTCCCACATGGCAGGGTTCAACTCTACGTATTTCGCCTCACTCCTCCACTGTGCCTCAATATCCTCGTCGTCGAGGGCATCCAGCAGGCCTGTACCATAGATACCGATGGTCGATTCCAGGCGCACCTCGTAGTTCTCGGGTTTGGGACTGGTGTTGAAGGCCGACTGTGGGATGGTCACCTCAGGATAAATCAGACTATAGGTCTCGCCATCCTTAAACGTCATGGGCAGTCCGCTCTCCATCTCCGTCACAGTCTTCCACTCGATGGCAATCTGGCTCTCGTCGATAGGCGCCTTGAAGGGAGCCATGGCTTGTGTCTGAGGCATACCCGTCACCTCGCTGATGTAGGCATTGTTGTCAGGATGATAGATGACCAGCAGGTAGCCGTTTCCTATCTGGTTGGCACGATATTCCGTCTGACGCTTGCCGTGCCCATACGAGGGATGACAGGCCAGGCACGAGTTGCGCACCCAAGCAGGCCCCAGCCCCTTACGGGGTTCCTGTTCTAGGGTATAGAGTTTCTCGAAGAAGCCCTCACCCGTGTTGAAGTCTTCCTCCATGCCAGCCTGTACGGCGGCAGGGGCGATGGCCGAATAACTGGCCTTCTCCGTTGTTCCCAACTCACCGCCAGGATACCATTCCTCAGCGGTGAAGTTACCCGTAGCCTTGCCGAAGACCTCCTCGTCAGGTGTCAGCGGTCCCAGGTTAGCCAGGCTGTCGTCGCTGTCAGAGCATGCTGACAGCACGGACGCTGCCAGCATGCTCACGAAAAATAGTCGTGATAATTTGTTCATAATGTTCAATGTTCAATGGTCCGCTCGGCCGAAGGACGCTTGCTACCGAAGGGACGCAAGAATGTTCAATGTTCAATGGTCAATGGTCAATGGTCAATGGTCAATGGTCAATCTCCAACCTCCTCAAAGTTGATGTTCCAGATGGTGCAGCAATACTTCACGAAGGGCGAGGGCATGCTGCCTATACCCTCGATGGCAGAGGCATAGGCATTCTCCACTTTCTGGTTGACGGCATCACTCTGCACGCTGGCAAAGAACTGATGGAAACTGTACTGGTTGGCTGTCTCATCGGTAGAACCCAGCCATACGTTACGGATAGAGCGGATGTTGTCACGGAAGTCGGTGATGGAGTTGTAACTATAGGGCGACTCCACGTATGACACGTCACCAGCCGAGAAGGGGTTGGCAATCTTTGCCGTTCCCACCTCATTGGCAATAGCCACACACGACCCCTCGTCGTCACTCAGCACCTGGGCAATGGCAGCCTTCAGCGTAGAGAACGAACTGCCGGAACCGCTCACGCCAGCCTTGGTCAGGTTATCGGCATACGACAGGCCTTTCTCCGTCTGATAGTCCAGACCGGCATCCTCTACCACCTTCAGGCGACTGCTGTTTGCACCTCCGTCCCAGGCGCACTGCAACTGGAAGGTGCGCTGTTTCAGCAGCGTACAGATGGTCTGAGCGTATGCCAGTTCCTGGGCACCGCTGACGTGCTCGAAGTTCTTATAGGTATCATTGCCCTGGAATTCAGTCACCTTACGCGGCTGACCGTCACGGAACAGGATAAACTCCAAGGCGTGGAAACCCAGGATCGTGGCATCCTCAAGCATCTCGTCGTTCATACCATTATTAAAATAGGTGAGCAGCAGCGAACGGTTCAGGGGCCACGAGTCGATGGTGGGGTCAACGTCGAAGTCGCTGGCAGCACCCATCAGGAAGGCTTCCGACTGCTCCCAGTACTTACGAGCCTGTTTGAAGTCCTCACAGGCGCTGTTGATCTGAGCTTGTGTAATAGTATTGACGGTTAGTCCGTTGAGGGTCTTCTCCAGTGCCTCCGTCTCATTGGCCAGATTGGTGTAGGTGGGCACAATCACGTTGCTCACCAGGTTCTTCAAGACCAGGCGCAGATAGTCCTCCTGGCTTTCTGTCAGTTTTGAGGATGCGATGACGGCATTAGCCGCTTCCAATTGAGTCACCACGCTGCCACAGGCGTTGATAGCCGTCATGCCGTACGTACGGTCCTTGTACTTGTCAATGTTGTCGTTACCATTTCCATTGTCGTCGCTGTCGCTGCTGCATGCAGTGAATGTCATGCCCATCAGCAGGGCCATAAAACAGATGATCTTTTTCATTTTTTCTCTTTTTTCATTATTTCGTTTATTCGTTTAATCGATTAATCGTTTCCTCGTTTAATCGTTTATCCGAAATTTCGAATCTCCCCTACAAGAAGAACCCCTGATACGCCACCCCTATATTGATGCTGGGCTCGTCGTTATAGATGCTCTTCAGCAGTCGCCTCGAGTATTCTGCCTTGACCACGACCTGCGGCAGGGGCATATAGTTCACGCCGGCCGCCAGCCGCTTCACCTCCGTATAGCCATAGTCCGTACCCTTGGTCTTGCTGGCATAGGGGTTATACTGCTCATAGCGTCCGAAGACGTACAGTTTCTGTTTGTCCTCGCGCATCTGCCGTATTTGCGAAAAGATGTCGTAGCCAGCCTCGATGCCAACAGCGTATGCATTCTTCGACACGAAGGCCGAGTGCTTATAGGGCGATTTCGAGTTCAGGCGGTTATACACATACTTCAGTTGTTCGGCATCACCCAGATAGCCATAGTCGGCCTGTCCGCGCACTATCCAGTTGTGGCCTTTATAGGTGAAGTCAATGGCACCCACGGCCACCACGCCCTTGTATTCCTCGTCCGTACCGTTGGCATTACGCGGATAACTGTTGCCGATGGCGTGTCCGTAGTAGCCGCTCAATCCGATGCGCAGACCTTCTATCGAGTAGTTGTCTATACGCAACGAGGCCGCATACTTGTTGGCAACGTCAAACTCCATTGGCGACTTATGCCCCTTGCTGATCCAGCCCGTGTTGGTGAACTGGTCGGCATTCAGGCCTGCCAGTATCTGAGCCTCGTAGCGGAAGTCCTTATAGCGTCCCCAGAACGAGAGGCCCGTCTGATGCCATGTCGATGGCATGATGGTGTTCTCACCCTCCGGCCTGTAAACGGTGAAGAAGTTCAGGGGCTCGTGGTGGGCGTTGTTCAGTCCTACGGGTACCACTATATGTCCCGCGCGCACGTTAGCCCATCGTGCGAAGGATTTCTGAATCCAGAACTGTTCCAGTTCCACCTCCCCACCCTTCTCGGTCTCCTGTTCCCATTCGCCGCCTTCCTCGTCTTCCTTCTCGTAGGCTATGCCGTTGCCGCCATGTTCGAACTCTATCTCGGTACTGACGCTCCAGCCCTTGCCGAAGTCATATCCCAGATAGACCACGGCATGGGGTATGTCAAAGCGTCCGTGGCTGGGGTCGTTCTTATGCTCCTCGGGCTGACTGTAGCGGCTCACGTGATCACTATAATAGTTTCGTGAGAACACGGCCTCGCCATAGCCTCCTACACTCAGTCGCTTGTTTTGTGCAGCGACGTTCATGGTTGACAGTACAACAAATGCTGCCAGTGCGGTGATTAATCTTTCATTTCTCATCTTTCTCTTTTCATCTTTCATTTCTCATCTTTCATTTTCTAATTTGCGCTGCAAAGGTACTGCAAATCACGAAATGCGGCAATACCTAAAAATAATGAAATCCCCAAAACAAGCGTGTTGCGCCGCTCCTTGTCATTCCCTACTCATCTCCCATCCTCTCAGCATGGCGAAGTAGTCAAGGCTTGACGTACCATTTTCCTGAATCGCCATCGCCGTGCCGACCATCATCCAGCGGGCGGGAGTGTCGCTGGGGTCGCCTAAAGGATCGTCGGGGTCGATGCCCGTCAGTCGGCTGACATTCTCGATGTACGTCTGGGTGTTGTTCTCGTTGGGTGGTGCCCAACGAGTAACAATATCCCTGATGGTGTCCAGGCGATACTTGTGATAGTAGGTGCGGGTGAGCAGGTGGAAGGCTGCCCGCCAGCCCCATTCCAAACTTTTGAACTGCACAAAGGCGCGGTCTGTCTGCACCTCTGCCATACCCTTCCACAGGTCCTTAGACCTGCGGATATTGAGTGGGTTGTGATTTCTGATTCCTCTTGGTAACGTCTTGCAGTACAGAGCCTTTTCTGTCCCACGTTCATCACGCACCTTCTCTACCAAATGGTCACGCTGCAAGCGAAACACCTTCTTTCGTGCTGAGGCATCACTACCTAGGTTGAAGCAGCGCTTGACATCGTCCATCGTGAACTCCTCTGGCAATCGCGCAAAGGCCTCATACGTCTTTTGCTTGCGTTGCACGTTGACACTCGCATCCTTCAATTTGTTGTCAAAGTAGGCCTCGGCCATCGCACCAAAGTAGTGGCGCTGACAGGCATACTGGATGTTGGTGATTAACTCTGCAAGTTTCCAGTCAGTAGCGTCCGTCTCGAAGGTGCCACACCAGTAGTCACCGTCCTGATGGATATTTGCCCAATGACGCATGACGATGAAGGGAGCCGCGAAGTTCAGGCCGTGATAGGCGCAACGCTTCAGGAGCATCTCGTCTGCCTTCGACTCATTCTCCTTGGCATCCTCCATGCGGCGTGCCGTCCAGTCATAGAGTTCATCCACGATTTTCTGTACGCTGAGTTCGCCTTTCACGCGATCCAGTTTGAAGGCCCATTCCTTGAGCCTGCCGTCGCTCTCATAGTCCACATGACTCTCGCGCTCCATCATCTCGAAGTTGGTGGCTGGCAGAGGGATGCAGGTCAGGCGGGTGGCCAGACCAGAACCGAAGTTCTGCTCATTCACCTTCTTCTTCAGCGCGATGGGTGTGCCCGTATAGATGAAGTTCCAGGTCACGTAGAAGTCCTGCAGGATCGAGTCGTTGTTCGAGTACGCCTGACCGTCCTCCTCATTGTGGAAGGCTTTCAGTTCCAGCGACTGCTTGTCAATCCATGAGCCGCCCTTCTGAACAGTCACAGTATTGTCAAGTTCTGTGTCGAAGGTCAGCATGTGCAACTGCATCTCCTCACCATCCACATTCTCTACTGAGTTCACCATGTCCTGAATGAACTGCGCATTGGAGGTTCGTGCAGGGTGAACACGCACAATCACTTTGGGCTTCTTTGGCTTTTCCTTGTTGGCCCCCTTCGTTCGCATCTGCTCACGATAGGCGTTGATGGCATCCTTGCCCACCTTGTCAGCAGCCACGATGGGAGCCGCCAGCAACTTAAAGAGACGCGTAGCAAATGATTTTCCTGATGCAGGGTCGCCAATGATCAGCGTCGAGTTATTCAGCCTGCGAAGTTCCTCAGGGCGATGGTAGAACCTGTACGTGCACCTTGTCATCAAGGTCATCATCAGGCCACCAGCCACGAAAAGAGCCGCAGGATATTGGTTCCTTTTCAGACCTTTGCAGATGTCGCGCAGCAAGGGGAAGTCCTCAGACAACTTCTCTATCTGAGCCCCCCATCCCCACAACATCAGATTGATATTCTGCTCTGAGGTGACGGCAGTTAATTTTTCACTTTTCACTATTCCCTTTTCCCTCAAAATGCCATTAAGCATTTTGCTGATCCCTTT
>CADCCB010000051.1 GCA_902799905.1 uncultured Prevotellaceae bacterium
TTGAAGGCGAGCAGGGCAGAGGGGCGCGTGTATTTCATGGGGATGGCCTTCAGCGTCTCCTTGAGGTAGGCCGTCTTGAAGACAGACTCGATGGCGTTGTTGTCAAGGCTGTCGGAGAGCAGGGGGATGAAGGATGCCACACGCGCTGCCCACGCCTGAGGCAGTCCCATCTGGCGACAGCCGTCGGCCAACTGCTCGAGGACGGCTGTGCTGAAAAGTTCATCCTGCCCGATGTCACGATGCATCTCGATGGCAGCATCGAGACAGTCGTGGAAACGGCGCATGCGACTGTTGCGCAGGCTCAGTCCAGGAATCTCCTCAGGGTAGTTGTAGTCGCTGATGTCCTCCTGCTGACTCTTGAACTCAGGCGAGTCTTCAGGCTCGGAAGAAACAACGATGGCAATAGCCGCAGGATTATAGTATGGCTGCGGGTCGTAACTCACCTTACAGGTCGTCTCAAACGAAGGCTCCTGCTCGGCCAAAGGGGTGCCCAACTGCGAGGAGTAGATGTAGTGCAGTTTGCGGAAAGCATTGAGCAATGCCGTTTCCGATGGTTCGCCATCTGAAATGGTGTATGGGCAGACGATGTGGAGCGAGTGGCCGTCGTGGCCGAGGAAGCAGAGTAGGGTATAGGGCTGCTGTGTCGCCTGTTGCTTGTATGCCTCGACGGTAGCCAGGTCGCGCAGGTTCTCCAGCGACAAAAGTACAAGGCTGTTGAGGCTCTTCGTCTTCAGTTCTCCACCTTGCTTCATCCATTCTGCTGCGAAGCACACCTCTTTGGTGTAGTCGCGTACATACTGCTGACGGTAGGTGCCGTCCTGCAACTGCGCCACAAACTCGTCGAGTTCCATGCGCGTGTACCTTTTCTCATTTCTCTCGTTGTTGATGATAGTGATTTTCATATTCTTAGTGGTGTGTTTATCAACTTAGTGTAACTTTTAGAAAAAGGTACACCGATATAACAGATTGTTATTTAGATTGTTACGCAACAGTGTAACTTGTGTAACTTTTTACTCTATAACTAAATATATGTAGAACTGGCCAAAGGTCAGAATGATGCATCTTTGCCAGCTTTTTGTCGCTTGGCCCTACTGGTTACTTGATTTATTCAAGAAGTTTAACGGTGAAAACGAGCAATAATTGAAAGAAAATGTTTATCTTTGCAACCAAAAGATAAAGTCATGGCTACGTCCATTCTCAATAAGATAGAATACCTTGTCTTGCTCGTGGCTGCCTTTGCTGCCCAGAGCAAGATTAGTGAGGCCGAGGCCTACCGCTACCTCAGCCGCTATGGTGCGCTGGCCCTCTGCGAGAAGCACTATGGCATCATGCACACCCTCTCGCTCGAAGAGAATCTTCAGACATTGCAAGCCTATTGCCAGAAGAAAGGAGGTACATTATGACGCTCTATCACGGTTCCACCATCGATATTGAGAAAATCGACCTCGTCCTGTCGAAGCCCAATAAGGACTTTGGCCGCGCCTTTTATCTCTCCGACGACCGCCAACAGGCGCTGGAGATGGCTCAATTTCGTGCAGAGTTCGAGGAAACCGAGCCTGTTGTCAACGTCTATGAGTTTGACGAGACGCTCTTTCAGAAGTTACGTTACAAGCGCTTCGAGGCCTACACCGAGGAGTGGGCGCACTTCGTCTACAACCACCGTACAGAGCCGCACGGACGGACGCTCCACGACTACGACATCGTCTATGGCCCCATCGCCAACGACCGCGTCGGCGCACAGATTGCCCGTTATAAGCAGGGCTACATCACCTTCGACGAGTTTCTGCATCGCATCCAGTACATCAAAGGCATCACCTTCCAATACGCCTTCTGCACCCAGCGGGCCATTGACAAACTTCAGAAATTATGAACGTATCGCAGGCAGAATTCCAGAACATGAAGGAGGAGATTGTGAAGGATCTCATCGCCCGTCTGATGGACGAGCGTGGCCTCACGATGCAGCAGGCCTTCGATGCCGTCTATACCTCGCGCCTCTTCCTGAAACTCAGCGACCCCAAGACTGGCCTCTACTTCCAAAGTTCCGGCTACGTCTATAGCTTCCTTGAAAGCGAACTGAAGGGAAACGAGGAAATTGAGGGGCTGTAATATATTACTTTCCCAGGCTATTTGCTTATTACATAGGGAATCGTATATCCGAATTTTTCATCCGATACATACTCGCCATTGAGGTAAAGGGTTTTCCAAGGCGAGATGGCTTTCAACATCTGTTTGAAACGATTCTCTAAGCCTTCAAGAGATGGCTTCTTGTCACGATCTTGCCCTGGTATGAAGGCACGGACATGACAGTCAACGAGGTTGCCAAGGGAGTCGAGTTGCATGTCGCGTATATTGAATATGATTCTTTTTGCTCCCTCCAGTTCTGGATATGACTTGAGATCCAAGGGGAATTTTGCCCTGATCTCTTCCTGACTTTTGAGCATGGAAAAGGAGAAACCGTCAACAACAACTCTGTTGTGATATGATTTCCGTCCTGTCACTTTCCCTCGATTAATGGCAAGGAGTTGCTCGTACTCATGATTCCTCATAAAACCGGCATGCATGTAGAAAATCTGTTCTCCCTTACCTATCCTGATGGTGTCTGTCAGCCATGTGGCAGTAATGTCGTCCTTGTCGTAATAGCGACTGAAGACCTGGCGCATGTCGCTTGCCGGAAGACGCTCTTGCCAGTACTTTCGCGCATCGTCGTCCCAAAAGGAAACGGTAATGCTGTCAAGCACCAGCCTGTCGTCGTGAATGCTCCAATAGCCTGTATAGCCGTCCCAATTGGCGGTAGTGATGGTTCGGTCCTTGGGTAGGATGTTCATCAAACTGGAATGAAGCAAAGAGTCAGCATGCAGGGGCTTTCCCAATAATACCCACATCTCCCCGTCGATGAGGATGCGGTCGCCATCCTGACCTGTGGCAAACATCCCGATGGAGACAATCAATGCATAGATAAAAACAAGTAATCTCTTCATAACTATAGTTTTTTGGTTTTCCTTGCAAACTCAAATAGCGACTGGGGCAGGTGGCAGTAGCCGTCAGGATTCTTGTCGAGATAGTCCTGGTGATACTCTTCGGCTGTATAGAAGTTCTGCAGGGGTAGTTTCTCTACGGCCAAGGGCTGATCGTAGCGCTTC
The DNA here is from genome assembly GCA_902799905.1 of uncultured Prevotellaceae bacterium. Classification (GTDB taxonomy): domain Bacteria; phylum Bacteroidota; class Bacteroidia; order Bacteroidales; family Bacteroidaceae; genus Prevotella. The sequence continues at coordinate 3,141 of CADCCB010000051.1, forward strand.
TGTTCTTCTGCAAAAACTTTCTCGATGACGGGCAGATCCGCTGGGTCGGTATAGTAGACGCCAGTACGATAGCGGGTGCCCTCGTCATGCCCCTGTTTGTTGAGACTGGTGGGGTCGATGGCCTTGAAGAACATCTGCAACAGGAATTCGAGGCTGACCACATCAGGATAGAATCGTACAAAGACGGTCTCGGCAAAGCCCGTCTGGTCGGTATATACCTCCTTATACGTGGGGTTCTCCGTATGTCCGTTGGCGAATCCCACTTCCGTCAGGGCCACGCCCTCAATCTGCTTGAAGTAATGCTCCGTTCCCCAGAAGCAGCCCCCTGCCAGATAGATGTCCTTCGTGGGCTTCGTTTCCAGAATCCCGTCCACCTCGTGCTCTACGAAGGGCCCTGCCTTGCACTCCAGCAGGACGCTGGGCTCCAGGCACTCCAGCCCGTGCCAGACGTTCTTGGGAATATCCACACCGTAGCGGCCGCTCTCCTGACTGATGACGCAGGACTCCTCGATCTCGCCCTCGTCGTTGTAGGTTGTCATGCGGACCTTCCCCTTGAGAATCACAAAGGTCTCGTCCTTGTCAGGATGGTGATGTACTGGGATGAAAGTGCCAGGCTCCAGGGCATTGAGGAATCGGTGGCACTTGTCCTGAAGGCTCTGATGGAAGTTGTAGTTCTTCCTCAGTCTCGGCGACTTCTTGGCTTCCTCGGCCAATCCGTTCATTAAGTTGTCGTCTATTATTATCATGAGTGGTTATTGGTTATGGGTTCTTGCGTCCCTTCGGTAGCAAGCGGCCTTTGGCCGAGCGATTGGTTATTGAATTGGTGAAGGGTTAGTGGTGAGGGGTGTTTACTTCTCACCCCTTTCATCTGGCAGCCAGCAAACATGATTGCTGCAAGGGCATAAAGAATAAAAGTTCTATTCATTGCACGAGTACTTGCAAATTTTTGTGCAAAAGTACGAAAAAAATGCCGAGTTTTTATTATCTTTGCACCAAGTTTTACCAATAATTAGTAAATCAACGTAGTGAAATGAAGGAGTTTTTGGCATGCCTGTTTGCCGCACTTGGGCTGACTACCGCCTGTGGGCAACAGAATTATGAGAACGTGGAAGTGAAGGAGTTTGCCGAACTGACGGCAGACCCTAACGTGGTGATCCTCGACGTGAGGAAGGCCGATGAGTTTGCCGAAGGGCATATCGCAGGAGCCATCCTGATAGACCAGTCGCAGAGCGACTTCGTGGAACAGGCCCAGGCGAAACTGCCTAAGGAGAAGACGATTGCCGTCTATTGCCGTAGCGGACGCCGCTCGGCCAGCGCAGCAGGGAAACTGGCAGCAGAGGGGTATAAGTGCGTGAACCTCAAAGGTGGCATCTTGGCATGGAAGGAGGCAGGGATGCCTGTCACTACCGACACCTACGAGGTGGATGTGTTCAAGACCAAAAGCGGGAAGACCGTGACGTTTCATGCCCTCGTTCATGCCAGCATCCGCATAGAGTATGACGGCAAGGAGATTCAGATTGACCCCGTGGCGAAACTGGGAGACAAGGTGATAGACTACAGCGCCATGCCCAAGGCCGACTATCTGCTGGTGACCCACGAGCACGGCGACCACTTCAATCCGGAGGCCATCAAGACGCTGACGGGCGAGAAGACGCTGTTCATTACCAACCAGCGCTGTGCCGACATGTATGGCTCGGGTACCGTCATGGTCAATGGTCAATGTTTAATGGTCAATGGTGAATCTTCAATGGTCAATGGTCAATGTTTAATGGTCAATGGTGAATCTTCAATGGTCAATGGTCAATGTTCAATGGTCAATGATATGAAGGTGGAGGCCGTTCCTGCCTACAACACGTCGGAGGGTCGCACGCAGTTCCATCCCAAAGGTCGCGACAACGGCTACATCCTGACCCTCGACGGCCTGAGAATCTACATTGCAGGCGACACGGAGGACATTCCTGAGATGGCGGACATCAAGGACATAGACATCGCCTTCCTGCCTTGCAACCAGCCCTACACGATGACGCCTGACCAACTGGTGAAGGCTGCGAGAACCATCAAGCCCAAGGTGCTATTCCCCTATCACTATGGGCAGACAGACCTAAGCGGCATACCAGGTCAACTGCAAGGTGACGGCATCGACGTCAGGATCAGGCACTACGAATAACAGTTGGGGTGCATCGGCAGGCCAGACGATTGTATGTGATTTTAAAAAATCATAGAAATTGTTTGGTATATTGATATTTTTTTACTACCTTTGCCCATTATTATAAAAACCTAACAGCAAAGAACTGACAATGAAAGACAAATACGAGAAACCTAAAACGAAGGTCGTCATGATGCAAGGGCGACGTCACCTGTTAGAGGTCAGCGGAACTGGCATGAGTGTGGACATGAGTGGTTACCAAAAGGGTGGTAACGGCTCTGACGAAAGCGACGGCTGGACAGACTAACATACGTTTTTTCAGCGATTTATTACAACATACACAAGAATAGGAATATGGAACAGACAAGAGTAAAATTCATTAGCTATTGGTTCATGGTTATGGCAGCCTTGTTGTGCTCCTGCTCATCGGATGATGACAATACACCGCAGGACGACAACAGCGGACGTCGCATGAGGCAACTCACCATCCAGAACGTGGCGATAAACACCAGGGCAACAATCGCCCCATCGACCTACGCTGTCACATGGGCAACGACAGACCGGCCAACGTATATCAACCTGAGTGCCCTGGCGGAAGGGCTGCACTATGGTACGCTCGCGCCCTCGACAGCAGGAGCCTCTACCACGCTGACGGGTAGCGTCTATTGCAATCAGGGTGACAATATTGCCATCGTCCTCCCCACGGTGACACCCGTGTTGCCTTCGGGCGGAACCCTATCCTTTCCCATCAATCTGAGCGGTCAGAAAGGAACGCTGACTGATATAGGTGCCAACTATCATTACATCTATGGCGTGGGTACGGTGACATCGACAGACGGCATTACGGCTACGGGCACTATCACCAATACGAAGAGCCTGCTGTCACTTTGCAAGTTCACGTTTACAAATGGCGATGAACCTGTCAACGTGAAGTCGGTGCAGATTGGTTGGGGAACTGGCGGTGCTTCCAGCTATCCTCAGACGGGTACGGTATCTCTGGCTAATCCAGCGAGCGTCTCAGCAGAAGCCGGTGATCCTAGCGGGCCGCTGACCGTCACACTCGACGAACCCAACGCAGAGGGTGTGGTCTATGTTGCTCTGTTCCCTTGCAGCGACAAACTTACTTTCCACTTCACCGTGAGCGACGGCACTAACACCTACACAGCAACAAAGAATGCAAAGATGCTGGAAGGGAAATACTACGAAGTGCCAGTGGCGGTGAATTAAACCATAACGATAACGAAAACCATAACGATAACGAAAACCTAAAGACCTATGGAAACCAGACGATTCAACTTCCCACGACAGCGGATGCTCGTCGTAGTGTTCATGCTCATCGCGATAGTGACGGGCGTGCAGGCCGATGGCTATATCACCGAAGTGATTTCACTTGGAACCAAACAAGGTGGTGGCTCTTCCCTAAAGGCTGAGTACAAGAATAAAGGCTGGATAGTCGTCGATAAAGACCTCAACAGGAAAGCTGGCGGCTGGGATGTCTATATTGCCTATAAGACCAGTAGCACGGCCGATCCGGAGACGGGCTACATCACCGACATCTGTGCATCGGATAAGGACGTGAACTCCTTCAAGTATGAGGGACGCACCTACTATCGAAGCGCGACCAACAGCGGATTCAACGGCGACCTGAACCGCGGAGCAGGAGGTGCGTATATCTACCTTTATTATACTCGCGACAGAAAGAATCTGCTGACGTATGGTGATAGTAAGCGCGTGATAACAGAACTGTCAACGACGAGTAGTGGTGAGGACAACAGATCGGAAACAGCCGCCATCTCCTGGCGCAACTCCAAGTACAGCGGCCTGTGCGAGGTGAACAAGGGAGCCGGAGGCGACGATATCTATATCCAGCAGCATTTCGCCACCCAGACGCTGGCGTGGAGGGAAGAACCTACCTTCGCCTCAGGCCTCATCTTCAACGGCAGAGTGCAGAACCTGGTGAGGAAAACCGCAATTGATAAGAACTGGGGCACGATGAAATTCAAGGTGAACGACGGCGCTTGGACTACCGACGTGCCACAGGGACAAACGGTAGGTACCTACAAAATAGACTACTATCTTGACGGTGGCAACTTTGCTGACAACAGCGCCACGCTGAGCACTACCGTCACCATCGATGCGCCCGCCGTGAAAGCCCAAAACCTGACGGGCGTGTTCAACCAGGCTGAGAAGAAAGTGCACCTGAACTGGAGCGTGGGCTCTGTTCCCGGCAACTACAACGACTACAATTGGGTGGTCTATCGCGACGGCGCGAAGATTGCCAAACTCAACCACGATGTGTTTACCTATGCCGATGGCGGCTACACGAACGAGACCTCGACAGTCTATGATGTGTATTATGTGTCGAAGTTCTGGAACGAGGACACCATTAGCAACGACACGAAGGCTACGGTGACGGTGAGCACCGTGAGAAAGGTGCCTGTAAACAACGTCGAGGTGGAGTGTCAGGCCGACCGCATCATCTTCGTCTGGACATCCGACGGCTATGCTGCCGGCTTTGGCAATAAGTTCCGCATCTTTGTGGGTGACGACGAATCGCCCATCTACACCCTCACACCGACGGACATGCAGACCACCTTCCGCTGGGAGCACCGCACCACCGACCAGCACAGCAACCGCCAGAACAAGGTGGACGAGGTGACGGGCGTGCCTTACACCGAGGAGCCGCTGAACGCCTGTGCCCCCTCAACCTACCGCATAGAGGGCGTTATCGGCGACAAGGTGCTCAACTCGTATAATATCAATCCGAAGGCCATTGGCAACGGCACCCTGTTCTACAGCCTCGATGCCACGAAGGGCGTGTACGAGAGCATGGTGAAGTTGACATGGCACGTCAACAAGCAAGGCTCTACGCTGAGCAAGACCTACATCGTGGAGCGTCGCCAGGCAGAGCAGGAGAACGAGGCATGGACGATGCTCGCCCGTATGTCGAATACCGATGATTACCTGAGCTACGACGACCAGACGGCTCTGCCAGGCATCTTCTACGACTACCGTGTGACAGTGGAAGACAAGTGCGCTGACGGTACCGTCATCAACAACGAGATAACGAACATAGGCTATGCCAAGTCCACAGGAACCGTGACGGGCCGTATCGCCTACGGCTCGTCGGGTACTGCAGTACAAGGCGTGGAGGTGGTGATGACGATGACCAGTTCTGGTCATACCGATCTGGAGCAGTACCACTCTATGTACTTCACCGATGTCAACGGCTCTGTGACGTGGCAGTACCCCTCCGATACCTACGCCTCCAACCTGTTCTCTTCAGGCGACATGACCATACAGATGTGGCTGTTCCCTGAGGCGTTCAGCGACAGCAGGATAGTAGATTTGGGCAACAACATCGCCCTCGGCATGACGAGCAGCGGACAGTTGACCTTCACCAACGGCACCAGCACCCAGACCTTCGACGGCATCGCGCTGAAGGCGAACACCTACAACCACGTGGTGCTGACCCGCAAGGGCACGACGCTGACCTGCTACGTGGGAAAGATGGAAGATGACCAATGGTCAATGGTCAATGCTCAATGCTCAATGCTCAATGCTCAATGGATGATGGATGGTGCCACGCAGTTTGAACTGGGTCACTTCAAGGGTTCTGTCGATGAGTTCCGCCTGTGGACGAAATGTCTCAGCGAGGCCGACATCTTGGAGAACTACGACCACCTGCTCGTGGGCAACGAGAAGAACCTGGAGACCTACTGGACCTTCGACGAGGGCCTACGCACACAGTTCTTCGACTATTCGCGCAACGGCACCACCTACCACCAGCACCACGGCAGAGTGGGCAGCAACGCCATGTCATCTACCGTTACGCCCAGCATGCTGACCCTGAAGGCCAAGACCGACAGCAACGGCAACTATGTGATCCAGGGCATACCATTCAGTGGCGAAGGAACGGCCTATGCTGTCGTACCCATGTACGGTATTCACGAGTTCAACCCCAACAAGAAGTTGCTCTTCTTCAACAGCAACTCGCTCGTACACAACAATACCGACTTTGATGATGTGTCGTCGTTCATCATGAGCGGTCATATCTACTATGCCGGCACCAATGTCCCCGCTGACAGCGTGCTGTTCTATGTCGACGGCATGTTGCAGAGCAAGGACGGCCAATCCGTGCAGACCGACGAGAACGGCTACTACGAACTGTCCGTGCCCATCGGCAAGCACTTCGTGGAGGCTAAACTCTCAGGCCACACGATGGTTGACGGCGGACGCTATCCCACACAGGGCACGTTCTACTTCGACCGTCCTGTGCAGCACGACTTCACAGATGCCACCCTGGTGAACTTCATAGGCCGCGTGGGTGGCGGTGAGCGCAACGACACGCTGGCTGTGGGCTTCGCAGCATCGAAGAACAACATCGGCATAGCCACCATACAGTTGGCGCTGAACAACGAGTCGTTCTCGCTGAACTGCCTGGACGACCATATCAGCGATGCCACTGCCAAGCGTACGTGGGCTAGCGACACTACCAGTATCAACAGCAGCGCCTGGACTGGTACGAGTTACGATTCGAAGTATGTCTTCATCCGCACCGACTCGCTCACAGGTGAGTTCTCTGTCTTGTTGCCACCATTGAAGTACAAGGTCAAGAGCCTGCAGGTGGATAACAACTCCGAAATCGAATTCTTCTCGTTCCCAGAGATCAACCTGACCAATCCTATGCAGGAGTACACGGAGAAGATTCTGCCAGAGGACAGGGACTCCAACCTTGTCATAGGCCCAGACACCTATAAGTATAATGCCAAGCAGATGTTCACCCACTATGCCCCGCCTCAGATTGACGTCACAGACAAGGCCAATGGAACGACGGGTGCCTTCGGCATAGAGGAACTCATAGATTATCCTGTAGGCGACTCCGACTCGCCAGAGACGGTAACCATCAACGACATCTGGAAGCAAGAGCAGGACGGTTCCATCAGTTACTTGCTGGGCTACCCGCTCTACCAGAAGGGGAAGACCGTGAGTTACGAGATTTTCGGCTATGAGAAGTACACAAACTACGACGGCAAGGAGCCTGTCGATGACATCATCCCGCTGAACGATCAGGAGATAACACTCGTCAACGAGATGGGTGAGAACCAGAAAGTGATCTATCAAGTGGAAGACTCCACGTCAGGCTATCAGGTGAGCGAGATCTACGACCTGGAGACCAACCAGGTCACCCTCGACGCAACAGGACATGTGACCTATAAATGGGGTGTAGGCCTGCCTAACATCATTGCGCCCTACAGCCGTAACTTCAGCATCCTGCTGGAGCGCAACAACCGTACCTATCAGCCCTTCTCGCTGAACGCCGTCGTGCTGGGCGACCTTCCCGAAGGCGATAACTTTGTGACACAGGGTCCCGACCTGGTGCAGTTCGTGCTGCGCGACCCGCCAGGAGCCAAGTCGAAGACCACGCTGAAGCGCGCCGTAGTGAACGGAACGACCCATTTAAGTTCTGATTATGGCGTAGGCAACCACCAGTTGCTAGTCCAGAATCTTTTCGGTTCAGGTGTTACCTCAGGTTCTGGAATGGGTTTCATCTTCATTACGCAGCAAGAGGTCTATGACAAGCTTGATGTCGGAACCCACGCCACTTGGCGCTCCGGGCATTCCGACGACAAGTCGTGGACAACCACCTATACCCAAGCCATCTCCACCAGTTCGGAGTTCCCGTATATCGGTAGCGCCGGTGACGTGTTTGTAGGAACGGCCACCAACATGCTCTTAGGCAAGACCCGCAACCTCTGCATCGTTAAGAACCTGGAAGGCAAGTTTGTGTTCGATGTGGTCGATGCGCTTTCACTGGGTCAGGAGGTGACCACGCTGTTCAACTACACTGCCTACGAGCTGGAGAACGTGATGATTCCGAAGTGGAAAGACCAGCGTCTGTCGTACCTGACAGAGGTCGCCGACTCGATGGCTGCGGTGAACTATGTGAACACGGGAAAGAAAACCGTCTATGTCACGTGGGTAGGGAAGAATAGGGACACCGAATATATCACGAATGTGAACTACTTCGCTATTCCTCCACAAGAAGTGGTGGAGAATGAGATGGACAGCGTGCAATGGTGTACGAACCAGATTAACAGTTGGAAGCAGGTGCTCTCTGACAACGAGGAGAACAAGGTGAAAGCCATGCAAAGCCGCGAGGCTAACAAGTCTCAGCCTTGGAAAGGATGGGAGAACTTCTCCGTTGATGGAGGTTCGAGCTATACCTACTCTGTCGCCCAGGATACCTCTGCCGTCCATAAGACCGAAACAACCTGGTATATGGGTGGCATCGTCAACAACACTTGGGGAAACAACTTCAAGAACGTGGTCCACTGGAGCATTCTCACCACCATCAGTAATGAGGCGGGACGTGAGCAAAGTGACATCGACGGCGAAGTGCATAAGAACTCTATGGAGTGGGATTACGTAATTGCCGACGGCAATGCCGATACCGACCTCTCCATCGACAAGTACCCTTCCGGGCAAACAGGCTACAGCGATGTCTTCTCACTTTTCGGCGGCCAGACCTACAACCCCTATGAGGGCAAGGAATACACGAAGTGGTTCGAGCCCGGACAGCACGTGCTGAGCAACGGCTCGGAACAGATGGAGCAGCCCGACATACGCATCAGCGCCGATGGCGTGAACAGCGCCAAGGAGGCCACGCTGACCGATGTGCCCGCCGGACAGGAAGGAACCTTTACGTTGTACATGTCGAACAAGAGCAACGCCAACCGTCACTACGACCCCGTCTTCCAGATGATATTGCCGGATAACGCTAATGAGAAGGGACTGCAGATTCAAATGGACGGCATGCCGCTGGTCAACGGCCACAACATCCTGATTCCACAAGGCGAGACCGTGAAGAAAACCATCACTGTCAGGCAGACCGACCAAAGCGTGCTCGACTATGAAGGCGTGGGAATTCTGCTGGCATCAAGATTCCAGGCTATAGAGATTCGGGACAGAGCGACGCTGAACGTACACTTCAAGCCCAGTTCCAGTCCCATTGACCTGGTCATCAACGAGCCGATATTCAACATTGAGAACATGAACCACAACCAAGGCAACCTGGAGATGAAACTGACCAACTTCAACCGTCAGTTCAAGGGCATGAAGAAACTGGGCGTTGAATACCGCTACGAAGGTTCCACTGCGTGGACACAGCCCTCGGGTTTGCAGTTCTATGTGAACAAGGAGGATTCTACGAAGCAGGGCGACCAGGTGTTGCCCGCCACTGGCGACCTGCGCCTACACTTCAACATGAACAGTGCCATCGACTACCCGCAGGGCACCTACACCTTCCGCGCCTACACCACGACGATGTACGGTGAGGAGCCGATCACCGTATATAGCGACGAGATAGAGGTGATTAAGGACGATGTGGCCCCACGCCAACTCACCACACCGGCACCGACAGACGGCATACTGGGCTATGGCGACGACCTGATGGTAGAGTTCAACGAGGACATCGTACCAGGCTATGTCAGCGACAAGAACATCATCGTCACGGCCAAGCTCAACAGTCAGAAGGTACAGCACGACGTGGCCGTGCGCCTGTACCCTGCAGGAGGCACGCCAAGAACGCTGAACCCCATCTTCCTCAATGGCGACTTCTCCATTGATTTCTGGATGAAATGGATATCGAGCGGCACCATCCTGTCGTTAGGCAATAGCCAATTGGCGATGAGTATCGATAGCGAAGGCCATTTGGTGGTGAGTGTTCCCGGCTTGGAGATTAAGTCGGAAGAGGTCATTCCCAAGGACACCTGGACCTACGTCGTGCTGAGTTACAAGGCTGACGAAATGAAGTTCTCGGCCCTGGCACAATATGACGCCACCACGCTGCCCTTGTTTACCAGCCAGCAGGTCACAGCGGGTATCGTGGAAGCCCACGATTATACCAGTGAGAACTGGCTCTGCCTGGGCAACATGAATGGTGCCATCCATGACCTGAGTCTCTTCAACATCTACCGCGATCCTGTGGTGGCTGCTTCCGAGAAGTATCAGTCGAAGGACAACTATGTCTATGGACTGGTCAACTACTGGCCTATGGACGAGGGACACGGAAGTGTGGCACGCGACACACGTCATACCCACGACTTCACTGTGTCCCACTGGCTCCGCGACAACAAGAACTACGCCCTGAGTGTAGATGAAAAGGGTGCCGATATTGACATCTCGCAAATCAACACACGGCCAGGCGACAGTTACATGATAGAAATGTGGTACAACTCACCAAGCCGTCCGGCTCAGGAGCAGACCGTCTTCGAGGTAGGCTATGACGACAGCAACCGCATAGGCCTCTATCACAATCATGACTATGACTGGATACTTCGCTACGGCGGAAATGAACAAGTGGTAGGCAATAATGGAAATAAATTCGATACGGACTGGAACCATGTGGCACTGAACGTCGTGCGTGGGCAGTCTGCCTCGTTCTACTTCAACGGCCAGCGTACGGCTGTCATAGCCGAGGCCGACGTGCCAGCATTGGAGGGTGCCATCCTCAGCGTTGCCAAGGGCGCACAGACGGCTCTGGTTGACGAGGTGCGCATCTGGCAGGCCACGCTCTCTGAGAGTCGTCTGCTCAACAATATCTACAACTGCATCGATACTGCCGACCATTATTCGCGCGGACTGATGGCCTACTATCCTTTCGAGAAAGAGGGAACAGTAGATGGTGTGTCCACCCGTGTTGAGACACTCGACAATTTGGCACCCCGCTCGCTCGGAAACTCTGTCAGCCAAGGTCTGAAACTCGAAGGCACGCATTCGTTCAGCAGCACTACACCGCCTATCAAGAATGCTCCTGTAGAAAGCCGACTCATGGCCAAGCCCATCGCCTCGGAACGGAAGGTGGTCATCAGCCTGGTAGAGAGTAGCGGCATCAAGGCCCGTGACATTGAGGGTACCACACTCAACATCACCGTCGATAAGATTCACGATGCACACGGCAACCAGTCGGCACCCATACGCTGGACAGCATACGTGCAGAAGAACACGCTGAAGTGGGCAAAAGATAGCGTCACCGTCATCAAGCAGTATGGCGATAACCACTACTTCGATGTGGAGATAGTGAATAGGGGTGGCAACACAGAGTACTACACCTTATATAATATGCCGCAGTGGCTCACCCTCGTCGATGCCCTCGACGGATCACCCGTCGAGACTACTGGCGACCTCGCTCCACAGACTAGGAAGACGCTACGCTTCAAGGTGATGCCGATGGCCGCTGTGGGCAACTACGATGTCACCGTAGGACTACAGGGTAACGACGAGATTCTCGAACCCCTCCGCATCGTGATGAAGGTGCGCGGCGAGGCACCTGCCTGGACGGTGAACCCTGACCTCTATGAGAATTCCATGAGCATCGTCGGACAAGTATTCATCAACGGCGTGCTGATGAGCAACAGCGAGAGCCGCGTGGCAGCCTTCATCGATGGCGAATGCCGTGGCATTGCCGACATACAGTCCATACGTGGCTCTGCCTACGTGGCACTGAGCGTATATGGCACCGCCCAGCAGAACGTCAACGGCAAGATGCAAGACCTCGACAACGGCAAGACCGTCACCTTCCGCATCTGGGATGCTGCTAGGGGCGTGACCTACTCCAATGTCAACGTCACCGTCCCCAGTGATTTCGTCACAGGGTCACCTTCGGGCATCACCTTCGACCCCTCCATGACCTACGGCAACTTTGACAAGCCCGTCACCTTCACCAAGAGCAATCTCATGGAGCAGGAACTGAAACTGAAAGAGAACTGGAACTGGATATCCCTCAACGTCGAACCCATCGATGCCAAGACCTCTGTGGTCTTCAAGGATATCTCCACCTGGAACGTGTACATCAAGGATCGTGCCACTGGTACCTACTACTGCAACGGTACCTACTGGGACGGTACGCTCGCCGACATGCATGCCAACACGATGTACAAGATGAAACTCACCAAGATGTCGAAGAGCAAAGACCTGCCCACATCGCTGCCCGTCACGGGAGAGCAGGTGAAACTCTCAGAAACCAAGGTGAAACTGAAGAAGAACTGGAACTGGATAAGTTACCTGCCCACCACAACCATGACCCTCGACATGGCACTAGCCGGAGCCAACCCGAAACGGGGCGATCAGGTGAAGTCGCAACAAGGATTTGCCATCTACGGCAACAGCGGATGGGATGGCAACCTCAAAGTGATGGAAAGCGGCAAGGGCTATCTCTACTACAGCGTCGATAATGCTGACAAGGAGTTCGCCTATCCCACAACTAGCGGCTCCGCTGGCAGTAGGCTGTTCGCCAATGGTCCTGATGCAAATGCGTCAGGCACCCTGACATCGGGAGCCCCTGTCTTCTTTAGTCCTGTCGATCCTGAAAACTATTCCGACAACATGTCCATGGTCGTCAAACTCGTCAAGGGTGGCGAACCTGTGACTGATGCCGAGTTGGGAGCCTTTATCGGCGAAGAGTGCCGTGGAGCCGCTGTCGCCGCTGAGACGAGTGGACTCTATTACCTGCTCATTGCGGGTGAGGGACTTGGAAAGGCCATGCAGATACGTGCCGCCATCAATGGCGTTGTCACCACCGTCTGCACCAGTGTGGCCTTCAACAACGATGCCATCATAGGCACACCGTGGGAGCCCTTTGTCATCGACCTCGACGACCTGACGGGCATCAGCGCTGTTTCCTCAGACCTCATTGATGACACTGAGTGGTACACGCTGCAAGGCTTCAAGATCGGACGCCGTCCCACCGCCCCTGGCGTCTATATTCATCGTGGCCAAAAGGTAACTATCGTGCAACAATAGTTTTTTCATATATGGCAAAGGTTCTTCTGATTAACGGCAGCCCCCGCGAACATGGCAATACGTTCACGGCTCTGAGCGAGGTGGCAAAGACCCTGAACGAAGAGGGCATAGAGACAGGGATTATCAGCATCGGCAAGCAGGCCGTGCAGGGTTGTATCGCCTGTGGCATGTGTGGACGTGAGGGCAAGTGCACGTTCCGCGACGACCTGTACTATAAGGTGTGGCGAACCGTGAAGGACGGCATCGACGGCTTGGTCATCGGTTCGCCCGTCTATTATGGCGGGCCGAATGGCTCGCTGTGTGCCTTGCTCGATCGTGTGTTCTACTCATTGGGAAGAGAACTGGAGTTCAAGCCAGGTGCCAGTGTGGTGGTGTGCCGTAGGGGAGGGGCGTCGGCTGCCTTTGACCGCCTGAACAAATACTTCACCATACTGAACATGCCCATCGTCAGTTCGCAATACTGGAACATGGTGTATGGCCAGACTCCAGGACAGGCTGCTCAGGACGAAGAGGGCATGCAGACCATGCGGACGCTTGGACGTAACATGGCGTGGATGATCCGCAAACTGAACGTCAGCGAGGAGGGCCATCCCAAACTGGAGAGTCCCTTGAGAACCAATTTTATCAGATAACGCCGACAGCCGGCACACACTGGCCGCTGGCAAAGAATCCGTGTAAGAACAACATGATGATGATGACTATGACTAAGAGACTATGGATGGTATTGGCTGTTGTGGCAAACACATGGTATGTCTGCCTGGCGCAGAATGCAGTAGTGAAAATGCAGCCTGAGAAAGGGGCAACGGAGGTGAATATCGACACGCACCTCGTGCTGACGATGAGTGATGAGGCTACGATCGGGCAGAAAGGGTTCGTTTCTGTCTATGACAAACAGACAGGGAAACTGGTTGACCGTCTGGACATGAGCATCCCAGCCGGACCTACGGAGAGTCAGCCGAAGAATCCTGCGGCTCAATACACGCCTGTACCTTATGTCTATAAGTCGCAGCACGTCACCAACCGCAACACCAAGGCTGGCACACCGTCTGGAGTTAACGCCTGGGACACAGGGCGCTATCAACTCGACATCATCGGCGGCTTCTCTGATGGCTTCCATTTCTATCCCATCATCACCAAGGGGAAACAAGTGACCATCTATCTGCACCACAACATGCTGGAGTATGGTCACGAGTATTATGTCACCATCGGCAAGGGTGTCATCAGCGGCTTCGATGGAATCAAAGGCAAAAGGGGCTGGACTTTCCGCACGAAAGACAAGGCCCCAGATGCAAGCCAGCGACTGCTGACGGTATCGGCTGACGGCAAGGGCGACTTTTCTACCGTTCAGGGGGCGCTGGACTTCATCCCTGACTCCGTTGTCTCTGCACAGGACGGCTATAAGGTGTTGGTGAGGAATGGCGACTACGAGGAACTGGTATATTTCCGCAACAAGCGCTTTGTCGCCATCGAGGGAGAGAGTCGCGAGGGCGTCGTGATTCACTACAGGAACAACGAGGTCTTTAATCCTCATCCTGCCGACATCAAGACTAACGAGGTTCGTGGCACGTTCCCATCGCGTCGTGCTGCCTTTGCCGCTGACAACTGCAGCGACCTGACCTTCCGCAACCTGACCATCAGGACCGATTGCAAGGGACAGGCCGAGGGACTGCTGGTGAACGGCGAGCGCAACTACTTTGAGAACATCCACATCATTGGCGATGGCGATGCCTTGCAGGCCAATGGCAGTTGTTACTGGCAGAACTGCTGCATCGAGGGTGGGGGAGACACCATCTTAGGGCGCGGTCCGTCGTTCTTCAACCATTGTAACATCAGCAGTTATGGCGCTTTCATGTGGATTCGCAACACAGAAGAGAATCATGGCAACATTTTCGTGGACTGCCATTTCAAGGGGCTCAGCGACTATGCAGAACTTGGTCGACTGCCCGATAACAAGGGCAAGAACTATCCCCATGCGGAGTGCGTGCTACTGAACTGCACCTTGGAAAATATCCCCGCTTTCGGCTGGGGTAGGATTGACGATAGCGCCAAGACAGCAACCATCCTTGAGTTCAACAGTCATGATGCGAATGGCGAGCCAGTTGACATCTCCAAGAGGAATCCGCTGATGCGTCTGCTTGACCCCATCCGCGATGCCGAACTCATCGGACGTTATTCTGACAGTCATTGGGTATTAGGTTGGTAAAGGAACTGACGGTGTTTTTTCTTGAAACCACAATCATTCAGAGAGAAAAACAAAGGCGAGGTGTTCCCTCGCCTATATGTTATACAACAGTTGTTATTCTGTTACAGATTGAGTCTTGGCTCATTCCCTACTCATCTCCCATCCTCGTAGCATGGCGAAGTAATCCAGACTGGAGGTTCCATTTTCCTGTATCGCCATCGCCGTGCCAACCATCATCCAGCGGGCGGGACTATCGCTGGGGTCGCCTAAAGGGTCATCTGGGTCGATGCCCGTCAGGCGGCTGACGTTCTCGATGTAGGCCTGGGTGTTGTTCTCGTTGGGTGGTGCCCAACGGGTAATTATATCCCTGATGGTACATAGATGATACTTGTGATAGTAGGTGCGGGTGAGCAGGTAGAAGGCTGCCCGCCAGCCCCATTCCAAACTTTTGAACTGCACAAAGGCACGGTCTGTCTGCACCTCTGCCATACCCTTCCACAGGTCCTTAGACCTGCGGATATTTAAAGGGTTATGATTACGAATTCCTCTTGGTAACATATTTTTAAATTTTATTTTCCCTAATGCTACTGTGTCACAGCGTCACAGCGTCACAGCGTTAGTGCATTGCCATACCTATTTTCTTATACATAGCCTTGGTAGTGCCGTTCTCTACGAACTCGTCTGCCCTCACTACCAGATTATCTTTCATCAGACGCGCTACCCTTGAACGTGCTGCGGCATTGTTTTTCAGCGCGAAGCAGCGTGTCACATCGTCTATGGTAAACTCCTCAGGCAAGCGACTGAATGCGTCGTAGGTCTTTTGCCTGCGTTGCACATTCACGCTCGCATCCTTCAACTTATTGTCGAAGTAGGCCTCGGCCATCGCACCAAAATAGTGACGCTGACAGGCATACTGGATGTTGGTGATGAGTTCTGCCAATCGCCAGTCTACCTCATCCGTCTCGAAGGTGCCGCACCAATAGTCACCGTCCTGATGGATGTCGGCCCAATGACGCATCACGATGAAGGGAGCAGCGAAGTTCAGCCCATGATAGGCACAACGCTTCAATAGCATCTCGTCTGCCTTCGACTCGTTCTCCTTGGCATCCTCCATGCGGCGAGCAGTCCAGTCGTAGAGTTCATCCACTATCTTCTGAACGCTGAGTTCGCCCTTCACCCTGTCGAGTTTGAAGGCCCATTCCTTGAGCCTGCCGTCGCTCTCATAGTCCACATGACTCTCGCGCTCCATCATCTCGAAGTTGGTGGCTGGCAGGGGGATGCAGGTTAGGCGGGTGGCCAGACCAGAACCGAAGTTCTGCTCATTCACCTTCTTCTTCAACGCGATGGGCGTGCCCGTGTAGATGAAGTTCCAGGTCACGTAGAAG
>CADCCB010000052.1 GCA_902799905.1 uncultured Prevotellaceae bacterium
ACGGCGCTGGCGTAATACTTGCCGTAAGCGGTGCTCTCGGCGTTGTTGTTCTTCTTTTTAATGTACTTTTGACTCATGGTTTTTAAATTTTAATGGTTAATGGTTAGTGGTTATTGGTTATTGAGTTTTTTTGTTGATGGTTTTTGATTTTAATTCTTAACTCTTAACTCGCGAATGCCTCGAACGAGGCGTTCCGATGCCTTCTTTGGGGGGTAAGGAGGCATTTCTTCGGTGGTTGCTAAGCATTCGGACGAGCCCTAGGAGGCATTCGGATGAGGCGTCCGAGGCATTGCGATGGATGATTGTCTTTGTTTTTCATGGCTTAATTCTTAATTTGATATTGCAAAGGTACGAAAAATATCGTGCGCTACCAAATTCCGGCATAGCGTAACCTGTAAAAATCTGTTAAAGCGGAATGTTTCTTGCAAGTTGTCCCAAATCGTGACAATGACATCGTGACAAAGTGACATTAAGCACCTTGCAATAGTGCGCATCCTACTATTAGAATTAATATATAATATATTATATATTAATTCTAAATATAATTATCTTACAATTTCTTCTCCTTTCCCATTCTGCATGTGAAATCTCCTTAATGTCACGATGTCACTTTGTCATTGTCATCTTTGTACTTTCATGTGAAAAAAGAAGATATTCTCTTAATTATTCTGTTTAAACGCGCTGAATTTAAATAATTATTTGTAAATTTGCAGCGTGAAAAAGAAAATTAATACGTATTAAGACTATGGCAACAGCAATAAGAGCTATCCCGACCCTCTATGGCGAGACAGCAAGAACTTTTGAAAGCGAGGCCACGCTCACGGAGCAAAACCCTGGCACAGAGGACTATCGCCATGAGGCACAGGTGGTCGCAGACTTCCTGAAGACATGTACAGCCCTATGACCGTAGAGCAGCTTCTAAGCGAATGTGACCTTGTGCGTCTCACAGAAGAAAAGCTTGCCGATTGCAAGCCTTTCAGTTGTGGCGAAGTTGACCTTGATGAGTTCTTTGCCAAAGATTGCCTTGTCAATCAGCGCAAGCTGCTTGGCAAGACCTACTTATTCTGTCTAAAAAATCAGCCTGATACCATAGTCACCGCTTTTTCACTTTCCAATGACAGCATCCGTCTGACCAACCGCATTGCCGATGAATACAAGGAGCAGTTTCTTGACGATACAGACTTGCGCGACAAGACGTTGAAGCGTTTCCCAGCCGTACTCATCGGTCGTCTTGGTACGAACAAGGACTTTGCTGGTCAGGGCTACGGAACGGCCATCATGGACTTTATTAAAGTGCTCTTCCGCACCAATAACCGCACGGGATGTCGTTTTCTTATTGTCGATGCGCTGAACCGTCCAGATACGCTCCATTACTACGAGAAGAACGGCTTCCGTTATCTTATTGCTGACGAACGGCTGGAGGCCAAATATATGGGTATCGGCGTTGGTCGCCTGCCGCTGAATACCCGTTTGATGTATTTCGATTTGCTTAAACTGAAAGTAAATTCATAATTATGACACAGGCGCAAGCGGTAATACTCAATCGTTCACAGGGACAGACCCCGTAAGTCATTGATGAGCCCTTACAATCATGCGTTTTTCTCTAATGTTTTCTGCCTTTTGCTAATCTTGCAATGCTGTGCGAGCTCTTGTAACTCTAATACATTAAAATCTTCTGTTTTTTCCATTTAAAAACGCTGTTTTTGATTCAACGTTTTTCAGGGCAAGACATCTACCTAAATAATGTGTAGAAATAAGCCATGAATCACAACAATCTCAGAAAGTCTTAGTATCCTTGCAATCAGTAAAGAGATATATAAGGCCATTTGTTGGTGAAATATGTGTCTTGCATGAAAAAGAATATATTTTCTTAATTATTCAGCATAAATATATGTATTTAAATAATTTTTCGTATATTTGCAGCAGATTTAGAGTCCCTTGATAAAGGACGGCTATCGCTCGACGCTTGCGGCGCTTATTCGAGTAAGAATGCAGGGATTAATAATAAACGAAATATGGCACAGGATATTAAAGAGAAATATAGTGTTAAGGTCTATCGCGATATCAATAATGCCATCAATACGGCAAAAGCAGAAGCCAAGGCAGAAGGAAAGGCAGAGGCTAATATGGACAATGCCCGTAAGATGAAAGCGAAAGGATTTTCTGCAGAGGATATTGCTGATGTCACAGGGCTTACCATCGAGCAAATAGCAGCGCTATAACACAAGAAAGACTATACAAAGGAATGAATAACTTTTTTCTTTAGAAATCATTAACAGAAAATTTATTCCCGCTCGTTGCAGAAATGAGCGGGATTTTTTGTAATTTTGCAAATCATATAAAATAGCGAAAATGGCAGAGCATCAACTACTCATATCGGGCGTGCACTATGGCGCCAATGGCGACTTCGTGGCTGGTCAGACGGACACGGAGGAGACACTGGTGCGCACCCATGAGTTGCTCAGCCAGATAGACCGTACAAGACCCATCGTGGTGCTGTCGCCCGACCCGTCGAACCATATCCATCATAATGCCATTCAGGCACGTGCCCTCGGCAAGCGCATCGGACGCGTGGCGTATGACGATAACGAGAAAGCCTGGGAACTACTGCGTCAGAGCGGCAAAACGATGCTGCTGGCCCGGGTTAAGGATGTTTCCATAGTGGATCACGGCTACGTGAATGTGATCGTGGACGGTGACGAACTGCAGGAGTCGCTACAGCCGTCAGCCTCGGAGATAGAGTGGCGACTCTGGCTGGCTGACCTCCCGCTGCTGCCCGACAGCGAACCGCTTCAGGCCCAAGAGGAGGTGGCTTTTGTGCTGGACAACGTGTATCTGCCCCATCTGGCCGAAGTGGGAGTCGAGGAGGTGAAGACATATCTTGACATCTGGCTGGAGAACAGTTGGCACGACCTGAGCCGCGAGGCACGTCAGAAGCGCTCGGCATACATCGAACTGCTGCTGGCTGCGCAGAACAAGGAGGTGCGCCAGTTGGCTGAGCCTCTGAAGGAACAGCGCAGGAGGCTGCTGGAGCGGGAGCCGCTGGACAGACTCGCCACCGTATGGTGGGATGCTCGGCTAAGAAGTAGCGAGGTGCAGCATCTCTGGCAGCAGTGGCGGCTGAAGAACGGGAACAAACTGTGGCTGGGGCTCAGGCGCATTGACTCGCTGCTGAGGCAACTGCCTGGTGAACTTTACGGCGACATCGGGAAACTGGACGTGATACTTTCCAGCCTCTATTATCTGAACACGCCCAGACGGGCTTTCCAGTCAATCATGGCCCTGCTGATGCTGCGTGACCTGACCTGTCGCGAACTCGGCATCGAGATGCATCCGATGACGGACGATGAATACGAGACCGACGGACGCATCACCAACCCGATGGAGATGCCAACGACGATAGGTCGCGTGGTGGCCTTCGCTGAGACGCAATGCGACAAGGCTCAGAAGCAGACCATCCAGTTGCTGGCACAATGGCTGCGCGACGACTATGAGCAGAGTCACCCGAAGGAGATAGAGGCGTTGGCAGACACCGATCCGCTGGTGGTTATCAACGGCGACGTAACGGGCGACGTCATAGAAAGCGGTGGTACGAAAAACGTAAACAGAAGGGAATAACAAGTTATGGCGATTATCATAAAGGGCGATGTACACGGCGACGTGATAGGTGACGGTGGCGTGAAGAACGAGACGCACTATCACTATGATCAGAAGACCAACAATACGGCGAATGTCGTGTCGAACACGCAGCATGTGGTGAACATTGCACTAACACCCGTGCGAAAGTCTATCCTTGAGCAATTGCAGGATTACGCTGACAAGGGCGACTGGGTGAATGGCGTTGCTGCTGAGCATGTGAAGCAGATGCTGCAAACGGTGCTTGGTCAGGGCGATACTCCGCTGACAGGCACGGAAGCAGAATTGTCGGAGGTGCTGTGGCGTCTGTTGGAAAGCGGACGCGGTGACCGCGTGAAGATCGTGTGGCAGAATATGGTGGGCTATCTGGACGATAAGAAACTGTTCCGGCTGAAAGGTTCACCGGCATTGAACAAGGATTTCTTTGGCGACGATAAGGGCTATACCAATATCGACAAGGGACGGCCCAGCAAGGGGTTGATGACTGCCGACTTTGAGAGCGTCATACCATTATTGGACGCATACTGCCCGGAAAAGTAATCTGACATAATCTGAGCGATATTTACAAGTGCTCGATTCTCGATTTTGAGAGTCGGGCACTTTTTGTTTTGTGTTGTTTTCCAACGAGTTATGTTCTGAACCTAAAAATAATCTGAGATTTTTCGCTCAGATTTGCACGGATTGTCAGATTATGTTCCTTTGCATCGTCAACAATAGATTGACGGTGCTCTTTGAGTTGCCGCGAAAATCGGCGGCGCCTCAACAAAGCCAAAACGAGTTTTCGCTCTGTAATCGGCTTGCGCGATCTTTGACATACTTACATACGAAATAGATTCAGTTAGCAATCAGATGTTTTTTCATCATTGTTTTTGTTGTGATACCAGGCGGTCAGCGGACTGCCAAGCCTGCCCTGCTGCGACAGCACGGCAGTTTCCTTTAAAAGATAACTTATACATATTTAAATATAAAAAGAAAGGATAAAAGTTATGAAGAAGATTCAGACTTTATCGGTGATGAATGCTCAGAGCATGACATCGCTGGAAATAGCACAAGTGACTGGTAAGATGCACAAGCATGTGATGGAAGCCATCAGAAAGATGGAACCTGCATGGCTTAAGGTTAACGGGTCGAATTTTCGGCTCGTTGAATACATGGACTCCAAGGGTGAACTTCGCCCTTGTTACTCTCTCACGAAGACCGAGTGTCTTTACATCGCCACGAAGTTCAACGATGAGGCGCGTGCCAAGTTGGTGATAAGGTGGGAACAGTTGGAGCAAAAGCGCATGATGCAACAGGGCGTCAGAAAACTGCTGATTACCGACCAGGACGTAATGCATGAGGCTGAGATGATTATCGGACGCACGCTGATATCATTCAACCAGAATGCCGACGGCTGCATCACCGCCACCGACATTGCTACGGCGATTGGGATGGAGGTGAAGGATCTGAACTCGTTCCTGACGGACAAAAAAGTTCAGCGATGGTCGAGGGGTCAATATCGTCTGACTCCCGAATACGAAGGGCTGGGATTGGCTCAGGACCGCCTGTTCATCTACTACTCGAAGGGCGGGAAGCAAAAGGAGCGCACCTATCTCGTCTGGACTCCGAAAGGCGCAGAAATGATTGACAACATGATTTTTAAAGGCAAATAAAAATGGAGACAAGAATCCTAAAAGTGGTACGCCAGGGCGAGGCCTTCAGCGTACAGTCAAGTAAACAGGAGACGGGCAGCATCCAGAAGTGCAACATCGTGCTGAAGGAACTGGGCGGCTCGAAGTTTGAAAACGAGTATGTGTGCGCCATGCTGGGCAACCTGGCGGCGTGCAGGTTCTACGAGGGCGACATCGTCATTGCCACCCTCCGATTCGGTGAAATAAAAATTTCCCATAATTAGACTTCCATAAAAAATAATAAGAAGCGAAATTATGGGAAATTGGGGGAAATTAAAGAGACAACTAATCATTAACCAGGGTTGAAGTCGAGGGGATCAATTGAGCATCACTCCTTCCTAAAGGATGATGTAGGCGCCTTTCTCAAACACTTCTTCTCGCAACACTCAACCCAACAATGAAAAATTCGATTAAGAGAGTGCAGGGTCAAACATGTTTGAACTCTGCCGAGCATGAGAATGTCAGCCTGCAAGGCAAAAAGAAGAATTTAGTTCAGATTCAGCAGATTCTTGCTGGCAAGATCGGAATGGACACTCAGACACGATTCCACGTAAATGGCGACGTAAACATCTACCCTTGCGGATGGGTGGACGAACAGGTGACGCGAGGCGGCTGTGCGCAGACAAAAGGGCGCATGACCGTAGAGGAGGACGGTACAAGCCACTACAAGGCCTACCGCTCGAATACGGGACCGAAGCGTGAACTGCTGTTTGAGACACGCCATGCCGCTGTGGAGATGACGCGTCCCCGTTATCGCAGCGACCGTCCAAGCCACAAACGCCGTCTCGACATGGAGTACGTCTATGTGACGTTCAAGTTCCCCAAGAACCTCGGACTGGTGCTGATGAAGGCTCTCTTCGCGGATGAAGCCGACGAGGTGATGTCGTATCTTAAGACAAGGAAGGAGGAAACCGTATGGGAAGATTAATAGCACTCAATCCCCGCAGAAACAAGGAGCAGAACAGGGCATTCATCATGGAATGCCCGCTCCATGACTACGATGCCTTGACACGTGAGGAGCGTCTGGTGAACCTGGCCAAGCGCATCAGCGATGCCACCGACGATGAGGAGCAGCGCCGACTGAAGGGCTATCTGCCATTCCGCTGTCCGCACTACACGAAGTTCAAGGACAACTATCGCGACCGCGAGCACATAGACCCCGAGAGTTTCACTTGGCAGACGTGTGTGGATATTGACGACCCTGCGTTAGTGGAGCATGCCAACATGATGTCTGAGAAACTGGACATACAGATTGGTGGTGAGTGGCAGGGCATGATGCTGCATAAGGACTATTCGGCTCGCCGGAAACTTCACATCGATATCCGACTGCCATTAGGCATGACGGTGCCCGAGGCTCAGCGTGCCTATTGCAAGGCGCTTGGAGTGGCATGTGATACTACGTGCTTCACACCAGAGAGGTTCATCTATATCACCCCTGCCGACTATGAGATTTATCGTGCCGACGGATGGTATGAGCAACTTTCAGATGAAGAGGTGGCTATGCGCAGGAAGGCCTATACTGACAGAGGCCTGAGCATTGACGGGCGTAGCGAGGACGGATCATTTTATGACACAGAGAGCACAGAGAAGACAGAGAGCACGGAGAAGACAGAGAGCACGGAGAAATCTGTGAACTCTGTAACCTCTGAGAACTCTGTGCGAGCCTTTCCAGGCGAGTTCAAGGGTATTTCTTATTCTTCTATTGTGGCTGAGTACTGGCGCAGGACTGGCGGCGAACCCAGCGAGGGTGAACGCAATAAGCGGCTGCATCAGTTAGCGGCTAATCTGAGGGCCATCACCGATAATAACGAGGAGTGGCTGCTGGAGGTGATGCCTCGATACGGCTTGTCTGCTCAGGAAATGCGAGGCATTATCCACTCGGCCTGCAAGGAACCGACAAAAGGCTCACGACAGATGGATGCCATCATTGACCATTTATCATTCTTGTACGGGCCAAGCGGCAGAGCCGAGCGAACCATTGACCATTCCGGAGAGGATGATTTCGATGGCACAGATAATGGTCAATCGTCAATGGTCAATGTTCAATTGAACAAACTGCCGATAGGTTTGAAGGAAAGTCTTGTTGGTGTGCCTGTAGCGATGCACATGCCGGTGCTCTGTTCGCTGATGCCTTTGGCGGCTGCCTATGCCGACCAGGTGGAGGTGCGCTATTGCGACGGCGAGATGCAGAAGTTGGGCATGATGTCGATTATCTACGGCGAACAGGCCTCGGGTAAATCGGTATGCAAACATGCCGTGAACATCTGGAAGCGTCAGTTGGACGATGAGGATGCCTTGGCTCGTAAACGCGAAGACGAGTGGAAGGAGCGCAAGAAGAGCCGCAAAGCCAACGAGAAGGCTCCTGAAGACCCGAAGGTGCTGATTCGCGTAGTGCCGGTGACAGTGTCGTGCTCCACGCTGCTGAAGCGACTGAAGAATGCCAACGGCCATACCTTGTATAGTTTCGGAGAGGAATTGGATACCCTTCGAAAAACGAACGGTGCCGGTTCGTGGTCGTCGAAGTACGACATCTACCGCCTGGCTTTTGATCCTATAGACTCGGAATGGGGTCAGGATTACAACAGCGACCAGGCTGAGTCGGGCGTGGTAAAAGTGGCGTATAATTGGTCG
This sequence comes from uncultured Prevotellaceae bacterium, assembly GCA_902799905.1. Classification (GTDB taxonomy): domain Bacteria; phylum Bacteroidota; class Bacteroidia; order Bacteroidales; family Bacteroidaceae; genus Prevotella. The sequence goes on from CADCCB010000052.1 coordinate 7,938, forward strand.
ATGCTGGGCACCTATGGAGCCGTTCGCAAGTGCTTCAAGTCGGACAACGTAGAAAATGGTCTCTCCAGCCGAGTCCTGTTGGCCGAGATGCCTGACACATCGTTTGCCAAGATGCCTCGCTATGGGCGTCGCACAAAGGAGGACGAGGCGAGGATTCTGGAGGCCGTCACCCGTTTGCGCTCGTATAGCGGCTATGTGGATACGCCACGTCTCCGTAAGGCCATCGACCAATGGGTGGAGGAACAGCGCGTGATAGCCTTGAAGGACATTGATCACGTGAAAGACACCTACCGCCGTCGTGCTGCCGTCATTGGCTTCCGCTGTGGGGTCATCTTCCATCTGCTGGAGACCCGCCCCCAGGGGAAGGGGGAGAGTCGGAACTGCATCAAGTTTGCGCTCATGATGGCTTCATACTGCCTGGAGCAGCAGATAAAAGTGTTCGGACAGGCCTTGCAGAATCAGTATGTGGAAGCCGAGTCGGAGTGTCAGCGCTATGGTGCCAACAACAGCATCTTCGACCAACTGCCGCCTACGTTTACGGCTGATGATCTGGCTGCGCTGAAACCATCCTCCGTACCTCGCAACTCCATCATCAAGATCATCTCGCGCTGGAACCGCGACGGCTGGGTGGTGAAGGTGGACTCGAAGCGGTGGAATAAAGTGAAGAGTGAAGAATCGGCTAACGCCAGAAAAAGTGACAATGACAAAGTGACATCGTGACATTAAGGACAATTCAATTAACAATTGACAATTAACAATTGACAATTCACAATTATGGAACTGATATTAGAACGTATAGCAAAACGAAAAACCTACACGATAGGTAGGTTAGGCCTCACCCCCGACCCCTCTCCCATAGAGAGGGGAGATTCAAAAGCCTCCCCTATGGGGGGAGGTTTGGAGGGGGCTCCCCTTTACTTTTGCGACACCCTCGAACCTACTTGGCGCGACTACAAAAACGGCGGTCATAAGATTAAAGGCTGCTCAGCCATCCCCGAAGGCCGCTACGCCGTAGTCATCTCCTATTCGCCGAAGTTCGAACAATGGTTGCCCATCCTGCTCGGAGTGCCCAACTTCAGCGGCATCCGCATCCACGCAGGCAACTGCTCGGAAGACACCGAAGGCTGCATCCTCGTAGGCAAGAATAAGATTGTAGGTCAACTCGTGGACTCCCGCATCTGGCTCCACCGCCTGAAGAAGAAAATCGTGGAGGCCAAAGACCGTGGCGAGGCCGTCTGGATCACCATCAAATAGACACCATTCTATACAAAGCAAGGAGGGTGCGCCACTTGGGCACACCCTCCGCTTCTTTTATGGTTGGTGGAGTGGGGGATTACTCACCCTTCTCCATCTGAGCCTTCAGGTTGGCAAGAACGTCGAGGTCGCCAAGTGTGGTGCTGGCAGCCACGTTCTCAATCTTCGGAGCCTCGTCTTTCTTCTTAGGAGCGGCAGTCTTGCGAGCAGCACGCTTCTCCTCACGCTGTGCATCCTCGAAGGTGCGGCTGTGAGAGAGGATGATGCGCTTCGAGTCCTTGTTGAACTCAATCACCTTGAACTCGAGTTCCTCACCCTGCTGAGCCTGTGTGCCGTCTTCCTTGACGAGGTGCTTAGGCGTAGCGAAGCCTTCCACATTCTCTTCGAGGGCAACAACAGCACCCTTCTCCAGCATCTCGGTGATCTTGCCCGTGTGGACAGAACCCACGGTGTACTTCTCCTCGAAGACATCCCAGGGGTTCTCCTCCAACTGCTTGTGACCGAGAGAGAGACGACGGTTCTCCTTGTCGATGTCGAGCACGATGACGTCGATAGACTCGCCGACCTTGGTGAACTCTGAGGGGTGCTTCACCTTCTTGGTCCAAGACAGGTCGCTGATGTGAATCAGACCGTCGACACCTTCCTCCAGTTCTACGAAGACACCGAAGTTGGTGAAGTTGCGAACCTTGGCGGTGTGCTTCGAACCAACAGGATACTTCACCTCGATAGCCTCCCAAGGATCTTCCTTCAACTGCTTGATGCCAAGGCTCATCTTGCGCTCCTCGCGGTCGAGGGTCAGGATGACAGCCTCCACCTCGTCGCCAACCTTCAGGAACTCCTGAGCGCTGCGCAGGTGCTGGCTCCAAGACATCTCGCTGACGTGGATCAGACCCTCAACGCCGGGCTGAACCTCAACGAATGCACCGTAGTCGGCAAGAACGACAACCTTGCCATGGATGTGATCACCCACCTTGAGGTTGGCATCCAGAGCATCCCAAGGATGAGGAGTGAGTTGCTTCAGACCGAGGGCAATGCGCTTCTTCTCCTCATCGAAGTCGAGGATAACGACATTGATCTTCTGGTCGAGTTCAACCACCTTCTTGGGATCGTCAACGCGGCCCCAAGAGAGGTCTGTGATGTGGATCAGACCGTCAACACCACCGAGGTCGACAAACACGCCGTAAGAGGTGATGTTCTTGACTGTACCCTCGAGAATCTGACCCTTCTCCAGACGAGAGATGATCTCCTGCTTCTGGGCCTCGAGTTCCTGCTCGATGAGGGCCTTGTGAGAAACAACCACGTTGCGGAACTCCTGGTTGATCTTCACCACTTTGAACTCCATCGTCTTGCCCACGAACTGGTCGTAGTCGCGTATGGGGTGAACGTCGATCTGGCTGCCGGGCAGGAAGGCCTCAATGCCGAACACATCGACAATCATACCACCCTTGGTGCGGCACTTGATGAAGCCCTGGATGATCTGCTGTTCCTCAAGAGCCTGGTTCACACGGTCCCAAGCCTGGCTCAGGCGGGCCTTCTTGTGAGAAAGGATCAACTGACCCTTCTTGTCCTCGGCGCTCTCCACATAGACTTCCACCACGTCACCGGCCTTCAGGTCGGGGTTGTAACGGAACTCAGTAGCGGGGATGATACCGTCGCTCTTGTAGCCGATGTTCACGATGACTTCCTTCTTGTCAACAGAGACGACCTTACCCTCTACTACCTGGTGGTCGGCCACCTTGTTAAGGGTCTCATCGTAGGCCTTGTCAAGTTCTTCCTTGCTCACGTTGGCCACGGTGCCATTCTCAAACTCGTCCCAGTTGAAATCCTGCAACGGCTGAACGTTCTTTGTTAATTCTGACATAACTGTTTTCTTGTTCCCCTGCAAGGGGATATTTTGGCCTGAACAGACGTTTACCAAGCCAATGTTTAAATGGTTAATATTACTGAGAGCCGGCGCCTGTCCCGACTCCCCTGTCCCCAGACAGGGACAAAAAGCGGGCGCAAAGGTACTCAAAATAATTGAGAATGAGCCCTCTACGTCCGCTTTTTGTCTTTGAATTTAAGAATCTTTAAGTATTCAGACGGTAAATGTCAGTTCTTCCTTTTCTGGATGCTTATCGATGTGGATGGTCGAGCCTATGGCGATGTCGTTACTGAGGATGCGCTCACACATGCCATCTTCGATGTAGTTTTGGATGGCACGTTTCAGCGGACGTGCACCAAACTGCACATCGTAGCCTTTGGTAGCCACGAATTCCTTTGCGGCGTCCGTGAGTTCGATGGTGTAGCCGAGATTGGCAATACGCTTAACCAGAGGCAGCAGTTCCACGTTGATGATACGCTTGATGGCATCGAGGTCCAGTTGGTCGAAGGTGATGATCTCGTCGAGACGGTTGAGGAACTCAGGCGAGAACTGCTTGGAGAGTGCCTTCTGCACGATGCTGCGGGCATGTTCGCGGTCTTTCTCGTTCATGGCCAGTCCTATGCTGCCTGCTGTGAATCCCACGCCGCGCCCAAAGTCTTTCAGTTGACGGGTGCCGGCATTCGAGGTCATGATGATGACGGTGTTGCGGAAATCCACAAAGCGTCCGTTGCCGTCGGTCAGTCGTCCTTCATCCAATACCTGCAGCAGCAGGTTGAAGACATTGCCGTGGGCCTTCTCTATTTCGTCGAGCAGGACGATGGAGTAGGGCTTACGGCGCACACGCTCTGTGAGTTGGCCGCCTTCCTCATAGCCTACATAGCCTGGAGGCGCACCAATGAGTCGCGACACATTGAACGACTCGGTATATTCGCTCATGTCGATGCGGATGAGCGCGTCTGCCGACCCAAACATCTGTTCGGCCAGTTTCTTGGCCAGATAGGTCTTACCCACGCCTGTCGGTCCCAGGAACATGAAGGCGCCGATGGGGTGGTTGGGGTCTTTCAGTCCCACACGGTTGCGCTGGATGGCCTTCACCATCTTGTCGATGGCGGCATCCTGGGCAATGACGCTGTTCTTCAGGACAGCCCCCATACCACGCAGGCGTTCACCTTCGTTCTCGGCCATACGCTGTACAGGCACGCCAGTCATCATGCTGACCACGTCGCTGACCTCGGCTTCGGTCACCGTCTGTCGCTCTTCGTTATTGCCTGCCAGCCATTGTGCCTGCACCTCGGCCAACTGTTTCTCTAATTGAGTCTGGTTGTCGCGGTAACTGGCAGCCAGTTCGTAGTTCTGGTTGCTGACGGCACGGTTTTTCTTTTCCTTGATGACCTCGAGTTGTTTCTCCAACTCATCGACCTCTGGTGGGATATGCGCTGCCAGCAGGTGTACACGCGAGCCCGTTTCGTCAAGGGCATCGATGGCCTTGTCAGGCTGGGCACGGTCTGTGACATAGCGCTCTGTCAGTTTGACACAGGCGAGCAACGCCTCGTCCGTATATGTCACGTGGTGATGCTCCTCATAGCGATCCTTGATGTTGTGCAGGATTTGCAGCGTCTGTTCGGCTGTGGTGGGCTCCACGAGAACTTTCTGGAAACGACGCTCCAGGGCACCGTCCTTCTCAATGGAGTTACGGTATTCGTCAAGTGTGGTGGCACCGATACATTGCATGGTGCCGCGAGCCAATGCCGGTTTCATGATATTGGCGGCATCCATGGAGCCAGGTGTCGAGCCGGCTCCAATCATCGTGTGTATCTCGTCGATGAATACGATGATGTCGGGGTTCTGCTCAATCTCTTTCAGCAGGGCCTTGATGCGCTCTTCAAACTGTCCGCGGTATTTGGTGCCTGCCACGATGCCCGTCATGTCAAGGCTGACGATGCGCTTGTTGAAGAACATCGGAGAGCACTTGCGGTCTGCTATCATCTGGGCCAATCCCTCAACGATGGCGCTCTTGCCGACTCCCGGCTCGCCGATGAGGATGGGGTTGTTCTTCTTGCGGCGTCCCAATATCTCAATCACGCGATGAATCTCATGCTCACGTCCTACGCAAGGATCCAGTTTCCCGTCCTTGGCAGCACGTGTCAGGTCGGTCGAGAAATTGTCAAGGACAGGCGTCTTCGACTTCGACTTGGTGGTGCCTTCTTGATTCTGCTGAGTGTTTGTGGTGGTCTTGGCACCTTCTTCCTCCTCGTCTTCCTCAGGCAACTGGATGGCATTCTGCGGCATGTTGCCCGCCTTGAGCAGGCTGAGCACGTCGTTGTAGTTCATGTGGCACTCTTCCAGCACGTCCTTGGCCTTGTTGTTGCCTTGATCGTGTAGAATGGCCAGCAACAGGTGCTCCTCGTTGACTTTCTGCACGCGCTGCATGCGAGCCTCGAGGACAGCCAGTTTGAGAATGTTGGATGCCTTCTCGTTGAGCACTAGTTCCTGCGAGTTGAGGGGTGTATAGAAATTCATGGGTTCGCGCACCAGTTGCTCAAGTTGCTGCTTGATCTGGCTCGTGTTCAGTTGCAGTCTGTTGAAGACATCCCTGACAGGGCCTTCGTTGTAGCGGAGCAGACCCAGGAGCAGATGCTCAGGTCCGACCGTCGACGACGACAGCCTTTGGGCCTCTTCGCGCGAAAAGGCCAGTATTTCTGACACCTTTGGTGAAAATTGACTTGTCATTAACTTCCTTTCTTCTTTTTGTGTTCGAAAATGCCCAAGCAAAAGGTGTGCCAAACTTCTTGGTCACGTGTCAGCAATAGACACGCAGGGCACCCACGAGTTCGCTGTTCTCGTTGCGTGTACCGATGGTGATGCGCAGGCAGTTGTGACAGAGTTGAACCTTCGTGCGGTTCCTGACGATGATGCCTTTCTTCACGAGATAGTCGTAGATGCCCTGTGCATCGGTGACGCGAGCCAGGAAGAAGTTGGCATCCGATGGGAACACCTCCTTGCAGATGGTCAATTGCTTGAAAGCCTCGATGGTGCGCGACCGCTCCTGCAGGATCATCTGTATCCAGCGGTCCACCTCGAAGGGATCGCTCAGCACGCTGATGGCCTGCTGCTGTGAGAGCAGGTTTACGTTGTAGGGGTACTTCACCTTGTTCATGATGTCGATGATGGCTGGTGAAGCAAAGGCCATACCCAGTCGGATGGCAGCAGAAGCCCATGCCTTGCTCAGCGTGTTGAGCACCACCAGGTTGGGGTGGCGTGGCAGTTCGAAGCGCAATGGGCGCTGACGTGAGAAGTCGCTGTAGGCTTCGTCAACGATGACGATGCCCTCAAAGCCGTCGATGACCTTGAGGATTTCCTCACGGTTGATATCGTTGCCCGTAGGATTGTTGGGACTGCATATCCAGATGAGTTTGGTATGTGCGTCACAGGCACCAAGCAGGGCATCGGCCTTGATCTGGAAGTGCTCGTCCAGCAGCACCGGCCGATACTCCACATCGTTAATGTCGGCACACACCTTGTACATGCCATAGGTAGGCTCGATGGCCACGACGTTGTCCACTTTCGGCTCACAGAAGCAGCGGTACATCAGGTCTATGGCCTCGTCGCTGCCGTTACCCACGAAGGTGTAGTCAACGGGTATGCCCTTCACCTGCTCGATTTTCTTCTTCAGTTCAGTCTGTAGGGGGTCCGGGTATCTGTTGTAGGTGCCTCCGTATGGATTTTCGTTGGCATCAAGGAACACAGATGCTGTCGTGCCCGAGAACTCGTTTCTGGCACAACTGTATGGTGCCAGGTTCCAAATATTTTTACGTGTTAATTGCTCAAGGTTGAACATGTTAAATCTCAAATCTTAAATCTCAAACCTCAAATCTCAAATCGCTCCCAAGCGAACCGTCATCGCGTTCTTATGCGCATCCAGTTGCTCGGCGGCAGCCATCAGTTCCACGGCACGGCCAATCTGCATGACGCCCTCCTCGCTGAGATGCTGGAAGGTCACCTTACGGCAGTAACTGTCAAGGTTCACGCCACTGTAGGCCGTCGCATAGCCGTGTGTGGGCAGGGTGTGGTTTGTACCGCTGGCATAGTCGCCAGCACTCTCGCAGGCGTAGGGACCGAGGAAGACGCTTCCGGCATTGACCACGCGGTCGGCCATCTGCTCATAGTCCTTTGTCTGAATAATAAGATGTTCGGGCGCGTACGCATTAGAGAGAGCCATCATCTCTTCGGATGAACCGACAAGCACCAGACGGCTGTTCTCAAGGGCCTTGGCGGCTATCTCCTGTCGGGGAAGCAGGGCCAGTTGTCGCTCCACCTCCTGCAGCACCTTGTCGAGCATCTCTTCGGAAGTGGTGACCAGCAGCACCTGCGAGTCGGCACCGTGCTCAGCCTGCGACAGCAGGTCAGCAGCCACAAAGTCGGCATGGGCCGTCTCGTCGGCCAACACGCAAACCTCACTGGGACCAGCGGGCATGTCGATGGCCACTTCGCCCAACGATACCTGTTGCTTGGCAGCCATCACATATTGGTTGCCGGGGCCGAATATCTTATAGACCTTGGGTACAGACTCCGTGCCGTAAGCCATCGCGCCAATGGCCTGTACGCCACCAACTTTGAAGATACGGTTCACGCCGGCAATACGGGCTGCCATGAGGATGGCGGGATTCACCTTTCCTTCGCGGTTTGGCGGGGTACAGAGTACTATCTCCTTGCATCCCGCAATCTTAGCGGGTGTGGCAAGCATCAGCACGGTGGAGAAGAGTGGGGCAGTACCGCCTGGGATATAGAGGCCTACCTTCTCGATGGCCACACTCTTCTGCCAGCAGACGACACCCGGACGAGTCTCTATCTTCTGTCCCTTAAACTTCTGGGCAGCATGGAACTGATGGATATTTTCGTAGGCCAGCGTGATGGCAGCCTTCAGGTCTTCACTAACCAAGTGCTCGGCCTCGTCGATTTCAGCCTCTGTGACAGCCAAGGATGCGAGCACAACATGATCGAACCGCTGCTCGTATTCCTTCACGGCTTCGTCACCTCTTGTGCGTACATCGTTGAGCACGCCACTCACAGTAGCCTGCAGTTGCGTGATGTCCAAATGGGGACGTTCACATATCTCAGCCCACTGCGCTTGTTCCGGATATTTGATGATCTTCATATAGCGGTAGCAAATTTTTCACTTTTCACTCTTCCCTTTTACCTTTCAAAGGCGGTAGCCGCTCGAGCTCCGCTCGCTTTCATCAAGCGAAGCGACTGAAAGAAATTTTTCACTTTTCACTCTTCACTTTTACCTTAAAGTATCATCTTCTCGATAGGCGTCACCAGAATGCCTTGTGCTCCCAGTTCCTTCAGTTGACCGGTAATCTCCCAGAAACGCTTCTGGTCGAGCACCGTGTGCACAGAGCACCACTCGTCGTCAGCCAAAGGAATGATGGTGGGGCTCTTCAGTCCTGGCAGCACGTTGATGATCTCCTGCAGGCGAGCCTTGGGAGCATTCATGCGTACATATTTCTTATCCTCTGCCTCGCGCACAGCCTCAAAGCGGAACAACATCTGGTTCAGTATGTCGCGCTTCTCCTGGCTCATGTCCGGATGTCCGATCAGCAGGGCCTCGCTCTGCATGACCACCTCCACCTCGCGCAGGTTGTTGCTCACCAGCGTTGAACCGCTGCTGACAATGTCGAAGATAGCGTCAGCCAGTCCGATGCCTGGGCTGATCTCCACGCTGCCTGTGATGACGTGTATCTCAGCATCGATATGGTTGTCGGTCAGGAACTTCTTCAGGATGACGGGGTAGGATGTGGCTATCGTCTTGCCGTTGAACCACTCCAGTCCCTGATAGTCAATCTCCTTGGGGAGGGCCAGCGACAGCCTGCAGCGGCTGAAGCCCAGACGGGAGATGATCTCTGCCTCGGCACCGCGCTCCACAAACTCATTCTCTCCCACAACGCCAATGTCGGCCACGCCCGTGGCCACACTCTGTGGAATATCATCGTCGCGCAGGTAGAGCACTTCCAGGGGGAAGTTCTTGGCCTCTACCAGCAATGTGCGCTTGCTGGCACTCACTTTAATGTCTGCCTCATTGAGCAGTTGCATGGTGTCGTCAAACAGACGGCCCTTTGATTGTACTGCAATTCTAAGCATATAGGTCTAATTATCTTGAAAATCGTTGCAAAATTACCATTTTTTTTCTGAATATGCAATTTATTGAGTAATTTTGCACCGAAAAAGTTCATAAATTGAAACGAATAGGCATATTTATACTTTCTTTGTGCATCTTTGTCGCCTGTACACAACGCAAGGAGTCACCGACACCGCCCTGGGGAGCCGTACAGGACTCTGCCGGCTTCGACCTCTCTGAGATTCAGGGTGCAGGCGAACTCATTGCCCTGACGCTATCCGGACCTGACACCTACTATGACTTCGGCGGACGCCATCTTGGCGTGCAGTACCTCATGGCTGAGAGATTTGCCAGTTCCATCGGTACAAAACTGCGTGTCGAGGTGTGCCGCGATACGGCAGAACTGCTACAGCGTTTAGGCAACGATGACGGCGACCTGGCCATTGTCAGGCTCGATGCCGATACCACCGTGTCTGGATGGAGGGTAGGAGAAGGCAAGCCACAGTTGGAAGAGGCTCTTGCCAACTGGTACCAGCCGGCGATGCTTGCTGAGACCCGTGAGGAAGAGCGCGACCTGCTCACCCAGCGGCGTGTGGTCCGCCATGTGTTTGCACCCATGCTCTCAAGGGGAGTCATCTCCCGCTATGATGCCTATTTCAAGCGCTACGGACGGCAGTACGGCTGGGATTGGCGCCTGCTGGCTGCCCTCTGCTATCAGGAGTCGACATTCGACCCTCGTGCCCGTTCGTTTGCCGGTGCACAGGGCCTCATGCAGATCATGCCTGGCACGGCCGACCATCTGGGTCTGCCCCGTCAAGTCATCAACGACCCTGAGCGCAACATCGAGGCTGGTGCCCGCTACCTGAAGGAACTCGAGGGTGAACTCGCTGCCATCAGTGACCATACTGAGCGTCAGAACCTGGCTATGGCGGCTTACAACGGCGGTCTGCACCACATCCGCGATGCCATGCGCTTAGCCGAGCGCGACCGTAGGAATCCTCACCGTTGGAGCGATGTGCGCATCTACGTGTTGCGCCTCAGCGAGCCTCGCTACTATCAAGACTCGCTGGTCCGTCATGGCTACATGCGTGGTGAGGAGACCGCCAACTATGTGGACAACATTCGCCTGCGCTATCAGAAATACAAGCGTTCTGCGAAATAAATATTGCATTTTTCACAGGCTTCGTGGCCGAACGCGAAACAATAGCGGAGGCATTTGGGCGTTTTTTTGCCTTGCCCAATAAAAAGTTGGGAAAAAGTTTGGCTGTTTCCCAAAAAGTTTGTACCTTTGCACCCGCAAATCGAGAAAGATGCACCCGTAGCTCAGTTGGTAGAGCACCTGACTCTTAATCAGGGTGTCCAGGGTTCGAACCCCTGCGGGTGTACTTTTTTATTGAAACAACGGTTGGCAATGCACCCGTAGCTCAGTTGGTAGAGCACCTGACTCTTAATCAGGGTGTCCAGGGTTCGAACCCCTGCGGGTGTACAGAAAGCAAAGAAAAAGCGAACAGTTTTGTTCGCTTTTTTTCTTTTCCAAGACTATTTTTTTTCCTTTTAGAGGGTCAGCGATTTCAGTCGAGGTGGAACACTTCGGGCAGGGGTATGGTCACGGGCGAATTGTCAGGGTTCACCTCCATGATGTCGGCCATCATATCCCACCAGCGCTGGGTGATGGGATCAACGTTCTCCGTGTCCTGCGAGTTGCCGTCTTTGGTACACTCCTGATAGGCGAAGAGGATGTTGGTGTCTCGGTCCCAGTAGATGCTGTAGTTCTGTACGCCTTGTTCCTTGATCATCTTCACCAGTTCGGGCCAGATGGCGGCGTGACGTTTCTGATACTCTTCCTCGAAGCCAGGCTTGAGGAACATCTTGAATGCGAATCTCTTTGTCATTATCGTTAGTCTTTAAGGGTTAGAAAATATCCGAGTTTGTAGAGTTTGAAAAGGGTGAGGTTGGGGTGGCTGCCACAGAGCAGACGGCGCTCCAGGGAGCCGAAAAGGAGGTGCCAGAGGCGGATGCCCCATTTGACGGGACTCAGATGGATGCCGTTGACGAAGGTGAGCAGACTGTTGTACCCCCGCAGGTCGTCGCGAAACTGGTGGAGGGTGCGCAGGCCATCCTCGGTCTTGGCCACGAAATGGGCGTTGTCCTCGAAGATGGCGAAGTGAGCAGGGCTGTCGATGTGGGTGATGGCGATGCCTGCCTGCCGTAACTGCTTGCCCCAGAACACATCCTCATAGCCATAGTGGCGGAAACGCTCGTCAAAGGGATGGGCCGTCATCACCTCACGACTTACCATAAAGTTGGCGGTATGAAAATCGCGATAGGGCTGCAGCCTGCGCTGTTCAACGGTGTGGCTGGCCTCAGCGCCTTTCTCATAGAGGTAGCGCAGGCACGACGTCTCGGCATGGCCCACCGTATAGCCGCCATAGGCGACATTGCTGGAATCATCGTTCAGATAGTTCTGCAGGAAGTCAGGGCGCACGATGCTCATGTCACCATCGAGATAGAGCAGCCAGCAGTATTGGGCCTCACGGGCCAGGAAATTGCGGATGGCAGAACGGCCTATGTTCTCGCTCCTGACGACATAACGGCAATGGGGTAGGTGCTCGATGGGACGGTTGGCCTCTACGCAAGCAGCATCGGGCGAACCATCATCAGCCACGATTATCTCGTAAATCAGTCCCTCGACAGCCTCAGCCTGGCGGCTCAATTCAGTCACCAGACTCAGACAATGGCCATTATAGACAGGTATTAATATGGACAATTCACGTTTCACGGGCACAAAATTACAAAAAAAAGTAAAAAACTGGGGCGCGGAAGCAAATTTTTCACTCTTCACTCTTCACTTTTCACTTTTTTTTGTACCTTTGCACCCGCTTTCACGAGATGGAGGCATGAAATTCAACAATTTAATCATTCAAAAATTTAAAATTAAACATGGCAACAAAAATCAGATTGCAGCGCGGTGGTCGTAAGAGTTATGCTTTCTACAGCATCGTTATCGCCGACGCTCGTGCACCACGTGATGGTCGTTTCACTGAAAAGATTGGTTCTTACAACCCCAACACCAATCCTGCCACGGTAGACTTGAATTTCGACCGTGCATTGTACTGGGTAGAGGTTGGCGCACAGCCCACCGACACCGTTCGCAACATCCTCAGCCGTGAGGGCGTCTATCTGATGAAGCACCTCCGTGGTGGCGTGAAGAAGGGCGCTTTCGACGAGGCTACTGCACAGAAGAAGTTCGATGCATGGAAGGCCGACAAGCAGAAGGGTCTTGACAAGGTGGCTGCCGAGGTCGCTAAGGCCAAGAAGGACGCTGAGGCAAAGGCTCTTGCTGAGGAGAAGAAGGTGAACGAGGCTATTGCCAAGAAGGTGGCCGACAAGAAGGCTGCTGCCGTAGCAGAGGCCGAGGTAGAGGCTCCCGCAGAGGCTGCTGCCGAAGAGGCTCCCGCAGAGGCTTAATCCTCTCTTCTTTATTCAAGTAAGGAAAACCATGAGGACTCTCGAAGCAATTCGGGGGCCCTCTTTTTTTTGCAAATGCTCCAGACGTCATCTACGCTCCGTTCCGACGGCAGTTTACGCCCGAAAGTGCCGTAGTTTACTAGGGAAAGGAAGCGTCGGAACGACCGTAAACTGCCGTCGGAACGACCCGAAGGTGACGTCGGAACGAGTCGTAGATGACGTTTGGACGAGGCGGAAAACCTTATCTCTTCTTATCTCTTCTTATCTCTCCTAACTCATCATAACTCGTAAAGCGCTCTTTGAAAGGCTGTAGATTTGCAAAGTAAAGTGAAAAGTGAAGAGTGAAGAGTGAATAATTTCTTTCAGTCGCTCCGCTTGGTGAAAGCGAGCAAGCTCGAGCGGCTGCCGCCCTTGAAACTATCCTCCATCCACCAAACAAAACCCCATTCACTATTTCACCAACGCCAATACACTATACAGTAAATACAGTAATAATTTAGGAAAAAGTCCCCCGCGTACCGCGCGCATACGGTACGCGCGAAGAAGTTTTAAGAAATATACTGTATTTTACTGTATAGTGTAATAGGGGAGAGAGGGAAGGGGAGAAAGAAAAGGGAAGAAAGGCTAAGAAAACAATGGACAATCGGAACTGGCGATGGTGGCAGGGACGTTGTCAAGCGATCTTTGAAATATTGTCACACTGAAATCACGGAAAAACACAGAAAGTCTTTGACAAGAACACGAATTCTGATGTTTATGTCCCACTGAAATGGCAGAAATAGCAGAAATTATTCCCTTTAGGCTTACGCCGCTTTCCCGATTAACGGGAAACGCTCAAATCTGCGGGACATTACAAATTATTGTAACAGAGGAACAGATGTAACAGATGTTTTTAGGAAAAACTCCCCCGCGTACCGCGCGCACACGGTACGCGCGAGACTACTTTCTGTTTTTATCTGTTACATCTGTTACCTGTTCCTCCCTAAGTTTATATGATAATGGAAACAAAAAACTTAAAATCATCTTTTTTTAGGGATAATTGTTGGGAGATACCAAATTATTATGTAACTTTGCATCATTGAAAACACAGAAACAGTGATGACTCAGCAGGAATGTACGGAACTACTGACGCTCCACGGCATCAAACCGACGGCCAACAGGATTGTAGTTGTCAGGGCGCTGGCGCAGGCTGGACGGCCTCTGACGCTCACCGAACTGGAGTATCAGATACTGTCCATCGACAAGTCGGGCGTCTTTCGTGCGCTCACACTCTTCCGTGAGCATCATCTGGTGCATGTCATAGAGGATGGCGGTGACGGCGTGCGCTATGAACTCTGCCACAGCCATAGCGACCACGAGGATGATGACCTGCATGTTCACTTCTTCTGCGAGCAGTGTCACCGCACCTTCTGCCTGCCGGACATCCCCGTGCCCCAGGTCGATATCCCTGACGGCTTCATGATGACCTCCGTCAACTATATCGTCAAGGGCATTTGTGCCCATTGTAAAGGAAAAGCAATTTAAAACAATAAACACTATGAACGAGAACGAACAGAAGCAGCAAGGGCTGCAGATAGAACTGACCCCTGACAAGGCTCAGGGAGAGTATGCCAACTTCGCTATTATCACCCATTCATCATCGGAGTTTATCGTCGACTTCGCCCGTATGCTCCCTGGCCTGTCCAAGGCTCAGGTGCGCAGCCGCGTCATCCTGGCTCCAGAGCACGCCAAGCGTCTGCTGGGAGCCCTGCAGGAGAACATCATGCGCTACGAGCATCAGTTCGGACAGATCAAGATGCCCGAACAGCAGCAGGGACCTCGTACCATTGCTCCCTTCGGAAAGGGGGAGGCGTAAAAATTAAAGCATTTTACTTGTTCCTGAGGTGCTTCTCGAAAAACATCAGAGTGCGTTCCTGAGCCTTCAGCGGACAACTGTGGGGGATGTCCCAAATCTCCGTCTCTAGTTTATCATCCGCATTCTGACTCTTCCACGTGTCGTGCATGGTCTTGAAGGCCTTCTCTACGCCGGGCACGGGGAAGAGTTTGTCTTGTGACCCGTTGATGAAGAGCATCGCCTTCGGACAGGCCATCGACGCCACGTGGGGATAGTCCAGCCAGCGGCGCAGGCCTGGGAAGCAGTTGGCAAAGCCGCCATTCTCTGTGCGGCTGTAGTTGAACGACATCTGCTCGTCGGTGGTGACCATCCAGCAGATGGCGGCACCAGCCTTGATGCGGTCGCTCAAGGCAGAGAGCATCCAGGCTCGGTAGGCTCCCATCGAGCACCCCATGCAGCCTATGCGTGTGGCATCCACTTCGGGCATCGAGGCCAGGAACTCCGTGCCGGCGATGTCGTCGTAGGTCATATAGGCCGACAGGTCGATGCCATACATCATCATGTTGCCCGCAATCATGTCGTAGCGGTCGCG
>CADCCB010000053.1 GCA_902799905.1 uncultured Prevotellaceae bacterium
GCATGTTCAACAGGGCAAATGCCGATGTCCTGAGAGCAAAACTCCTCTATAGTAGCATGAAATGGGACTGGAATTACCACCCAAATTGACGCAGAACCTAAATTTCTAAAATCCGCAGATAATTTTTCAATGGTCTATTTTTGCCGTCCTTTGAGACATGTCTAATCTCGCTGTACTGATAGCTTATCAGCCTACTGCGAAGTCCTAGGTGGGAGTCGATTACAGAGGACAGAATACGGTCAAATTTGTCCAAAACGAAAAATATTCCGCCAAAAGCGATGATTTTCTCAGATTTTTTGCTTATCTTTGTCACGTCATTGATGATTTTGCAGCACTAAGATAAGTAAAAAATCTGACATGACCAAATCCTGAGCCGCTCTGCCGCTTGCCACAGCAAGAACTTTTTGTTGCTCAGGTACTTATAAAGAAAGTTAAATTAAAGTACTACGGGATTTATGAATAATAGAAAGGTTATGATTACGAACACAAAAACGAGACGAGTGTCGCCAGTGGGGGAGGTAATTTCCTCATGGCGGCAGCGGCTGCACTTGGCGGCCGCCATGGTCCTGATGCTTGTGGGGATGCTCGTGCCCCATGGGGCATGGGCTGACAGCAGCGGACTGGAGACGGCATTCATTGGCGACAAGAGCTACTACGTGCTGCGCTCGAATGCCGACTGGTTGAAGTTCCGCGACATGGTGGACGACAGCCAGGGCAAGGAGGTGAACGCCATCATGGATGCCGACTTCACAATTGAGAAGAGCATCGCCCTCACCAGTGGTGTCTATTACAACGGCACTTTCAACGGCAACGGACACACGCTGAACGTGAATATCAGCGGGGTAGGCCTCTCGGAGGTAGCACCGTTCAGCAAGGTCAAGGAGGCCACCTTCAGAGACCTGCGCGTGACGGGTAGCGTCAAAGGAGGGCAATGGACGGGAGGACTCATCGGAAGAGTCCTGTATGAGGGGCAGCCTAACGTCTATATCGAAAGGGTATGGGTGTCGGCAGATGTCACCTCTACAGAGGCTCATGCCAGTGGTTTCATAGGCCATGGCTCTCAATCCATCACCCATATCAATGACTGTCGCTACGATGGAAAATTGAGCAGTAACGAATTTAATAGCTGTATCTTATGGGCTGACGACGGTGACAAGCGGCGCTGGCATCGCCTCTATGAAAAATCCACATCGAATGGTGCTTCACGTTACGGATTCAGTTACGTGTATGTTGGTGGTGACATTTGGGGTCAAGCCTGGGGAGCCAAAGGTAATGAAAATTGTTCCTTGTGCATTTCCTCCCACGACTGGAGTGAGATGGCGAGCGGCTGTAAGAGCATCACCACCCAAAGCGACGTAGTGAAAAAGATGAATGGCGAGAAGGCCGGCTCGTGGCACCTCGTCAAAGACGGGAATGAAGAAAAAGCCGCCCCCGTCATGGATACCTGGCCGTCGGCCGGCGACGTGAACTTCGAGACCTACGACATCGTGCCAGGCACGGAGGACGGCGAGAAGGGTATGCTGAAGATTCCCTTCTCGTGCGACCAGCCTGTGAAGTATATCGATGTCACCTATGTCAACGAGAACGGACAGACGAAGACGCTCAGCCGTGTCACCTACTCCGACAACACCTACGCCGGATTCATCAAGGTGCCGGCCACCGAGCAGCACCATAATCTGACCATCACGGCCAGGCTGGCAGTGGGCACGGTGACTAAGACCGTCGACGACAAGCAGGACGCCGTGCTGCACACCCCGCTCAGGCTGTCGGCCACGCTGCTACAGTTCAGCACTAACAGCCAGTTGGCCGATGCCGGTGCCGTGGAACTGAAGTGGGAGGTCGATGCCTCCTCGTATAAGGATGCCATCAGCAGCGACCAGTTCAACGTGATGCGCTCGCTGACCGGCAATACCGACGACCTGGTGAGCATCGGTGCCATACCCTTCGAGGAGGGTACCGCTACCTACACCTTCCGCGACGAGACACTCATGAGTGCCCTTGCTGCCGCGAACCTCGACGACAGCCAGCAGGCACCACAGGTGCTCTACTACGTGACACGTGCCGCCGCCCAGCAGTTGTGGGGTGTCAGCAATACGACAGCTGCTGCCCAGACCATCATGCCGCTGTCGCAGCTCCACCTGCTGCGCGTCAGCGACTACCAGACGGCGTGGGCCGACCAGACGGCACGCACCGTCAAGGTGACGTGGCAGTATGCCGACGAGGCCGCTGCCGTATGGGACTCACGCGCCAAGATGAACATCGTGGTGTCGGCCACCAACCGCGAGGGCAACGGTGCCGGCACATACCTTGTGCCGCTCACCGAGGCCGACATGCTGGCTCGCGAGAAGGTGATCACGTTAGACCGCTCGTGCGTAGATTATAAGATTACGTTCGACGTGGAGCGCGGCGAATCGGCCATACCCGTTGAGCCATCGACCTACTTCGAGATTCGCACGGCAGAAGACTGGACAGCTTTCTGTCAGAAGGTCAAGGATGCTGGCGGCAAGACTAACGTCAATGCCACGCTGCTGGCCGACATCGCTGTGGGCGAGATGGCAGGTATAGACAGCAGCAAGCCCTTCAGAGGTGTCTTTGAGGGTAATGGGCATACGCTGACAGTCAACATATTGGGAAATGAGAGGTTTACCGGAATCTTCCGCTATGTGGGAAATGCGACCTTCCGCAACTTGAACATTGCGGGCACTGTTCAGTCCAACAGTATGTATGCGACTGGCCTCGTGGCAGATATTATCGATCAATCCACTGTTACCATTGAGAACTGCCGTTCGTCAGTCAATCTAGTCTGTACTGGCAGTGGCGAAATGACGATGAGCGGCTTCGTGGGACGTCTTCAAAAAGCCAACCTAACCATTCGCAACTGTAGGTTCGACGGCAGTTTTAAGAGTGCCAACGGCAATGGCCATGCTGGCTTCGTTAGCTGGGAAGCCCCCAACAGTAATGTAATAGTTGAAAATTGTCTATTCGACCCCATTAGTATCGACACCAAGTTCGACTATTGTGAAACATGGGTACGTAAGGACGGTAAATCAAGTGCCGTGGTATCTGTCACCAACTGCCATGCCACCAGAGAGTACAAGGCTGCTACATCTGCTTCAGAGTTCCCAGGCTATTTCGTCATCAACAGTTCTGCAGACTGGAACACCTTCTGTAACATGGTGGAGCAAGCTCAAGGAAACTCTGACGTCAATGCCATACTGAATGCCGACATCACTGTAACGCAGCAAGCCGGAAGTGATTATTATCGATATCGTGGCACTTTCGATGGCAATGGTCACACCATCAACATAAACCTCAACACTGATGACTATGGTGCAGTATTCAAAAAAGCAAGTTATTGCACCATCAAGAATCTGCGTGTTACAGGAAACATAAATTGTAGCAGTGGGAGTTCTGATGCAGGCGGCATAATAGGGTCTGTATCCTCAGAAGGTTATACTGCCGACATCATCAACTGCCGAGTGTCAGCCACCATCAAAGGTTATTGGGTTGGTGGCATTGTCGGCGTCGCACTAAGTAGTAAAATAACCTTGACGAATTGTCTGTTTGACGGAAACCTCGTTGGCTATGACAGCAACAGCCGTGGATCGGCATTCGTAGGGCGTAGAGACTCTAATGATGCACCACCAACGCTGAACAACTGTCTGGATCACGGCACTTATCAGAGTTTTGCAATAAAAGGCCTCATCTACAACGGCATAGCCCAGACACCAGCGGGTAGTAACAACTGGTCATATAACGGACTGACGGGTGCTACTGCTGTTGGCTCACTATCGGCCAGTGACCTTGCTGCCAAGTTGGGTAGCGGCTGGACGGTGGAAGATGGCAATGCAGTGCCCGTCATGCAAATAAAAGCTGCCTCTGGCAACGTGGCCGGCAAGTCTGCCGACCAGATTGTAGCCCTGCTGGGCAGCGGCTGGCAGAAGAACGCCAGCGGCAACCCCGTGCCGAAGATGGCCAACAATGCCCAGCAGGCGATACCCTACTCGGCGAAGCATCCCTTCAACATCCACACCACTGCCGACTGGGATGCCTTCTGCAAACTGGTGACCGAGGCCAAAAGCCAGAAGGACATCTACGCACAGCTACTGGCCGACATCACCGTGACGAAGGTTGCAGGCTATAATTCTGCTGAGGCTTACCGAGGCACGTTCGACGGCAACGGCCACACGCTGACACTCAATATTAAGGACAACGCCAACAACACGGCACTCTTCTCTCATTCGGCCACAGCAACACTTCGCAACCTGAACGTCAACGGTAGCGTCGAGGGTATCAACTACACAGCGGCTCTTGTGGGGTGTGTTGACAATGGTGCGACCTTTGTGGCAGAGAACTGCCACGTGTCGGCCAGCATCATTAACAACAGCCAATATGCAGGCGGTCTCGTCGGACAGACACAAGGCTCTAAGACGACGATTCGCAACTGTCTGTTCGACGGCAGCATCACTGCCAAGTCGGGCAGCTACGCTGGTTCGTTTATCGGCTGGGCGAACGACAATTCCACCGTGGAGTACTGTTTGGAGAATGGTACATATACCGGCTTTGCACATGCAGGGGCCAACTACAGAAACAGTGGACAATCGTTTGGCGGAAAAACCAACTACACCTATAAGGACTGGTACGAAATCAGCAAAGTCGGCACGATGACTGCCACTGAACTGGTGAAGGCCCTGGGCAGCCAGTGGTGGCAATTGGACGCAGTAGGCCGCCCAGTGCCCAAGACCGTCGGCGGTCTCATTGACGGCATGCCGACCTTCTACTACGAAAACATGGGCCACATCGACCCCAACTCGCTCCGCATAGAGACACTGCCCACCTCGGCAGTGCTGACGTGGGCCAACCAGACGGACGAACCCGTGGACTACTACGAGGTATGGCGCCGCGACAAGACCGAGAGCAGCTGGGGCTCCGAACCCATAGCCACACAGCTGACCGTCACGCAGTATGAGGACAAGGCGACCTCGCCCGTCCACCAATATATATATAAGGTACGCGGCGTGACCAGTTGCGAGGGCCTGCACTACGACGACACCAAGGAGGTGGAAGGCATGTGCGAGCAGACGGCCACCGTGGAGGGCTATCTGCGCTTCCTCGACGGCACGGGCATCCCCGGCGAACAGATTATCGTGACCGTTGACGGCAAGGAGCGGTCGACGGTGACCGACGAGAGCGGCTTCTTCCGCTTCAAGGATCTGCCCTACAAGGACAAGCAGATGACCACCTACGCGCTGACCACCACCTTGGGCGGTGACATCGGCACGACGGTCACCTTCGGCACCTATGCCGGCGAGAACGTGGTGAAGAACGTCGTCATCGAGGTGGCGTCGAGCGTCAAGATCTCCGGCACCGTGCAGTACGAGGGCACCAGCATTCCCGTGCAGGGTGTCTCGTTCCTGGTGAACAACCACGAGGTGCGCAACAGCGCAGGACTGGTGACCACCGACCACGAGGGTAAGTTTGCCTTCCGCATGCTGCCCGGCAACGCCAGCATCCAGGCCGTGAAAGACGGCCACAAATTCTGGCGCAGCGGCTACTACCACCTGAACGACGACGACCCCGACACGCTGAAGACTTATGACTTCCAGACGGACAAGGCCGGCCTGATGTTCTACGACCAGACACGCGTAAAACTCATCGGACGCATCGTGGGCGGCAAGAAGCAGGGCGAACTGCCACTGGGCTACGCCCTGTCGAAGAACAACCTGGGCGACTCGCTGCGCATGGTGCTCACCCTCGAGGGCGACAACGCCTCGCGACTGGTGTTCGACATCCAGGACCGCTCGCTGAAGGAGCGCAACGAGGTGTTCCAGCACACGGAGGCCAACAAGGTGGACAAGACGGTGACTCACCAGACCAAGGTACATACCACGCTGAACCGCAAGGAGGTCCACCCCGACCCCTATACGGGCGAATACGAGGTGGACCTGCCGCCCGTGAAGTGGAAGATCCAGCAGATCACGGCCTCGGGCTACGCCACGCTGTTCCAGGACGGACAGACGGGCGACGTGATAGACCTGACGGACTCCATCACCCCGCACGAAGACAAGGTGAAGGGCACGTGGGAGACGGCCACCGTCAAGGTGACCGACCCCGTGGAGAAGTATAACGCCAAGTACAGCCGCATCTACCACTCGCCAGTCATCATCGACTACCGCCAGCAGGGCTTCGACCCCTTCGACTACTTCGGCGAGCGCTACTACAGCTACCAGAACCTCTCGGGCCAGAAGGAGAAACTGGCACTGGCCTACGGTGTGAGGAAGCCCGACTGGCCCCAGGGCAAGCGCGACTCGCTTGAGACCCGCTACACCTTCGGCCACCCCGTGTTCAACATCGACCGCAAGTATGGCTTCACCATCTCGGCCATCGAGAAATACTATTATAACAACAACCCGAAGAGCGACACCATCGACGTGGTACACCTCGAGGGCGGCGTGGTGACCATCCACAACGGCATGGTCAGCGCCACCCACCGCGACACGCTGCACTTAGACAGCCAGGGACAGGGCAACTACACCATCGAGGCCGCCCAGACGCCCTACCTGCTGACGGGCGACGACGCCCTGCACACGGTGACCATGACGCTCGAGATGGACGGCACCCACTATGAGGCCGAGCCGCTGAAGGCATACGTGCTGAACGTCAAGCCCAAGGACGGTGCCAAGGACATTCTGAGTTTCTCGACACCACAACTCATCGACATCCTGCGCGACCCGCCAGGAGGAACGTCTCACGCCACGCTGTCGAAAGGCTCCACGCTGAAGTATGCCTACCAGATGGACATGTCGTGGAGTGCAGGAGCGTCATTTTCGTTAAGTGCAGGCAGCGGTGTCAACAGTTTCACCGGCGTAGTGGCGGCACCGATGGGTGCTGGCGGCGTGGGCGGATTCAACACCATCGCTTCAAGCGACTATTCCACCTCGCTCGACATCGTATGGTCGGGTAGCGGACAGCGTGCCTTCAACTACACCATGAATATCAACGAAGACATCTCTACCAGCAGTGACAAGAAGCTGGTGGGTGCCGACGGCGATGTGTATATCGGCGTGGTGCAGAACATTGTGGTGAAACCGGCCACAGCCATACGGGCCATTCCGCACAGCGTCTTCCAGCAGATGGCAGGCTCGGTGGAGAAAGGCCGCATGGTGGAGATTGCACAGGGCCGCGACGACCGCGACTCGCTGCTGCACTTCGTGCGCGACGAGATAGTGACCTACGGACCAGAGCTGACGTCGAACTTCGTACACTCGCAGTACTATATCGTCCGTCAGCTCATCCCGGAACTGGCCGAGCAGGTCTTCTCGATGATGTTTATCGGCACCGCTGCTGATGCGAAAGCCAAGGCGAACGCCACAGGAAAGACCGTCTATCGCTCGCTGGTAGGCAAGGATGATCCCGAATTCGGTGCCAGCAAGTATGAGAGGATATACCCCGACAACTACACTGGCAGTATGGTGGACTCGGTGTCGATATTCCACAATGCCATGACAGAATGGGTGAAGATGATAGCTCGGAATGAACAGGAGAAGATGAGCGTACAGGCGAAAGACCTGGTAAAGAACTTCGATATCGATGGTGGCAACTCCCTGAGCTACAGTGAGTCGTTTACCAGCGACTATTCCAAAACCACATCGTTTGTGACCCCCTTTGGCTCTGCTGTCAGCGACTACTTTGAAAACAAGGGCGGCGACATCACCATGAGCATCGTGGCATTCTTGGGACCCACGGTGGCTAAACTGTTGGGCAGTGTGTTGAATACCAGTACAGGCGGTACTATGACAAGTACCGGCGAATCAGAGAGTGGCGGGAAAACCCAGGTTTCTGTCAGTGCCTTTGGCACAACCTTCAAGTTTGGCTTGACTCCATCCATGAGCTTCAATGTGGTACCCAAGAGTACTGAGTCGAAGTCGTATAACCGCAAGGAGAGTTTCACCATTGGTATGGACAAGAAGAGCCATCTGGACTTCGATGTGTATCACGTGACAACTGCCAGCCAGATAGCTTCTACGGGGAGCTTGAGTGCGATGGACGTGTTCTACAACAATAATTTTTTCGATCTGGAGGGTGACAACAAGAAGTTCCTGAAGCGCAACCTGGACCTGGACAAGGAGTATGCCACACCGCGCAGCTTCGTCTATCGCACCCGCGGCGGCGCTACCTGCCGTCCGTGGGAGGACGAGCGCAAGACCTTGTTCCACGAGCCGGGCAAGGTGATGGACGAGCGCACCAAGAAGATAGAGAACCCCATCATCATGATGGACAAGCAGAGCCTGAGCGGCGTGCCCTACGGCGAACCTGCCCGCTTCAAGCTCTACATCACCAACGAGAGCGAGCAGCCCGAGGCCAGCTATTTCTACTTCGACCTCTACCAGTCGGAGATGAGCAATCCCGACGGCGCGAAGATGATGATCGACGGCATGCCGCTGACCGGCAGCGGGCGCACCATCGAGGTGCATCCGGGACAGGTGACGGAGAAGACCCTGGAGGTCTATGCCGGCGAGAAGTTCGACTACGAGGGACTGAGCATCGGCGTCATCTCGCAGGGCGACATCAACTGCTATCAGGAGGTGGCGTTCGACGTACACTTCCTGCAGACGGCAGGCTCGGTGGCCATCTCGTCGCCCGGCGACAAGTGGATCATGAACTGCGACGCGCCCACCGACGGCAG
The DNA here is from genome assembly GCA_902799905.1 of uncultured Prevotellaceae bacterium. Lineage (GTDB taxonomy): Bacteria > Bacteroidota > Bacteroidia > Bacteroidales > Bacteroidaceae > Prevotella. Next base: position 8,687 of record CADCCB010000053.1, read on the forward strand.
CCGAGGCTGGTATCTGCCTGTGGTCATCAGCGGCTTCAACAAGAACCAGAAGAACTTCGACCACATCGAGTTCCAGTATAAGGAGACCACCCGAGGCGACGACTACTGGACGAACCTCTGCGGCTACTATGCCGACTCCACGCTCTACCGCGCCGCCTCGGGCACGAAGGAGATGATACCCGAGAACGGCAACATCCAGGCCCACTTCTTCGGCGAGGGCACGGTGATGGAGAAGGGCTACGACCTGCGCGCCGTGCTGTTCTGCCGCAACGGCAATGCGTTCCTCACCTCGGAGTCGAAGGTGATCAGCGGTATCAAGGACACGCGCCGCCCGCAACTCTTCGGCACGCCGGAGCCTAAGAGCGGCGTGCTCGGTCCGGGCGAGAACATCATCTTCGACTTCTCGGAGGACATCGAGTACAACTACCTGCAGGCTACCACCAACTTCGAGGTGGTGGGCGAGACCAACGAGACGGCCGTGCAGGAGGCTCCGTCGCTGCAGTTCGGCGGCAACGGCTATGCCCAGACCCAGTCGCGCCGCAACTTCGTCAATAAGGACGTCACCATAGAGGTGATGATCAAGCCCGAGGACACCAGCAACGACATGCCCCTCTTCTCGCACGGCAGCGAGGGCAAGAGCCTGCAACTGTGGTTCACCAAGGAGCGCCGGCTGAAGGCAGTCGTCAACAACGGCAGCGACACCATCGTCGCAGTGAGCGACTCGGTGCTGCAGTTCACCGGATTCCAGCGCGTGGCCATGGTACTGGACAACGAGAACAAGCGCCTGATGCTCTATGGCAAGCAGCAGGTGGGCAGCAAGGACAACGTCGTCTACAGCGGCACGGGACAACTGACGTTCGGTGCTGCCGAAGATGCTACCGACGGCAAGGAGAAGTTCTTCAAGGGCCGCATGCTGCAGGGCCGCCTGTGGTACCGCGCCATGGACCTGGCCACACTGAACCGCTACAGTGGTCGTCTGCTGACGGGCTACGAGATGGGACTGGCTGACTACTACCCGATGAACGACGGCACGGGCGACTATGCCGCCGACCTGGCACAGGGCGCCCACCTGATGCTCAGCGGTGCCTCGTGGGCACAGCCCGAAGGCATGTCGCTGCGCATCGACAACAGCGATGCCGCCGCCAGCACAGACCAGAACATGACCATCAGTTCCACTGACGACTGGAATACCTTCTGCACCATGGTGAGTGATGCCAAGGGACAGTATAACGTCAATGCAGAGTTGCTGGCCGACATCACCGTGACGAAGGTTGCAGGCTATAATTCTGCTGAGGCTTACCGAGGCACGTTCGAAGGCAACGGCCACACCCTGACACTCAATATTAAGGACAACGCCAACAACACGGCACTCTTCTCTCATGCGGCCACAGCAACACTTCGCAACCTGAACGTCATGGGTAGCGTCGAGGGTATCAACTACACAGCGGCTCTTGTGGGGTGTGTTGACAATGGTGCTACTTTTGTGACAGAAAACTGCCATGTATCGACCAGCATCACTACCACTAGACAATATGCAGGCGGTCTCGTCGGACAGACACAAGGTGCTAAGACGACGATTCGCAACTGTCTGTTCGACGGCAGCATCACTGCGTCGTCGGGCACCTACGCTGGTTCGTTTATCGGCTGGGCGAACGATAATGTCACCGTGGAGTACTGCCTGGAGAATGGTACATACACCGGCTTTGCACATGTAGGGGCGAACTACAGAAATAATGGACGATCGTTTGGCGGGAAAACCAACTATACCTATAAGGACTGGTACGAAATCAGCAATGTAGGCACGAAGACTGCTGAAGAGCTTGTCACGGCATTGGGCGACGGCTGGACAATAGACGGCAACGGCAACGTAGTGCCCCACGTCAATACGAGCAAGGCATCCACCGCATCACAACTGAGGGGCCTGCAGCTGCGCACCGACCTCTTCCAGCGCGACGACGAGCAGGACTACACGCTGATGTTCTGGTTTAAGACGCCCAATGAGAACGGCACACTGATGGCCAACGGCTCTGGCAAGGCCACCGACGAGGGCGCACGTAACAAGTTCTTCATCGGCTTCGAGGGCCACGTGCTGAAGTACCGCACCAACGGCCGCGAGTTCGAACTGGGCGACGACCTCTGGAACGATGCGTGGCACCACTTCGCCATGACCGTCAACCGCGCCCGCAACGTGGCCAGCATCTATATAGATAATGTGGCGAAGGCCCAGCTCACCACCGACTCGCTCGGCGGCATGCTCGGCACCCGCTTCTTCTTAGGCAACACGGTGTGGCAGAACAGCGGCGACCCCGTGGTACACCAGGCCAACCCCTACACCGGCCACATCGACGGACTGATGCTCTTCGAGCAGGCACTGCCCACGACGCTCATCCGTCGCTACTCCACCAAGTCGCCGGGCGGCGAGGAGCGCGGACTGATAGCCCACATGCCCTTCGACCACCAAGTGCGCCAGAAGAGCGGCGAACTGGCCCTGCAGCCCTGGGCCATGAGCACCCGCGTAAAGCGCGACAACGACGGCATCGACACCGGCAAGCGCGATAGCGTGTTTGTCGATTCAGTCGACAAAATCCTCAGTCTCATCGACCGCAACATCGGCGCACCCGTGCAGGCCTACGAGAAGTTGCGCAACCTGAAATTCAGTTACGTGGGTCGTAACAACCAGTTGCTGGTGAACATCGACGAGCAGGACAGCCGCATCAACAAGCAGAACGTCTATGTGACGCTCTACGACATTCCCGACAAGAATGGCAACTTCATGGCTTCGCCGACCACGGAGAGTTTCTACGTCAACCGCAACCCGCTGACGTGGATGACGCTGGGCAAGCACCGCGTGGTGACCATACGGCATGGTATGTCGCTGACCCTTGTCGGCATCATCGAGAACAACGGCGGCAAGGCTCACACCTACACTATCGAGAACGTGCCACGCTGGATTACCGTCGATAAGACGAGCGACATCGTGCAGCCGCAGACAACCGACGAGATTGACTTCACCATCAGTCCCGACCTGGAGGTGGGCACGTATGACCAGATGATCTACCTCGTCGATGAGGACGGCATGTCGGATGCCTACTACCTGGAACTGACCGTAGAGGGTGAAGCACCCGACTGGACGGTAGCACAGGAGATGAAGCGCTACTCGATGAACATCGTGGCACAGGTCTTTGTGAACAACGACCTCGTCACCGACTCGCGCGACATAGTAGGTGCCTTCGATGACACAGGCCGCTGCATGGGCGTGAACAACATCGAGTACGACCCGGCAACAGGCCGCAGCATGCTCTACATGACCGTCTACGACAGCACGACGGTGGCCAACCATCTGACGTTCCGCCTCTGGCACTACGACACAGGCAAGACCATGAAGTTGACGCCGACGGAGTTCATCAACTTCGGCGACCAGGCCATCGTGGGTACCGTGGACAAGCCCGTGGGCCTATACTCCGAAGAAGAGTACCTGCAGAAACTCGACCTGGCACGAGGCTGGAACTGGGTGTCGTTCAACGTCTATAACCAGGCCTTCGCGAGCGTGGAGAGCATCCTGAGCCGCTTCCCGTGGCAGGAGGGCGACATCCTGACGGAGGACTCGGAAGACCTGACGCTGACCTACCGCAATGGTCAGTGGATGAGCAACAGCAATACGGACATCAGCCGCATCAAGTTGTCGCAGCAGTACAGTTACCGCGTAAAGGTGGGCAAGGCCCAGCAGATAGAGATATGGGGCAGCGCCTACAAGCGGCAGGCCGACCGCACCATCAAGGTGAAGCAGGGATGGAACAGCATTGGCTACACACCGATGGTGAGCCTGCCCGTCAGGACGGCACTGACCGACTACTTCGACGAGGCCATGCCCGGCGATGTGGTGAAGAACCAGCATACGTTCGCCATGTTCACCGCCGACGGCAAGGGTGGCGGCGAGTGGCTCGGCACGCTGAAGTACATGAAGCCGGGCGAGGGCTACATGCTGCACCGCCAGGGAACCACCGAGGCGCAGTTCTGCTATCCGTACTATGAGCCGGGAACGACATTCATCGAGAACAGCGTGAACAAGGCTCCGCAGCGCGGCAGCAACTTCAGCACGACGATGAGCGTCGTGGCCGAGGCTGTCGGCATAGAGATGGAGGATGGGGACCGTCTCCTGGCTTTCGCCGGAGGTGAACTGGTTGGGGATACCCAACTCCAATCCCTCCCAGTGAGGGAAGGGCACGAGGGTGGCCTCTTCTTCCTGAGTATCGAAGGCGACATAGAGGGACCGCTGTCCTTTGCCATTGAGCGTGGAGACGAGATCATCGCCACTACGGGCGAGGTGATGCGCTATGAGGCCGACGGCATCAGCGGTTCACCGGCCATGCCTACGCAGATCAGTTTCGTCACTGTCGACCAACTGCCCAAGGACGGTTGGTACACGCTGCAGGGCATCAAACTACAGAATGCTCCGACGCAGAGCGGTGTATATATTTATAATGGTAAGAAACAAGTGATCAAATAGTTCAATGAAAAAGTCTGCAATAAAAATAATGTTTCTGGCGGCAGTCCTCACCTTCGTGTGGGGCTGCTCGTCAGACGATGAAAGTACATCAGCCAACTATACGTTTGCTACAGCGGAGAAACCGGCATGGAGTGTAGACCTGACGGGCAACGACGATGCTCCGGCATGGACGGCACCGGACCCGTCGCTCTTCGAGAGTGCGATGTTCATCATGGTGAAACTGCAGGACGAACTGGCCGCCCACTCCACCGACGGCGACCTGATGGCGGTGTTCATCGGCGACGAGTGCCGCACGGTGCCTGCCATCCGCAATGTCGACAAGAACGGCGGCATCTACTTCGTACTGAAAATCCGTGGCAACAGCACCGACCGTGACGTCACGTTCTCGCTGAAATACTACAGTGTGCAACTGCACAGGATGTTCACGTTAGAGGGCACCGAGAAGTTTGCCGCCGAGCGCACCTACGGCTTCGACGAGGACTTCGTGCCGCCACTGCTGCTGGGCTGCAAGAAGTACCCCGTGCAGCAGACGCTGACGGCAGAGTTGCCTTCCACCACGCCCTTCATCCCCGGCGAGAGCGACATCGTGGCGGTATTCGCCGGCAGCGAGTGCCGTGGCGTGGGCGTCGCTGGCCAGCCGTTCACCGTCTTCCGCACAACGGACGGCGAGACGCTGGACGTGCGCTACTACAGCGCGAAACAGGCAGGTGTCTATACGCTGAAGCAGAAGGTGGGACAGGAGGCGACGATTGTCCTGAACTTCTAATAACAACTAATAGGGCCATTAAGGCTTTACAAGATAGGCTATCAGCCCGCCGATGGTGAACACGCCTGGCTGTAGCCGTCAAATTCTATTGATAATTGTGAACCGCCCGTTCCCATTGGGGTTGCGGTTAGTACATGTGATCTCCACAGTCTTGTTGGCGTTCACGGGAGCACAGAACTAAAGAAAACCAGGAAAAAGTGTGAATTTTCCTAAAAAAAGACTCGTGAGAGGATAATTTATATCAAAAAAGTATTATCTTTGCATATTAATAAGGATAGAAAAGGTCTTAATCAACCAAATCTGATATAAAAGTCTGATATGATAATAGACAAGAGACATAGTTCACTTCGAGAAACGGTAGCAGGAGCATGGCTGAAGAGGATTCTTTCAGTCTTGCTGTTCTTCGTCGTTTCGGCTGTCCAGGCTCAGCATGTGATACCCTTGCCAAGTGGTGTGAATGACAACCTGGCGGTATGCATCGACAGCGTGCGGTTCGTGTCGCTCGCCGATGCTGACGACTATGGCTTGCAGTTCCGGTTTGTCGTGATAGGCGATAGGCTGCCGCGTGAGGAACGAATCGTCATACGCCCGCTGCTTACCTGCGGTGACAGCATAGCCGCCTTCCCGCCCATTGAGATTGATGGACTGTGGGTTTATTACCATCATGTGCGGAGCGGCAGTGTCCCGGATGGGATTCACTATCGTTCAAAGGATGTCATAGGCCACCGCTACTACAGCGAACGGGTGGCTGTTGCCGACTGGATGCAGTTGGCCTCACTCAGTTTCCAGGTGGAGCGCACCAATGCCTGTGGTGATGTGTTGCACAGCGACGCTTTTATTTTTCGCGCGCCCGCGCATGAGTACAAAGTATATCGCGAGGAAGATGTACGCAACGAGGAGGTCCAGAGCCTGCAGGGCAGCGCCTACGTGTCGTTTCCCGTCAACAGGAGTGTGGTGCAGCCCGACTTCCGCAACAATGCCGTCGAACTGGAACGTCTGCGCCACACCATCGACAGCGTGAGTCGCGACACCTGCATCCAGATACTGCGCATCCAGATTAAGGGTTTCGCCTCGCCGGAAGGCCCCTATGCCAACAACGACCGCCTGGCCCGTGAGCGTACCAGCAGTCTGACGCGCTATATCATCGAGAATACCGAAGTGTCGCCCGTGCTGTTCCACACAGCCTACGAGGCAGAAGACTGGGATGGCCTGCGCGCCTTCGTCGATACCACCGCCCTGCTTACCAACCGCGAGGCTCTGCTCCAGATTATCGACAGCGACAGCAACCCCGACGACAAACTGAACCGCATCCTCAAGAACTATCCCGAGGACTATAAGACGCTGAATGACGTGGCCTTCCCACTGCTGCGTCATACCGACTACCAGATCAACTACACGCAGAAGAACGTGACGAGCACCGCCGGCACCGTGCATACCGACACCATTTACCGCCTGCAGGCCGACACGGTGAGTCTGCCGGCACTGGCAACCGACGGCGGCTACAAGGTGTTCCGTCCACTGCTGGCTGTGAAGACCAATCTGCTCTACGACCTGCTGCTGGCACCCAACATCGAGGCGGAGATACCCTTCGGGCGTAACGGGCGCTGGAGCCTGATGGCAGAATACACCAACCCCTGGTGGCGCTGGAAGAAGTTGGACTACTCCTACGAGATTCAAGAGGGCGGTCTCGAACTGCGTCGCTGGCTCACCCCCCGCTGCGACGGCTCGCGCCCCTGGCTTAGCGGCATGTTTGCAGGTGTCTATGGTGCTGTAGCGAAATATGACATAGAGAACAATACGGTTGGCGACCAGGGTGATGTGTGGAGCGTGGGTGCCACATGGGGCTACTCGTGGCCCATTGGCAGACAATGGAATCTGGAGTTCAGCGTCTCTGCTGGCTACATCCATGGCGAGCGCCGCCACTATAACGCTGAGTTCGATAGTACGCACCTGATTTACAAGTACACCAAGGACGTGAACTACTTCGGACCCACCAAACTCAAGGTCTCACTAGTATGGATAATTCCTTGGTTTAAGAAACATAAAGATATGAACATATAATGAAGATATAACGATATGAACATATAATTATCATATAATGGCCCATATAATTTTTCATATAATAATTAATGATAATTCGTGGAACATTCATGGTAATTCGTGTTAAAGAAGAAAAGAAGAAGATATAATGAAGATATAACGATATGAACATATAATTATCATATAATGAACCGCGAATTTATCATATAATTAAATGGAAAATTACATGGAACATTCATGGTAATTCGTGTTAAAGACAAAAATAAAGAAATGATGAAGAGAAGAGACATATTGAATGTAAGGAGAAAGATGCAGGCCGCTGCCGCGCATCTCGCTTGCCTGTTCGTGCTCCTCTTCCTTGCCTCCTGCTATCGCGAGCCCCTGGAACTCTACCACGACGGTAAGGCCGATGTGCAGATCACCTACGACTGGATGTCTGAATTCGGACAGCGTCCCGACGGTATGACGCTGATGCTGGCAAAGGACAGCGACCAGATAAACACCTACGATGTGACCCACAATATCGATCAGACCAGTATGCGTGCCAACTCAGGCACCTATAAACTGACTGTGATGAACAAAACCTTCGCAGAGTACAGCACCGTCAACTTCTACGACCGCACCAGTCATAACGACCTCCATGCGAAGTCGAAGACCTACTACGTGCAGAGCGAGAACATCTGGGACAACGGCCGTACCTATCTGGAGCAGCCTGAGAAGATAGGTGTCGGTATTGACACCTTCACGGTGTCGAACGTCATCGACAGCCTGATATTCTACGACTACCGCGATACGTCCATACCCGATACCATCCACATCAGGCGCCACGTCGTCATTGAGCCTATGACAACCACGCTCACCGTGCGTGTCAAGGTGCGGGGCATCAGTTATATGCGTGCCATGGAAGGCTATGTCACCGGTATGGCCGACGGCTTCTACCTGAACCAGCGCTGGCGCACCAGAGATGTGGGAACCATCAAACTCGAAGGCTTCGAGCGCGACCGTGAGTACGAGGCAGAAACCCGTCGCAGAACAGACGATGAACAGGAGGAGAATGTGGGATGGATGACCTGTCACGTGGAGACCTTCGGACTGCCCCACGGACGCGAGTTGCTGAAAGACCGCGTGCCGGAGTCCAACTATATCATGCTCCACTTCACCCTGCTCGACGGACGTACCGTTGACTTTGCCTACCAGGTGGGTAAGAACATCCGTTACCTAGGTGACGACGGCACGCTGGAGATCTTCTATCAGGCTGATGTGGCGCTGGAACTCGACCTCGTGATCGACGCTCCGTTCTACAAAAACGACGAGGTGCCCACCATGCCTTACGCCCAGCCCGAGGGCACCGGCCAGTTCGATGCCGAAGTGGAACCTTGGGGCGACGATGAGAATGTGGAGGTACCGATGTAAGAGGTGAGAGTTAAGAGTTAAGAATTAAGAGTTAAGAAAAAATATGGATGAGAACAAGAAAAAAATAATTATATGATAAATTCTTGCTTAGGCAAGCGACCAAAGGTCGAGTCCATGGGCCGCTCGGCGACGCAAGGAGACGCTTGCTACCGAAGGGAAAAATAAACACGAATTACCACGAATGTCCCACGAATTATCATGAATTAAAAGTAAAACGACCACGAATTGAACGAATTAAACGAATAAATAATTATATGATAAATTACATGGGAAATTACATGGCAATTACATGTTAAATATAAAACACGAATTATCACGAATTACCCACGAATTATCATGAATTAAATATAAACAACTAAGAAGTAAGAAAAAAGAAACAATGGATTACAAGAAGTACAAAGACATCGTATATAAAATCATTGGTGCATCGATGGAAGTGCACGATGAGTTGAACTGGGGCCTGCTGGAACCAGTCTATAACGAGGCTTTGCACTTGGAACTGCTCGACCGAGGTGTCAGCAATGAGCGCGAGAAACAAATACCGTGCTATTACAAGAACCGTCTGATGGAGAAATTCTACCAGATGGATATAGTAGTGGGCGACGTGGTGGTGGAACTGAAATCGGTAGACGAACTCAATTCGGCTCACAGAGCACAACTCTTCAACTATCTGCGCCTGACTCATAAACCTATTGGTCTGCTCATCAACTTTGGGCAGGCGAGCCTACAGGGAGAACGTTACGGATATGATGAGGACACGAATGAGTGTATCTTACTAGACAAAGACATGAACCCTGTATATGAATAACATTAATGATAAATTACATGGGCAATTACATGGTCATTACATGTTTAAATATAAAACACGAATTACCACGAATGTCCCACGAATTATCATTAATATAAAGTATGAATGAGAACAATAAAATAATAATTAAATGAGAATTACATGGGCAATTACATGGGAATTACATGTTAAATATAAAACACGAATTACCACGAATGTCCCACGAATTATCATTAATATATAAAATATGAACGAGATAAAAAGAACAATATATCCACTGAAGTGTATTACGTAGAATAAGATTTTTAAACCAAAAACAAAACAGAACGAACGGAGAAAAGAAAGAAGGAAAAGAGACAGTAAACGGAGACGCTTCCCGTTGGTGACGGGTAAGGCTAGGGCGGTTCCCACGAAGGGCGCTGTCCGCTAGACAAAAAAAAGAAATTTAATTATAATATTTATATTTATTCATTTAACAAAAAACGATTATGAAAAAGAGTTTATTTTTCGCAGCAGCCGCTTCAGCACTCTTGCTGACAGCCTGCTCAAGTGAGAACGACCTCATCGAGACTGGCCCGCAGAAGACCGTCGAGAATCAGGCCGTAGGCTTCGATGTGTACACCCCTGCTGCAACTGATGTGACCCGTGCCGGATTACAAGGTACTATGACTACTGGTCGTTTACAGCGTGCAGAAGGTGATGGCGGTGGATTTGGTGTGTATGCTTATTTGACAGAAGATGCAACTGCTGCATCAGGAGATGAAAATGGAGGCAAGTACAATTCTGCAAGCCCTGGTAAGCCTAACTTCATGGTAAATGAAAAGCTGCTTTGGAACGCAACGAACCAAGGTTGGTACTATAACCCTTTGAAGTATTGGCCTAACGAGACCGACAACGACTCTCAGAACACAAATGCAGAAATGGAAGGTGACGGAACCAACCATCATTTGGATCGTCTGAGTTTCTTTGCTTATGCTCCGTATGTATCTGCAGGTGCAGCTGGTGACGGTATCACAGCTATCACAGCTAATAGTTCTACGGAAGAGCCCCAAGTCAGCTACCAGGCTGCAAAGACCGATCCCAATGCTGCTGTTGACCTGCTGTGGGGTGTTGCTCCTGCTGGTGGTCTGAGCTATACCGCAGTAAATGGTCGTACTGTGACTGTTGCTGAAGGTATGCCTCTGATTGACATGACCAAGCCTGATGTGAACACCAGCATGAAGTTCCTCTTCAATCACGCTTTGGCTCGTATCGGTATCAAGGCTGTAGCTGCTGTTGACCAGGTAGGTGCTGGTGGTAAGTTGGATCCAAACACCAAGATTACCATTAAGGAGATCACCTTGACTGGTCTGTTCGGTACTACTGGTATTTTGAATCTGGATAATACCGTTGCAAATAAGGCTAATTGGATATCACTTAATGGTGTTGCACTCTCTGGAAATCCTGCTATTACAGCTCTTGAGGGTGTTACTGCTGCAGATAGAACTTTGACGCTGAATGTAGGCAATGGAACTATCTCAGAGCACCTACGTTGGGTGGACGATGGCGATGCTACACCTGATCCTCAGACAGACCGTGTAGGTGTAACCACCGTTAAACAGGATGTCATTGAGCCTTCTAAGCCTGGTGCATCAACTAGGCTTTGGACTACTTACAAAGAATATGCCGCTGGTGAGAAGTTTGACTACTCTGAGACCACACCGTACTATCTAAATGATGAAAATTGTGCAGTAGGAAATCTAGCAGCTGCTGCTGTTATACCTGCAACCGGTCATCAGACATACACCATTAACAACGCAGGTGTTATCACTTTAGTAGCAACACCAACAAATATAAAATATCCTGCAGTTAATGAATGGTATGATGGCTTATTGGAAAAGCCAGCTGATGACGCTGCTGCAACAGCGGCTACAAATGCAGGCAAACAGGCATACACCCTCGATGATGCCAACGGTAATGGTACACCTGATGAGGGAGAAACATTCACTCCAATGCCTGTAGGAACTGCTGTAACTACAAGTGATTATATCATTACAGCAGATCTTGTAAAGGCTAGTGTAAAATACACTTCTCCAGCTGCAAACTCCAAGTACTACAAGCGTGATGCCAACTACTTCATGGTAGTTCCAACTAAGAACTTCGAGAATAGTTCCAATATCACTACTGAAGGAGATTTGAAGAAGCTCCGCACCATCCGTGTGAAGATTGAGTACTACATCACTACTGAGGATAGTAAGCTGGCTGCAGGTCGTGCTCAGACCAAGAACGTTATCGAGAAGGACGTTCTGTTCCCAAGTCTTGAGAATGGTAAGAGTTACAACTTGAACCTGATTCTGGGTCTGACATCAGTTAAGATGGAGGCTGAGGTTGACGACTGGAAGGTTATCAACGTTAATGCTGATCTGCCTCAGAATACTGCTGAGTAAATCTCTGCTCATAAAGAACAGTCTTTTAATAACAGTCTATAACTTTATCAATTGAAATAAATATGAAAAATAACATATTCTTAATGGCAGCCGCTTCAGCATTGATGCTGACAGCGTGCACCAGCGACAATGACTTCCTGCAGACAGATCAGCAGAAACAAGCCATTGCACAGGAGGTTGGCTTCGACGTATATACGCCTGTTGCTACTAATGTGACTCGTGCTGGGCAGGTAGGTACTATGACTACCGACCGCCTGCAGCGCACAGAAGCCAATGGTGGTGGTTTTGGTGTGTATGCCTACCTAACTCAGGATGAAGATAATACAGCAAATGCTACAACTTATGGAGGACGCACTACCCCAGTGGCTCCTAATTTCATGGTGAACGAAAAAATTCTCTGGAATGCCACAAATCAGGGATGGTACTACAACCCTCTTAAGTACTGGCCAAATGAAACCAATAACGACTCACAGGGTACTCCTGCATGGATGCAAAGCGACAGCAAAGATGGTTCTGACGCTTATAATAATATGCATCTGGACCGTCTAACCTTCTTTGCTTATGCTCCGTATGTGTCTGCAGGTGCATCTGCGCCTGGCATTACTACACTTACTGATAACGCTGGCCTTTTGGGAGGAACTGGTTCCACAGTAGAAGCCAGCATCGGTTATAAGGCATCTTTGGACGATCCTGAGAAGGTTGTTGACCTGCTGTGGGGTGTTGCTCCTGCTGGTGGCTTGAGCTATACCGCAGTAAACGGAACAACAGTAAAAGTCAATGAAGGTGAGCCTCTTATCGATATGACCAAGCCCGATGTAAACACCACAATGAAGTTCTTGTTCCAGCATGCTTTGGCTCGTATCGGTATTAATGTAGTAGCTGCTGTTGACCAGGTAGGTGCTGGTGGTAAACTGGATGGAAATACTAAGATTACCATTGACAATGTGACGCTGACTGGTAAGTTTGGTGAAACTGGTGTGCTGAACCTTGACAACGCTCATGCAAATGTTGCAAACTGGACGAAGATCAATGATGAAGATATTACCAGCAGTACTACTTCATTAACAAACGATATAACATTGACTCTTTCTGCTGATGCAGGTACTATTGCTCCTTGGCTTCGCTATGTTGGTGAGCACACATTCGGTTCGTTTAGCGCACAGAATGATGGTGTTACCACAACTAAGCAAGACCTGATTACTCCCAGATACTATGCGTTAGACGCTATTCCTGCTTATAGCCCATCAAAGCAGTATTATACTGATGCAAGAGCAACTTATACTGTAACTGGTGCAGAGGGTTACTATTCGGAGTCTGGTGGAAATTACACAAAAGTAACATCAGGAACAATTACTGATGGCGGTACTGATCCTAATTATTACACCTTGACTCCATCTGTTGGATACCCTCAAAGTGGGGCTATGCCTGATGGTAAAGAAAGTGCGAAGTTCTATACGAAGGATGTTAGCGATAATTATACTTATGCGGGTACAGGTAGTGGACTTTCATGGGGATCTGGTTCTGAGACCTATTACCTTTTAACTGCTAAGGCTGTTGGTATGTCTGACTATCCTTTCGTGTATAACAATAAAGCTGTTGCTACTTATACTGTAACAGGCAGTGAGGGTTACTACACTCACAGTACTAGCCCAAGCGTCTATACGCCGAAAACCTCAGGTACTATAGTCGCACCTGCAATTGGTTCTACCAATACAGACCTCTTTACATTGGTTGCAACAGGTACAGGAGACAACGAATCTTGTCCAGATGCTTCTGCTACCTATTACACAGAGTCTGCTGGTGTCTACACATATGCAGGTCTAGGCTCTGAACTTACATGGAACCAAGGATCTCTAACAAAAACCTATTACAGGATCGTTGAGACTGCTGTTCCTTCTACCTCCATTGCCTTTGCTTACTCTGGTACTATCTATGATGTTGAGCGTAACTACTTCATGGTGGTGCCTACGAACAACATTAAGACACTCAATGCTGGTCTTTTAACTGCACAGGAAGAGGCTCTTCGTACCATCCGTGTAAAGATTGAGTACTACGTTACTACCACAGACCCCAAGGTTGAAGGTGGATATACCCAGACCAAGAACGTCATTGAGAAGGATGTACTCTTCCCAAGCATGGCTAACGGTAAGAGCTATATGCTGAACCTTGTACTTGGTCTGACCTCTGTTAAGATGGAGGCTGAGGTTGACGACTGGAAGGTTATCAACGTTAATGCTGACCTGCCTCAGAACACCGCTGAGTAATCTCTGCTGAGGTTAAACGCGAAACTACGAGGTGGAGAATAGTCCGAAAAGAGCGGACTCCCAGTCCGAAGCCTTTGGACTTGCAGTACGGAGCATTTGTACTGGCAGTACGAAAGGGCGGAACAAAAAGAGAGTAAGCAACGGACGACGAGAAACCTCGGTAGTGGAAACTAATAAAAAGCCAACTCGTGGGGTGGTGGTGGCAACGCCACCGCCTCACGATGAGGAAAAAAACAAGAATCAGAGAACTAAGGACATAAATATATTAAATGTACGCGCGCGAGTATGAACAAATAATTATATGATAAATTCTTGCTTAGGCAAGCGACCAAAGGTCGAGTCCATGGGCCGCTTGGCGACGCAAGGAGACGCTTGCTACCGAAGGGACGCAAGAATTACATGGCAATTATATGTTAAAGTTCTAACACGAATTACCACGAATGGCCCACGAATTATCATGAATTAAAGAGTGAATATGAAACAAAAATAATTATATGATAAATTCTTGCTTAGGCAAGCGACCAAAGGTCGAGTCCATGGGCCGCTCGGCGACGCAAGGAGACGCTTGCTACCGAAGGGACATTATCATGAATTAAAGAGTGAATATGAAACAAAAAATAATTATATGATAAATTCTTGCTTAGGCAAGCGACCAAAGGTCGAGTCCAGGACAATTAGATGGCAATTATATGTTTAGATAAAACACGCGCTCGGCGACGCAAGGAGACGCTTGCAACCGAAGGGACGCAAGAATTATCATTAATTTAAATATAAAACCACGGATTGTGAAGTAAGATGTAAGGATATGGGAACATATATAAATATAGGTAACGCGGGATTCCAGTCTGCCCGTAATGGGGAGTACGTGGATAAATCGCCACTGATAGCAGCGGTGAACGAAAAACTGTTTACTAAACTGCGCTTCAGTTGTGTCAGCCGCTGCCGTCGCTTTGGCAAGTCGATGGCGGCAGAGATGCTCTGTGCCTATTACGACCAATCGTGCGACTCGCGCCATCTGTTTGCCGACCTGCAGATTGCTGGCTACCCGCAGTTTGAGAAGCATCTGAACAAGTACCCGGTCATCTATGTGGACATGTCTGACTTTGTAACCCGTTTCAGGGATGAAACTATCGTGGAAAACATGGATAATAGGATCAAGGCAGATATCCAGAGAGACTATCCCGCTGTGCCTGTGTTGGATGGTGATGACTTAATGGATTATCTGTTCCGTGTTGTCGAAACTACGAAGCAGCCGTTTTTCTTCATCATCGACGAATGGGACGCTATCTGCCGTGAGTTCAAGGAAGGAACAAAAGCGATGGATGACTATGTGAACTGGCTGCGCAGGCTGTTCAAGAGCGGGAGGTCTTCGGATGTGTTCGCAGGTGCTTATCTGACAGGTATCCTGCCTATCAAGAAATACAAGACGGAGTCGGCACTGAATAACTTCACGGAATACTCGATGGTGGAGCCCCGAAACATGGGTCAATTCTTCGGCTTCACAAAAGAAGAGGTACGTGCCCTGGCTGAAAAGCACGGTATGGACTTTGACGAACTGGAGAAGTGGTACGACGGTTACCAGATAGGCGACGAACTGTCGATGTTCAACCCCAACTCGGTGATGCAGGCCCTTGATAGCGGCCGTTGTCGCAGTTATTGGGCAAGTACTGGTGCATTTGATGCCGTTGCCCATTACATCCAGATGAACTTCGAAGGTCTGAAGGATGATGTAATCCGCATGCTTGCAGGAGACCGCTGCTCAGTGGATCCTACTGGTTTCCAGAATGATATGTCGATTGTTCGCAGCAAGAACGACGTGCTCACCGTGCTCATTCATCTGGGCTATCTCAGTTACAACTGGCGTGAGGACGAATGCTACATCCCCAACCGTGAGGTTGCCGGTGAGATGGTGAACGCAGTAAAAGCCACCAACTGGCGTAACGTGGCTGATGCCCTCGATGCTTCGAAAAAACTGCTGCAAGACACGCTCGATGGCGACGAAGAGGCTGTGGCACAGGGTGTGGATGCCGCCCACGACGAGCATACCAGCATCCTCTCGTATAACAACGAGAACTCGCTGGCCTGTGTACTGAGCATAGCCTACTACTATGCTAAGAACGACTACGTGATGCACCGCGAACTGCCTACTGGCAGGGGATTTGCCGACATCGTGCTCATCCCAAGGAAGAACGTGGAGTCGCCAGCCATCGTGCTGGAACTGAAATACAACAAGGACGCGGATGCCGCCATCGACCAGATACTCCGCAAGCAGTATCCTGCAAAGGTGGCACCATACAGTGACCATCTGCTGCTGGTAGGTATCAACTATGACAAGGCCACCAAGCAGCATCAATGTAAGATAATGAAAAGTTGAAGACGCTGAAGATATATGGCTTGATAATGGTGGGGATGATGCTCCTGATGACAGGATGCTCTGCCGACGAGGTGGTCATGGAGACTACGTCGGGGGAAGCCGTTGCCATATCTTTCACCTGCGACTACGATGATAAAGAAGAAAACACAACAAGGGCAGGATACGAAGGCGTGATGAACACGGAAGACCTTCAAACCACGGGATTTGGCGCGATGGCAAGTCTGTCAGCCGGCGGTGCTCCTACTTACGACAACAAGCCCAACCTGATGTACAACCAGGAGGTGGAGTTCACCCTCGTGGGCGACCTGGAAAATCCCAAGAAGGGATACTGGAGTTACCAGCCCGTGAAATACTGGCCCTCGGATTTGGAACACTGCTACATCAGTGCCTACGCTCCATACGTGGAGCCGGCAGACTTGGTGGGACTTGACGAGACCAAGACTGGCATCATCGGCATGTCTGAGAACAGCGAAGCGCCGTATATTGCATACCGACGCTGCGAAACCCCGGCAAGCAACGTGGACCTGCTGTGGTACTATAAGGATTTCGCGCCTACTGATAAGATTCCGGAAGCAACAGCCGCACAGCCTGCCGGAACACTGAACATGAAGATGCGCCACGCCCTGGCGCGACTAGAGATACAGGTGGCGCTGGCAACAGATGTAGTACTGGACGCAGGCACAAAGGTGCTGATAGAAAAGATAACCCTGACTGGCAATGTGGCTAAGACGGGACAACTGCACCTGTACGAACAGGAGACAGAAACGGTGGTGGTGAACGAGGAGGAGGTAACTAAATACTACCCCGTATGGTCAGACCAGACCTACGACGACCACACATTCCAGATTACTAACTTAGACAATGACGATGGGAGTTATGGCATCATAGACAACCAGATACGATATATAGAAGGACTACCATACTCATGGCAGCCCGCAGGACTGAAAGTATACAACCCATCGGCTCCGGAAGGCACGGACGATGGAATGCGAAACGCCCTAAGCACAGGTGACAGAACGGGATACGTGTATCTGATTCCGCAAGATGAGCAGAACCTGACGGTGAAGGTGAAATACCATCAGATGACGTCAGGTAGCGACAAAAAGACTACCACCACAAAAACAACGACGGTGGCTAGCCCGCTGAAAGGCAATACAACGTATACATTGAACTTAACGCTGAAAAAAATAGTTGACCCATGAGGTATTTAGTAACGATAATAGGTATGATTTGTCTGCTGGCTTGTAGTAGCGAGGATACTACGAGGACTGCGGAGGTGGGGAGCCAGATGAGGCCCATCGCCTTCGGAGATGCCTATACCGCTCAGCCTACACGCAGCAGTGCGGTTTACTCGGCAGAGCAGGGCATCGGCGCCGATCAGAGCATCGGCGTGTATGCCTATCTGCACGACAACTCGACGTGGGCTGCCGACGAGGCTTACAATACAGCCAATCCCGAAGCCCCCCAGCGCCTTATCCCCAACTTCATGTGGAACCAGAAGGCCACCTGTCTGGAGAAGGGCGGCAACTTCAACTATTCACCCCTGAAATACTGGCCCAACGAGTTGGACGACAAGGTGTCGTTCATGGCCTATTTCCCCTATACTAATACGGAGAATACGGGCCTCACACCCCTGCTTGCCAACAATGAAACGGGGCTGCCCACATTCCGCTTCACCGTGAAAGAGACGGCCGACGAGCAGGTGGACTTCCTGCTGTCGGAACTGCTGGCTGATCTGCCCAACGGCACCAGCGCTGTGTCGACCAGCAGTGCTGACGACCGCAGCGAACTGACGGTGACCGACCGCGTGCGCTTCCTGTTCCACCACATGACATCGAAGGTGGAGTTCCACATTGTGGCAGCGGCAGAGGTGCGCGAAGATATCGCCCACTTCAGACTGAACAGCCTGAGCGTGAGCAATCTCTACAAGGACGGAAAACTGACACCGACCTATAGTGCAGGCGAGACAACATACGCCTGGAGCGAACAGAGCACCAAGCATGGCACGGCCCCGGCCTACACCTTCCCCCTGAAGACGCTGACGGGCTATCTGCTGATGCCGCAGACGCTGAGCAACGACGTCATGCTGAACATCGACTACGATGTCACCTTCAAGAGCGACGGTACCACCTACACCTACGACGGCTCGGGCAATCTGGTGCCGCAGGAAGACTATACGTACCACAACAACGCCTCGATACAGTTGAACATGATGAAGCGGACAGGCACAGACACCCGGCTGACGGAGTGGTTGCCCAACCACCACTATGTGTACTACATCCGCATCCGTGCCAACGCTATCGAGTTTACCGGACAGGTGGTGGAGTGGGTCGATACTGTCGAGATAGATGATATAGAACTGGAAGAACCGTAGGGAGTTAAGAGTTAAGAATTAAGAATTAAGAAAAAAATATGAACGAGAACAAGAAAAAAATAATTATATGAGAAATTCTTGCTTAGGCAAGCGACCAAAGGTCGAGTCCATGGGCAATTACATGGGAATTATATGTTTTATATAAACACGAATTACCACGAATTGATCACGAATTATCATTAATTAAAATATGGATGAGAAAAAAAATAATTATATGAGAAATTACATGGGCAATTACATGGGAATTATATGTTTTATATAAACACGAATTATCATTAATTACCCACGCGCTCGGCGACGCAAGGAGACGCTTGCTACCGAAGGGACGCAAGAATTATCATTAATTTAAAGAGTTAAGAGTTAAGAGTTAAGAGTTGATAAACGTGACGACGATATTACGATACAACGCAACCCGGTTGATGGTCGCCTTCCTGGCGGCAGTCGCCTTTGTGGCCTGCTCTGACAGCGACTCACCGGATAGTCCGCTGCAGCCTGTCCCCGAACAGCCGACAACGGTCAGGCTCGAGATGGGCTTCTCCTGTCGTTTCGCAGAGCCGACAACCCGCGCTGTGGGTGATGGCGAACTTACCACAGAGATACTGCAGACGAAAGGCTTCGGCGTGTATTGCTGGTACACGGGCACGACTCACTTCGACCCCGCCTTCAATCCGCCCAACACGCATATCAAGGACTATCTGGGCGAAAACGGCAACCTGCTGATGAACAACCAGAAGGTGGAATACACAGGCGGAGTATGGACCTACACCCCGAAGAAATACTGGCCCATCAACCAGGAGGAGTTGCTGACGCTGCGGGCCTATGCACCCTATACCAGTTATGTGATGACCGACGAGCACGGTATGCCGCAACTGCCTGTGGTGCTGGGTACAAAGACAACTGATGCTCTTTATGGCACAGACTACCATAACGGTACGCAGCACGACCCGCTGTGGGGCACGGGACGACTGGTGTTGCCCAGCGGCGAATACGACCGCGAGGATGGTCATGAGAAATACGGAACCCTCTACAATAACATCACCTACGAGATGAGCGGCGACTACAAGTTGACCAATGCCAGTGAGGCGCGCAACGGCACCATCGACTGGTTCTTCCATCACGGCATGTCGTGTCTGATGTTCACCTGCTCCGTCATTGCCGACCCGGGCTGCGACAAAGTGACCATCCAAAGTATCAAGATAGAAGATCTCTATACCCAGGGCCTGCTGAGCCTGAGCAGTCCTACCGCCTCGGAGTCGGAGAAACCTATATGGAACGAACCCTCAGGAGACATGAAAGTGAAACTTGATGGGGCTACGACGGAGGATTTAGGCTATACATGGACTCCCGGCGACCTGGCACCTGCGCCAGACCCGAACCTTGAGCGCCCGGAGAATCCTGCCGATCCCTATCCTTTCGTCATCAACACGAATCTGTCACCTTCCAGGAAGACATACCCCTTCAACCTGCTCAGTCACGGACTGCTGATCATCCCGCGCGATTATTCGGATGGCCAAGGACTGAAGGTGACCATCACTTACACGATTGACACTGACACGGAATCGCTGACTGCCGTGGGAACGATTAAGCGAAACTTCGAAGGCAACACCAAATACACGCTGGGACTGAACTTGACACCGTCGACAGGCGGTCTGGAAATCGAGGTAGTACAGTCGGCTTTCACACCGTGGAGCGATGGCGGTAGTGGAGAACACGAAGTCTATAATTGGTGAGTGGAAAGTGAAGAGTGAAGAGTTAAGAATTAAGAGTTAAGAAAAAATATGAACGAGAAAAAGAAAATAAAAATTATATGATAAATTCTTGCTTAGGCAAGCGACCAAAGGTCGAGTCCATGGGCAATTACATGGGAATTACATGTTTAAAAAAGAACACGCGCTCGGCGACGCAAGGAGACGCTTGCTACCGAAGGGACGCAAGAATTACCATAAATTATCCACGAATTATCATGAATTAAAAGTAAAACGACCACGAAAACACGAATTACCACGAATGTCCCACGAATTATCATTAATATAAAGTATGAATGAGAACAATATAATAATAATTAAATGAGAATTACATGGGCAATTATATGGGAATTATATGTTTAAAAAAAAACACGCGCTCGGCGACGCAAGGAGACGCTTGCTACCGAAGGGACGCAAGAATTACCATTAATGTACCACGAATTATCATTAATATAAAGAAGTAAGAGTTAATATAACGTGATAACGATATTACGATATAACGCACACCGGCTACTGATTGCCTTCCTGGCAACAGTCATCTTCGCCGGTTGTTCGGACGACAGCAATGAACTGTTGCCGGACTCTCCGGATCCGACAGAGGAGAAGAAGGGGCTGACGATGGACTTGTCGGCTTCGGCTCCAGACTATGTGGATGCTGCGAAGGTGGGAGAAGAAAACCAGAATGGCGCGCGAGAAATGACTACCCGCAGTTGGACGCCGCCCTCCGGCTACTTCCTCTATGGTGGTATCTATGATGACAATGGCAACCCTTATGTCAACTTTACAGACATCAGCCTGACGAACAAGAGCATCGATGCCTACTTCACACGTGCTGACGGAGATGAACCAACTCCTATAATAGACCCCGAAGACCCTAAATACCCCGCATACGCTTTCTATCCCTATCACGGACGACTGCGCTACAAGAATTCAACCGGTAAATGGGAACTGTCCATCAGAAAGGTTGACCCAGAGAATGTTCCGGGGGGCGACTACTACGTCTATGGCTTCATTCCCAGCGATGCTGCCGACGATGCCACCATTTCCACCATTTCCGAGAGCAACTACGCGCTGGGTGCCACGCTGACCATCAAGGGACTGCGCACGGCAGGCTACGATGCCTGCGTCATCATCGGGGCCAAGGAAGGTCCCGACGAGGACCACGACAATGGGCTGACGGCCGGTGACTTCAAGTTCAATCTCAAGACGGGCGAGGATGTCAAGAACTACCTCTACCTGCTCTTCGACCACCTCGGTTCGGCACTCACCATCGGCATCAAGGTGGACGGTGACTATAACACGCTGCGCACCATCAAACTGAAACAACTGACACTCCAGACGGCTACGGAATCCGGCTTGATGACGGAGAAGGCCGACGTGGTAGTGACACTGAACGGCAACAATACGGGCACCAACCCCATTACCACCTTGACCTACACCCAGACAGGCGCTGTGCCTGAAGTGGGCAAAGGTGGCACCCCGGTATATCAGTCGGACAACGGAAAGGAGTTGACCACCAGTTACCAGTCGTTCCTGAGTCACTTCCTGCCCATCGACGATGTGACGAAGGTTGTCATCACCTGCACGTATGACGTTTACGACAAAAAGGAAAACCTGCTGCACAAGGACTGCAAGGCAACCAACACCATCCGACTGTCGGACATCATACCATACTTCCCCGGTGTGCAGCGTGGTTGGAAATACGGCATCAATATGACTGTGGTGCCAACGTACCTGTATGTGCTGTCGGATCCGGATCTTGATAACCCGACGATGATTGTTGGTTAAGAGTGAAGAGTGAAGAATTAAGAGTGAAGAAAAAAATATGAACGAGAAAAAGAAAAAATAATTATATGATAAATTCTTGCTTAGGCAAGCGACCAAAGGTCGAGTCCATGGGCCGCTCGGCGACGCAAGGAGACGCTTGCTACCGAAGGGAACATGGGCAATTATATGGCAATTATATGTTTAAAAAAGAACACGCGCTCGGCGACGCAAGGAGACGCTTGCTACCGAAGGGACGCAAGAATTATCATTAATTTAAAGAGTGAAGAGTGAAGAATTAACGAAATAACGATATAACGAGATGAAGAGAGTTATCACCATACTGATTTTGGGACTCCTGGGCACAATCGTGGCACAGGGGCAGATCAAGATTGGTGGTAACGTATATGGCGGTGGCAACCAGGCTGTGGTGAAGGGCACCACGAGCGTGACGGTGAAAGCCGGCGACATAGGTGCCGTTCTCGACTCGGAGGCATCACGACCGCTGGAAGATCCGAAGGGAAAGGTGTTTGGCGGTGCCCGTATGGCGAACGTCGGAGGCTATTCCTATGTACATATTGATGGTGAGCATGCTACCGACTATATCCTTGTGAACCATGTTTATGGCGGTAATGACATCGCCGGACAGGTAGGCACGGCAAAGGCCTTGAACATATCCATGCCTGCCGACTCGCTGACGGCTATCAAGCGTGATCCTGCACTTCATCCTGAGGATGCCACCGACCCGAAGCGCAACAGCATCGACGACACGTTTAACAGTTATGTACGCTTGTCTACCAAGACTGACGGTGAAGGCAACCCAGCCGCTGATGCCAAGAAGGTGTACATCGGTCAACTCTTTGGTGGTGGCAATGGTGAATATGACTATGAGCAGACATCAGGTCCTGGAGCAGGCAAGGTGACACACACTATCTACAGTAAGAGTGACAAGAATCATTCGAATCCTGTTGTACAGTTGGTGACCGACGAGGGTGAAGTGGGCTTCCAGTTGCCGGAACAGGACAAGACCTATCTGGAAGTTTTGGGCGGTTCCATCGTCTATGGCTACGGCGGCGGCAACAATTCCACGGTGAAGACCCAGAACGTCATCCACTACGACAACCCCAGTGCGGTGGTGAACCATATTCTGGCGAGCACATCAGAAGAGACGAAAGGCCAAGAGGCAGATGCTACGATTTATACCGCCTATGCTGCTTCTATAGCAGCAGGAACTCCTGTGATGCCTTCGGGCTACGAGGACCTGCTTAGCACAGTCCGCTTCAAGGAGATGGGCATCAACACCACCTTCTCACAGCCCAGCAGCGACGAGTTCCAGGTGGGCCGCTTCTTTGGTGGTAACAATCTGGCGGAGATGCATATACGCCCCACGTGGAACCTGCTGAGCGGCAAGATACGTAACCTCTACAGCGGTGGCAACCGCGGTGCCATGACCAGTCCGGAAGGTCTGCTCCTTGAAATTAAGGAGTACTCGACACTCGTTGTCGACAACCTGTATGGCGGTTGCCGTATGGCAGACGTGATGCCAACGGTGAACGGCGCCTATGTCCCTTGTACGAATCTTCTCGGTTATAAATTCCCCGATGGATTCTCGGCCCGTGTGAGAGTGCTTGGCGGTGACATTAAAAACATCTATGGCGGTAACGACGTGACTGGCACCGTATATGGTGGCAATGCCATCGGTCTGTACACGAGCATCCGTGGCGATGTCTATGGAGGTGGCAATGGCGCCTATCCTTATACCGACAATGAGCAACTTGCCGACGACGACACCTTCGGCGACTTCTATTACGATCCCGGTTCGTCATCGGCTGCAGCCCTGAAAGCGTTCCGTCCCAATGCCGAGCAGGTGAGCATCCGACTCCATGGTACCGAAGCAACCCCGACACTCATCAAGGGCTCTGTATTCCTTGGAGGCAACTGTGCCAGTCTGGCCACCAAGGTGGCAAACCCGAAGGTGGAATTGAAGATGAGTTCGTATGTGACTGTCAACAATGTATTCCTCGGCAACAACGGTGCCGGCATGATAGACCCGGATTATTTGCAGATATATGCCGGTGGAATCGATGAAAACGGAGCATATGTCGCGAGCGGTGGTACGGATTTCAGTACTATGGATCTCACGAACCCGTCGATGATGGCTGACTATATGGATGCTGTCACGATGACGCTGCATCCCTCCATTGTGTTCGACAAGAAGACTAATGGCGACCCAGATGATTACATAGATTTCTCGAGTAACGTCGGTTCGTTCTATTGCGGTGGTAACGTAGGTAGTATGGGTATTGCTGGTAAGAACACCTATCGTATAGACCGGGGACTGAACATCTTCGAGAAGTTCGTAGGCGGATGTAACAATGCCGACGTGGCCGAGGGTACTTACAATGCGGCTTTCAAGGGTGGCGTGCTCGGTAGTGAGGATGAGCGCACCGACTATACTGATGGAGGCAAAATCAAGGACCGTGTGGAAATCAACTTCGAGAACCTGACCATGACGCCCAAACGCTGGAACAGCGCAGGAGACGATCTGGAGTGGAATACCCATAAGTGGGGCGATGTCTATACTGCTGTTGAAGCAGGCACTATCTTGACCAGCGGTGAGAAATATTATACCTCTGACAGAGGGGCAGGGGAGTTCTCGTCTGACGGCACGGAAATAGCCGACGGCACCAACTATTTCTTTAAGGAGGACGAGCAGGGATTCTACGAAGTCGATGCCGTCGGTACCGATTCCGGTCGCCGTCTGTTGGGCGGCAACATCTACGGCGGCTGTTACAACAGCGGCCACGTGAACGGCAACGTCATCATCAACATCAACGAGGACGTTATCAGGAAAGACGAGATCTTCGGTGCGGGCAATTCCACCGTTGAACTTGAAGACCAGCGTGACGATTTGGAAGCGGTGGCCATGTCGGTGTTTGGTGCCGGTCACGGTGAATACACCGAGATATGGGGCAGCACCACCGTGAACCACAACAACGGTTATGCTTTCCAGATTTATGGTGGTGGCGAGCAGGGCGTGGTTGGAAAACCGCGTGATGTGGTGGACGAACACGGTATTGTCACGGGTGAGGAATACTACTTCGATCCAGCCTTCAGCAGCACCGTCAACCTGAACGGGGCAACGGCCATCTATTCCGATGAAGGCACGGCAGAAGACCTGGCCGAGACGGAATATATCTATGGCGGCGGCAACGAAGGCGACGTCTGCGGCAACACATACGTCAATCTGGGCAACGGTCGTATCTATGACGCCTTCGGAGGTGCCAGCAATGCCGACATCCTGGGACATGCGGAGGTCATCATCGGTCGGCAGCCCAATGGCAGTGGCGGCTATAAATCCGGTTTCCCATGGATAAGGGATATTGTTTATGGCGGTAACGACTTTGGCGGCGAAATACATGGAGCATACGAGGATGGCTTCGATTACACATCACGCATCCGCGACTACGAAACCTACAAGACACAGATGCACGGCTATGCCGAGGGCAAGCACGACTACATGCTGAAGGCTTCTTCTTACGTTGAATATCTCCAGGGTCGTGTGGACACCATCTTCGGTGGCTCGTATGGTAACTACGACTATACTGACACGAAGACCTATGGTGTCGGCAATAAGATGCCCCGACAGGAGAGTGCCTTTGTCAACCTGCGCCCAGTTAGCAACGACCGAAACCGCATCAATGGCGTATTCGGTGCCGGTACGGGTTATCCGGCCAACCGCGAGGATGATAAGGCGCAAGACCATAGTTACGTGCTCGTCGACCTTACCGACGAAAACAATGAAGGCTTCAAGAATATGGTTGTCTTCGGCTCAGGTAGTTACAACGGTTTGGGTATGCGTGAAAATGTCTTTGCCCCCGGCTTCGACCTTGACAAAGCCTCTGCCGTCATCGACCTGCTGCACGGTGAGATACGTAATGTCTATGGAGGCAGTTACAGAGAGGGCAACACCGCCCGTACGGTGGTTAACGTGCCGACGGAGTCCACCATCAAGGTTCAGAACATCTTCGGTGGTGCCTACGGTTTGAGGATTCTGCCGCCTTGCGATGTCATCCAGACGAACGTGAACTATAAGAACACGAGCGAAAACGCTGTGGTGACAGGTGCCATCTATGGTGGCAACAACAACCAGCGACGCTCCATCTTTACCAACGTGAACATCTCCTCGCCCGTGTGGTCGGACAAGGAGGCGGGCTATTTGGCTAAAGTCTATGGTGCCGGCAAGGGTTTCAACAGTTGGTCGGAACATACACACGTGGAATTGCTCAGCGGTGCCAAGGTATATGAGGTCTATGGCGGTGGTGAGATGGGCCACGTGCTGAATGCCGAGTCGGTGCAGAAGTACATGCAGACTAACAAGGATAAGCCTTCGGTAAATATTGCAGAAGAGGCTCCTTGGGATGATCCTGCACGCTGGGACGGCGGAGTAGGCACGGGTACAGTTAAGACGACAAAATTACATGAGGATGACGAGAAGACCATCAAGGAAGAATGGGACCAGGCTTGGATAGATGCCTGGACGCTGGGTGACTACTACACACCGAACGCAGACTTTAATAACTATTTCGACACCTTCGCCGCTTTGCGTAGCACCTCGCTGGTGAGAAAGGCAGAGATTGACGAGAGAGACTACTCCGCCTACTCTGATGAAGAAAAGGCGAAGCGCCAATATATCTATAACACCAACGTCATCATCAACGAGGGTGCTGAAGTGGTGAACTATGCCTACGGTGGCGGCTATGGTTCGGGTGCCTCGCCATTGAGCGGCGACGTATGGGGACATACCTACATTGCCCTGCTTGGCGGTAAGGTAAATAAGGATATCTATGCCGCCTGTACGGCAGGAAGTGTGGATGATGCCTTTGCCGTGGTGGGTCCCTATCACAAGAGCGACAATCCTTTTGGCTTCACCGCCAGTGCTACGGCCTATATCAAGGGCGGCTCCTGCCGTAACGTCTATGGCGGCGGATGGGAGGGTAATGTTGGCGTGCACTACGGAGAAATCAGCACCCCTGTGACAGGCCCTGACAGGGTGAAGGGCACCTCTGACGATGACAAACCCGGAGAGACCTATGTGGTCATCGGCGATCTCAACGGCAGCAGTTTCACCAGTGGCATCCCCACCGTCCAGCGTAATGCCTACGGTGGCGGTGAGGGTGGTGCCGTATATGGTACTGCCAACGTGAAACTCAACAACGGCTACATCGGCTATGAATATAAAGACAAGAAATACGTTGAAAAGATAGAAGACGACACCAAGGAAACGCCCAATACGCTGCTGACCGATGCCGGCAACCTGTTTGGCGGTGGCTATATCGACAACAGTACCGTCGACAAGACCAAGGTGATTCTCAATGGCGGCGTGGTGCGCAACAGTGTCTTCGGCGGCGGTGAGATTGCGGCTATCGGACGTGGTGACATGAAGGCGAAAGTCAGTGGTTCCGGTTATGAACTGAATGACATCTACCGTCCGGGTAAGACGAACGTCGAGATGTATGAAGGCCACGTTCAGCGTAATGTGTATGGTGGCGGTCGCGGCTACGACAACCTGGGTCGTGTAGGCTCGCTGAACTGTGCCGGCTACGTCTTCGGTCAGACAGAGGTACATATCCACGGTGGTGAAATCGGAACAGTGTCCGGCGTGGCCGATGGTGACGGCAATGTATTCGGCGGCGGTGATATTGGCGTTGTCTATAGTGCCTACGAGAATGCTGACGGCACCTTCGGCAGAGGAAAGAAGATAGGCACGCGCTACGATGGAATAGAGCATAGCAAAGGTTATTATTATAAGTATGAGAATGACAGTTATCTCCCTGGCTATCCACTTACCGAGGACTGCAAGGTGGTTGTCGAACCCATGCTTCAGGTGTTGAACTCCGTGACCATTGATGGTCATGACTATGCCCCCGGCCAGTTTGTGCCTATTGATACGCTGAACACGCTGAAAGACAAGAATACCGATGTATCCAAGTGGAGTTGCTTGGACCAGACGGGTATCATCATTCATAATGCCGTGTTTGCCGGTGGTAACGCCAATCCCGGTTCTGTGACGACGGGAGCCAATATCAATACGGTATTCGGCAATGCCACCGCCTCTATCAACGATGTGTTCCATCGCGACATGATTACGCTGGGTACGCGTCATACGGGTGGACTCTACGGTGATGGTAACCTGACGCTCGTCGACGGTTATCGTGAACTGAATATCACCAACTATGGCACCGACTACTACTCGATTGCCAAGGAAATCACCATCGACCAGTATCACGATCTGCCCGACCGCGAGGCGGCTTACTACGAGTTGAACTACACCTGTACGAAGGAATGTCAGGACAAACACGGAACGACCTATCGTCCAGCAGACCCCGAAAATCCCAGCTCAAAGGCAGCAACCATTACGGCCGATGATATGCTGGACTATTTCCTCGTATATAACGAAAGCACTAAGACCTATAGCTCATACGAATACGGAGGAAAGGCTGTCCTCGTTTGGAACTCAACCCAGGAGGCATGGGAGCCCAATTCCGATGCCGGCTATTGGGTAGAGAGCGGTGTGCTGCCCGTCTATGCCGGTCGCCTGATGAACAGTATTCAGCGTGCCGACTTCTGCGGTGTGTTCGGAAGCCGTATGGTGATGCAGGGTGCACAGGACCGAGTGCCTGAGGAGGCCGACTATACCAACTACACCATCAACCGTGTGCGCGAGGTGTCGCTGAACAAAAAGGCATCTACGGCGCCCGGTGACGCAACGGTACACGGCAACTACTTCGGCATCTACAACGTGGTGAACTATCTGGGTGCGCTTACCAGCGACGTGCATTTCTCCGATGTGCGTAAGACCGACAATGCCAATACCGATCTCTATGGTCCGGAAATTAATGAAGAAACGGGCAATCCTGTTGGAGACGACCTGACCTATTACGATTGGAAGAAGAAACACATCAAGGATAAGACCCGCAACAACGCTAGCAGCCACAACAAGGTGGCGCTCGCCTCGGGTGTCTATCTGGAAATCACCACCGAGAAGAGTACAGGCACCGATTTGTATGAGAAGG
Source organism: uncultured Prevotellaceae bacterium (assembly GCA_902799905.1). GTDB lineage: Bacteria > Bacteroidota > Bacteroidia > Bacteroidales > Bacteroidaceae > Prevotella. Next base: position 38,223 of record CADCCB010000053.1, read on the forward strand.
ACTGGGGGCCTATCACGGGTGTCGTGGAACTCGACCTCATCAATGTCTCTCCGGGTATCGGTGGCGGCTTCGTCTATGCGAAGAACATACACGGCATACCGAGTTCGAGAAGTGCGGGGAACACCACGCTGACAAAACTGAACGAAACGGCTGTTACCCAGTGGGATTATACGTATGATACGACGGATGATGCCGATCATCAGATGGAGTGGGAGAGTTCGGGTAACTTCGTGCATAGCACGCAGACCATTATCGACGACTGCTACAACATCAGCAACAGATATTATGGCGAAGGCAAGATGCCGGCTCACTTCTGGTATATCAAGGGTTCTACGTATGTCTACGACCAGTATATCTCGGCCTTTACCGGTCAGTCTAACGCCTACAGCGAAGTTGTTGATATCCCGCTGACCATCGCCGCTGCCTCACATGGTAGGATGAAACTGCTGAACGTGATGCCAAACCGCTATGCCTACTATGCAAAGCCGGGCGAAGAATTGGGCGATGGCAAGAAGATGATTATCAATGGAAATACTTACTATAAGAACGACCCCATCAGTTACTGGGATTGGTATCTGCTGAGCAAATATGAAAAGGAGTTGTTCGTAGAAAAGACCTATACGAACTGTATTACCTGTAAGATAGACGGTGTGGAATACGCCGCCGGCACCTACGTCATGACCGATACGCAGTTCGCCACTTACAAGGGTACAACCCATACTTATACCGATGCTGACAATAAGCCCATCAAGGATGCCGATGACCAGGAAGTAGATGACAACTACGTCTTCCGCGAGTCTAACAACGTCAGCCACGACAAGGGCTATATCCTGACCTACGAGGTGAACAACCCCAGCCAGTGGGACAACTGGTACACACCGAAGTCGGATGCAACAGAAGGCGGCAAGATTACCCTTGCTGCATACGAAGTGAAAGATGTTGCTGGCAAGGCACTCTATGAGGACGGTCCTACCTATCATCTGAAGGCCGAAACAGGAAGCACTATGCTAGGACAGAGCGAATATGAGTATGGTGACCTCATCCCAGAGGCCGTCCAGACGACGTATACAACAGCATATAGTAAACTCACTACAGAGCAGAAAGCCGCTCTTGCCACCCAGGCCACCTTCGAGATGGCGTATATCGTGAAGAATAAGATTACCATTCCTGGTGCTTCTAGTGATTCCTACTACAATGTGGGTACAACAGTACCTGCTTCCTTCGGCACAAATGCTGCTTATAGCAGCTCCTGCGAAAAGGCCTATATCTGCACCAAAACCATCGAGATTACCAAGGATGACGTCATCTACAAAGACTCGAAGATGAAGAAGTCGGAGGCGGAATCTTATGTCACCGACGTGAACACAAAGATAGAAGCCCTTCTTGGAATCAGTGATGCGGACAATATCACAACTTCACAAATAGAAGCTCTGTCTGCTGAGAACAAGAAACTGCTAAATCAGTTACTGACGCTGAAGAGTGATCTCCAGACCTATCTCGTTCAGGCTTACTTCTGCACCAGTGAACCTGCCGTTGTGGCAGGGGATCCTGTACATTATTACTATGGCGGCAACTACTATGAGGCCGGTCATAACTACCGTGGATTGGAGGCATGGAGTTCGATGTCGGCAGCCGACCGTGCGAAGTTCGATTTCAACTACGATGCCCTCGACCTGCTCATCGATCCTCTCTACAGCAAAAATTCAGCAGGTGAAATTGTACATCCAGAGGGTCAGAAGTACCAGTACGACTCTGCTGCAGGAACCTCTGCTGCTGCCGAAGCCAATAAAGCCCACTACTCGCTTGAGACGGCTGTCGATTACACGGCAGAATACAATAGCACCAGCCCTTCGTCGACCTTGACGAATACGGTTACAGTTAAGCGTAATGGTGCATCCATTACCACAAACGTATTGCAGAAGGGTGACGAACTCAACCGCGACGAATTCGAGGATAAGCTGGTTAACGAGCAGCGCCACTACTCTACCATCGCGGTGAAAGATGCAGGCACATACTATGTGGTGAACACGCCATTCCAGATCGGTAGTACACCTTATGCCATCGGTGAGACGATTAGCAGTGAGACCTACACCAGTCTGACCACAACAGAACAGGGTTATGTCACCCCTCTCACGTTTGGAGAAAGCGATAAGAACACGAATTTCTACTATTGTCGCGAGGCCTATACTATAACAACTGAAAATAAGGTGAAGAGTATCAAGGGTACCAACACCAACGAATATGCTAAAGATGCTACCGTTCCTATCGGAGCCATTATCTCTGCGGAGAATGCCACAATAGATGAAGTAGCCTACACGGGTTACACCAAACTGACCAACGAGCAGAAGAATTTCACCATCCACGGCATCTCGCCCACGGAGACCTCGACACTGTACGTGAGCCGCGAGAGTGACATCTACGACCTGTCGAAGGAGAAGATCATCACCGTTATCTACCAGTACGACTACGATGAGACCGATGCCAGCGGCAATGTGACACCAGTCAGCGAGCGCCATGTGGTGAACATCCACCTGACGTTCAAGAGCGGTGTGCCTGTCGTAGAGGATATCACCCCGCCAGAGATTGTCCTGCCGGGCGACTTCATCACGATGCGCGAGCCGGATGTGACACCTGGAGCCTATGAGGTGACCGGCGGCGGCTGGGAACTCTTTGCTACGCAACGTGATGCCGAGAGCCATACCAATGGTGTGGACTACAACCCGAACTTTGATAAACTCTACTGGTATCAGGACGAATACTATGTGGCTTACTACGCCAAGAGTTATCTGGGCCGCACCTATTCGAATGCCGTGCCCGTGAGCGTGGCCAACTACCACGACATGGCCGACGTGATGTCTGATGAATACAAGAGCCACCACATGTACATTGACCACAAGAACGTGAAGCGCGACCCGAAGATATACATCAACGACTACAGCGCCAGCGGCAAGAACGGTCTCGACCTCTTCAAGAACCTGTATGACTTGAGTCTGCTGTCTACTCCTGCAGCATCGGGTGATTTGGAGGGTCATGCTGTCCTCGACGAACGTGTAAGGGCTGGACAGAACCTGGAGTTCTTCCTGCGCACGGATATTGAACACAGCGATGATCCGGAAACTCCAAACGAATGGACACCGATTGCCTCTGGCAGTGACCCGTGCTTCAGCGGTATATTGCATGGTGACGGACACACCATCAGTGGTCTGGATAATTCGCTGTTTGGCAAGCTCTGCGGCAGTGTCTATAACCTGGGCGTGACGGGTTCGTTCACCAGTGCCGGTGTGGCTGACGAGGGTGACGGCTATGTGGAGAGCTGCTGGATTAATACTACAGCCACACCGGATGCCTCTAAGAGGGCCATCTTTGGTAACCCAAGCGCAGGCAGTGGCTATAAGCAAATCGTCAATAGCTATTATCAGGAAGGCAAGGGTTATAGTACGACTGATGTTGGTAGCCATGGACTGGCAACTCCGATGTCCGAGGATGCCTTCTACAACGGTACGGTGGCTTACGACCTGAATAACTTCTACCTGTACAAGCGCTATAGCGACAAGCGCGTGAACAGCGGATTGGCATACCAGTACTGGAAGTTTGGTGAGACAGAGCTGCAGACTGGCTATTATGCAAGCAATGCAGACCTCTGCTCGTCTGGCTATAATGGTATCAAGTATGTTGAGGACCGCTTCATGGACGGTGACTTCCGCTATGCGGCAGGTGAAATTCCTGAAGCAGAGGATGAACGTCACTGGCAAGAGACCATCAGTGGGTCGGGTGAAACAGCTGTCAAGGAAGACCGCTGGTCACCCATCTGGCCTGACGACTACATCTTCTTCGGACAGAAACTGACCTACGGCTGGGCTTCCGTGGCACATCAGGATGTGCCGACAGCCGTTGCACGTGACGGTGGTCGTCTGTCGTCGAACGATGATGCCAACCGCGTATATCGTGCTCCGGCTTACTTCCGCTCGAAGGAGATGGGCGTGGCTCACTTCAATCCTGCTGCATATCTGGCACAGAATTCATTTGACGGCACGAAGGAGGCTTATCCAGGCATGACCGCCATCGACTTTAACGGTCATCAGCAAGGCCATGCTAAGAGTGCCTACAAGTTGGGCATGAAGGATGGATGGTTCTTCTCGCCACTGCTTGACGACGACGGCCTGATAAGTATCCAGAACTGTGACGAGACGCAGAACCTGTTGGTATATGCTCCTGCCGCATCTGGCGCGAGCGGCTACGTCAATGCACAGACCCATGGCGTGCTGACCAGTTACTTTGTCGATCCAGCATACGTGAGCCACTACGACAACAGCGACGGCTATCGACTGGTTAGCGAAAACACCGATAATATTAACGGTCACTTGGTACAGAGCGACCTGATCGCCACCAACGACCATCTGCTCGTGGACAAGCAAGACTTCAATGCACCGCTGGCTTACACCTTCGATGCCGACCACTTGATGTGGTACCAGCGCAAGCCTGGCCTTAAGGAATATGTAGACCTCAAAACTGGATGGCAGGGCATCAGTCTGCCGTTCATCGCCGAACTCGTGACTACCGATACGAAGGGTGAGATTACACACTTCTACGGCGGCAGTGAGACCAGCAAGAACGGTACTGGCACGAAGATTGGCCATGAGTACTGGTTGCGCGAGTTGACAAATAACGGTACGATGACAAAGAAGAGTCCTGGCATCTTGGAGACCAACTTCCACTATCCTCTAGCAGGAGGTTCAGCCAAGGTGGTTGGCAACACCTTCCTCTGGGACTACTACTATAAGAATAGCCCCTTGCACGACCAGAAGGATGCTAACGCTGACACCTATCTGCAGTACCAGCAGTACTACAAGACGGCACGCAACTATTCGGGCTATCCGTTCCTGACGGCTGGCATACCCTATATCCTCGGTTTGCCAGGCGACACATATTATGAGTTCGACCTCAGCGGTAAGTTCGAGGCCAAACACACGGCTGTGTCTGTCCCCAAACTGAGCAAGCAGGTCATCACATTCGCTTCCAACAAGGCTGCTGCTATCGGTGTGAGTGACGACGAGATGGCAGATGCAACAGTGAAATATAATGATACTGAGTACACCTTCAGGCCCAGTTACATGAACATGGGACTGAAAACTGGCATGGAAGGCAAGGACTATTACACATTGAAGCCCGACTATGACAACAACGGTGACGGTGTGGCAGACTATAGTGCCTTTGAAAAGGTAAAGGAATCCGACGATGTTGTCATGGTCAATGCCTTCCGTCCTTACTTCTCCACTCCTACTCCTTCTCCAAGCAGGATGAGTACGGCCAGGGCAATTGTCTTCGGTGGCGATTACGACGGACTGATTGACGAACCGCTCTCAGTGATTGACGGCACGCTGGAAATCTATTCAAAGGATCATAAGATTATCGCTACGTCACACCTCAAGGAACCAGTGACTATCTGGATCATGAATGTGGGTGGCATCACGCTTGCCAACTATGTCCTGCAGCCAGGCGAGACTCAAGAAACCCGCGTCCAGAATACTGGCGTATACATCGTGAACAAGAAGAAACTGTTAGTCAAATAATGAGTATAATGCAAGAAACGATAAAAAACATTAATAGGAGCAAAAAGTTACCTTTGGGTAAG
>CADCCB010000054.1 GCA_902799905.1 uncultured Prevotellaceae bacterium
CATGTTCAACAGGGCAAATGCCGATGTCCTGAGAGCAAAACTCCTCTATAGTAGCATGAAATGGGACTGGAATTACCACCCAAATTGACGCAGAACCTCGGAAAATTGAAAAACACTATACATTCCTACATTTTCTTTGTATCATATTGAGATACAATGGTTTAGATGATGTATAGTGCCTACATAAAATGATGCGTCTATACATGATTAGCCTTAAAAACGGGCGTTTTAGGGCATTTATATCACTTAACTACCTGATAGACAAGTTGTTTCTCATTTGTTTCTACGGCTGAAACAATTTGTTTCTACGGGAGAAACACTTTGTTTCTATGGGAGAAACAAACTGTTTCCAGTGTTGGAACACCAGTGAAACAACGCTTCCTTTCCACCCTACCAGCCATCATTTTCAGGCCCAGAAAGCCCCTTTTTCGGCCAAAAACGCCCTGAGAATGTATAGACGATGTATAGAGAAACGCCTCTATACATCGCACAACATACTATTACTCAGACGTTTACAAGGAAAATGTAGGAATGTATAGGCAAGACGAAAATTCTGAGTGGAAAAAATATCTATAACATTGACGTTAGCAAAACGCTGATTTTACGCCGTTAACGGGACTTGATCTCCAGATACTTGTTGATAACATCGACGGAGAGGTTCTGCGGCGTGGTGAGCAACGACTGGATGCCGTACTGGCGCAGGGTTTGGACTATGAGACGCTGTTCGTAGGCGAACTTCTCAGCGATGACACGATGGTAGATCTTTTCGGTGGTGATGGGTGCGCTCGACCTCTGGTCGCTTGCTACCGAAGGGACGCAAGACGGGTGATGGGCGAAGTCGCGCAGTTCCTCGTCCTCAAAGAAAACCACGAGGAGACGGTGACGCTGGGCCAACTGTCGGAGATAGGACAATTGACGGCGAAGGGCAGGCATCGAGGTAAACGATGTGTAGAGGATGAACAGCGAACGGTGGGTGACACGATGCGACAGTCCAGCCAGCAAGGCGGAATAGTCGGTCTCGCCAAACTGCGTATGCTCGGCATAGAGGGCCTCCTGCAGGTTCTGCATCTGTCCTGGCTGTCGGGATGCAGGAACGAACGTGTCAAAGCGGTCGCTGAAGGTGACCAGACCCGCCTTGTCCTGCTTGTTGACAGCAACGAACGAAAGCACCAGCGAGGCATTGATGGCATAGTCGAGCAGCGTCATCCCGTTGAATGTCTGCTGCATCATACGGCCTTTGTCAATGAGATTGAACACCTGCTGCGAGCGTTCCTCCTGATAGATATTGACCATGATACGCGGAGCAAAACGCTGAACCAGCCGTCCCTCCTCACCTTGAGGGGTGGCCGAGACAGAGCGGCGGGCAGTGGCGCGCCAGTTGATGGTGCGGAAGTCATCGCCAGCCACATAGTCGCGTATCTGTTCAAAGTCGGTGTTATGACCTATACGGCGTATGCGCTTGATACCCATCTCCGTGAGGTTGTTGCTCATGGCCAGCAGTTCATACTGCCGCAGCATCAGGTAGGAGGGATAGACCTTCACATCCTGCGCCTCACAACAGGTGAAACGGCGCTGCACAAGACCAAGTACCGTACTGGCGAAGACCCTCACATGTCCGAAGCCATAGACACCGCGTTGCGTGGGTCTCAGGCGGTATTTGATGGTCGTCTCACCCATCGGCTGGAGCGAGGCCTTGAAGCACACGTCACGACGCTGAAACACGAAAGGAATCTCGTCGATGACCTCCAACCTGACGGCGAAGGCGTAGGCACTCTCCACACGGATGCTGACAGAGTTCTCGTCGCCATTGGAGAAGCGCTGGCTCATCTGTCGGAAAGCCTTGATGCCCTTACGCCGCCACAGCAGCACCACATCGACCACCACGGCTATCACCAGCAACAACAGGAGGATGCGTCCGATGGTGAACATCGGAGCAACGGCGTAGCCTGATGCCAGAATCAGGATAACGACAGTCAGCAGATAGTAAAAGCGATACCTTAAATACACAGATTTATTTATTTAACCACGAATTGCACGAATTATACGAATTTTTTCTGCGCCAGGCAAGGCTAAGCGTAATTACGAATCACCAAGTCCTAACTATTCGCTTATTTCGGCACTTCCACCTTCTCAATAAGACGCTGGACGGCACGCTGGGGCGTGATGCCCTCCATCTCGGCCTCGGCGGTGAGGATAATACGGTGCTGCAGGATGCTGGGAGCCACTTGACGCACATCGTCGGGAGTGACGAAGTCGCGTCCCTGCAACAGGGCGTATGCCTTCGAAGCCTGGAGCAGAGCCACCGACGCACGAGGCGAAGCCCCCAGGAAGACAGCCTTGCTCTGGCGTGTCTGCTGCACGATTCCTGCCATGTAGCGCAGGATGGCAGGATCGACAAAGACCTCGTTGAGCATCTGTCGCAGTTCGATGAGTTGCTGCTTGGTGATGACGGGCTCAATGTCTTCCAGTGCCGTCAGCCGCTGGTTGACATGATGACGCTCCAGGATGGTCACCTCCTCGTCGAACGAGGGATAACCCATCGTGATCTTCATCATAAAGCGGTCGGTCTGCGCCTCCGGCAGTTTGTAGGTTCCCTCCTGCTCCACCGGGTTCTGCGTAGCAAGGATGGTGTAGAACTGCCCCATGGCGTGGGTCGTACCGTCGATGGTGACCTGACGCTCTTCCATGACCTCGAAGAGGGCGGCCTGCGTCTTGGCTGGCGCGCGGTTGATCTCATCGACCAGTACCAGATCGGCAAATACGGGGCCTGGATGGAAGTCAAAGTCAGAAGTCTTGATATTAAACACGTTGGTGCCCAGCACATCGGAGGGCATGAGGTCGGGTGTGAACTGCACGCGGCTGAACTTGGCATCGATGAGACGGGCCAACAGACGGGCCAGTAGTGTCTTAGCGACGCCAGGCACACCTTCGAGCAACACATGACCATTGGCCAATACGGCAGTGAGCAACAGGTCGATGTTCTCGTCCTGGCCTACAATGACTTGGGATATCTGCTGGCGCAACAGGTCGATGCGCTCTGCAAATTGGGTGAGGTCGGTTCTTTCGGACATATCTTTTTTGGTTTGAGGTTTGAGATTTGAGATTGGAGATTTGAGGTTTTAAAGATTTTGCACGATTTCATCGAGGGAGGCGATGAAGGTTTTCAATTCAGGCTCGGTGATGACATTGGCAGGATCGACGGCCCGCTTCACGTTATGGAGCACGTAGCGCAGGTTGTCAGCCTCCATGCCCGTCAGACGGGCCAACTGCTCTATCGTCTCCTGTTCAGCCTCAGCATCCATGATGTCAAGGCCCGTCTGCCGTCGTATCTCCTCAGCCGTATAAGCCAGTTTCTTCTGCAGGAGTCCCTGATGGTTGCCCTCCTGCCAATAGAGCGTGCCGATGAGACGGACGAACTCCAGGTTGCCATTCTTGGGCTGTTCGATGACTGGTATGGGCCGCTGGCGGCGACGGGCGGTAAAGATGCAAAAGAGCACCACACCCATGATGGTCAGATAGACAGCCCATCGCAATGGCGGATGTTGCAGGAACACATAGAACGGTGACTGCTCGACCATAGCCGTTTTCTCCACGTAACTCTCCGTACGAATGACAGGCAGATGGCTCATGCGGTTCATCAGACGGTGAATGAGCACCGCCCCGTTGTCATGATTCAGCATGGCATAGTTGGTCATCAACAGGGGAGCCGACAGAATGATCAGTTCGCCCTTACCCCTTGACAGGCTAATGGCGATAGGACCGTCTTCATTGCCCTCCGCACCGTCATGCCACTCTGCCAGCGACACGATTGGCAGTGAATCGACACACAACGAGTCGGGCGGCAACTCCATAGTGCGCGAGATCATCTGCTCATAGACCCTGATGACAGAGTCGTGCGGATAGCCGCTATCCTCAGCCGTCCACTCGATAGTGGTTTTCTCCGGATTCTTACCGGCCAGGTTCCTGATGGCGAAATTATTAACCCAGTGGAAGGTGAGGCCAAGCGTATCTGCCCATTCATAGAGACTGACCGTGGTGCCCACCAGCACAACATGACCCTCATCAATCAGCGACAGGAAGCGTTCGAGTTCGCCCAGGGAAAGAGCATCGTCAGACAGTATCAGCAGACCGTGCGGCTCAGTAAGCGTGCTGTCGCGCTCCATCTGCCACACCGTCTTATGTTCCACCGTATAACCGTGGGGCATCGTCTCAGACATGATGCTGTCGAAGAGCATACAACCAAACGGCTGCGAGTCGTCATGGGCGAACGTGGGGTTCCACTCAAAGCGGCGCGGCATGCGGTATTCAATGATGATCACAGCCACCAGCATCGCCACAATGATCAGCACAAACTTACTCCTGCCACTCATAGGCTGTCACCTCCTTTCACCATAACGGCATCCTGTTGAGACTTCATCTGCTGGAAGATGTCCTCGTTGGCCTCGAAGTTACCATAGCGCACCAGTACAAACAAGCGCGTAAGTTGACTGAAGGCAGGCTGGTTGACCTGTCGCATATACTGACTTGGCGTCTTTGAGGGCTGCCAGTCAATAGTGCCCTTGTCCTGCAGATAGGAAAGGGTCTGAAGGTACACCATACGGACAGCCTGCCGGTAGTCGCCAGCGGCCAGAGCCTCACGTATCTCAGCATCGAAATCGACCCCGTAGATAGTGTCTTCCACCACCTCATAGTCCACACCCTCATCTTGATCCTTGCCATAGAACAGCCTGTGGCGCCTGCGCCAGAGCATCCACGCCAGGAAGAGCGCCAGCAGCGTACCCAGCACAACGAGGGTGTAATAGACCACGTCATTGTCAAGCACGGTATTGAATGTCTCGTTCACCCAGCGGCTGATGACCGAAGCAATCCACTCCAGCAGGTTCTCACTACCGCCCACGATTTCTCGGTCGTAGTCATAGCGGCTGTCGGCTTGCCAAGCGGCTATCTGAGTGCTGTCTATCTGGAGGGAATCGGACACTTTTTAAATTAAGAGTTAAGAGTTAAGAATTTAGAAGTATCGCCTGCGGCGAGTAAGAATTAAGAATTAATAATTGTCAAAAATTATCGAATTCATCGAAGCGGTCGATATTCTTGGCGACACCCACACCGTCGATCTTATCGCTGGCATGACCATACTGGATGAGCATAGCCACCGTCGTGATGACAGCAGAAAGGAGATAGCCCAGACACTGCACCACACACGTCAGGTACTCTATGAAAGTAAAGAAGATGGAGTTGACGAATGAGCCGTCAATTTCGTTGGACAGCGTAAACACCATCTTAATGACAAAGAGGATATACCACGGAGCCATCGTGAACGACTGGATCACGCTGGTGATCATACCGAAGACAAAGGAGATGGCCACGATGCCGCCCCAAGTGGCAAAGCCCAGACGGAACGACTTGGTGATGGCTTGGATGATGTTCACCTCATCCTCCATCATATAGATATGCTGGGAGATAGACAGCGGGATGATGACGGCAAAGATGCCCGCATAGCCCAGCAGCAACAAGACGGCACCGACAACGGGATGGATGGCAAAGCCGACACCCACGAGGAGTCCAAATAACAAGATGAAAGCGATGACCAACAGGCCAAAGCCCACCAGATAGATGGCCGACCGCTTCAGGCACTTCATAAACTCCGGACGGAACTCGTCGGCCTGTAGGTCCTGCAGACACTGCGGACGAGCAAAATAGAGTCTGAAGAGAGTAAACAGCACCGCGATAAGAAGCATATAGACCAATGTGCTGACGATGATGGTGGCACCCGTCGTCAATCCGAACCTGATGAGCCACGCGTCATCCAGATTTCCGGCATTCTCCACTGCTCCCAACAGCGACATATAGCCGCCCCAGAAATGGTTCACGAAGAAGCCCAGCACCAGCGATGCCGGCAACATGAAATACGTGAAATACTTCAACAGCGGACGCCAGTTCTCACGCAGGAAGGCAAAGGCCGTACTCAATTTCTCCGAGAACGTCCTTGTGACATATAACTCAATTTTCGGTTGCTGTTCCATGATGTCTTAAATAAGGTAGAACAATATAATAAAAGATAATAAATGCAAGTGACAGCAGGATTATGGTCAGGCGCAGCGCATCGGGCCATTCGGTGTGGCGCGTGAAGAAACTCTCGATGAAACCGGCCGTAATGAACAACGGCACAGTACCCATCACTATCTTCAGTCCACGTTTGGCTCCCCTTCGGAACGAGTATAGCCGTGTATAGGTTCCTGGGAACAACCAACCGTTGCCCATGGCCAGACCGGCAGCACCGGCCACGATGATGGCCGAGATCTCTATGGTGCCATGCAGCCAGATGGCCAGAGCCGACTCGCCCAACAGTCCGTACTGGGCGAAGAAGGTCTGGAAGGCCCCCAGCATCACACCGTTCCGGAAGATGATGAAGCCCGTGCCGAACGATGTCAGGAGACCCATCACAAAGGCGATGAACGACACATAGATATTATTCATCGTGATACCCATGAACATCGAACCCTCCGGCGACCCGTCATAGACGGCCATCGGGGCACCGTTCTCGATGTTTTCAATCGTCATCTCCACATAGGGGTTGCCCAGGATGAGCCGCGAGAACTCCGGGTCGATGAGTTGCGACACCATGCCGACCAGCGCACTGAACAGGAAGATGGCAAACGACAGTCGCAGTTCGCGGCGGGCTTCCCACATGGTGAGCGGCATCTCCTGTGTCCAGAAAGTCACGATGCGCGTCCAGCGTTCCCGCTTGTTGCGGTATATATTATTATGGATGGCCGACGCCAGATTGTTCAGATACTTGGTGATGCGCGACTGCGGATAGTGTGTCTGCGAGAAAGCCAGGTCCGACGTCACGTCGATATAGGCATCTGCCACATCATCAGGGGTGGAAACGGCCATATCCTCGGCTATGCTCTCATAGCCGCGCCATTTCTCAATGTTCTGTCTGATGAATGTGACTTCCTTCATCCCTTATCATGCCCAATCCTTCATGCATTAGGCTTAATTGAGTGCAAAGTTACAAATTATTTTTATTTTATCATCCATAATTCATTATTTCTTCGTACTTTTGCATCAAATTAGGCATTTTCATAACGATGAACGATAAAAGTGGTATTATCACCGGACAATATGTACGCATAGAACAGGCCACGGCCAGCGTAGGCGACCGCATCTTTGCGCAACTCATCGACTGGCTGATCATGTTGTCATATATTGCTGTAACCACTTGGATACTGGTGGAGACTAATGCCGACGGCGGTGTTGCGGCCACAATCCTATTCCTGCCACTGCTGTTCTATACCCTCCTGATGGAGATCTTCAACAACGGACAGACCCTGGGGAAGATGGCCATGAAGATAAAGGTAGTGAAGATGGACGGCTCCACCCCTACCCTCAGTGCCTACCTGATGCGCTGGCTGTTGTACATCATCGATGGTCCCGGCATGAGTTTCCTGGGACTCCTTTCCATCATCTTCACCAAGAACAACCAGCGGCTGGGCGACCTGGCTGCCGGCACCGTGGTCATCAAGTTACAGAATTATCGTAAGATACAGGTCAGCCTCAACGAGTATGACTTCCTGAGAAAGAACTACACCCCGCGCTATCCGCAGGCTGCCGACCTGTCGCTGGAACAGATAGAAATTATCACCCGCACCGTGAACACCCCCCGAAAGGATTTCACGGCACGGGTCATACAGTTATCTCAGAAGGTGCAGCAGAAACTGTGCATCCAGCGTCAGGAACAGAACGACATCGATTTCCTGAAGCGCATCCTCCGCGACTACCAGTATTATGCGCTGGAGGAAATCTGATTACTTTAGATTTCCCAGGATGTCGCGTGTCAGTTCCTTGGTGATGGTACGGGTGGCGGCACTGGTGGCATTCTTCACCACTTTTTCTTTGGCCGATGTCCTGCTTCTGGACTTCTTACCCGACACCTTGTTGCTGACCCACGTACCGAAAATCGCGGCGACAGTAGAGGTGACGGCGGTAAGCACAGCCTTCCACACCTTGCTCATGATGCCGGGCTTTTTCTTCTCCTCTTTCTCTTCTTTCGCCGCCTTGGCCTCAGCCTCTGCCTGTTCCTTGGCTGCCTTTTCTTGTTCTGCAGCCTCCAACTGGCGCTCCTCTTCGGCCAACAGCACCTCGAAGGCACTCTCACGGTCTATGGGCGTGTCGTAGGTGCCATAGATACTGCTCTGACGGATGAGGTCGAGACGCTGTCCATCGGTGATGGCTCCTATCTGGCTCAACGGGAACAAGATCTTCGCACGCTCCACCACGCTGGGAGCACCCTTTTCATCGAGGAATGACACCAGAGCCTCGCCTGTCTCCAGATTCATGATAGCCTCGTCGGTCTTGAAAGCCGGATTGGCACGGAAGGTGTCGGCGGCAGTCTTAACGGCCTTCTGATCCTTCGGGGTATAAGCCCTCAGGGCATGCTGCACGCGGTTACCGAGTTGTCCGAGGATGCTCTCTGGGATGTCGGTAGGACTCTGCGTGATAAAGTAGATACCCACGCCCTTGGAGCGGATAAGTCGGATGACCTGTTCTATCTTGTCAAGTAATGCCTTCGACGTACCGTCAAACAGCATGTGTGCCTCGTCGAAGAAGAACACCAACTTCGGTTTGTCCTGGTCGCCCACCTCCGGCAGAGTGGAGTAGAGTTCGGAGAGCAGCCAGAGCAGGAAGGTGCTGTATAGTTTGGGCTGCATCATCAGTTTGTCGGCAGCCAGCACGCTCATCACACCCTTTGCGCCCCCTGAGCCATCGGGAACAGTGGCAAGCAGATCATGAATATCAAAGGCAGGCAGACCGAAGAACTTGTCAGCCCCCTGGCTTTCCAACTGAAGCAGGGCGCGCTGGATGGCTCCTACCGACGCAGCCGCCACATTACCATATTTAGTAGCATATTCCTTGGCATGTTTCGACACGAAGTCGAGCACCGACCGCAGGTCTTTCAGGTCATCAATCAGCCAGCCACGCTCATCGGCCACACGGAACACAATGTTCAGCACGCCGTCCTGTGTCTCGTTCAGTCCCAGCAGACGGCTCAGCAACTGTGGTCCCATCTGCGACACAGTGGCCCGCATGGGGTGTCCCTGTTCGCCATAGACATCGTAGAAGCGAACCGGACAAGCCTGAAAGACCGGATTCTCTATACCGAATTCCGGCAGGCGTTTCTCGATGAAACCGCTCATCTTTCCCACTTGTGAGATACCAGAGAGGTCACCCTTCATGTCTGCCATGAAGCAAGGCACACCCGCCTGACAGAACGACTCAGCCATCACCTGCAGCGTGACCGTCTTTCCCGTACCTGTGGCACCGGCAATCAGACCATGGCGATTGGCCATCTTTCCTATAATACTAAGCGCTCCGTTGGAGCAGTGGGCGATGTACAGCCCCTGTTCTTTGTCATACATATGCTTTTCGTTTTGTCATTTCCACTTTGCAAAGATAGTAATTATTTCTCAATTCATGTTTCATTCTTTATTTTTTTTATGCAACAGCCCTTAAATTTCTCTTTTCCCATCCCCCTTTTCTCATTATTTATATGTATCTTTGCGGTCGTAAAAAGTTAACTTTATAATAAAGAAAAAGTATTATGGCATTTTTGACAAACGACAAACTGGTCATTGTTGGCGCTGCTGGCGCTATCGGTTCAAACATGGTTCAGACTGCCCTGATGATGGGTCTGACAAGCGAAATCTGTCTTTATGACATCCCCCTGGCAGCAAACGCCGTTGAAGGCGTGGCTGAAGAGATGCGCCAGAGCGGCTTCGACGAGGCTCACATCGTGGCTACCACGAATGTGGAAGAGGCTTTCGCCAACGCCAAGTACATCATTTCTTCCGGTGGTGCTCCCCGTAAGGCTGGCATGACCCGTGAGGACCTGCTCGCTGGCAACTGCAAGATTGCCGAGGAACTGGGCCTGAACATCAAGAAGTACTGCCCCGACGTGAAACACGTCGTCATCATCTTCAACCCCGCCGACCTCACCGGTCTGGTCACCCTGCTCTATTCGGGCCTGAAACCCGGTCAGGTCACAACCCTCGCCGGTCTGGACACCACCCGTCTGCAGAGCGCACTGGCCAAGAAGTTCGGTGTGAAGCAGAGCGAGATCAAGGGCTGTGCCACATACGGTGGTCACGGTGAGCAGATGGCCGTCTTCGGCAGCCATGTGACTGTTGCTGGCCGCAAACTGACCGATATCATCGGTACCGACGAGTTCACTGCTGAGGAGTGGGAGCAGATGAAGGTTGCCGTGACCAAGGGTGGCGCCAAGATTATCGAGTTGCGCGGTCGCTCTTCGTTCCAGAGCCCTGCCTACCTGTCAGTGGAGATGATCCGTGCCGCCATGGGTGGCGAGGCCTTCCGTTTCCCCGTTGGCACCTATGTGAAGACTGAGAAATACGACCATATTATGATGGCCATGAACACCAAGTTCGACAAGAACGGTGTCACCTTCGAGGTTCCTCAGGGTACTGCCGAGGAGAACGCCAAACTGGATGCCAGTTATGAGCACCTGTGCAAGATGCGCGACGAACTGGTCACGCTGAACATCGTGCCGGAGATCAGCAAGTGGAGTGAGATCAACCCCAACCTGTAACTCTCCTACTACTACAAGAACCAACTACGAAGAGCCAGGAACGGGGGTGCAGACAAGCCTCCCGTCCTGACTCTTCTCTTTTTACCCACACCAGCCTAAAACAAATCAAAGCGTCCACCTATGGAAGAAGAATATGAGATCAAGCACACCGTCTTCGGTGACATCAAGGTTCGTAAGAGCAAACCCGCCAGTCATGATGACGACGAGCCTATCACCCTCGACCCCTGTCTCACGAATCAGGAGCCTGCCGCTGTGGAAGAGGAAGAAGAGGAACACGTGATGACGCCCGAGGAGATTGAGGACAATATCCGCCAGGCCTACGAACACTACGATGCTGGCGACTACGCTGAAGCCGCCAGTCTGCTTGAAGCCATCGTCTTCCAGGAATGCAGCGACACGCCCGCCGACGTGCTTGGTCTGCTGGCATTGATGTACTGGGAGGGCAACGGCTATGAGCAGAGTGCCTCCGATGCCTTCTACTTCGCCGCCCGTGCCCATCTGAGCGACAACAAATTGGGCACCTATGTGCTGGCCTGCATTTTCAGCGAAAGAAATAATTATAAAGACATGCACATCGCCCTCCAACTGTGCCGGCAACTCAACGAATACCGCAAGTCACAGCCGCTGCTGATGAAACTCGAAAGCATGGAACTGCCTGAGGACAAGAAGCCCCATGACGATCTGAGCACGAATGGTCACGACGGCATCTGGGATCTGGTGCTCTACGCCTATTCCTGTGCACAGACCGGCGATGCCGAATGGGCCCTCTGGTGTGCACGCCGCATGCGCCGCAAGCCATTCAGTCGCTTTGCCGACGAAGACAAACTGCTCAGTCTGTTCGAGATTGCCGCCAAAGAACTGGTAGACGGGAAACTGGAGTGTGCCCGCATCTATGCCGGACGCCACGACTGGGGAGAGGCCGTGGAGCGGTATGACAGCGCCTTCGAACAATGTCACAACAGGGAAAGTGCCGCTGCCCTGACCAAGGCATTCGATATTGGCCGCGGCTATCAGGCCAGTGAGAAGAACAAGCGCTACTACGCCTATGAATGGGCAAAACTCGATGCCAGGCATCAGGAATATATCTTCTCACGGTACTATCCCGAGGAACATCAACTATATCTGGAAGGTCTGGAGGCCTATGAGGCCTATGACACCGACCGTTACAACAGCCTGATGGTCAAGGCCAGCAACGGTCACCACCTATTGGCACACGTCCATCACTCCATATCCCAAGTCTGGGATGCTATCCAGTGGGCCGATTATATAGACAAGGACTCCAAGGTCAACCCACAGGTTGGCGAGGAGATTGTCAACAACAAGCAGTTCATCCAGGGGCACGACCATCTGAAATGGCTCGATGAGATTAAAGGCATTGCCGACTGGAAGGGCTATATGATGCTGGGAGTCTGCGAGGTGATGACCTATGCCTTTCAGGAGCGTCACGACTTTAAATTAGCCCAGCATGCCTTCCAGATGGCCCACATGCCTATGTGTAGCCAGATTCTCGAGATAGCCTGTCTCATGCAGGAAGGAAGCAGTGATCTGTCAAGCCAGAAATTCAATTTATCGTTGTGCGTGAGATGGTTTCATACCTTCAGTGAGATCTGCTACTACCTGGCGACATCGAAGATAGCCGAAACGATTTTCGGCCTTGCGCTGCACCGGTTTGGCCAATACCTTGATGACGATTTGCGCCAGATTCCCTATGAAGACTATCTCATGAAGTATCATGAACCTACGCAGCAAAACTATAGCACACACGACTACTTCATTCAGAAGATTATCATGACTTCGCTGCTGGCTGACGACAACGTGATACGCGACTATCCGCCCTGCTGCGTCGAGGAAGAGCAGGGCAGGCTGCTGCGCGGCGGGAAGATGAAATCGTCAAAAGACAGCCAGCAAGATATAGCCTACTCCATCTACTTCTCCTTCCTGACCGACATCTTTAATAGCGACTTCGAGGAGGACTTTAAGGATGCGCCAGCCGAAATGGCCGACTGTCGACTGGCTGGCACCCTCCTGGGCCTCACCAATTTTTACGCATACGCAGCATCCGAATACCACCGACTACACCTGCATTCCAATACGGCTAGTCGTCTGGCCAGCCTCTCACACTATCTGATGGGATTCGACCCTGACCACCGCTATCACCACTACACCTTATTCTAAAAACACCCCACGCCTATGAATACCAATGTGCGCTGGAAGCGCTTCAATGTCTTCATCAGTTCGACGTTCCGCGATATGGACTTCGAGCGTGATATCATCAAGAGTAAAGTGATCCCCGCCCTGAACAACCGATTCCGCAGTCAACGCGTGGAGATACAAGCCGTTGACCTGCGCATGGGTGTCAACACCGAGGAGATGGACGAGGCCGAGGCCGCCAGCAAGGTGCTGCGCGTCTGTGCCCAGAACATCGATGCCGCCCGTCCCTTCTTCATCGGACTGGTAGGGGCACGTTACGGCTGGATACCGCCGAAGGACATCTGGCAGCAGTTCATCGACCGTCTGCCGGAAGACCAGCGCGAGGCGATGCGGCAGACAGAGGGAAAGAGCGTCACCGAGATGGAGATCATCTATGGTGCCCTGTCGCAATATAGTCTCGACACCTCGCACACGCTGTTTTACTTCCGCGACGATGCGTCGTACAAGGATGTCCCCGAAGACCGTCTGCCTGAGTTCTACGACAGCGACCCCATCCTGCAGCAGAAATTGAAAGCGCTCAAACAGACCATCCGTCAGCGCATCTACGAAAAGGGTGGCGAGGACGATCTCGTGACCCTCTACCACTTGGATTGGGACGATGAAATGGACAATTTCGACGAGGATAGCAGCAACTTCGAGGAACTGGTCACCGAGCAGATCACGCGTCAGATAGAACAGGAACTGCCGAAGAACGAGGAACTGGTGTGGTGGCAGGAGGAAAAACTGATGGCCGAGAGCACACTGGCCCGTCTGTTGCCTGGCATCTGCACCACGCTACCCCACTTCGAAGAGCAACTGGAGAACCTTATCATCGTGGGCGACGAGGGCAACGGACGCTCCACCCTGCTGGCCTGGCAATGGAACCGCCGCCGTCAGGACACCGAGGATATCTGTCTGGTGGGCATCGTCGGACTGACACCTTTAAGCAGTCACATACTCCCCTTGCTCACCCGCTGGTGCTACGAAATTGCCGATTCCATCGGAGAGAGCGATAACGACTACACCGATTTTATTATGACTGGCGACAAACCGCTCAGCGTGGTGTGCGACGAGTTCTACCGACTGGTGGACCGTGCCTACGAGCAGGGGCGCGAGGTATGTCTGTTCATCGATGATGCCGACCGTTTCTACGCCACTGAGCCCGCCGCCGTCCGTCTGGCCTGGATCGACTACAGAGTGAAGGCTTTGGTCACCTGCTCGCTGGACTACTCAAACGAAGTGACCCATATCGTCCGCGACTGGGGAGACACCATCCTGTTGAACGGCTTGCAGGGCGACGACATGATGCGACTGATCCATACCGTCGAACTGAACATGAAGACCGAACTGCCGCAGAATGTCAGAAAGCGCATCGCCTCGATGCCCCACCCCGCCGCCTTCCCTGCCGCCCTCATCCGCATGTTCAACATCGGCATGAACTACGTGGCCTTCGACGAGGTGCGCAAAGACAGCGGCAAGAGTGCCATCGACGCGCTGAACAGTTATATAGAGGAGTGCTACGACAATGCTTTCCAGGATGACGAAGACGACATCCGCATCGCCCCCAGCACCATTGCCTATATGGTGTGTAAGTCACTCGACCTCGACGAAGAGTGGTGGCTGAATATGCTCAACTATATCTACTGCAGTCCCGTTGGTCTCCGGCTCAGCGACCTGCAGGCCTTGGGCGAAGATGACTGGGATGACATCGAATGGGCACAACTGACATTCTACCTGCAGGAGTACCTGCATGAGGATATCCACCACCTGTGGCACATCAACGAGTTTGTCTGTAATGAAGAGGACAAGACGCCCTATGCCGAATTGGCCGACTATGTGGCCACACTGCCTGCCGACGACTGGCTGCGCCAGAGCATGGAGGGCTATTTCGTGGTGATGGCCGAAGACAAGGAACTATTCGAAGAGAGTGAGTTCACTATGTCGCCGACATCAGCCTACCACCTGATGTTCAACTACTACTGGCGCGTGGAGAAAGACGACGGACCGCTGGAGGCCTTCTGCCAGCAACTGGAGAAAAGCGACCGGAAACGGCTGGTGGACATGCTCTGGTCCTGCATCTACGACAACCATCAAGAGACGTGGGAACTGAACCGTCAGGCTATGGATGCTCTGTGGGACAATTTGATCGTACCCGCAGAATTCAACGATTTGAACGAGATAAAAAGCATCATCGAGGAGTCAGAGGAAATCTTAGGCAACGCCATCACCTATAGATTTGCGAAAATGCTGGCGCACATCAGTCCCGTACCTCAGAAAGAGGAGAAGCCCAACCCTTATGCCAATTGGACGGCTGGAGCGGAGAAGCCGTCGAAGATCATCTCGCTCTTCAAAAGCAAGCCAAACTGCCTCGACGAACTGAAGAGTCTGCTCAAGCCCCTGTCCACCCTGTTGCTGCCCACCAGCATCGACGATCCGATGCTGCTCGAGAACCTCACCCTGCTGCTGATCAGCATCGACGGTGCCATCTACCGTCTGAAGCATAGTCCTAAGGAGTCGGCCCGCATCTCTGCCGATGTGCTGGACGATATGGCCAGTGCCGCCATCAGCGGCTATATGGCCACCTATCAACGGCTGTGCCAGATATCCCCTGACAACCGCCTCATTAACCAACTCAACGTCATGCTCTCGATGACGGCTTCCGACTACGAGTTCTATACCGACAGCGAGACCATCAGAGCGGCCATCGACGACCTCAAGAGCGCGAGGCTCTGATGATCATGCCCCAGACGCGCGGTTAAATATCCAGGTAATCAAGTCCGGACAGTACTTACAGAAAAAGCGCAGGAGTGTCAGTCCCAAGTCACTATAGAAGAAACGGGCCTCATACTCCTCTCTTTTCTTCTTCTTGAACACCTGGGCATTGACCAGCGCGAAGGGGCGCCTTGTGGCGATGGCCTGTGCAGCATGACTGGCCGTCAGGAAGGCGTAGTAGAGACCCTCGAAGGTCAGTCTGTTGGGGAATCCGCCGGCATCACCAATCAGGATGATGCGGTCGCGGATAGGATAATCGATGGAATTGGGGATATAGGCACCCAGCGTCTTCAGGTCAGGACAGCCCATTTCATCGAGCACGCGGCGGTAACTCTTCAGCGTGGTCACGTTGTCGCCGAAGCCCTGCACATCGTATGCCTCATTGGGAAAACTGTAATAATAGCCCTGCTGGTATTTCCGTGAGAGGTTACCCACCACAGCGTTGTCACCCGACTTCGGTCCGTACTGCTCCAGACAGAGGATGCCGTGACTGCTCTTGGGATTCAGGTATTTCCTCACGCGGCTGTTGGCACCGTCGGCACCCACCAGATAGTCACACATAATCTGTCGGCCCGACTTCAGCGTGACGATGATGGCGCCGTCACGCTCCTCAATGGCGGTCAGAGCCTCGTTGATGAACACGCCGCCCGCCTGTCGATAGGACTCCAACAACTGGGCATCGAACTGCCTGCGCTTCACGATGCGCAATTCCTGTCCCATCTGAAAGTCGAGCACCTGCTCGCCCTCGATCATGAGTTTCAGGCGGTGCACGCTATTATAGTCATATTTGAACTCTGGCAGCAACTGTCCCAGCAACTTATAGGAACGGGGGGTGAGTCCGCCACCGCATATCTTGTCACGTGGGAACACGGCCCGATCGACCACGATACAGTCGATGCCTTTCTTTCTCAGCAGCAGGCCGCAGGTCGACCCAGCGGGTCCCGCACCTGCTATCAACACTTTCGTCTTTTCCATAATTGCCTGCAAAGATACGAATAAGTGAGCGAAATGCAAAAGGAAAACTCGTTTTTCTTTGCATTTCCGAACGTGAGTATCTTAGACCGTAGGTCAGAGATGTACAAAAATTAACTAATGAATTTGCTACCGCTGCACATTAATTAACTAATATTTGTTTTGTATTCTCCTCAGTTATTTGTAACTTTGCAGTTGTATGGAGAAGAAAGAAACGACACCCTCATACAAAAGGCGACTGAACGACTGGGACTACAGCCAGCCACGCATCTATATGCTGACAATGGCAACGGAATATACAATATGGCATTAATAAAGAGTTACAAGGGTCTTACGCCCAAGTGGGGCAAGGACTGCTATTTTAGTGAGAACGCCACGATAGTGGGCGAAGTGACAATGGGCGACCAATGCTCAGTATGGTTCAATGCGGTGGTCAGGGGCGACGTGGCTCCTATCACCATTGGTGACAGGACGAATGTGCAGGACGGCTCCTGCATCCACGTGACGCACGAGACGGGTCCCACCCATATCGGCAGCGACGTGACCATCGGGCATAACGTGACGGTACATGCCTGCACCATCCACGACGGTGCCCTCATCGGTATGGGCTCTACGCTGCTCGACGGCTGTGAGGTGGGCGAAGGTGCCATCGTGGCAGCCGGTGCGCTGGTGCTGCAAAACACGAAGATCCCTCCTCATGAGATATGGGGTGGCGTGCCTGCCAAATACCTCAAGCCCACCCGTCCAGGACAGACGGATAACGCCGCCCACTACGTGGAGTACGCGAAGGAATACATGAAGGATTAAGAGTTAAGAGTTTAGAATTCTTAATTCTTAATTGTGAAAACAAACCTCGCTCCTTGGGTGTAGGTGGTGTCGAGGATGACATCGCCGTTGAGGCGGCGAGCCAGACTTCGGGCGACGGCCAGACCGATGCCCGTTCCATCGTAATATTCGTCTAATTGCACGAATTCATCGAAAATATGCTCTGCCTCTGACGAGGGGATGCCGATGCCTGTATCCTCTACGACGAAGCGCACCTGGTCGCCAGTCTGCGTGATGGTCAACGTGACGCGCTCCTTCTTCTCCTGATCCTGTTTGGCATGTGGGAGATAGGCCTCGGCAGGTTGCGTGAACTTCTTCGCGTTGTCGAGCAGCAGTTCGACGACACGCACCGCCGACAGCAGATGGGTCTTGAAGGGCACGGCAGCACCTTCCTCCTCTTTGATCTCGAATGTCAGATGCGACGTCTCCGCCACGCCCGAGTCCTCAACAGCCTGAAGGGCTATCTGAAGGGGAGTCACCTCGTCGTTTCGCTCCAGCACCACCTGGCTGCTGATCTCCGACAGTTCCAGCATCTTGTCCACCAGTCCTGTGATGCGGTCGGTGCTCTCCACCACCTTTTGCGATGCTTCGGCACGTTCTGCGTCAGTCATCGTGCCCGATGGTGTGGCCAGCAACTGCGTGAAGCCACTAATAATATTAAGAGGTGTGCGAATCTCGTGTGATATCTGCTTGATGAAAGCACTCTTCATGCGTGTCGATTCCTCGGCCCTGGCGTTGGCCACCTGCAGCGCGTCGTTCTTCTCGGCCATCTGATCGTAGGCCAGTTGCAGGCGCTTACTCAGCATGTTACGGTTCAGACCGAAGATCAGCAGGAAGACGATGATCAGCACAGCCACCAGCACCCACACCCAGGTGGGAATCTTGATGATGTCGAACTGCGACACCACATCCTGACCATAGACCTCGTCGATGAT
The DNA here is from genome assembly GCA_902799905.1 of uncultured Prevotellaceae bacterium. Taxonomy (GTDB): domain Bacteria; phylum Bacteroidota; class Bacteroidia; order Bacteroidales; family Bacteroidaceae; genus Prevotella. Next base: position 18,304 of record CADCCB010000054.1, read on the forward strand.
GCCCTCTTCCTCCATCCGTTTCAGTTCGGCATTGATGGAGTCGATGAGTTGCACATTATGACTGGCATAGCAATATTCGCGCGGTTCCAACGATAATTCGTCGGTCTGCAGCACTTCCTCCAGCCCCAGTTGTCCGATATTGTATTTCGCCTGAAAGCGGTAGCATATTAGTCCGTCGTACTCCCCGTTGGCCAGGTCAACGAAGGCCTGGTTCAGGTCGGTGATGGGCACATCTACGGCCTCGGCATCCTTCAGCATCAGTCCGATGGGGCGCGACTTCATGTAAGCGATGCGCTTGCCCTTCAGGTTACGGAAGTCGAAGTCGGCATAGTCTGCCTTGCGGTAGGCTATCTGATAGTAGAGGCGGAACACGGCATTCGAGTAGTTGGTGATATCCTTGCGATAGGCCGAATAGACCAGCATGCCCAGGTCGTACTTCCCCTCGATGATGCCTGGCGACATCTTGTCCCAGTGGTTGGGCGAGAAGGTGAAAGGGATGCCCATGCGCTGCATCAGCCTCTTGGTGAACTCCACGTCGTAGCCGCTGGGCACACCATTATCATCGACATACTGCAACGGCGCATAACTGGTGTTCATACCCATCACCAGCGGGCGCTCTTTCGAAAAGCCGAACTCCTCAGCCAGCGCGCTCACCACGGGGGCATCATCCTGACGCTCCGGTCCGCATGCTGTCACCAACATCAGCACCAGCGAGGCGGCCCAAATGCCTGCTCTCCTCATCGTCTTACTTATTCTTCTCGTAGTATTCTACGGCCAGTTTCACGTTCTCCTTGATAGCATTACAGGAGAAGGTAGCACCAGTACGTCCGTCAACCTCTGTCGTCTTGACCTTGGATACCTTCATGCCGTCCCACTTGTTCTGCATGTGCTTCTTGGCGGCATTCCAGTATTTGGGCGTCTCCTGATTGGGCAGGAACTCGATCTTCTCAATCTTGTTCTTGCGGATATAAACCTTCAGGGGCGTGGGTCCCACATAGCCGTCCACATTCTTGCCCAGTTGGGTGGTGTTGACCACATAGGCACCGTTCTCCTTGACCATCACATCGTCACTCTGCTTGGCGCTTGTCAGTACCATCACCGCTGCCAGCGCAGCGCAAACAATCATCATCTTCTTCATATTATCTCTCAATTCTTAATTTTTTTCGACCACGAATTTCACGAATTACACGAATTATATTACTTCACTCCGTATTATTTCCAACAACGGATTTAACGGATTACACGAATTATTTACTTCTTACGTCTCAATTCCTACTCGGCTGAAAGCCGATACTTCTAAATTCTTAATTCTTAATTCTTAATCGCAGCGAAGCGAGAATAACTCTAAACTCTTAATTCTTAACTCTTAATTCCACGACTAGGTACTCCGACTGCGTGCCGATGCGGAACTTGCCGCCCCAGATGCCTATGCCCGACGACACATAGTAGCGGGTGTTGCCCCGCTGATGCTCTCCCCAGGCACACTCATACATCCGGTCGGTGATCCACGAGATGGGCCATACCTGACCGCGATGTGTATGTCCGCTCAACTGGAAGTCGATGCCTGCCCGCTCTGCCTGTTCGAGGAAGTAGGGCTGGTGGTCCATCACGATGGTGTACTTCTCTCCTAATCGACCATTGTTCAATAGAGAGTCGGCCTCCACCACCAGTTTGCCGAGCGACTTGCGATGCGGGTTGGTACGGTCATCGCGCCCTATCAGACAGATGTCACCCACCACCTCACAGGTGTCGCGCAGCAGATGGATGCCCGCCTCACGATAGAACTGCTGGGCCTGCGGCTCGCCAGTATAGTATTCGTGGTTGCCCAGACAGGCATAGACAGGCGCCTCGATGCGGCGGAACTCCTCCGCCATATTCTCCTCGATGAGCGGTCGCACGCTGATGTCGATGATGTCACCGGCTATCAGCACCATATCGGGCTGCTCCTTGTTGATCAGGTCCACCCACCGTGCCAGTTCCGTTCTGGGGTTATGATAGCCCAGGTGCAGGTCGCTCAGCATCACCAGCCGCAGGGGTTTGGCCAGCGGCTTGTCGGTGGTCAGCGTCAGGGTCTCGCGTACCTTATGATGATAGCAGATGTTCCCCAGCATGAACACGACGAAGAGTCCTGTCAGCAGGATGACCGTCGTGTAGACATTCTGGTGCAGCCACTCGCGTGGCACCAGCCTCACCAGCCGCCCCAGGTCGAGCAGGAGGAAGACCATCACCAGATAGAGCAGGATGAAGATGCTCGAGTTGCCGATGTCGTAGCACAGGCGTGCCAGGCTCAGCGGCATGCGGTCGATGGTGCGTCCCAGATTGAGGAACATCAGCATGAATGAGCCCACACCCACTATGATGATGACCGCCCTCCACACCTTCGGCAGGGGCACCAACGTCCACACGTGCCAACCGGCGTATGCAAGGGCCAATAGTGGCAGCACCAGGAAGAGCATCATCCACATATTCTTCATTCCACCTGAATATCGGGGGGCAAAGGTACAAATTAAAAGTGAAAAGTGAAGAGTGAAAAGTGAATAATTTGCTACCGCTACACATTAATTAACTTAAAAGTGAAAAGAGAAGAGAGAAAAGTGAAGAGTGAAGAATTTGCTACCGCCACACATTAATTAACAAAAGTTCGTTTCTGATTTTATTCGATTCCTTCGTTGTCGCAGAATATGATGAATTAGTTAATTTTTGTACGGCGGTAGCAAATTATTCACTTTTCACTATTCACTTTTCACTTAAAAGTATTATCTCTGACCTACGGTCTAAGATACTCACTTCCTTTTGCATTTCGCTCACTTATTCGTATCTTTGCAGGCAAAACAATCGGAAATGGACACAAGACATATCAAGGTCATCGCCTTCGATGCCGACGACACCCTGTGGGACTGCCAGGGACACTTCGAGCGCGTCATGCAGCAACTGTATGACGAACTGGTACCCTGGGTGGACCGCGAGACGGCGGCACTCGAACTCTTCGCGACGGAGCGGAAGAACATGCCGCTGCTGGGCTTTGGCACCAAAGCCTTCACCCTGTCCATGTTGGAGACGGCCATGCGGGTGAGCCGCTACGAGATGCCGGCCAAGACCATCAGCGACATTCAGCAACTGTGCTACACGCTGAACGAGTTCCCCTGCACGCCGCTGCCCGAGGTCCGCGAGACCCTGCAGGCGCTCACTTCTGACGAGGCAACGAGGCACCTGCGCCTGGTCTGTTTCACCAAGGGTGAACTGCTGGACCAGGAGCACAAACTGCAGCGGTCGGGCTTGGGTGAGTTCTTCGAGCATGTGGAGATAACCAGCGACAAGGGGGAGCGGGAGTTCCGCGACCTCTGCCGTAAGTTGGACATCGAGCCGCACGAGATGCTGATGGTGGGCAACTCGCTCAAGAGCGACATCGCCCCTGCCCTATCCATCGGCTGCCTGACGGTCTATATCCCCTTCCACGTGACCTGGGAACTGGAGCACGCCGATCACTTCGAGCATCCGCACATGGTGCAGATAGCGCACTTCGGACAACTAATAGAAGAACTGAGATATGAGTAAAAGACTTTTCGTAGCAGTAGGGCTCGCAGCCATGCCCCCACCGCCATATTCTCGCCCGACGGTCGCCGCCTGCCCCGCCTGCAGCGTGGCCTCAACATCGTCCAGCAGCCTAACGGACGGAAAACCAAAGTCATACAACATTAGGGAATTTCTTAGAAACGAATTATCCTAATTGACCTTAATTATGTCACGAATTATTCTTAATTTATATCTTCTGCACTTGGGCATATAATTAGGATAATTCGTGGATAAAATTAGATATAATTAGCAAAATTCGTTTCTTAAATCATCATCCTTTCGTTTCTTAACCAATGATAACCAGCACAGCGAAAGATTTATGAAGATTTATGTCCCTTAATCAATGAAAGGTTTTTGCTAATGGCGAATTTCTCCTCTTTTCTGTTAAATATCCCACATTTAAGTATATTTAACACGGAAGACACCTTATTATATGAGTATTCTTGCTAACTTTGCCCAATTAATATCAAGAATTGAAGTTTTTAACGCTAAACGAACGAAGGAGAAGACTATAAAGGCTAAGACCACACTACTGATAATGCTGTTGCTACTCGTCACGATGACCAATATGGCACAGAGACCTGTCGCCCACGGAGGCAGACAGGATTCGCTATGTAGTAAAGCCAGCGTCTTCTTCCCCATCAACGACAACCGCATCGTCAGAGACTATAGCAGCAACCGCTCACAACTGTCACGCATCGACAGCACCCTGCAGGCCGTGCTCAACGACACCACGCTGACCCTGCTCCGACTGTCCGTTAACGGCTACGGCTCGCCTGAAGGCCGTCACAGTTACAACCAGCAGATGGCGCGTGAGCGTGCCGACAGTCTGAAGGCCTACGTGCTGAGTCAGGGCGACCTGCCACAGGACCGCATCGTCACACGGAGCATCCCTGAGGACTGGGACGGTCTGGCAGCCTTCGTCGAGGCGACACCCGACGGCACGTTGCGCCACAAACAAGAGATACTGCAGATCATCAGGAGCGACCGCCAGCCGGGCGTGAAGGAGTGGCTGATACGCCAGGCCTTCCCCAAGGACTTCACCTACCTGCTGGACAACGGCATGCCCCTGTTGCGACGCTCGGACCTCCATGTGGACTATCTGCGCACCATAGCCCCTGAGCCGGAGGTGGTAGATAGCGTGGTACCAATAGACACCCTGCCCCTACTGGCCGAAGAGGCCGACACCCCTGTGGAGGAACCACAGCAGCCAGACCGCTGCCGCATGATACTGAAGACCAACCTGCTCTACGACGTGGTGCTCCTGCCCAACATCGGCGTGGAGATACCCCTCGGCAAGCGCTGGTCGGTCAGCGCCGACTGGTTCTACACCTGGTTCTCCTCTGACCGTCGCCACCGCTACTGGCAGTCCTACGGCGGCTACCTCACCGTCCGCCGCTACTTTGGAAAAAATTCAATGGTCAATGGTCAATGGTCAATGGTCAATGGTCAACGGTCAATGGTCAATGGTCAATGTTCAATGGTCAATGGACACCATGTGGGTCTCTACGTCCTGGGCCTGACCTACGATGTTGAGTGGGGCGGACACGGCTACCAGGCCGACCATTTCGGCTTTGGCGGAGGCATCGAGTATGGCTATGCGTTGCCCATCGGGCGTCGCCTCTCCCTGGACTTCACGCTTGGCGTGGGCTTCCAGGACGGCGAATACAAGGAGTATGACCCCATAGACAACTGCTATGTGTGGGACAGCACGCACAAGCGCCACTGGTGGGGACCCACCAAGGCCGAGGTGACGCTGAAATGGAAGATTTTTTGAATTAAGAATTTAGAATTAAGAATTTAGAAGTATCGGCTTTCAGCCGAGTAGGAGTTAAGAATTAAGAATTTAGAATTTAGAAGTATCGGCTTTCAGCCGAGTAGGAGTTAAGAATTAAGGAGTTAAGAATTAAGAATTTAGAATTTAGAAGTATCGGCTTTCAGCCGAGTAGGAGTTAAGAATTAAGAATTAAGAATTTAGAATGAACGAGATGTGGAGACATACGGGTAATGAGGGGCGCGGGCTGAAGAGGCCGTGCAGGCACCTGCTGTGCCTCTGCCTGTTCGTCATGCTCCAGTCCTCGCTGTTCGCTCTTACCTCCTGCGAATACAAGGACCTGTGCTACGACCACAACCACGCTCAGGACTATAGCGCCATGCTGCAACTGGACCTGCAACTCGACCTGGACCTCGACATCGACGTGGGCATCGATGTGGAGACACACACGGAGATTGTGATGCCAGACTATATGAAGGTGTGCTTCTATTCACCCGATAAGGCCAACCTGCAGAGCACCGAGTTCGTGTCAGGCACGGGCGGCCCCCTCCACGTGGCCCCAGGCACCTACGATATGGTGGTCTATTCGTTTGGTACGGAATACATACAGATACGCGGTGAGGGAGACCTCGAGACCCTGGAGGCCTTCACCAGCGACATCACGGCGACGAAAGGCGCCACCCTGCGCGGCTTTGTCAAGAAGAACAGGGCCGACGGCGAGGATGAGATAGAGGAGCCCCAGGGCCCCGTGATCTACGCCCCCGACCACCTGCTGGTGGCCCGCGAAGAGGTGGAGATACCCACGCTGAGTGCCGAGAACCGCGTGGTCACCCTCACGGCTGTGGCCAAGACCATCGTGGAGACCTACTCGTTCGAGGTGAAGACCGTCGTAGGCATAGAATACATAGAGAGCGTCGAGGCCTTCGTCACCAACCAGGCCCGCAGCAGTTTCTTCGGACGCGGCGAGGTGAGCACAGACCCTGCCACCATCAATTTCCTCGTGGGCGTGGACAGGGAGAAGGGGCGCCTATACACCGCCTTCAACACCTTCGGCAAACTGCCTGGCGAGAGCCACAGTTACCTGCATATCCTCATTCGCGACACCGGTGGCCAGGAGCACTACATCTCGCAGGACATCACCGAGCAGTTTGAGAACCCTGACCACAAGATTGTGGTGGAAGAACCCATCGACATCCCCCAGCCAGAAGGTCAAAGCGGAGGTTTTGCCCCCTCCGTCGATCCCTGGGAAGAAGAGACCCACGACGTACCGATAGGATAAGTTTCACCCCTAAACAGATATTATCGCTAACAGAAAGAAAACAACAATTAGAAAAGAGAACAACAAATTTATTTATTCATTCATTTAAAACTTTACAATTATGAAAAAAAGTTTATTTTTAATTCCCGTAGCAGCGCTCGCACTCGCAGCCTGCTCGAACGACGAGGTGGTCGAACAGAACACCACGCAGAACCAACCTAAGGAAATTGCATTCAGTGCGTTAGTACAGCCCAACACTCGCGCCGCTGTGGACGGAACCACCTTCACTCCTACAACAATGGAGGTTGCCGCATGGGATGTTACCAACGGTCGTGACTTCTTTACTGCTACAACTTTCACCAAAGATGCAACACCTGATCCTGACGTTTGGAAAGGTGGTAAGTACTGGCCTCTGTCTCAGACTTACATCAACTTCCTCGCTTATGCTGAGTTGAATGCTGGTTCTGCAACTTGGAATCTGGCTGGTGCAGGCAAGGCTGCCAGTGGTGTAACGCTTGTTATGGCTGACAACAAGACAGCCCAGAAGGACCTGATGTATGCCATCGGTAATGGTGAAGTAACACAGACTGACAATGCATTGGCCTTCCCTCCCAATGTTCCTATGACTTTCACGCACGCACAGGCTTGGGTACGCTTCATGGCCGATGCTTATGATGCTACTTCTGGTGGAAAGGTTACCCTTACTTCCATTACCCTCAATGGTGCCAAGTATAATGGTACTTACACAGTGACCCACACCAACTACAACTCTTCTTCTTCTCAGAGTGTAGCTGGTGCATGGTCTGCTCTTGGCGATGCACAGAATGTTGCGGTTCCTAACTGGACTCCCGCCGCAATTGCTCATGACGATTCAGGTGATGGTGTTGATGTAGGTGATGGTCTCCTCATCGTTCCTGATGATAACTCTTCTACTGCAGACTTCACCAGTTTCACGATTGCTTACTCAATTGATGGCAAAGCTTATAGCTATACTTACACTCCTGCAACGGCTTCTGCAGCAAATGTTGATCAGGCCAAGAAGTACACCTTCAAGATCAACTTCCATCTCCACGAGATTGAAATTCTGCCTAGTGTTACCGACTGGGTAGAAGGTGGTCCTACTGCTGTTCCTGTCTTCTAAACAAGAATCACTGGAACCAGTTTTTGATTGAAAATATTGAAAACACTAAAGGAGGATGTGCCAAGCCACATCCTCCTTTTTGTCCCCCCTGCTCCCCCTCATAGAGCAGGCACCTCGTCATGATGATATCCTCGTTGGATAGGGCGTATCGCGCACACACACGATTCGCGTGAAGGAACGTCATCTACGCCTTGTTCCGATGGCACTTTCGATGGTAAAGTGCCATAGTTTTACTAGAGTCTTTGTGTGGTCAAATGGTCAAGGTCATTTTGGTCATTTTCGATTTCGGACACGCGGTCATTGCTCACTATATATAAATAATATTTATATATAGTGGCTGATTTTGACAATCCGTTTTCGATTTTGACCAAAATGACCATGACCAAAATGACCACGACAACCACGCAGAAATCCCTCATCCCTCCCGTCGCCTTCCGAAGAATCCTTTGTTTAAAGGGGTTCCGCGCAATCTGAGCACCACGAATCCCTCCCGTCATCCCTCCCATATCCCTCCCATGTCCCTCCCGTCAACCCTCCCGTCAACGGTATCCGCTTACAATTTCCGCCTGACATGAATGAGTGAGTGAACATAAATCTACGTAAATCTAACGTAAATCTAATTATATCTTCCGCCGAAGTCTTTATTGTCTAAGGAGGAAAAGGAGGAAAGATTTATGACAGATTTATGAAGATTTATGTTCCTTATTCAACTTTCGGAAGTTGATCTGATAAAGACAAAAACCATAAAAACCCTTTCATTGATTTCAATCTTTTCAAGATTTGCGTATAGCGCTGATGCTG
>CADCCB010000055.1 GCA_902799905.1 uncultured Prevotellaceae bacterium
TTTTCTCAGAAAATGAGAATAACCGTGCAATTAATGCGATTATGAGAGTGATGGAGTGCATAAACATACGTCCAGACCAGATAGGTACAGAGAAGAAGGAGCACAATAGGACATTGAAGTGCACCTACTGCACTATCGATGTGAAGTTTGCAGGTACCACCGTGCGCCTGTTCTTCTCGAAGCGAGGCAGGAATGGGCATTGGAATGGATTGCTCACAACGGATCTCTCGCTCAGTTTTCTCAAAGCATACAGGACGTACGCTACCCGCTGGACTACTGAGGTGGTTTATCACGATTGCAAGCAACTGCTTGACTTCGGCAGATGTCAGAGCGTACACTTCTCTGCGCAGATTGCCAGCTTCACGCTGACCATGATGCAGTACAACATACTTTGCACGGTGAAACGGTTTGAGGCCTACGAGACCGTCGGAGCACTCTTCCGTGAGGCCACAACAGGTACTCTCGAGCTGTCCGCTTCGGACAGGATATGGGAACTGATTTTGGACACCATCCTGGAAATCGCAGAGATGATCTCTGCCGATGCTAGCGAACTGCTTTCTGCGGTTATTGATGCCAATCCTAAGTTTCATAAACTCTATCAAATGTATAAATTAGTCGCTTGATGAATGAATATTCACTTGCGAAAGTTCAGTTATTTTATAATAACAGGAATTACTAACATTTGTGCTCAATAGTATTTTATTGGAACTTTTGAGTAGTATTTGTTTGTGGGGTTTACGATTCTTTCAATAGGGATTTTATCTGCTGAAGCTTTTGATATCCAGATCTCTTTTAGTCGAGCCAGCCCAGCAAGGGTATATCCTTCGCTTCCCCCTATACCTGCTCTGTTGATGTTAGTTAATGTTGCAGGCAATTGCAGGCTTTCTAATAGAGGATTTCCTATAAAAGCATTTTTTGGCAATTCACACGTAATCGTTTTGTCATATGAATCCTTTACACGTTCATTGACCTTATTTCGTAAATTGTAATTTTGATAATTTCCATCCTTTTGGTATTGCCCTTCATTAGCCATCCCTAGTAAAAATGCAACATCTGCTGCATCCGCTTTCTTCTCATCAATCGATACAAATACAAAGGCATCTTTTATGTCTAACCTTTCAAGGCTGAGCATCTTGTTAATTGTTTTAAAATCATCTGAATTCAGTATGCCTTTTATTCTCAGTGATTGAATTAAACGAAGATCTACATTGGCTAGTTGCTCTGCTAAAGCTCCAGGCGTTTTAACTTCTACTTCCAATTTTATATCAGGAGTCTTGTCAATAATGATGTCCTCTGGGAATCCCAGAGAAACAAACTTTTGAATTTGACCGCTGGGAACCCTGACTCTTCTCAGTCTGGTTCTTTCATTTATTCCCATACCTTCCCTAGGAAAAGCTCTTTCGTCAATTTGAACTTCTGTACCATCCTCAAAGACAACCTCGTCTAATCGATGAAAATAGTAGAATGCATTTTTTTTGATTTTCTTTATTTTATTTGAAAATACAACACAATTTATAGAATCGACATTTGCTTCTCTAAAGTACCAATCTACGGATATTGCATCTTTTAAATATAATGTGCCAGTAAGATTAAGCTTATCTTCTGTGTTAGGTACATCTGGGAAAATATTAATTCCTACATAGTCATTATTTAGGCATTCCTTATAGAAATTCACTTGAATATTATTCCCTATCACAAAATATCGGGGATAAAAAATGCGATAATACGAATAAAAACAATCCTTCCCGTCTGAAAACTTTTGATCAGAAGAACTGAATTCAGCTGTGTAGCTACGGAATTCTGTTTCTTTAGGACATTTCAATGTGTCTAATATCAGTATATAACTATGCTTGTCTTCTCTCAATTTCGATAACTGTGCTTTAGGACTCAGATTAGCATTCCTTAAATCTAAGACTTTAAGATTTTGTAATGACGTAATGTATTTTAAGTCATTTTCGTTAAAAATACCACTTATTGAGATGTTTGTCGCACCTTCGTTCCCCTTCATCATTTTTTTAAGAGTTCCTGGCTTTTCTAAAACATAAGTCTGAGGGGATTGAGCGGAAATCTGGCTAATATTAAATAAAACTAGCACAACTAAAGAAAATAACCTAACCATATCTTCTATGTTTCTTAGCCAGTCAAGCCCAAACGTGGCGGTTTTAAGTATCACGATTTTTTATACATACAAAAAGCGTGGGCTTTAACACAATTCACTCGCTCACGTCTTTTAGGTCTCGCAATTACCCTCACCTAATGAACGAGCAATCGCAGACCCACGCCGAATATGAATTGTATAGTTGCATACTGCTATAAAAGCTGCAACTCTCAAATTACATATCCAGAATAGCGTCACACGATGCTTGTTGTCGTAGGTGAGTATCTTTTCAAGTTGCAAGTTTGAAAGACCTATTCGAACAAGCGTATGTACGCTTCCCATATATATACCACCTTGCCTTCCTTACAACGGAGGCTTTGGATAGCGGTACAAAGATAGTAAAAAAACTCGAATTTGCATTACCAGTATAAAAAAAACTGTAAAAATATGAGAGAAATTTTGTGAAATACGACCAAAATATCGCCTATTTCGTGCCAGAAGTACAAAAAAAAGCATACCTATAGCGGTATGCCTCTCTTTGGTTGAGCGTCTTAATGGTAGCTCCTCCCTAATCACTGATATTTTCTTGTGTCTTACTCATTGTCTATAAATTTTTTTTTGATTCTTTGTACTGTACTGATGCCAACGCCGCAATTCTTGGAGACGACGGGGACGGGTGAGCGTCTCGCTCAAGGTAAGAGTTGGACGAAGAAAAAGTAAAACCTTGGAGGACATCAGGGACAGGTGACCGTCTCGCACAAGATGCAGAATACTGCTGCGCCTGCTGAATCCTGATGATGACGTGAGATAACGAAGAATATCACATACTGTCAAATCATTAATTTGATATATGGATAATAGAAAATATTAGCAGAAAATTAAAATATATCCCCAAATATTTGGAACTTATCAAAATATTGCTTATCTTTACAGCAAGAAACAACAGGGCTTCAGAATACCGCGTCGGATTGCAGATCCGGAGGGAAGGGTTCAGAGGTCCTGCTTCTCGTTAATATAGGGGTAATCGTCCGAAATGCTATGCACCAAGCACTCTCCCCAAATGGTTTCACTGATGATAATCCAACTGGCATCTTCCGCAATAGTCGTTTTGAAAATGTGACCATTCCTGATATAGTCTCGTCCTTTGGGGTCGGGCTTTGCTCCAAGATATTCAGAACTCAAAAGTAATTCTGGTAGTTGCAGCAAAGCCTCGTTCTTCTCTGCATAATGTTTGTGGGGCTGATTCAGCATTCAGACTCAACACGTTAACTGTTTGCAAAGATAGCGCTTTTCCATGAAACAACCAAAGATTCATGGATTTATCTTCACCTTGGACAGGTATAGAGAGGACAACGGGCATAGGTATTCTACTTGTTCGGCTCTGCTACCATAGGGATGCAAGGCTGCCTTCAATTCCGTTTTATTTTTTGAACTTCATTTTTTCATTTGACATCATAATTTTATTTAATCTGTTTATAACCAGTCAGTTAAGTACTACAATGACATCATATTAACATCATAACGACTTCATATTGACCTCATAATGACTTCATTCACAGTAAAACAAGTTGTTTTACTGTTGTTACAAGCATACTTTACTGTGTTAGAAGGCATCTTAACGAAGGTAAAACAACTTGTTTTACTTTTAAAGGCTATATCTCTTCAACTCAGAGGAACAATTCGTTGTCAGAGGGCCGCTGTTTCAAAACCCTGTGTTTAGATATACACAAAAACCTGTAGACGAGACAGGGGAGGTGAGCGTCTCGCTCTAGCATCAGAACAATACTGCGACCACAGAATCCAGATTAAGACATTATTGAACTGACGCCTGACAAACGTACAGAACGTTTTTTCCTTGAAATCGACTTGGGGTCGGGTAGGGGGCAGGTGCGTGATGTGAGGAGAAAAGAAAAAGTGGTGAAGTCAACGAAGAATACTGAGGAACTCGTCAATATCCACTACTTCAATTCGAGGAAAAGGCGTTTGTTTGAGGACATCATAATGATGGTCTTGGGTGACGATGTATTTTGCATTTGCTTTAAAAGCGCAGTCCACAAACTTGTCGTCATCAGGGTCAACTGTAATCAGACGAAGATGGTAATAGACTTGAACCATCTTCGTATTGGGCAAATCAATCAGAGCCTGGATAATATTCGTTGCGATTTCTGAGCCTACTTTTTGGGTTAGAATCTCCTCATATTCAGCAAGGATTTCGTTGGTGAAACAAAGTGTGTACTTGCCTTCAACGAAATCTCGCCAAACGGGATAATAACGGCTGCGACGCGAGAGAGACATCAGCAGGCAGTTGGTGTCAAGAACGATATTCATTACTTCTTGTATGGAGTACGCATGTGCTCGTTTTTCCAACCTTCTATTACGTCATCATTGAGAACGCCCTCGTCCCAAAGACGGTCAACGGCATCCTCTGCCTGTTTGGCAAAATACTGGCCAAGCAGGCGGCGGATATCACTCATCTCACGCTCAGTGTTCACTTTCGCTATCAATTCCAGCATTTCAATCTGGAACGGAGTGAACGGAGTGGCTTGTAAAGTTGCTGCTTCCATATTCTTCTTATATTTCTTGGCTGCAAATATACAATTATTTATTGAAACAAACAAATAAAACAATAAAAATATGGGATATACACGTTTGAGACGCAGGGTCAGGTGATAGTCTCACATATATAGTTAGCAAAAACAAGGTGCATTATCAGAAACAAATGGACATAATATGAAGAATTTTATCCACAAATATGAATAATATGGAAATATCTTCGTATCTTTGCAGAGCCGAATAGATTTTGAAATAACAACGGCTCCTAATTGTACTTGTAAATCAAACTTCGTCATGACTAATAACAAACAAGACAAGAAATTGAAAACGAAGAAAAGGATCGGGTGTGCATGCTGCTCTTTTCTACTGCTTCAGTTGCTCGTGGTGCTGATTCTTATTGCTTGCCTCTTTATTCGTTGCAGCAAGGATGTGAAGGTAAGGGCTATGTATGACCGTTTCTCAAGCCGACCTGTTGCTTCTGCAAATGTTACCATCAAGCACATTGAGCATCAGTTGTTCAAGGACGGACAATTTTTCTATACTCACGACCACATCGTGAGAGGGGTTACTGACGAGGACGGATATGTTACTTTCCCAGACCAGCCGTATGGAGTTTTCGATAAGTTGTTTTATAGTAACCGCGGACTTTATATCAAGGCAACGAAGGGGCAAAAATACGGGGAAAGCGACTATCATCTTTATGACCACGGCCCAGAAACGCCTTTTTATGTCTATCTGAATCACGAAAAGGCAATCAAGGAAAGGAACATGATTGTTATTTTGAAATACTGTCATGATGCAGGTTTCAATTTGTATGACCCAACAAATGCATTAAGACAACATGGATTCACAATCAGGGAGATCTCCACAACAGAACATGTTAACATAGACACGCTGCGTGCTGCGCTGAGAGGTTACAACTGCCAATTCTGGATTATTGCAGATAACCAGCCGCACATGAGTCCTGAATTGTATGATTTGGTGTATGAACATTTCAATAGAGGAAAGGGTATCTTTATCTGGTCAGACAACGACCCCTACTATGCAGATTCCAATGTCATGTTAGACCATTTGTTCGGCTCAAGGATGAGTGGCAATTACGAAGGTAAGCAAACTCTGGTAAAGCAAGTGAATGGAGCAAACCTGGGCATTGTGGAGCATCCTATCACTAGAAATATCGACCACCTCTATGAAGGTGTCACGATCTCACGTGTAGAGATGACCCCGCAATTGAAGCCTTTGCTTTATAGTTCCGACGGGAATGTTGTCACGGCTTACTATGATGATGGCAAGAAACGGGCACTGATTGATGGTGGCTTTACACGCCTCTATGTGAACTGGAATTCTGAAACCGAACAATTCATTATCAATTGCGCGATGTGGCTGGGGTTTAGGGAATAAACAATAAAAAATATTAATATTCCTTTTGCATTTTGCTCACTTATTCGTACCTTTGGCCTGCGGTCTAAGGTACTTCCGTTCGGAAAAACTCAAATAAATTTGGTTTTTCGCTCACGTATTCGTAACTTTGGCCTGCGGTCTAAGGTACTTCCGTTCGGAAAAACTCAAATAAATTTGGTTTTTCGCTCACTTATTCGTACCTTTGCACCCCGAATATACAATATCGAGCGTGATGAAAGAGTGTCTGAAAGCACTACTGGTTGTTTCTTTCCTATTGTCTTGCGCTGGAACAGGCGGCAAGCAAGGAACGGCAGACGACGGTGAAGACATGGAGGAAGCGACCCCAACCGTCTCCCTGACGGCTGAGGAAAAGGCCGAGGAGGAGTTTGAGGAACTGATCTCCGAGGAGCCGATGCCTGTGTCTGCCGAGGAACTCTTCGATGACTTCATCTTCAATTTCGCCTCCAATAAGCGTCTGCAGTCAGAACGTATCTCGTTCCCCCTGCTCGTCAATTCCGGTACAAAGGTTGACACCATCCAGAAAGAGGATTGGCAGACGGAGCATTTCTTCATGCATCAGGGCCAGTACACGCTTATCTTCGACAGCGAGGCACAGATGGAACTGGTGAAGAGTACCGCCGTCAGCAATGCCATCGTCGAGAAGATATTCCTTGACAAGTCATTCGTGCGTCAGTATCTGTTCTCTCGTGCGAGTGGACGTTGGATGCTTACAGAAATTCGCAACCAGACGCTACCACGCAATCCTAATGCCTCGTTCCTGGAGTTCTACAACACCTTCGTGTCCGACTCGGCATTCCAACGTGAGAGCCTCTGCGACGAGATAGACTTCGTGGGTCCTGACCCTGACGATGACTTTGCACAGATGGAAGGCGTCATCACGCCCGACTTCTGGGATGCCTTCTCACCAGAGTTGCCCAAACGCATGATTTACAATATCGTCTATGGCCATCAGGATGCTGATGCCGACAAGAAGATATTTGTCATTCGCGGCATCTCGAACGGACAGGAGATCGAGGTGACATTCATCCGTAGGAACGGACATTGGAAACTCAGAAAACTCGTGGAGTGATGACAGATCAGCATGACTATAGCCTGTTGAGGCACAATACTTTTGGCATCGAGGCCCATTGCGCCCGTTTCCTGGAATATGCTTCCGAGGAGGAGGCCTGTCAGATAGCCAGCCTGTTGAAGGACCACACAGAACCGCTGCTTATCCTTGGTGGCGGAAGCAACTTATTGCTGACTGCCGACTTCCCTGGTACGGTGGTGCATTCTGCCGTCAAAGGGTTTGACGTGGTACAGGAAGATGACGACACCATCGTGTTGCGCGTAGGCAGCGGCGAGTTGTGGGACGATGTGGTGGCACGCTGCGTGTCCAATGGCTGGTACGGGACAGAGAACCTGTCGCTCATCCCAGGCGAGGCGGGTGCCTCTGCCGTTCAGAACATCGGAGCCTATGGTGCCGAAGCCGCTACTATTATAAATAAGGTGGAGGCGGTGAGTCTCGCAGACGGACATGTTTGCACGTTCGATGCTGCCGACTGTCAGTATGGCTATCGTCAAAGCCGCTTCAAGCACGAGTGGAAGAACCGCTACCTCATCACCCATGTATGCTATCGCCTTTCCAAGACGTTCCGTCCGCTGCTCGACTATGGCAACATCCGTTCAGAACTGGAGCGTCAGGGCATCAGCGACCCTACGGCAGCACAGTTGCGCGAGGTCATCATTGGCATACGCCGTGAGAAGTTGCCCGATCCAGAGGTGGAGGGTAACGCAGGCAGTTTCTTCATGAACCCCGTTGTGAGCCGTTCCCAGTTCGAGAGTCTGCTGGCCGACTATCCACAGATGCCCCACTATTTCGTGGATGCCGATCACGAGAAGATTCCTGCAGGGTGGCTCATCGACCAGTGTGGATGGAAAGGTCGCACGCTGGGACGTGCTGGTGTGCATAGCCGTCAGGCCCTCGTACTGGTCAACAGGGGTGGCGCATCCGGTAATGACATTGTTCGTCTGTGCGATGCTATCCGTCAGGATGTGAAGAGCCGATTCAACATAGATATCTATCCCGAAGTCAATATTGTCTGATATGAAGATTACGCTGTTAGGAACAGGAACATCATGCGGCGTGCCTGTGATAGGCTGCAATTGTGAAGTATGCCGTAGTACAGACCCCAGAGACCAACGCCTGCGCTGCTCCATCATGGTGGAGACAGACAGCACGCGCCTGTTGGTGGACTGTGGTCCTGACTTCCGTCAGCAGATCCTGCCACAGCCCTTCCGTCGTATCGACGGCATACTGGTCACCCATTCACACTATGATCATGTGGGAGGCATGGATGATATCCGTCCCTACTGCCAGTTCGGACAGATTCGTGTCTATGCCGATGCCATCGCCCGTGAGGGGATGCTCACCATGCTGCCTTACTGCTTTGCTGAGCATCGCTATCCTGGTGTGCCTACAATCGAACTTGACGAGATACGTGCTGGTGAGGCCTTTACTATTGGCGATATCGACATCCTGCCCGTCAGAGTGATGCACGGCAAGATGCCTATTCTGGCCTATCGCTTCGGAGCCTTTGCCTATGTCACCGATATGAAGTCGATTGACGACGATCAGGCCGCGTTGCTCGAAGGTGTCGATACGCTGGTGGTCAACGCCCTGCGCTTCGACAAGCCCCATCATTCCCATCAGTTGGTCGATGATGCTGTGGCCTTCGCCGGAAGGGTAGGGGCACGCCGCACGCTGCTCACCCACATGTGTCACGACATCGGACTCTTTGATGTAGCCTCTGCCCGTCTGCCAGAAGGCGTCGAACTGACTTACGACGGTCAGGTGCTGGAGTTATAGTCGCAGGACTCTTATATGCAAAAAAAATATCTTCCTAGCGTCGGAAGATATTTAAGAAACTACCATAGTTGCGTTGTAGTTTTCGGAGTGTCATCACGCCGTCGAAAGCCATGATGCCATACTCGATGTATTTGCCTATCTGCTGTCCGCGCGACAGATCTTCGTTGTTTTCCGTCAACTGTCCCCAGAGACGCTTGATCTCCTTGTTCTCCAACTCGATCACCTCATCGAGTTGCTCCTTCCTCATCTGAATCTCTTCCAGCGAGTTGTAGGGTCTTACTCTTAACTTCTTTGCCATAGCAGTAGGGGGTTAGTTCAACAACAGTCTTGACAGATACTTCACCAGCGGACGCTCAATCCACGACTTGCGGCTCGCAAAGACGATGAGCAGTAGCAACAGATAGAAGCCTGCTACCGACAGCAGCGCCAGAGGCATGCTCATATAGGCAGAGAGCCAGACTGCACAGGCTGCAGACACGAACAACAGTACGGCGGCAATGATGATAATGAAGATAGCCGACAAGGTGGCTGCGCTGATGAGGCGCACCACCTTCTCCACAATGTCCAGTTTCGCATATTCCTTGCGTAACTCCACATTGTGCTTCACCATCTCAATGAGTTGCGAGATGGTCTCTACATTCTTGTCGCTCGACAGCATCGTTATTCAGAAGCGTCTTCCAAATCCTCAATCAAGTCGCCCACTTCCTTGCGGCTCAACTTGATGTTGTGTTTCTTCAAGAAGTCGTTCACCGTGCCAGAGATCTTCTCGCGGGTGTTGCTACCTTTGTCGGGTGCTACCAGAATACCGATGATTGCGCCAGCAGCGGCTCCGCCGAGGAAAGCGCCGATATAACCTAATCCTTTCATGATGTTGTAGTTTTTATTAATGTTAGTTGTAAATGATTTATGTTTTCTTTCAGTCAGCAAATTTACGCAATTATTTCGAAAAACGAAGAATTTTGATGCGATTTTTTGTTAAAACGGCGATATTTCGCCCATTTAACAAAGTTTATGCCCTCTTTCTGCCTGTATTTCTCCGATATTTTGTAATTTCGCACCAAATTATTAAACAGCATATAAATATTGACCAAATTATGAAAAAGTACATCGTGTTGTGCGCAGGCCTTTGCCTCGCTATGTCGTTCACTGGTTGCAAATCAAGTGAGAGTGCCTACAAGAAAGCCTACGAGAAGGCTCAGGCTCAGGCTGCCCAGCAGCAGACGCAGGCTCCCGTCCAGCAGACCGAGGTTCCTGTAGTGACTCCCGTCCAGACCGTTCCCTCAAACCAGACCCAGGTTGTCGATAACCTTGACAACGTGTCTGTACGTCAGGAGCGTGTAGCCGTTGTCAACGGTTCAGGCCTGAAGAACTATAGCGTCGTTGTTGGTTCGTTCTCAGTAATTGCCAACGCCGAGGGTCTGCAGCGCCGTATGAAGAATGCCGGCTATGATGCCCAGATTGTGAAGAACGAGGAGCGCGGCATGTATCGTGTCATCGCCTCTACATTCGACACGAAGGCCGAGGCTGCTGCCAGCCGCAACAACATCAGCGGTGGCGAGTTCAATCCCAACGGCGATGCCTGGCTGCTCTACTACACCCGCTAAAGACATCTGAGTGGGACGTATCTTGTCTATTGACTACGGACGCAAACGTACCGGACTGGCAGTCACCGATCCTCTTCAAATCATAGCAGGAGGATTGGCGACTGTCTCTACTTCTGACCTCTTCGATTTCCTGAAGGACTACGTCACCCGTGAGCAGGTGGAGCGCATCGTGATTGGTGAGCCTCGACAGCCTAACGGTGAGCCGAGTGAGAACCTGGGACGTGTGCGTGAGTTCGTCAACCGCTGGAAGAAGGCGATGCCGTCAGTCCCCATCGACTACTACGACGAGCGTTTCACCTCGGTGCTGGCTCATCAGGCGATGATCGACGGCGGTCTGAAGAAGAAAGCCCGTCAGAACAAGGCGCTCGTCGACGAGATTAGTGCCACCATCATCCTCGAAGACTACATGAGGAGCCGTATGCACCCCTAACTTTGGAAACAAGAAAAAAGAAATGGTTCTACCTATTTATATTTACGGTCAACCCGTATTGCGCAAGGTGTCTGAGGACATCACCGCCGACTATCCTGACCTGAAGCAACTCATCAGCGACATGTGGGAGACGCTGGCCCAGTCGGAAGGCATAGGCCTGGCTGCACCACAGATCGGACGCGACATCCGCCTGGTGGTTATCGACCTCGACCCGCTGGCAGAGGATATGCCTGAGTATAAAGGCTTCAAGCAAGTTTATATCAACGCCCATATCGTGGAGTACGACGATACCAACACCTCTTCGTCTGAGGAGGGATGCCTGTCGCTGCCTGCCATCCACGAGAAGGTGGTGCGTCCCACGCGCATCCGTGTACAATGGCAGGACGAGAACTTCCAGTCTCACGACGAGTGGGTGGAGGGCTATCTTGCACGTGTCATGCAGCATGAGTTCGACCATCTGGAGGCCAAGATGTTCATCGACCGCATCTCACCCCTTCGCCGCCAACTCATCAAGAGCAAACTGAAGGCGCTCACCCAGGGCCGCTACCGTTGCGGGTACAAGACGAAGCCTGTGAGGGCTTGATAATTGATAATTAACAATTGACCGCTCGGCCCGCAGGGACGCTTTCATAAAGCGGAGCGACTGAAAGAATTGACAATTGAAAATTAATAATTGATAATTGAGCATTGAACTTTATGAATAGATTATTCCTAAGGTCAAGATGGATATTGTTGTCGTTGGTACTACTATGTTCAATGTTCAATGTTCAATGTGTTTACGCCCAGTACAATACCGACCGTCTGCTCACCATCGGACGGTCTGCCCTCTACTACGAGGACTACGTGCTCTCCATCCAGTACTTCAATCAGGCCATCTCGGCCAAGCCCTATCTCTACGAGCCCTGGTTCTTCCGTGGCGTGGCCAAGTACTACCTCGACGATTTCTCTGGTGCCGAGAGCGACTGCTCGGAGGCCATCCAGCGCAATCCCTACGTCGTCAACCTCTACGAACTGCGAGGTCTGACGCGCATCCAGCAGAACAAGTTCTCAGAAGCCATCAGCGACTATACGCGTGCGTTGAAGTACGACCCTCAGAACCGAGGGCTCTGGCACAACCGTGTGCTCTGTCATATCCAGAACAAAGAGTATGAGGCGGCCCTTGCCGAACTCGACACCATGCACACCCGCTGGGGCCAGTATGCACGGGCCTACACCATGCGTGCCGATGTGTATATGCAGATGAAGGACACCACGCTGGCCATTGAGTCGCTGCATAAAGCCCTCGACATCGACCCCTACGACGGTCAGACCTGGGCTGCACGCAGCATCATCAGCCTGTCGCGTGAGGAGTGGGATAGTGCCGAGGTGCAACTGGATCATGCCATCCATCTCATGCCCAAGCATGCCGGATGCCGCATCAACAGGGCCCTGGCACGCTTCAACCGCAACAACCTGCGAGGGGCGATGGCCGACTACGATATGGCCCTCGACCTCGAGCCAAACAACTTCCTGGGACACTACAACCGTGGCCTGCTGCGAGCCCAGGTGGGCGACGATAACCGAGCCATCACCGACTTCGACTTCGTGCTGCGACTGGAGCCTGACAACATGATGGCCCTCTTCAACCGTGCCGTGCTGCTCGACAAGACGGGCGACCTGCAGGGGGCTATACGCGACTATACGAAAGTCATCGACGAGTATCCTAACTTCTGGACGGGCCTCGAGTTCCGTGCTGCCTGCTACCGTCGGCTGGGTATGACGGCCAAGGCCGAGAAAGACGAGTTCACCGTCTATCGTGCCCGTCTCTATAAGCACCTCTACGGCACTCAGCCGCGACTGAACCCCAACCAGATTCGCAAGCGCAGCGATGAGGATATGGACAAGTACAACCAACTGGTTATCGAGGACGAGCAGGAGCCCGACCGCGAGTACCAGAACGGCTATCGCGGACGTGTGCAGAACCAGAAGGTCGAACTGGAGTTCATGCCTATGTTCGCCCTCTCCTTCGAGCCGCAAAAGGGCGATGTCAGGTCGGTGCGTCCCTTCGACCGCCTGATTGACGACCTGAACGACCGCCTTCATGCGCGTACCATTTATATAAATAGTGAGCATACCGTTCTCGACGATGCCAGTTCCAAGTCCTACTTCGACTACATCGACTCCTTGACCGTAGCCATCGACCAGTCGAAGGTCACCAACAAGGCTGTGGAGATGCTGATGCTGCGTGCCGTTGCCCTTTCCACCATCAGGAATTTCGACGGTGCCATCGACGACCTGAGCACCTACCTGCAGATTGACTCTTCGTCGGTTGTTGCCCTGTGGCAGCGTGCTGCCTGTCAGGCCCGCATCAACCAGTTCCAGGCCTCTGAGGGCACCAATATCGAGTTGCAGATGGCCAGCGTGCTTGGCGATCTGAACCATGCCCTGGCTCTCCGTCCTTCGAATGCCTATCTTCACTACAATCGTGGCAATGTCTATGCCCAGCGTGCCGACTACCAGCATGCCATCGAAGACTATAGTGCCGCCATCCGCCAGGAGCCTTCATTGGCCGAGGCCTACTACAACCGCGGCATCTGTCTGATCAAGCAGAACCGTCAGGACGAGGGCATCGCCGACCTCTCGAAGGCAGGTGAACTTGGCCTCTACACCGCCTATAGTCTCATTAAGAAATACCGTAATAAGGTTTGAGGTAAAAAAAGAAGGCCTGCAGCACAACGTCTGCAGACCCTCTGGAACAGAATTACAAACCTTAAAGTATGGTCTTCACGGCCTCCAGCATACCCTTCTGCTGAATCAAGTCGAGATACTGCTTTACCAGAGCGTTCAGACCCTTCACCTTGTTCAGGTCCTCCTGCCAGATGAACTCGGCAGCCAGCACGCCGTCAGCCACCTTCTGCGTGTCGCCGGTAGCCCACAGTTGCTGCAGCAGTTCGATGATCTTCGGATCGTCGTTAGGCGTAATCTCGGCACCGTCGAAGCGCTTGCCACCCTTGTAGTAGGTGATGATGGCAGCCAGACCGAACACCAGTCCCTTAGGCAGTTCGCCCTTGCGCTCCAGATAGGTCTTCACGCCAGGCAGGTCGCGAGCCTGGAACTTCGGGAACGAGTTCAGCATGATGCTGGTCACCTGATGGTCGACGAACGGATTGTCGAAGCGCTCCAGCACGTCGCCGGCAAACTTCTCCAGTTCCTCCATCGGCAGGTCGAGCGTCTGCATCAGTTCCTCGAACTGCACCTTGTGGATATACTTTCCGATGACCTCGTGGTTGCAGGCATCGCGCACGATGTTCACACCACTCAGGTAGGCCACGGGCGACAATACGGTGTGCGGGCCGTTGAGCAGCGTCACCTTACGCTTGTGGTAGGGCTCCTCTGAAGGCACGAACAGCACGTGCAGTCCAGCCTTGTCGGCGGGGAACTCCTCAGCCACTTCCTTCGGAGCCTCGATCACCCAGAGGTGGAAGTTCTCGGCCTGTACCACCAGGTTGTCCCTGTAGCCGATCTTCTCCTGAATCTCAGCAATCTCCTTGCGGGGGAAGCCCGGCACGATGCGGTCCACCAGCGTGGCATAGACGCCGCACGACTCCTCGAACCACTTGCGGAAGCCGTCAGGCAACTGCCACAGGTCGATGTACTTGCGGATGCAGTCCTTCAGCACGTGACCGTTCAGGAAGATCAGTTCGCAGGGGAAGATGATGAGACCCTTAGTGGGGTCGCCGTTGAAGGCCTGCCAGCGGCGATAGAGCAACTGCACCAGTTTGCCAGGGTACGACGAAGCGGGCTTGTCCTCCAGTTTGCAGGCAGGGTCGAAGGCGATACCAGCCTCGGTGGTGTTGGAAATGACGAAACGTATCTCAGGCTGCTCTGCCAGAGCCAGGTAGGCATCGTTCTGAGAGTAGGGGTTCACACAGCGGCTAATCACGTCGATGCGCTCCAGCGTGTTCACGGGCTTGCCGTTCTCGCGTCCCTGCAGGTTGACGTGGTACAGGCAGTCCTGGCCGTTCAGCCAGTCAATCATACCGCCGTTCAGGGGCTGCACCACGACGACAGAACCGTTGAAGTTGGTCTTCTGGTCCATGTTCCAGATAATCCAATCTACGAATGCGCGGAGGAAGTTGCCTTCGCCGAACTGAATAACCTTTTCAGGCATGACGCTCTTTGGAGCGAACTTTTTGTTTAATGGTTTCAACATTGTTTGTTTTGTTTTAGAATTTAAGTTTCTGTTAATTGAGTGCAAAGTTAAGCAATAATTCCCATACCGCCAAATTCTTAAAGGACAAAAATCCTCAAAAATCGAACAAAAATAATATAGCGGCCATCACAGCGAAAGATTTACGTTACATTTGTGAAGATTTATGTCCCTTTACACCCTCATGCATCAATGAAGTTTTTTTATGGTTCAACTAAACCATCTAAGTCGTTTTTATTTTTTTTTCATTTTTTTTTGGAAGTTACAAAAATATTACCTATCTTTGCAGGGTGTTAATTTAAAACCCATCAGATTATGAAGAAATTATTGTTAATCGCGGCTTTGATGCTCGTAAGCATCGGTGTTTCGGCTCAGGGTGAGCAGTTCGCAATTGGTGGCAACGTCGGAGTAGGTGTCTACAAGAACAGTTATTCCCCCTTCGGCTTCGGTCCCAAGTTCCAGTTCTATTTCGCTGATCACTGGCGTGGTGAGGCATCCTTCACCTATTGGTCAAAGAAGGACAATTTTGGCGGCTTCATGGATTTCAACGGCAATGTCCACTATGTGTTCAATGTAGCCGATAAAGTCAACCTCTATCCCATCGGTGGTATCACCGTCGTTTCTACTCACAGCCTTCCTGCCGGACAGGACAATCAGACCCTGATTGGTTTCAACCTCGGTGGTGGTGCTGAGTTCTATATCGCTTCTCATCTCAAACTGAACCTGGACATCAAGTATCAGTATGCTCAGAAGGAGAAGACCTACAACGGATTCATCTACAGATACGAGGCCGAGGGACCCGTCTTCCAGGCAGGTGTCGCTTACTGCTTCTAACGGTCTCCAAAGGAATCAGAGAGCCACTCCCCACAAAGGATGTGGCTCTTTTTTAAACCTCAGATGATATGAAGAAAACAATCTTACTTATAGTCATGCTTGCCTGTGGCATCACATGCCTCATGGCGCAAAAGGGACCAGAAATTCATTTTGAGAACAGGACCCATGATTTCGGCGAGGTCGGCACGTCGGCTTTGTTGAAATGTGTGTTCCCTTTCACTAATACTGGTGACAGCGTTCTTGTCATCAGTTATGTTCGTGGCTCGTGCGAATGCATAAAGGGCAAATGCTCCAGAGATACTATCAAACCAGGCGAGACGGGCGAAATAGAAGTCATCTTCGATAAGACATCTACACACACGATGCCTGGGCCCTTCATGAGAACCGTCATGGTATACAACAACGGAATTAACGGTTATGAACGAATCTATGTTAAAGGAAAAGTTGTAGATAAGTGAAATGTGGTCACACCTCAAGGTCGTAATTAAATAAATTCATGATAAATTCGTGGCCAATTAACGGTAATTATATGTTCAAAGAAAAAAAATATTTCTGTTTAACACGAATTTCCACGAATTGCCCATTAATTTTTCATTAATTATAATTAATAATTCCCGCTCATTGCTGAAATGGGCGGGAATTTGAT
>CADCCB010000056.1 GCA_902799905.1 uncultured Prevotellaceae bacterium
CATTATACAAGGCATAGGCCTGGGCGTATATCCCCTCGTAGTCGAAGGGATGTTCGCGCGGCGAATCGATCGACTCCACCTCGAAGGGCAGCCAGCGCCTGGTGCCTGTGGGGTCGTTCAGAAACTGCGTATTGTTGCCCGTGCCGCAGA
Source organism: uncultured Prevotellaceae bacterium (assembly GCA_902799905.1). Taxonomy (GTDB): domain Bacteria; phylum Bacteroidota; class Bacteroidia; order Bacteroidales; family Bacteroidaceae; genus Prevotella. The sequence continues at coordinate 151 of CADCCB010000056.1, forward strand.
ACGAGGCAATGTGCGGCCGGTGCTCATGGTGGCGGCCGTAGACAGGACGCTCATCGACGGCCGGCATGGTCATGGCCGACTTCAGTTGGTTCATCGCCGTAGCGTTCATCGTATCGAGTTCCTCGCAGCACACCAAGCCATAGCGCGTCAGGGCCAGCAGGTCGTCTTTGTTCATACGTCCTGCGTTGGTCTTGATGCGGAAGTATCGGCGCAGTTCCGGTGGCAGCAGATAACTGAACCATGTGGTCTTATAGGCCCCCTGACGGCCTACCAGTACCAGTATTTCGTGGTTCACCGCCGTCTCGTCGACCCAAGCGGCCACCATACCCACCAGCCACTTGCGCAAGAACTCGTAGAACTTGTACTGATCTTCCGGCCCGCCTTTGACCGTCACACTGACAGACATGCCCAGAATATAGTCTTCGCCGTTCCAGGGTGGCAGATGTTCCAGGTAGAACCTGAACGGGTGATATTCTGGGGCATAGTCCGAGTTGACCACATGGTCGACATCTGCCAGGCTGACCAACTTCGTGCGTCGGAGTTCCTTCCACCAGGAGTTCAGCAGGAAGTCGCTCACGGGCAGCCAGTCGGGCGATGCCTCCACCAAGCCAGTCACTACGTTGCGACGCAGCATGACCCTCTCGTCCAGGAACTGCTCGATGTCCTCTATGGTTGCCACATACTCATGCCAGTTTGCCTTGTGCTCCTTCGCCTCCTTCTTCTTGCGTTTTGATTCTTTGTGTTCCATAGCCTGCTATTCCTCGTCCTCCTCTGCTGCTATCTGCCGTATCATCTCCGCGCCGCTGGGTGTCCACACGGGGTACTGCTTCATCTTCGGCTCCCCCTCGCGGCTGTAGTAGATGCAGCAGCGGTAGAGCATCAACTGCCGTCTGCGGTAGTCCCCGTGCAGCATGTAGCAGCGCATCAGTTTGTCGTAGCGTATCACGCCCCGCCGCTTCAGCCGCCGGAACATCTCCCTGGGTGTCAGTCCCATCTGCCGTCCCACCTCGCTCGTGGTCAGGCATCCCTCAGTCCTCTTGTTGCATCTCGTCATCAGGAGCACCATCACCTGCATTGTCTCTTGATCTTTCATAGTTGTACTTTGCTTTTTTGATGTTAATGATTCTAACACGACGGGGGCCCTCCGTCATATTGCAAAGGTACAACATTATTTTATGTACTTGCTGAATTTCCCGTCGCTCACGACTCATTGTTGTGAACAACGGAAAAAAGCAGAGACTTCCACCCGAAGATGAAAGTCTCTGAATTATTATTCTCCTGTTTTTTCCGTCATTTGAACAGGCTTTCACCCTTGATGACGGATTTCAGTACTGAGAGACGCGCCATGATGCAGTGCGTATTTTATGGGAAATGTGCTAAAATGCTTACAAATTCACGTTAAACTCTACAAATCTTATCGTTAATTGAAAAAAAAAGTTGTACCTTTGCAGCCGAAAGGCTGCGAAAGGCTACGGGTAGGCGACCAGCGGTCGGGAATGACTGCTCACGCTCGGCCGATCGACCTTTGGTCGCTTGCCACCGCGCTCGGCATCCCGACGGGTGACGCTTGCTACCCGCTCGAACTTGTTCGCTTGCCAGAGCAAGAACGGGACGCAAGAAGGGACGCAAGAATTGATGCAAGTATCATTGCTCTCGCTTCGCTCGGCTTTGCCGCTTGGCTTGTCCAAGAACCGCAGTTGTGCGGCGTACGCCGCTAAAGCGATAAGACTGGAGGCATGGAGCAAGCGCTGTTCTCCTTTCGCAATAACGGTCAACATGATAATTGATATACCAAAGATTATATAACTATGGAAACAGCAATTAAAGCAATCCCCACATTGAAAGGCAAACTTGCAAGGGAGGCCGCAGCGTTTTTTAGTATCAATCAATAAAAAACAATAATTAATAACAATATGAGAACGAAGAAATTATTCCTTATCCTCGCCCTGCTCTGCGCCGTCGCGCAGGGAGCGTGGGCACAGAACGGTATCTACTGCACGGCCAGTATCGGCGGCAGAGGCTGACGGCAAGACGGCTGTGGCCATGATTGCCTACCTCGACACGGAGAACAACAAGGGCCTGGCGCTCGCGCTGGCCGACGAGATGGCCGACGAGAGCGACTGGATGGCCTGGAGTACGGCCATAAGCACCTGCTCTGCCAAGACCCCGACCGTCACCGGCGGCACGTGGAAGCTGGCCACCAAGGACGAGTGGGACCTGATGATTTCCGCTGCCGGCAGCTCCAACGCCCTGCACGATGGCTTCAGCAGCGTTGGAGGCACTAATATGCAGTGGAGCTCGTCGAACTACTACTACTGGTCGTCTACGGAGTCTGATTCCGGCCGCGCGTGGAACTACAACTTCAGCGGCGGCAGTTGGTACAGCGACCTTAAGGAAAACTGCAACTACGTCCGCGCCTGCCTCGCTTTCGACTTTAACACCCCCGTCACCAAGATGGCCGACAACTGGTATATGATCTCCAGGCAGACGCAGACCAGACAGTCGGACTGGACGGCGCTGAGCGCTGGCTCCACGACGGGGCGGACGCTGGGCAGCGCAGATGCCGTGACGTACTATTACGCCACGGGCGACCTCAGTTTCACCAATTCGACCGTCGGCGGCAGCGGCCTCACCATCCAGGGCACGGTGTATCTCTACATCCCCTCCGGCACAACGCTTACCTGCACGGGAGCCAATGCCAGCGGACAGACGGGCGCCGGTGCCGGCATTGAGCTGACGCAGGGCAACTCGCTCTACCTCATCGGCGGCGGCACGCTGAACGCCAACGGCGGCAACGCTGCCAACGGCGGCAACGGCGGCAACGGAAATGATGCAGAAGTAACTTATGATGTAAGTATCCTCGGTGGCTCAGGCGGCACCGGTGGCAACGGCGGCGGCGGTGCCGGTGCGGGCATCGGCACACGCGGCGGCAATGGCGGAACCGGCGGCAGCGGCGGTCAACGCAATGGCTCTTATGGACAAGAGACTACGCAATATGGCGTTGATGGCAGTGCCGGTACTGCCGGTAGTACCGCTGGTGCCATGGGCACGCTCTATGTTTACCAGGATTTGGCCCCCACAATGAATGTCAATGGAGGAAACGCCGGCTCAAACGGTTCTGGTGGCAGTAGAGGTAAAACCGCTTCCCAACACCCAGGTTCAAATTTGTATATGGCGTCTGGTGGCGGTGGCGGCGGCGCCGGTGGCTTCGGCGGCGCAGCCAGCAACATCGGCACCGGTGGTCCCGGCGGTGGCGGCGGTGGCGGTGGTGCCGCAGGCAATGTTTGGTGGACAGTGTACTCCGGCACCGCAAATAAATACCACTATGCCGGAGCTTATGGCGGTAAAGGCGGTAAAAATGGAAATAACTCATCGGCTCCGGATGGTGCAGATGTTGAGCTGACCAACCCTAAATATGCAGATATTCAGGCAGGTGGTCTCAGAGATAATGCCAGCGACTATAACGATCCCGATGGCTACGAGAATGGCAACGGTCGTCATGCCGGCGGCGCGGGCGGCGCAGCAGGTTCTGCCAGCACCAGCGGCTCGGCCATCAACTTGGTGGATTGGCCCACGTCGGGCGCAGGCACCGAGGAAAGTCCATACCTCATAAACGATGCTAACGACTGGAACTCATTCACAGCAAAGGTCAACAGCGGCATTTCCTACAGCGACAAGGTCATCAAGCTGACCGACAACATCAGCGTGACGACGATGGCGGGCCTATTCCAAAACGAAGGGAATTACCAACCATTCAGCGGCACCTTCGACGGCGACGGCCATACACTGACCATCAATGTGAGCAACCAGAGCCGTTTCACCGCACCGTTCAAGTGCGTCAGCGGTGCCACCATCAAGAACCTGCGTACAGCGGGCACTATCGACGGCACGGGCAACGCTGACGGCAAACTATTGGGAGGCCTCGTGGGTATCAGCTTGGGTAACAACACCATCACCGGCTGCGTCAGCAGCGTGACGCTCCGCACCGACTACAGTAATGACGCCGCTATGGCAGGCCTCGTGGCCGCCACAAGGGGCGGCAGCCTCACCATCAACGCCTGCGTGTTCAACGGCTCGTTGCAGGGCGGTGCCACCTCAAGTCGCTGCGCCGGCATATCGGGCTATGAGTACATTGCCACAACCACCATCATCACGAACACCCTCTTTGCGCCGACCTCGATTACAGTTCCAACCAACGACGGCTACACGAGGACCTTCACCCGCGATGCCGACGCCACCATCACCAAATGCTACTACACACAGCCCCTCGGCACAGTGCAGGGCACACAGGCTACCGTATCCACCAACGCACCAGGCTGTCTTGGCAACCTGATATACGACTGCAGCATAGTGAAAGCATACCAGGGCGCTATCCTCTTCAACGGCAATTACTACTATGATGCCAGAGGTATCACCAGCACATCGACAACACTCTCCACGGGCACTTATACAGTGTATACCGACATCACCATCCCATCGCGCATCACCATCAGCGGCAATGTTACGCTGAACCTCGGTGAAGGCACTACGCTCCATGCTCCCAAGGGCATCGACCTGAGCTATGGCAACAGTCTGACCATCAACGGTCCAGGCACGATGACCATCGACAATTGTGACGACAATATGGCTGGTATTGGCTCATCGAGCATGGGTTCACTTACCATCAACAGCGGCGTGGTAAATGTTAAAGGAGGATACAGTGGCGCAGGTATAGGCGGCAACAGGCGCGGTAACGGAGGCTACGTCATTATCCATGGTGGCGTAGTCAACGCCATGGGAGGACAAGGTGGTCCAGGCATAGGTGGCGGCGCTGACTTTAGCATTAATGACTCTCAAAATCACCCGTGTGGCGACGTTGTCATCACCGGCGGTCAGGTGACAGCTATCGGCAACAAGGTTTATGGTATTGGTCCTGGCGCGGCGCACGTAGGTGAATATCACAACGGTACACTGCAACTAAGCTGGACCAACCCTGACGACTTCGTCTTCATCAGTACCGCTTCCGTAAGTTATACTCAAAGAACTTTAAGCAGCATCACCTTTACAAATGGAAAACAATTCTACCTTGAGCATACTGCGGCTATTGCCACAGAAAGCAACCTCTACGGCTATAAGCTTTTGCCTTATACTGGCACACTGCCGTCGCTTGCCGGCACAGGCACGGCTGAAGACCCTTACCTCATCAACAATCATGATGATTGGTTGTTATTCTACTGGTATGTCAACAGTGGCACCAACAGCTACAGCGGCCAGTATGTGAAGCTGATGTCCGACCTCACTATCACGACAACGATAGGCTTGCGCGATGACAAGCCATTCAGCGGAACCTTCCTCGGAAACGGCCATACGCTGACGGCTAACCTGACTGGCACGATTTATGATCTCGACGTCAACAATGAGCGAGGCACTGCACCGTTCCACTACATCAAGAATGCCACCATCAAGGATCTAACCATAACAGGCGACACATACTCTACCTCACTTTATGCTGGAGGTCTCGTGGGCTTCGCTGACGGCACCAACCTCATTGAGGGCTGCATCGTTACCTCCACTTTACATCTTAGCAATAGACATGCCGGCGGCATCATCGCACACGGAATGAACTCCACTACCACCCTCCGGAACTGCGTCTTTGCCGGCACCATCACGAGCTATCACGAAAACCAACTTTATGACGGCAAGAATGTCATAGAAATCGGAGGCATCTGGGGCTGGAACGACGACGAAGCCACGCCTACACTGCAGAACTGTCTGGAAAAAGGTTCCTTCAACAACATCAAATCCATGCACCCCATTGGCTTGCAGGGCGACAAAGGCACCATCACCAACTGCTACTACGTGAACCAGCAGATAGACTCGCCCACCAATGCCTGCACCGTCAGCGGGGCCTATAAAGTCGAAAAATCCCTGTCTGGCTTATGCAAGGAGATAACCATTAAGGGCGTCACAGTGTACTCACAGTCCTGTACCGTCAGCGGCGTGGAAGCAAATTATGTTATGACTGAAAACCCCATCAACGTTTACCCCGTCATGACTGACCCATCCTTTGGCACAACACTCAACTTCGACACCGACTACACGGTCACGCTCGATGGCGAGCCGGTAGAGGCGCTCCCCATCAGCATCAGCACCACGGGTAGCCACACGCTGGTTTTCACCGGCAAGGGCAGTTATGTCGGCACAAAGAGCGTCGAGACTTACTTGATTAACAACATCAATGGCACTGGCTCGGATACCGACCCTTACATCATCAGTAACACAGACGAATGGAACACTTTTGCCTATTTCGTCAACAGCGGCACCAACACCTACAGCGGCGAGTACGTGAAGCTGACCGCCGACATCAGCGTGACTGAGATGGTTGGCACCAGCGAGAGCAACTCGTTCCAGGGCACCTTCCTCGGCGACGGCGTTCACACGCTGACCTTCACCAAAGGCACGTCCGAGAGCGCCTTCGGCGAAGAGAATTGCGCCCCGTTCCGCTACGTCAAGAATGCCACCATCCGTGACCTCAAGGTGGCGGGCTACATATACACCTCACGGAAGCTCGCGGCAGGACTTGTCAGCAGACCATACGGCACGACGAACATCACCAACTGCCAAGTCAGCACAGTCATCTATAGCAGCGTCAACGGCGACAGTGCCCATGGCGGCATCGTGGCCATGCCAGATGGCACGCTGAACATCGAGGGCTGCGCCTACACCGGCCGTCTGCTAACCAACAACGGCACCACAAACTGCGGTGGCTTCATGGGCTGGTACAACAACGCGACCGTCAGCGTCACTAACTCTCTCTATATCCCAAGTGGCAGCATAGCTGAGGGCTGGTCAGCCATCACTAACGGAGTCACTTTCTTGCGAGGAGGCATCCCAACAATCAACAACTGCTACTATACCGAAGCATTGGGAACGGAACAGGGTAGGTTTGTATATACTACAACCACCACTGCTCCTGTCAACCTCGGCATCCTTAAGGCGGAATACAGTATGTTGACAGCATACGCTAACGGCATTCTCTTCGAAGGCACATACTATGTGGCTCAAGCCCTCAACGGTGCAGGAACGGTGGGCAATCCATACATCATCGCCACTGATGACGATTGGGAGACTTTCGTATATAACGTCAACAATGGCTTTAACAACTATAATGGCGAGTATGTGAGACTGGATGAAAGCATCAGTGTCTCGACAATGGTGGGTACAAGCGATGACCGCTCTTTCCAGGGTACTTTCCTCGGTGACGGAACCCACACGCTGACCTTCACCAAAGGCACCGCAGAGAGCGCTTTTGGCGAAGAGAACTGCGCCCCATTCCGCTTCGTCAAGAACGCCACCATCCGCGACCTAAAGGTGACGGGCGACATCTACACCTCACGGAAGTTCGCCGCCGGACTCGTCGCTCGCAATTCTGGTACGACGACCATCACCAACTGCCAGATTGGCACCGTCATCCACAGCAGCGTCTCCGGCGACGGCACCCACGGCGGTATCGTGGCCATGCCGGCAGGCAGCACGACAACGAACATCACAGGCTGCGTATATAACGGTCGGCTGCTGACTACCAATGGCACCCAGTATTGCGGCGGTTTTGTGGGATGGAGTGGTGATAATACTGTTACTGTCGCCCATTCACTCTATGCCCCCGATGCCAACATCGTCGTCGCTGCGGGTGAAACGGACATCGACAACGGTGCTACCTTTGTGCGTGGCAACAAACCGACAGTAGAAGCAAACTGCTACTACACCGAGATGATGGGATCGGCACAGGGTACCCATGCCTATGCTCTCGCCACCGCCCCCGCCAACTTCGGCAACCTGGTGCAGGACTACGGCATGTTGCAGGTCTACGGTAACGGCATTTTATACGATGGCACCTACTACGTGGCGCCCGCCACCGTTAGCCTGGTCAACAACGCAGACAACAGCACGGCCATCAGTGGAGCTAATGGCTACGTGGCCGACGTGACGCTCACTGACCGCACGCTCTACAAGGACGGCAAGTGGAACACCATCTGTCTGCCGTTCTCGTTGAGTGCAGCGCAGATTGCTGCCAACACGGACTTTGCTGGTGCTACGTTGATGACTATGGACGTGACACAGAAGAACGGCTTTGACAAGGAGGATGGCACGCTGTATCTGGGCTTCAAGTCGGCAACAGCGATTGAGGCTGGAGTGCCATATCTTGTGAAATGGACGAGTGGTGACGACATCATCAACCCTGTATTCCAGGGCGTAACCATCAGCAACTCGACGGCTCAGACAGTGGAGAGTGTGACGGCTGGACTAGAGATAGTACAGATGGTGGGTACATACTCGCCTGTCAGTGTGACAGCTAATGACAAGAGCATCCTGTTCTTGGGTAACGCAAACACATTGTACTACTCAACAGTTGACCGTCAGATTCGCTCATGTCGTGCCTACTTCTCAGTGCCGTACATCCATGAACATGCTGGAGCTATGGCGCGTGCGTTTGCATTAAGCTTTGACGGAGAAGAAACGACAGGCATTCTTGAAGTCTCTGCAAAATCTAATGAAGTTAAGGATGATGTATGGTATTCGCTGGACGGCGTTCGCCTGAGCGGAAAGCCGACACAACGCGGAATGTATATCAATAAAGGTAAAAAAATACTTGTCAAGTAAGCGATATGAAGAAAGAATATATGAAGCCCTCTATGACGGCAATTAAGTTACAACACTCGACACAGCTTCTAACTGGAAGTGGTGATATGAAAGGTCTGCAATCCAGCGGCTGGGATAATCAGCAGGAAGATGAACTCGATCTTAGCGATCAAGGTGGTGGTAGCAGCATTTGGGACAGATAAGAACCTGATTATAATTAAATGAAGAAGTAGCGATGTTCAACTATTGGACATCGCTACTTCTTGTTAGTATGGGACTGATGTAAGGGAAACGAGTGTTATCTTGTCAGCCCCTGTTCAAGCCGCTTGCGTCTGTTCACCCAAAGCCTCTGTATCTCTGCCTGATGCTCCGCTTCATCGGTGTATAGGAACTCGATGTAATCAGCCTTCTTTGCCCATTCCTCATTAGGTCTGGCGAACTCACGGAGCAGCACATACTTCTCATTGATAGTGTTCAGCCTTGCATTGTCATGTAAGAGTCCATCGCCCCAGCTACCGACTTGGTTAACATGCCAGAATCGACAGCGCATTCACGATTACAGTTGACAGGACTGCTCAACAATTCATGCGCCTCTTGCACGTTTTTGTTATTGATGGCTTGCAATATCTCTCCTGTTTTTTCCGTCATTTGAACAGGCTTTCACCCTTGATGACGGATTTCAGTACTGAGAGACGCGCCATGATGCTTTGCCCCTCGCTGTTCCTGTAGTCGGTGATACTTGGTGTCTTTTCGTGTTCTTCATAGAGATAAGGTGCGAAGCGCAACTCGCGCAGATCCAGTTGTACAATCTTATTGATAATACTTAGGCAAAGCCAGTAGTAGTCCTTCATCTTCTCAAAATCGTCTATCGAGAAATTACCTTGCAGATGATGTTCATCCATGGTGCCGAACATACTGCCTAAAAGTTTGCCTGTCCAGTCCGTCAGCGTTTTCTGGTCCTTTATGAGTTTGTCGTTTTTCAGGTATGCCTTGTTTATATAGTCTCGCATCTGAACACCATTCCTGCTGTCGTTATACACAAGCCCCAAGTCCTGCATAGCCATTTGCAAGGCTGCATACTGATAGTTACGTCGAAAATCTACGTATGTGCCGATAGTGGGTACCAATAGTAACGCCAGTTCCTGCGAGGCACGATTTACGAACAAATTCTTGTACTCATCATCAGCAGGCAGCAACAGGTCGAAACTATCAACATGCTGTTTCAGCAGTCGGCGACAACGCACAAATCGGAAGTGAAGGGCTATATCCTCAAATGTCAGTTTATCCCTGTTTTCAACGATAAAGGCAGCAGGTCTCAGATTCCCCAGATACCACTCGTTCAGTTCTGCCAGCGTCTTTCTTTCCAGCGGGTCGGTGGCATCTCTGTCCATTCGGTTCAGATAGCGCAAGTAGGTCTTTTTCGAGTTGTCGCCACTCACTTCTGCATATTCCTTCACTTCACTTACGAACCTCTCCAGTTCTTCCTCCCACATCATTTCCTCATATTGCTGCTCCAATACTTTCAGACGATAATCCTGCTGCTGCGGGTCTGCTTTCAGTTTCATGTAGTCGTTCACTATCTCTCTCAGCGTCTTACTGATTTGTTCCAAGCCTTTGTCTATGGCTTCACACATCAGCGAAGCATTCTCCATCAGCCCTACACGGGTTTCCAGGAAGTCAAAGTCATCCTCTTCCGATGTACGGATGGTCAGGTCGTAGTCGGTATCCTCTTTCAGGGCAATGTCGTTGGGATTGGTTATTGGCCTGCTCTGATTGTCGAGGTTATGGAATATGGGTGCCCCCTTCAGTTCTTCGACCCATATCTTGTGCAGGTTTTCCACCTTGCGGGCGAAGTCGGTATAGTCGATGCGGAATGTGTCGAGAAGATTCTTCCTGAGCCATGCCGCCACTGTTCGCATATTTGCCACTGTCTGTCTCACGGCTGCTGTCATAGCAAGTAGCAGCGCAGCCCGCTCCGTACAGGTGATGTGTGGATAAAGATCTATGATTTTCTTCCCCATGTCGAGCACATGGTTCAGTTTCCTTTCTATGTTCTCTTGGTCGCTAGTAGTCATGATTTAAGGGGGGATTCAGAGAAACGTAGTGGCGGTAGTTACCTGAAACCAGCTTCAAAGGCTCTGGTACGCCCCAACTAATAGCAACAAGTCTTGCCGCCCTACGCTGTATCAGCATAGGCGTCATTACTCGTCACCGTTTTAGTCGTGTTGTGAATTTACCAGATTCTTGAAGCAACGAAACGGTTAGACGCTTTTATTCTGTCTCTTTGTTATTATTACGTGATTTTTCTCGATTTATTGTTTTATACTTTCAAATTATCTATTTCTTTCATTAATTGTTCTATCTTCTCCACAATACGCTTCTGCTCTGCGAGAGGAGGGAGAGGAATTAATAGGGTCTGAATCCTAAGTATTGCTAACTTGGGTTGTCCCACTTTTGTGGTGACATCTGTTATCTGTGTTTGAACAATATTTGATTCTAAGCACTTAATTAACCAGTCTTGATTGATAAGAGAGAATATTAACCTATCAGCGTTTTCTGTGAGATTAGCTCCATCCAATTCTGGAGGAATTTTACCAACTCTTCCGATAGTTCCTGCAACCGTTATATAAACATCTTCTTTTTTAATAATATACCTGGAAATGGAAGGGAAAATATCTTCTGGAACATATTGCAGATTATCTGTAGAGACTGTGTTATCTTTCATATCAGAAACTCTAATATAAATATGACCTGTGTTCTCAACTGATAATTTACGTCCTGCAGGAATTCTCTTTCCCCCAAGCACGGCCGCAATTGTCCCAAGCTTACACCACTCCCAACTCTTAGGAATCTCAAATAGCTTTTCATCCTCAGAAATAGGAATCTCCTCAAGGTCTTTCTTTTTCAGTTTACCTTCCTTCACCAGCCGCTTCTTCTCTGCTCGGATTTTATCAAGCAACACCGATGCCGGCTCATCGTTGGGGTCTTGGGGTACAAGACGGCCCTCAATGGCCTCTTGCAGAATGCTTTTCTTCAGACGCTCTGGCAGTTCCTCATTCAGTTTATCAAGAACTTCCTGCGCTTTACCATATTCCTCCACCTTTGGCAATAACTCTTCTATCTTCGCCACAATGCGCTTCTGCTCGGCGAGAGGAGGGAGAGGGAATGGAAAAGCAACAATTTTTTCTCTTGAAATATTAGGCTGTGCACCACCTTCACCTAAATCAATAAACCTCTGCTTATTTGCCATTAGATAGTATAGCAGATATTTATTATATACCTGATAAGGAGTACATGCACAGCAAGCTTGATTCGTAGTGAGTTCAATACCTGCTATAGCAACCTTACCTATAGTGGCACCATACATGGCAATAAGAACATCACCTACCTTACATTCCCTTAGAGAACATTTTTGTAAAGCATAGGGAGTTACTTTAATTTCAGAATCTGTAACTATACCATTGTTAAGTTCCCCTGTTCTTAACCAAGGAATTGTTCCATTCGTATAAAATTCAGGAGTTCCTTTTGCTGGTGTTGCACCTGCCCCCCAGTTGCCTATCCACCCAAGTTTGCACCATTCCCATGTAGTCGGTATTGAGAAAAGTTTATCATCAACTGAAATAGGCTCTTCTTTCAATGCTGATTTTTTGAGTTTCCCTTCCTTCACCAGTTTTTCTTTCTCCTTACGGATTTTATCAAGTAACACTGATGCTGGCTCATCGTTAGGATCTTGAGGAACAAGGCGACCTTCGATGGCTTCTTGCAGAATAGAGTTTTTTAACTGCTGTGCATTCATAACTCTTCGATTTTAATTCCTAAAATGGATTCTATCTCTCTAAGTTGTGCATCTATCTTGGCATCAAGAGCAGTACGCTCTTCATGGTAGCGTTTCAGTAGTTCTTCTGGACGCAGCACCTCTTCCTCCTCCTTGGGGAACTTACACTGGTCGAAGTTGCAGCCCATATCCATCAGTTCCTGTGGCGTGAAAGAACATGATTTTTCACCTTCCTCCAACACTTGGCGATTCTGCCACCACTCGTTCACCACGTCAAAATGACTATTCAGGATAGGACGGGTCTTTGAGAAATGCTTATAGCCCTCTGGCATATCCATGCGGTAGAACCACGTTTCGCGAGTCTTATATCCCTCTGGTGCTCCTTCTGCCCGTTCGTTGTTGAAGAACAGAATATTGGTGGCTATCGAAGTGTAAGGAGAGAATACACTACCTGGCAAACGGATGATGGTATGCAGATTAAACTCCTGCAGCAGCCGCTTCTTAATCGCTAACTTCGCACCATCCGTTCCAAACAGGAAACCATCTGGCACCACAACACCTGCACGTCCACCCCTGTTCAGACGCTGCATAATCAGCACCATAAAGAGGTCGGCAGTTTCAGAAGAGCGGTATTCTGCCTTGAAGTTCATCTTCGTGGCAGCATCGGTAGCACCACCATAGGGGGGATTCATAGCGATGGTGTCCAGTTTGCCCTCTTCCTGATATTCGCTCATGTTCTTACCCAGCGAATCCATGTGGAAGAAGTCTGGGTCTTTGATGCCATGCAGCATGATATTCGTCACACCAAGCAGATAAGGGAAGGGCTTCCACTCCTGACCCATCACAGACTTCTGGAAGTCCTCTTCATCTTTTGCTGTCCTCTTCTGTTTCTCCAAGTATTTCAGCGTGGAGATGATAAAGCCGCCAGTTCCTGCTGCCAGGTCGCCCATCAGTTCTCCTAATTTGGGATCGAGGTGTTCTACCGTGAAATCAGTCAAAGGTCGTGGAGTATAGAACTCACCGGCATTGCCAGCAGCCTGAAGGTCTTTCAGCAGCGTCTCATACATGTCGCCAAACTGATGACTCTCTTCTGAGTCGAGCAGATCAACGGTATTTATCTCGTCAATCATCTGACGCAGCAGCACTCCGTTCTTCATGTACTGGTTCACCTCTTGGAATACATCACGCACCACGGCCTGATGGCGTGACGTATCGCGAGTCACCTGTATGCCTTTGATGCTACCGTCAAGACTGTCCTCACCTTTCAGCACACGGAACAGTTTTTCGTTGATGAAGTCCAAGAGCGCCTGACCTGTCAGGAAGTCGCCTTTCACTTTTCCTTCCTCATCCTTTGATGGAGCCCAATTGCGCCAACGGAGATCTTCGGGGATGATGCTCTTAAAGGTCTCGCCCTTATCTTCCGCATCTATTTCCCAGTCCTCCTCTGCTGCATCATATACTTTTAGAAAGAACATCCATACCATCTGTTCGATTCGCTGTGCATCACCATTGATGCCAGCATCCTTGCGCATGATGTCCTGAAGTCGTTTAACTAAATTTCCTACTGCCATTTCTTAGATTTAAGTAATTATCATCTATAGTCCGTCCTTCCATCGGAATTGTTGCAGAAGCCTTTTCAATTTATTATACTTCCCAGAATAGTCAGTTTCTCCCCAATGTGTGTGAGAAAGATGTTTGTTTCTATTTAATCCTTCATTCATACTTTTTTGCTTTTCATTTGGTGGGAAAAAAAATCTATTCTTTAATGCTACTCCATCACTACTCCATAAATCGTTAATCATAACGGCATCAGAACTCGGTGTGAAAGTAAAGCCTTTATAATCTCCATTTTCTTTGTATATTACTCTAACACGATTATTTTCTATTTCAAAAAATGAATTTTGAGGGTCAATAAAGTGAGTTTCTAGTATTTCTTCGTTGTCATTTTTTAACCTATCAACACTAAGTATTTGGAATACTATTTGGCGGGATGTAATTGAAAAGCGAAGCAAATATTCCTTGAGATTATCTAATCTTACTATTTCACCCCACTTTCCATTCGAATCCACATTCGCATAATGTCCATAAACAAAATCGATAGTGGTTTGGCGTGATTCATGTGATGTGCCTTGTTGGGCGAAGGCTACTGTGCTCATCATGAGCATCAAGCAAGCAATTGTTAATTTTTTCATAATCCTTTTTTTTATAAATAATTTATCCTACATTATATAGTTCGTTCTCTAAGTCTCTTACTGCCTCGTTATACTCATCAGGACTCTTGAAGATGCCCTTCATGATTCGAGGACGCTTGGCTATCTGAGCAAAGGGATTGAGTGAGAGGATTTGTGGGTTCTCGATGTTCGTCACACCCACTTCGCCATATTTCTCCATCAAACCTTCAACCACCTTGCGGGCCTGTCCCTCATACTTGGCCAGATAGTTGCGTTTCTTCACACCATCGATACGCTCTTGACGCGTGAGGGGCTTCTGATCGAATGCCACATGACAGATGATGTCGAAGTAGTCGCAATCTGCCAAATCCGGATTCTCTTCCCTTACAGCATCCAGCAGCACATTGTTCTCTGCCAGTTCGTCGAGGATGGCTTGCTTCTTGT
Organism: uncultured Prevotellaceae bacterium; assembly: GCA_902799905.1. Classification (GTDB taxonomy): domain Bacteria; phylum Bacteroidota; class Bacteroidia; order Bacteroidales; family Bacteroidaceae; genus Prevotella. The sequence continues at coordinate 15,160 of CADCCB010000056.1, forward strand.
CGGCTTGAGCCCATGCTCCACGGAAGGCATCCAGCGTGGGATAGTGCTTCTTGATAGCCTTGCGGGTGAAGTCGGTAAGACGTTCTGTGAAGAGGGTCTTGCCATCTTCACCAAGGAACTGAACCACCTCATGCACAATCATGATGTCGTGCCCCTCTACGTGGTATTTCTTGTGTGGTTCCTTGGAAGGTTTAGTGCCACCTTGCCCACCACCGTTCTTGTTATCTTTATGTGAATCGTCTTCCTCTGTATCTTTTTTTCGATCACTATAATCCTCAGGCACTACATCATCGTCGAAGCCCTTTTCAAAGAGTTGCGTCGCTCCACGGAAGTCCAGAATCTCAAAATTCATCTTCTCTTTCTTCTCGAAGATTCGGGTGCCTCGGCCTATCATCTGCTTAAAGGTGGTGGGGTTGTTCACCTCCTTGTCTATCACTATCAGTCCGCAGGTCTTGCAGTCAACACCTGTTGTCAGCAGTTCGCTGGTAGTGGCTATAACAGGATAAGGTTCATAGGGGTCTATGAAGTTATCGAGCAGCGATTTACCCACTCTGTCATCGCTGGTGATGCGTACAATATAGTCGGGGTGGTTGCGTACAATATCCTGATTCATCGCTATCAGCAGTTCACGCATGATAGCGGCTTCCTCCTGATCAGGACAGAACACAATGGTCTTTGTCATGCGGCCTACCACCTTCATCATCTGAGTGATGCGGTAGGCCACCACCTTCTGACGCTCCGTGATATGTATCTCCCTGCCGAAACTATTACGTGTAAAGATACTCTCTTCGATATCCTGTCCAAAGAGATCCTGCTCGCCTTCCTCTGTCACATAGCCTTCCATATCGACATTGATAAACGACTTCGTCACACGGTATGGTGCCAGGTAGCCGTCGGCAATGCCTTGTTTCAGCGAATAGGTATAGACGGGCAGGCCGAAGTATTCAAAGTTGTCAGCACCCTCCACGCTCTTTGGCGTAGCGGTGAGACCTATCTGAGTGGCTTTGTCGAAATAGGTCAGAATCTTATGCCACTCCTTATCCTCGTTGATGCTGCTACGGTGACACTCATCCACTACTATCAGGTCGAAGAAATCCGTGGCATAACTCTCATAAGGCTGTTTCTCGCCTGGCTGCATCTCTTTCTCGTTCTTCACCCATTGTCCGTAGAGACTCATGTAAATCTCAAAACCACTTTCGGCACTCTTGCCCTGCACCTTCGACATCACCTTGCGGAAAGGCTTGAAGTCCTGTCGCATGGTCTGGTCTATCAGGATATTACGGTCTGCCAAGTAGAGAATACGCTTCATGCGTCCTGAAGCGTGCAGACGGTGTATGATTTGAAAAGCGGTATAGGTCTTACCTGTACCTGTTGCCATTACCAACAGAATACGGTTCTTTCCACAAGCCACTGCCTCTATCACCTTATTGATGGCAATACGTTGATAGTAGCGTGGTGGATAACTGTCGCTATCGCTATAATAAGGAATATCAAGCAACTGAGCACCCTCATCCGTGAGGTTCATGTTCTCATACATCCATTGGCGATGGCGTTCACGAAGTGCCAAAGGCGTGGGGAAGTCATCCATGTCAATGGTACGCTCCGCACCTGTATTCATGTCATGCTCCACGAACTTCTCACCATTGCTGGCGTATGCGAAGGGCACGTCCAGGTCGTGGGCATAGTCAATGGCTTGCTGTATGCCGTCGGCAGGGGCATGTTTTCTATCCTTTGCCTCCACAACGGCAATAGGATAGTTGTCCTCGGTATATAGCAGATAATCTACTCGCTTGCCCCGTTTGCGGTGCTTCAACGAACCTTGCACAACAATCTGACCTGCGGTATAGGCATATTCCAACCGCATGTGGTATTTGTCCCATCCCTTGTCCTCCAGTGCCGGCTGGATATAGCGGGACTTGATGTCTTCTTCACTCAAGTGAATGTCGGCATATGTTGCACTTTGTACTGCCATATCTCGTTTTTATTTCTTAATCCGTTCGATCCGTTCAATCTGTGGTTTAGTTGACCTCCCATTTCTCCACCCCCGGTTTCTTCTCTTTCTCCTCTTTCACTTCACTCATGTCGAGATCTGTGAGGTGGGCAAGTAGCATGTTCTCGAAATCCTCTTCTACCACTTCGTCAGCACCCGCATCGTCGTACATCTTCTGCGTCAGGTGGATATATCCCGCTGAGAGACGAGCAAGCAGAGAGATGACTGTTGAGGCATGAAGTTGGTACTTACCTATGACACCATTCAGAGCCAGGCGAAGCGCTTCTGCCGCATCGCCCTCCTCATGGTCCAGCATGTCCCTCATCAGACCGCTGAGCAACGAGAGTATCTTATTAAGGGAATAGTGAAAAGTGAATAGTGAATAATTCGCTACCGCCACTTCATTTTCCCCTCTGTTTCTTCTTCAAGACTCCACGAATCTCACGACGGGTGGAGTTTCAAATAACTAAAAATTCATATAGAATATTTTCCTGCTCCGCTGAGCAGCGAAAAGAAAGATCTTAAGTTTTAATCCGTCAAATCTGTGTGATCTGTGGTCTTTTATAATTCGTTCAATTCGCTTCGCTCGAGCTCTGCTCGCTTGCTACCATCGGGACGCAAGAATTCGTGGTTAGGTCCCAGTCCTCCAGCGCCTCCTGTGGTGTCAGCCTATGCCGTCGTGCCGTCTTGTATTCCGCCGTCAGCCCGTGGCGGTCCGCTATGCGCATCGCCTCACGGTCTTCTCTGAAGTATGGGTTCCTTCTCATTTATTTAACGCTCTCAATTCATTCAATTTCGCTTTTGCAAGTTTTGGAACTCCACTTAATGACAATAAATACCACTTCTTGGCCTCTTCATAACTCTGGGGTACATATATACCTTTTTCATACATCTCTCCAAGGCGGTATTGTGCTTTATGATCATGTATGCGTTCTGCCGCAAATTTATACCACTTCACAGCCTCTTCGTAATCTTGGGGTACGCCGTAACCATTTTCATACATCCTTCCGAGATGGTATGGCGCACGAGGAATACCTTTATAAACTTCAACACTATAATATCCCAAAGCCCTTTCATAATCCTGGGGGACACCATAACCATTTTCATACATCTCCCCAAGACGAACATTTACTATATGACATCTGTTTAAGTAATTTTTCGCCATGCTATACCACTTCACGGCCTCTTCGTAGTTCTGAGGAACACCCTGCCCATGATCATACATCCCCCCAAGATTGTATTGTGCATATGCATGCCCCTGCTCTGCCGCCTTGCGGTACCACTTCACCGCCTCTTCGTCACTCTGAGGGACGCCTTGACCAGTTGCATACATCACTCCAAGATTGTTTTGTGCAGATGCATGCCCCTGCTCTGCAGCCTTACGGAACCACTTCACGGCCTCTTCATAACTCTGAGACACTCCTTCCCCAATTCTGTACATGTCACCGAGTTTGACTTGTGAATCAGCATCACCCTGCTCCGCTGCCTTGCGCCACCATTGGGCAGCCTCTTCATAATTTCTCCTTTTATAGGATTTATACCCTTCGATGTAGAAGGGATGATATTCTTTTTTTATATTTTTTATATTATCGTAATATGGCATTCCCATACAAATCCGCATTAATCTGTGGTTAGTTGACATTCCTCCGTTCCTCCTTCTCCACTGAAAGAACTCTTAACTCTTAATTCTTAACTCTTAACTAGTAAGACACATCCTCCTTATCCCACTCATCCTGTACGGTAATGACGAACTTCACCAGCGCATCCTCGATGTTCTGGCGTATCTCAGGATAGAGGGGATCATCTACTGCATCAGCATGGACTACTACGAAGGCATCCACCTTCTGCGTGAAGCGGTTCACGCTGTCTGCCTCCACCTGTTGCAAGGTCTTCGACTCCTGGTGGTACTGGCGTATCTCCTCGTAGCGCACCATGTCGCTCTCGCAACCGGTGAGGGCAGCGAGGACAGGCAGGGAGAAAGAGAAAAACAAACAGGGGATTACCTTACCCGACGAAATGGGGGGGGTAAAATGTTGGTAATCAATAAGTTACGAAAAATATTCATTTTCTTCATGTCAAGGTAGTATGTTATTTCATGGCAAAGTTACGAATAAGCGAGGAAAGAAACAAACAAAAAGAGAATTTTTTGGCTCATCCGACATTTCGAGTGATAGAATAATAAGCAGACATAGAAGAAAGCCGCCATTTTGTTGTATATTTGTGTGACCAAACCCAAATGTTACAATG
>CADCCB010000057.1 GCA_902799905.1 uncultured Prevotellaceae bacterium
TTATAAGGAAGTGGATACCCATTTTTTTTAATTGTTCAACTGTTCAACTGTTCGGTTGCCCAACTGAACTAAGTTCGGTCATTTATTGTCCTCTGTCCTCATTTCTCTACCCGGCCACAGAGTGCCATGAAGACCTCGTTGTACACGCCGAGGCAATAACGGTCGACGCTGAAGTTCCCGTCAATCTTCAGGGGCTTGAAGTTCAGTCTGAGGTTGCCGTCGTCCTGAAGGGTCGCGGAGATGTACTTGCCGTTGAACACCTTCGGGTTGCGTTTCATGCTCCAGGGCAGCGTCTCCACGAAGGTGAAGTGCGCATCGCGGCAGAGGAAGTCGTCGATGATGGGGTCAGAGTCGCGGCGCAGCACGCCCTGATAGCCCTTGCCTGTCTTCATCTTGCGGTCGCTGCTCAACTGTGTCTTCAGATCCACGCCCAGATGCGTGTCGTTGTTCCAAACTTTTTTTGCAATCTTCTTATACATATTATTATTAGCGTTCGGGAAAACCCTCGGTCTCACACGAGAGCCCCTCCGCACAACGCGGGAAGTGAGACTGGCCTACGGTCCAACGCTTGACCATTTTCCCCGTTGATTGGTGATGCAAAGGTACATAAAAGGGCAAAGAAAAAGGTCTTATATAAGACTTACTATAAGACTTATATAAGACCCTAAACGATTGACTCTCAGACTATTTCATCAGCCCGTCAATCTCGCTGCTCCTGGGCGGCAACTTGCCTGTCTGCTGCCACGAGCCCGCCAACTGAGCCAGATTAGGGATGCCCCACAGTTGCTGAAACAACTTCCATTTCTTCTTAATCTGCAACCGCTCGGCCATCGCCGTCGCTATGTAGGCTGCCTGGTTGGACGACACGCCCTCAGCCAGGGCATAGCCGTCGGCCACGATGAATCCCGCATCCCTCAGCCGCTGCCACAGCACCTGCGCCTTGGCGGTCAGCAGTTCGGCCAGATTGTCGGTCACAACGCTATTTGATGACTGCGACTGCTCCACCAACTGCTCATCGTCCAGACTGTCGATACTCGCCGCCAGTTCCTCTGGCAGCACCACCCCGTTGGCGTTGGCCAGTTCAAGCACCATCTCCTTCACGGCGATGCGCTTCTCCAGTTTCTTGCGCTTCGACTTGTTCACAAACACGCGCAGGGCCTTCTGCACCTCCTCTTGCGAAGCCCTCCCTGCCACGCTGGCCGTCATCTTGCCCATCTCGTTCAACTGCATCTCCAGCCTCGTGCTACGCTCCTTCTCCTCCTGCAACTGAGAGCGGACATCAGCCAACTCCTCATTCAGCCGCTTGATTTCCTGCAGCAGATCCACCGTAGCATCCAGCGACCGCAACTGTCCCTTAATCCGATGAGCCTCCTCCGTTACCCTCTCCTGCTCACGCTCCAACTGGCAACGCATCTCCTGCGTCGCCTCCATCAGTTCTTCTGTATTTATGTTCTCTTTCATAGATTTATAGTGTGTTTTTAGTGCGAATCGAACTGCAAAGTTACGAAAAATCCTGCTCACTTCTTACAGCGAGCAGGACCTATTTTTTATTAAAAAAACCTAATGTCAAATCATTTCAGAGGCCCCATCGCAGCCCCCGCCGCGAGCAGCCAGACCTCACAAGAAATCGGTTGTCAAGAAACAGAAAATGGAGCAAAAAACAGTCCAGAAAGTGTCATGTCAGTTTTCTTTCAGCATGACGTCCTGATGGTGGAAATAGATGACAGTTCCGATGAAAGCCACGAGGCCGATGAGACCCACGATGGCGAAGAATGATGTCAGTGTCATAATGTTACCTCCTATATTTTTTAGATTTCTTAATCAGGTAAAAGCCAAATGCAACGAACAACAGTACTACACCCAGCCCGGTCAGAAACAATGAATTGAACTCAATGCCCTGCTGCATGATGCCTGCCAGAATAACACCACCAAATACCAATTTGGCTATATCCAAACAAAACTTGCCTGCCTCAAAGGCGATACTCTGCTCTTGTTTCTGTTCCGTTGCTTCCGCCGCCTCCAGTTGCTTGTTAAGTTGCGGTTTCTGCGACTTAGACTTCTCACGTCTCGTTGTCATTATCAATGAGTTGAAATGAATTTCCGTTGCAAAGATACAACTTTTTTCCAGAATATCACCAATTAATGAATAATTTCTGGGCAATTAATGGAAATTTCTGTTTAAAAACTCTTAAACGCAACGAGAGGACTGACAGATCCTGATTGCAGTTACAAAAACTTTTTGTACTTTTGCAGCAGAAACGAAAATAAACGGAAAGGATATGTTGGAACAAATTGCGAAATTCACGGCTTGGCCGATACTGACAGGTATCATCATCGGCTATGTGGCCAACCGCATCATGAGCGGCGAAGGCAAGGGCTGCTGCATGAACCTCATCGTGGGGATCGTGGGCAGTTATGCAGGCACATTCATCAGCCACCTGCTGAACATCGAACTGCTGGGCAAGGGCTATCTCACCAACTTCGTGTTCTGCGTGGTTGGTGCCGTAGTGGTGCTCTGGATCTGGAAGAAGATTTTCAGTTAGTGGTCTGGCTGCCGCTATGAATAGTGGCGCTGACTTCGTACATCAGGCAGAGCGAGAAGAGAATCTCCAGACGCAATGCGTCAATCGTCATTTTCTCTTGTTCCATTGTTCCGTTGTTGCTGATTATCAGTATTTCACCACCTCTCTGCGTCCTGTCAGGATGAGGTAGCGGGTCTCTGCAAATTTACTTCTTTTTTTTTCATATAGCAATGATTTTCCAAATTATTTCGTACTTTTGCAGCAAAAACAGACAACTATGAATATTATCACCAGCGCAATTTCCAAGCCATGCATGTTGACCGCCATACTGCTTGCCCTGTGCGGACTGACGGCAGGGGCTGACGATTTCGAGACTGCCACTTCGGCTGTTGCCAATATGCGTGTGGGCTGGAACCTGGGTAACACGCTCGACAGCAACTCGGGCGACGTCAACAACATGTGGATTGAGAAATGGAGCAATCGCAAGCCTTCTGACTACGAGACGGCCTGGGGACAGCCCGTCACCCAGCCCGAACTCTTCACGATGTTCCGCGAGGCTGGTTTCAACGCCATCCGCGTGCCCGTGACCTGGTATCCCCACATGGAGGCCGCGTTCCAGTTGGATGGCACGGCCTGGGACGCTGCCAACGACGACATCGGCACACAGATCAAGGAAGCATGGATGAAGCGCGTCCACCAGGTGGTGGACTATGTCATCAGTCAGAATATGTATTGCATCCTCAACGTCCATCACGACACGGGCGAAGCCAGTACCGCCTGGCTGATTGCCAGCGAGGCCGACTATGCCAAGCAGAAAGAGCGCTTCGAGGCCGTGTGGAAGCAGATAGCCGAGGAATTCAAGGACTACGACGAGCACCTGCTCTTCGAAGGCTACAACGAGATGCTCGACCCCTACCACTCGTGGTGCTTCGCCTCGTTCGCCACCTCGTCAAACTACGATGCCAGCGTGGCCTCGTCGGCCTATAGCGCCATCAACAACTATGCCCAGAGTTTCGTGGATGCCGTGCGCTCCACGGGCGGCAACAATGCCCAGCGCAACCTCATCGTCAACACCTACGGAGCCTGTAGCGGTAGCGGCACATGGAACTCCCACTTGCAGGACCCGTTGAAGCAGATGGCGCTGCCCACCGATCAGGTGAGCGACCACCTCATCTTCGAGGTGCACAGTTATCTCGACATCAAGAACCTCAACAACGCCAAGAGTGAGGTCAACCAGATGATCAGCGCCCTGAAGAATCACCTGGCATCGAAAGGGGCTCCCGTCATCTTCGGCGAATGGGGCACCAATACCGAGGACGGCTACGACAACTACCGCAGCAACATGCTGGCCTTCGCCCGGTACTTCGTTGAGAAGGCCAAGGACAACAACATGGGGACCTTCTATTGGATGGGGCTGTCCGACGGCAGTAGCCGCAGCGTGCCGGAGTTCAACCAGGCTGACCTGAAGGATGCCATCATCAAGGGCTACTATGGCGAAGAGGGCTATACTGGCATCTCAATCCCTCAAAGTGCAGCATCGGCCGTGCCCGCCGCCTATTATGATCTCCTGGGCCACCGTCTCTCCCACCCCAGAAAGGGGCTGACCATCGTCAGAATGAGCGACGGCAATGTCAGGAAGACCGTCACACATTGAAAATTACAACACAAATAAAGACAGAACTATGAACAAGATTGTCATTTTAGATGGATTTACGGCTGCCCATGTCGACCTGTCATGGGAACTGCTGGAGGATATTGGCGAACTGACCGTGTACGACCGTACAAAGCCTGACGAGACCATCGAACGGGCAAAAGAGGCGGAGATCGTGCTGACGAACAAGGTATTGCTCAAACGCCAGGAAATAGAGCAGTTGCCCAAGTTGAGATACATCGGCGTGCTGGCAACGGGCTATAATGTCGTTGACGTGGAGGCTGCCCGCGAGCACGGCATCATCGTCACCAACGTGCCTGCCTACAGCACGGAGAGTGTGGCCCAGATGGTCTTCTCCCATCTGCTCACCGTCACCAACCGCACTGAGCATTACGCCATCCAGAACCGCAAGGGGAAATGGACGGCCTGTCCTGACTTCTGCTATTGGGACACGCCATTGACCGAGTTGGCAGGAAAGACCTTCGGCATCGTTGGTCTTGGCAATATAGGTCAGCGGGTGGCAACCATCGCCCATGCGTTCGGCATGCATGTCATTGCCTACACCAGCAAGGGTGCTGACCAGTTACCTGAGTATATCGGGAAGCGGGCGCTGAGCGAGTTGTTCGCTGAGAGCGACGTGCTGAGCCTGCATTGTCCGCTGACGCCAGACACCAAGGAACTGATAAACCGTCAGACCCTTGGGCTGATGAAGCCTGGAGCCATCCTCATCAACACAGGCCGCGGCCCGTTGGTCAACGATCAGGATGTGGCCGATGCCTTAAACGCCAACCACCTGCGCGCCTTCTGTGCCGATGTGCTGACGGAGGAGCCTCCGAGAGCCGGCAATCCCTTGTTGCAATGCAGCAATGCCTTCATCACGCCCCATATCGCCTGGGCCTCGCGCGAGGCTCGAGTCCGCCTCATCAGCGTCGCCATCAACAATGTCAAGTCATTTGTTGAAGGAACGCCCCAGAATGTGGTTAATTGAAATATCTATTTACCCAAATGATTCCTGAAAAAAGCATGACAGCACGACTCTGACTATGGACTGGGAAACGTTTGAGAAACACAAGGCATTTGCGGGGGAGAAGAAGCCTTCGATGCTCAGGCGACGGGTAGGCCACGACTACGAGCAGCGATGCGTCTATCTCATCACGATGACCGTTGAGGGGCGCAGGCCACTGCTGGGCCGCCTTGTAGGCGACGCTGAAGCAGAATGCGGGAGCCCAGATGCGCCACATATCGAACTGTCGCCCTTAGGCCAGCAGGTCAGGGATATGTGGGAAGCCATCAGCGAATACTATCCAGAGGTGAGGGTACTGGCAACAATGGTCATGCCCGATCATCTGCACGGCATCCTCTTCGTAGAGCGCCCGATGCCCCAGCCGCTGGGGATGGTCATCAAGGGCTTCAAGGCTGGCTGCAACAAGGCCTATCGGCAGGCGCTGGCAGCAGGCCTGTGTCCACCTATGCTGCAACATTGTTGCAGCAAAGAAACCACCAGCAAAGGGAACCCACAAACCACCAGCAAAGAGGGTTTCCTCTTCTCTCGCAACTACAACGACCACATCCTAGAGGGTGAGGGCGAACTGGAGCGGTGGTTCAGGTACCTGGCCGACAACCCTCGGCGACTGGCCGTCAAGCGCCAGCACCCAGAATTCTTCACCATTGTCAGAGACGTGAGAATCGGCGAGTGGTCGTGTCAGACGGTAGGCAACCAGTATCTGCTCTCCTACCCTGAGAAGGCGGCAGTCATCGTCCATAGCGCCTATAACGACGAGGAGTTCGAGAAGCGGAAGGCCCAGTGGCTTGCGTTGGCAGCAAGGGGCGGCGTGCTGATCAGCGCTGCTGTCGCTACGAGAGAGAAAGAGGTGATGCGCGAGGCAATGAATCGAGGCTACCGACTGATAGCCCTGCGCGAGAACGGCTTTCCCCCACTCTACAAGCCTGCTGGCGAGTCTTTCGCTGCCTGTTCAAAAGGAACGCTGCTGCAAATCAGCCCATGGGAACATCACATGAACCGTCGCACCATCTCGCGTGAGCAATGTCTGCAACTCAACAGACTGGCGGAGTGGATTGCAGAACAGTAGCAGATAAAGGATAAAGAAAGGCATTCGAACGGCATCTCTATATTCCACTTGCTACTCTGACCTTCATCTGAACGACTTCTTCGCGAGAGGCTGCAGCATCGAGCAGGCGGTCAACCTCTTCACGGCTCATAGCAGGTGAGACAGCGGAGGGGTCGGTATCTGGGAAAATGCCCATTTCCTCAGCAAGATCTATATCTATAATCTTATGGAGAACATCAACATTATCGGTCTGGTAGAAACAGCCATGGGTGCGCTCGGCTATAGGACAGAGGGAGGCGGAATCAACCTCAGTAGGAATTTGGATATACTTAATCCTGTCGCCATCCCGCAACGGATAACGGGCCGTGCCCTTTGTGCCAAGGGCAACAATATAGACACGGACACCCAGGACTTCAGCCATGGAGGCAGCGGTCAGGGGGGAAATTTCACCACAGTTGTTAGAGCCATCGGTCAGCAGGACCACCACACGGTTGGCGGCCTTGGAGTCTTTCAACTGGTTGAGGGCACAGGCCAAGGCATCGCCGATGGCAGTACCGTCCTCGATGGCACCATCGAGGGTACAGTCAGTTTTATGATACAGCATATAACGGAGGTTGGCGTGATCCTCCACAGGCGCAGTCATGGTGAGGGCCTCGCCTGCAAAGAGCACTAGGCCGATGCGGTCGTCAGGCCTGCTATCTATCATCGACGATAGGGCATTCTTAGCAACAGTCAAACGGTTAGGCTCAAAGTCTTCTGCCTGCATGGAGGAAGAGACATCCAAGACCAGCATCATGTCTGTGATATCCTGAGAAATACTGTCTGTCTCTACAAAAGCCGATACGGTGGAGATTTTTGGTCGCGTGAGGATGAAGCCAACTGTCAGAACAAGGATGACAGCGCAGAGGCTACACACAGCAGGAAGGACCCACGACTGACGACTGGAATTGGGAGCCGTGACTGTGGCATCGGCAGAGGCGACTGTAGACGAAGGATCAGCCGCGACGGTGGCATCGGCAGAGGCTATGGTAGGAGCATCGTCATGGAGAAGGGTATCAGGAGAAGGTTTAGGTTTGGGGGTTGGTTTTTGTTTTGGCTTCGGCGCAGTCTTCGGAAGCGACAAGGAGACAGCAGACAGGGCGTAAAGCATCTCACCCATGGACTGGTAGCGGTCAGCAGGACGGATGGCCATAGAACGGCGGATGACCTGCCAAAGAGTAGAAGAGAGACCTGCAGGGCGAGAAAGAGAAGTGCTGAGCAGGTCGGCAGCCTCTGGGGGAACGCTGCCTGAAATCAGATAGTAGAGGGTGGCACCAAGGCTATAGACATCGGTGGCAGGTGAGAAAGCACTCACCCCACCCTCACGATACTGCTCTAGCGGAGCAAAGCCCTTGCTCAGGCCAACAGGGGTGGACGTGGTCTGATGGCCCTCGCCATCATAGTGTTTCGACACGCCGAAGTCGATAAGCACCACATCGTCGCGCCCCTGCTGATCACGGCGCAATAGGATATTCGACGGCTTGACATCGAGATGCATGGTCTGGCGCTGATGCAGGACATCGAGGGCCTCAGCAGCCTGAGAGACGACATCCACGGCACGTGCCTCGTCAAGAGGACCCTCACGACGCACGAGGTCGTCGAGAGAACCGCCTTCGACGAAATCCATGACATAGTAGGCCGTCTGGTTCTCCTCGAAGATGTCATAGATGCGCACCACATGGGGAGCCTGGTCGAGCGTGGCGATGAGTTGGGCCTCCTTGACGAACTTTTCTCGGAAGAGGGACACTTGTTGGCGGCTTCCCTCCGTGCCCACCACCATAACATCCCGTCCGCTGCGCTCACAACTGTCGCACATGAAGAACTCCTTGATGGCGACACGACGGTTGAGACCTGTCTGCAGGCCTTCATAGGTGATGCCAAAGCCACCCTGACCCAGCACCCGCTGGATGATGTACTTGCCCTGTTGGAGGGTGGACTGTGGTGATAGTGCGAGCATATTCTCAATAGACGACGACACCGCCGTTGGGCTGGATGGTGAGGCGGGCCTTGCCCTTCTTGAGTTTCAAGGGAGACTGGCTGACACCTGTGACATGGCCCTGGCGATCGGCCTGATCGGCGAGGACGGTGGTGAGGGCGAAGTCAGAGAGGTCGAGGGTGAGCGTGATGGCCTCCTTCTGGGCATTGAGGCCAGCCACATACCACTGACTGCCGTGACGACGGGCAAGGACGACATAGCGGCCAGGATAGCCGTCGATGAAACGCGTCTCGTCCCACGTGGTGGGGATGACGCGGAGGAAATCGAGCAGGACGGACGACAACTCATCGAGGTTGTTGGGCTGCATGGCGATGCATTGCACGGCGGTCTGGTTGGTGAAGGCCGAGGCAATCTCGAACATATCGGTGGTCTTGCGAGTGTGACGGCTGCGGTTGTCGCGACTCATGTAACGGTTCATGATGACACCGCCCCAGTCCATGGCTCCCACAGCATTGCGGCAGAAGGGGTGCATGGTGAGGTCGAAGGGCTCACGGATGGCGGCACCCTCGCTGAAATAGACATTCTCGCTGGCGAGGACAGCCTCAGAGGCGACATAGTTGGGATACATCTTCTCCCAGCCACGAGGCAGGGTGCAGCCGTGGAAGATGCAGCAGATGCCGTAGCGGTTGGCATCGTAGAGGATATCCTCGTAGAGACGCATGGTCTCCTGCTTGTCACCACCAAAGAAGTCGACCTTGATACCCTTGACGCCAATGCTCTGCAGCCAGGCCATCTCACGGTCGCGGGCTATGGCGGTGCTCATGCAGTCGCGTGGGGTCTGAGGGGCATCGTTCTCGAAGCCGTTGCTGTTGTACCACAGCATCAGCGAGACACCCTTGGACTGGGCATAGCGTGACAGTTCAGCAATGCGCTCACGACCGATATTCTGGTCCCACCAGTTGTCCACGAGGCACGACTCGTAGCCCATGGCGGCAGCGAGGTCGATGAAACGCACCTGATCGTCGTAGTTGATGGAGTTGTCCTGCCAGATGAGCCATGACCAGGTGTAGCGGTTGTTAAGGGTAGAGGGAAGAGTGAAAAGATTCCCGCTTTCGCGCCTACCCGTAGCCTTTGAAGAATTTGCTTCCACCGCAGTTTCTTTCGTCCCGAATAGGGGGTAGAGGGGGTCGACGACATCGTAGGGGATGGTGGTCTCGACGATGGGTTTCAGGGTGTGGCCTACGGTGATGGTGCGCCAGGGGGTGCTGCCAGGCAGGGGGATGCCGGCATAGGCGTCGCCACGACCGTTGTTCTCGCCATGCATGGGATAGGCGATGGTATAGGGATAGTCGCTGAGATGGGAGCCGCAGTAGGCACTGGAGACGCCAGTCTCGGAGATGAGCACCCAGAGACTCTCCCCCAGCCCCTCCCTGCAAGGGAGGGGAGTAGATAGTTTCTGTCCTTGAGTCTGACCACTCCCCTCTCTGCTCAGAGAGGGGCTGGGGGTGAGTCTAAACAGACAGGGGAATGTATATCCGTGTCCATACTGCGAACGGACCTCCATAGGGGCATCGGCCTTGTATTCCTCCTCGTAACTGGGCTTGGTACGCTCCCACCCTATCATGGCATCACTCTGTGGGGTGAGGAAGGTGGTGGTACCCTGAGGCAGACAGAAGGCCGTAGCCTCGCTGAAGATGACTGCCGACTTGGGGTTGTCGTTGGCCTGGCGGGGGATGAGGTAGCGGAAGGCCACATCATTGTCAGAGACAGAGAACTGAACGGAGAATTTGAGGTTTGAGGTTGGAGATTTGAGGTTTGTGGTTTCAAACTCCACGTTGACCTGCTGGGCCACATAGTGCATGTGCGACTGCTTGACCTGCCACATCTCGTAGGTGCGGTCGATGCGTTCGGCACTGGTACGGGTGATGGCCAGGTCGTGTGTGAGGTCGCCGAAGTCGGCCTTGAAGCCCAGCGCCGATGGCAGCAGGGCTGTCTGTCCCTCGAGGCTGACGGCATAGGTGGGCTGTCCGCCCTCGTCACTTACTGTCACCACCAGTTTTCCGTTTGGCGAGGCGATGGTGACCTCGCGAGCCCCTGCCGACACTGAGGCCAGCAGCAGGACTATCATCCATAGTTTTCTCATCTTGATCATTGTTTTAGACTACAAAGATACGATTTTTTTCATCGTAAAGAGTGAAGGAGAGCCTAAAATTAGTTAATTTAACATTTGGTTGTTAGCAAGAGCCTTGTACTTATAATGACTTGGTTGTGGAACTTGTCTGGTAGTCTCTGGCATTTCTGTCAACCAAATAACGCCTATATTTCGTTCCACAGCGTCGGCAACGGCAATTGACACTGAACACATCAACTAACCATGAAGTAGATGTAATTTCCTGTGCCTGCCTCTCATATGTCATTATTATCTTCTTAAGATGTCCGCCCTCATATTCGCGACCCGTTTCATGGTAATTGCCACCAATGGTGCGACTTGTTGTTTCTCCACGACGCAGAACACCCTCAAATCTTTCTCCAGCGTCAGCCTGGTTAGCATAGTAACAGCAGTGTGGGCATTTATTAGTTTCTGTTGCAAGGTAATAGATGATGAATACAAAGGCATTTATCACCCACCATATCAGTGTCGGAGCAAAAAAGCCATCTTGATGATCGGCATATAGCATAAAACTGAGTGGCAACATAAGGGCCACCAATAGGAACAACAACCATCGGATACCTTTGAGCGGGATATTGGTATAGTAGATGGGATAAAGAATGAGCAGTCCAAACGACAAAGGCAACAAGTTATAGAAGGGTCGGCCAGAACCAGTAGAAATATACACTCCAGCCAATGCTACGATAACCAGGGGTAATATGAACGAGAGGGCTAGGCCAACATAGATAAAGTGACGCTTAGATTGTTGACGCCACAACAAAACCAGCAAAACGAGCCCAAGTGCAACCGTTGCATAAATAAAGTACATAAGATTGTGATGAGCAGCCTTGAATACCAATCCCGTTTTGCGATCTTGATCCTCTTCGTTCACTTGCCCGCCATCTTCCTGTATTTTTGCTTCTGCCAGAACCTTTAGGGAATCGGCTTCTGCCTCTGTGATGCTTGCCAGATAGTCTTTCTTTACCCATCCACGCTGTTCTTTCATCATATTATTGCGTACCTGGCACCATCCATCATGTTCAAAATGGCCATATACAACCGCTCCTTCATCGAGCGTGAAGACCACCTCTGAATTATCGTCAGAACCATCGTGAAATTCTACGCCATCAACCTGAACACGATAATAGTTTTTGGAGCATGACACCAAAGTCAATAAAAGAAGACTTAACATTAAAAAGCGTTTCATAAGGTATAATGATACTCGATTGTGATTAGTAATACATTGTTATTCGTGTTCATTTCGAAACACAATGATTTGTAACCGGTGTCGCGTTTCGCGACGGTGGTTCATGTTAGCACTCTGGCACAAAGGTCTCAAGCCAGTGCATGCCGCGGCTGATGACGAGGCTGTCGCCACCAGGATAGACGGAGATGATGACCGGATACCACACGGGGTTGCTGTGGTCCACCCACTTGTTGGTATCCTCGTCGCGCATACCCTCCATGCGGTATAAGGTGTAGAGTCCCTTGCCGCGGCTCTGCACGTAGGCTGTATAGGGCTCCGCCTGATAGTCGTATAGGGCATCCTTAAAATGAAAAGTAGCCTGAGCAACGGATGGGAGGGTGTCGCCATAGATGGTTGGGAGGTCTTCAGGACCACCATTGAATGTGATGGTGCCACCTTCCTCGGGCTGACGGTAGGTCACACCAATGCGGGGCTTATTATCCTGTGGCTGCAGGGGGATGTTCACCTGAACATGTCCGTTAGTCAGACGTGACAGCGAGTCAGGTGTCAGCCAGTCTCTATCGCCTCTTTTCACATGACCATAATCAAAATCCAGTTCGCCTTGCATGTAATACTCGGCAGCCATCTCGTATGTCCAGCCGTCCATGATGGGTTGGTCGCTGTCACCGCCATTGATGTTCCACTCTTCCTCCTCTGGCTCGTCGACATTGGGCTTCTTCGGACCACAGGCCGTCACCAGCAGCATCGCGAAGAGATACATGCTACTGATTATCAACTGATTCTGCATTCTTTTCATCATCATCATTATCGTTTTTTAGGTTTTGGCTACAAAGATAAGCAAAAAAAAGCGAAGTTATTATCCGAATCTTTAATTTACTCTGTACTTTTCTAATTCTTCTGGAAGAGTTCTGAATTCTCCGAAACTTCCTCGCTCATGTGGCATACTAGACAACGGAAGTATTTCGAAGATTCTTTCGCTCGAAACTAAAAAATGATTCTAGATCACTCTTTATATTCCAACGCCAGTCCACCTTCGCTGGTTTCCTTGTAGAGCGAGGGCAGGTCGTGGCCTGTGCGCTTCATCACCTGCACCACATGGTCGAAGGAGATGCGGTGGTTGCCGTCGGAAGAAATGGCATAGAATGTGGCATCGGCAGCACGAGCGGCAGCAAAGGCATTACGCTCAATGCATGGAATCTGAACCAATCCGCAGATGGGGTCGCAGGTCATGCCGAGGTGATGCTCCAGTCCCATCTCTGCAGCATATTCTATCTGGTTCGGACTTCCTCCCCATAGTTGGCAACCGGCTGCAGCGGCCATAGCGCAGGCTACACCCACCTCACCTTGGCATCCCACTTCCGCTCCGCTGATGCTGGCATTGTGTTTCACCACATTGCCAAAGAGTCCAGCGGTGGCAAGGGCTCTCAGAATACGTTGCTCAGAGAATTTCATGTCGTGGTAGTGCTCATAGAGGACGGCAGGCAGAATGCCGCAACTGCCACACGTAGGTGCCGTCACAATCGTACCTCCACAGGCATTCTCCTCGATGACTGCCAGCGCGTAGGAATAGAGTAGGGCACTGTAGCGGGCGGCTTCACTGTATCCTTGTGCCTTCACATGGTAGGATACTGCCTTGCGCGCCAGCCCCAACGGACCTGGTATGGCTCCTTCTGCATCGATACCTCGCTCTACGGCTTTCTGCATCGTGTCAAAGACCTCCTTCAGGAAGTCCCAGATTTCCGGTCCTTCGCATTGTTCCACGTATTCCCAGTATCCATGACCTGTCTTCTTGCACCACGCCATGATGTCCTTCATCTTGTTCATCTCATAGACGTCGCCGCCTGATGCGAACATGTCACCCTCGGCCTTGCCCTCCGACAGCGCACCGCCGCCTACGCTATATACCGTCCACTCGTCGCCTCCGTCGGCTGAGAACTTCATGCCGTTGGGGTGGAAGGGTAGGAATTCCTTGGGCTTCCAGACGATGTTCACAGGTGCTATCTTACTGAGTACATCGATGATGGCCACATCGGTCATGTGACCCTTTCCCGTGGCAGCCAGACTGCCGTAAAGAGTAACTTCGAAGCTCTTGGCTTCAGGATGGCGCTTGGCGTAGATACGTGCCGCATTGTCAGGTCCCATCGTGTGACTGCTCGACGGACCTTTTCCGATTCTGAATAGTTCTCTGAGTGATTTCATATTTTAATTCGTTTTATTCTTTATGTCGATTTATAAACTTTGATGGCCCCTGTCCCGCTTTGATATTCCTTTATCTCCCTGTTCTGTCCTGCTATCTGTGCCATGCTGGTTTTTAGTTATTTGTACTGCAAAGATACAAAAAATTTTTGAGACTAGCAAGGAAATGGGAAGTTTATTTCAAAGATATTTTCTTCGTTAACATTTGGAAACTGGCGCAGACACGCGGTTTTTGACGAGGAATACCGTACGAAACATACGATCAATGACGTCGCGTTTCGCGACCCCACCCCCACCCTCGTTGCAGAGGGGGGATATTTCGTACACTCCTTTGTCGACAGATTACTTACAAACACGCAGGTCATGGCAAAACATCGGCTTGCAAGTCTTGAAAGCAGAAGACTGTGAGACTGTGAGACAGTAGCATTAGGTGAAATCATTGTGTCTGTGACGCCGTTACACCGTTACGCCGTTACACCGTTACATTTGGTATTTCAATGTGCACGCCGCACCGGCGCACCGGCGCACCATTTGCTAAATCAAAAGATGTACTCAATATAGTAGATTTTACTTTTATATATTATATATATTATAATATATATAATATAT
>CADCCB010000058.1 GCA_902799905.1 uncultured Prevotellaceae bacterium
GATGCCTTCCCTCTTAGACATTAACCCCCTTATAGGGGGTATATGTCATAGAGGGGGCATCACTTCCCCCCAAAAGAAATTCGTGTAATTCGTGGTTAAGATGTTATGAAACAGAGTGAGATCTTTTCGCATACCTTCAAGGCCTTGAGGCATGAGTTGGGACACGACAGGCCTACGGATGACAGCCCCCTGTGGAAGCAGCGCCTATCGGACCAGAGCGACTTCTGCCGTGCCGTAGTGGCTTGCGGCTATCTGACTGTAAGTCACTCGGGAATGGAATTAACGATCAATTTATGGTCAATTTATGGAAATTAATGTTAGAAAGGATTTGTAATGAAGGCAAAGAGTAAATCGGAACTGGCTATGGCGGCGGGAGTATCTCTCGGCACGCTGGCCAAATGGATGAAGCCCTACAGGCAGGAACTGGAGGCGCAGGGCATGAGGCCTGGCATGCGGGTGCTGCCTCCCAGGGTGGTGAAATACCTGTCGGACCTCTACTGCATCGACGTGGATGACTGACGCCGGGCGAAGGAACGTCATCTACGCTCCGTTCCGACGGCACTTTACGCCCGAAAGTGCCGTAGTTTACCAGGGAAAGGAAGCATCGGAACGACCGTAAACTGCCGTCGGAACGACCCGAAGAAAGCATCGGAACAACCCGTAGATGACGTTTGGACGAGGCGAAAAACACTATCTCTTCTTATCTCTCCTAACTCATCATAACTCCTCAAGTGCTCTTTGAATTATTGTCACACGGAACTAAAATATTAATTTGGTCACGCAGAAATCACGGAAATCACGGAAATGAATTTGGTGATCAGTTTGGCCACACGGAACTAAAATATTAATTTGGTCACGCAGAAATCACGGAAATCACAGAAAGGATTTGATGGTGATGGCTCCAGTTCTTGCGACTACAGTATTTTTGTGGTATCTGTGATTTCAGTGTGACAATTTTATTCTATGTGAGGTCAGGCCACAATCCTTTTCATGGAATCAAGGATGTTGTCTGTGTTGAAGTTCACAAGAAGTCCTACCTTCTTGTCCATCAGCCGCAGGTAAGTAAGCAGTTGTTTTGCAAACACCTTCTTCATTTCCTCGACAGATTTGAGTTCTACGATGACACGGTCTTCCACAATCAGGTCAAGCCGTAAATCAGTCTTCAACACATTCCCTTTGTAGATAATTGGAACTTGTTTCTGTCTTTCTACTTTGAGACCACGTTGCTCAAGTTCAAATACCAGAGCCTCTTCGTAAACAGACTCTAGCAGACCTGGACCAAGCTCTTTGTATACATCATATACCGCTCCGCGTATCTCGTATGTTATATCATTGTCAGTCATAAACGACATAGGTCAAATATATTAATTAGCCATACGGAGATAACGGAAATGAATGCATTCTAGTTGGTGTCTGTTCTCGCGACTACAGTATTTCTGTGGTTTCTGTGATTTCGGTGTGACAATTTTATTCAGTGTGACAATTTAATAACGTAACAACTAACAGTTTTATTTTGTGTGAATATGCTGAAAATTAATTGGATACAAAAAAATAAGTGAATTTATTTTGTTTTGCTCTCGACTTTTCGTAATTTTGCGCTCAGATGAAGACCATACTGCCTTTTGCCCGTCCGTTTTATATGATGGCCAAGCCCGTGGGGGCGGCCTGCAATTTGGCGTGTGGCTATTGCTATTATCTGGCCTCCAATGGTCCGCTTCCTGATAGGAGTGGGGGGAGGCTCACCATGAGCGACGAGGTGCTGGAGTGCTTTGTGCGGCAGTACCTGGAGTGCCAGACCAACGAGGCGGTGCTCTTCACCTGGCACGGCGGTGAGCCGCTGCTCGTGTCGCAGTCGTTCTTTGAGAAGGCCATGCGCCTGCAGCAGCGCTATGCCGCGGGAAGGCACGTGGACAACTGCCTGCAAACCAATGGCACGCTGCTAAGCGACGAGTGGTGCCGCTTCTTCAGCGACACCGGCTGGCTGATTGGCGTGAGCATCGACGGACCGGAACATCTGCACGATGCCTATCGCACGAACCGGCAGGGCGAACCGTCGTGGCAGAGGGTGATGGAGGGCATAGCGCGGCTGGAGCGGCACGGTGTGATGTGGAATGCACTGGCCACGGTGAGCAAGGCGACCGTGAGCCATCCCGTGGAGGTCTACCGCTTCTTCCGCAGCATCGGGTGCCGCTATGTGCAGTTCACGCCAGTAGGGGCCAACCCCGCTTCGGGTGTGGGACGCGTGGAGGCGGCAGAGTGGGGGAGATTCCTCTGCAACGTCTTCGACGAGTGGCAGAAGGAGGATGTGGGCGAGGTCTATGTGAATATCTTCGAGGCTACGCTGGCCAACTATATGGGGGTGACGCCAGGCATGTGTGCGATGTCGACGCTATGTGGCCATGTGGGCACGGTGGAGTGGAACGGTGACGTGTATAGTTGCGATCACTTCGTCAATCCCCAGCACCGCCTGGGCAATATCATGCGCCATTCGCTTTACGAGATGATGCATAGTGAACAGCAGCAGGCCTTTGCACAGCAGAAAACCATCGGGCTGCCTTCGGAATGTAAGGCGTGCCGGTGGCTGTTTACCTGTCATGGGGAGTGTCCGCGCAACCATCAGTACCTCTGTGAGGGCTATCGCACCTATTTTGAATATGTGGCTCCGTTTATGGAGCAAATGATGAACAATGAACTTTGAACTATGAACTACGAACTGTTACTCGCCCTTACTGCAACGGCCAGTGGGGCACAGGCTCAAGAGGCAACGCCAGACAGACCCAATGTGGTCTTTATCCTGGCCGATGATATGGGCTACGGTGACCTGTCGTGTTTCGGCAGCAAGTATGTGAAGACACCCAACATCGACCGTCTGTCGCAGACGGGCACCACCTTCACCCAGTGCTATGCAGGCAGCGGCATCAGCAGTCCGTCGCGCTGCTCGCTGATGACGGGCAAGCATAGCGGCAACACGCGCATACGCGACAACCAGTGTCCCGTGGGGGGCATCCAGGGTATCAAGATCAATGAAAGGGGCGACACCACCTATATCCGCCGCACCAACCTGATGCCGACTGACACCACTATTGCCACCGTGCTCAGCGCAGGGGGCTATCGTACCTGTCTGGTGAACAAATGGCACCTCGACGGCTACGACCCCACGGCATCGCCCAACCATCGCGGCTTTCATGAGTTCTATGGCTGGACCATCTCCACCGTCCATTCCAATTCGCCCTATTATTATCCCTACTACCGCTTTGCCGGTGACTCGCTGACTACCATCGAGGAGAATGCCCACGATGCCCATGTGCGCCACAATACAGACATCTCGACCGATGATGCCATCGCTTTCATCAGTCGCAACAAGCAGCAGCCCTTCTTCCTCTATCTGGCCTATGACGCTCCGCACGAGCCTTATATCATAGACGAGACGTCGTGGTACGACGGACAGGAGGAGTGGTCGATGAACACCAAGCGCTATGCCTCGCTCATCACCCACATGGACCGAGCCATAGGCCGACTGATGGACTATCTCGAACAGGAAGGGCTGCGTGAGAATACCCTCGTGATCTTTGCCAGCGACAATGGGGCGGCGGTGCAGGCTCCTATTGCTGAACTCAACTGCAATGCGGGGTTTCATGGTCGCAAGGGACAACTCTATGAGGGTGGCATCCGTGTGCCGTTGATTGTGAACCAGCCAGGTCGCGTGCCAGTGCAGAAACTGCAGAACCTGATCTATTTCCCTGACATCATGCCCACACTGGCTGCCTTGACGGGATCGGAAAGCCATCTGCCGCAGGGTATCAACGGCATCAACATCCTGCCGCTGTTCTATGGGCAGCAGGTAGATACCGACCACCGTATGCTCTACTGGGAGTTCACGGGCAAGCAGCGTGCTGCCCGACTGGGCGACTGGAAATGTGTGACTATCAAGAAGGATGCTCCGCTGGAACTCTATAATCTGCGCGAAGACCCGGAGGAGCGGCATAATCTGGCCGACCAATATCCAGAGATGGTGCAACGCTTCGATGAGGCCATGCGACGGATGCACCAGCCCTCGGAGTGCTGGCCCTTGCCAGGAGAGTAGGAGAATCGTTGAATTAAGAGTTCCGAATGGTCATCACGAAACGGGCACCAGAGGTATAGGTGGTGTCGAGGACGACGTCGCCGTGTAGTTGCTGTGCCAGCGAACGGGCAATGGAGAGACCGATGCCGGTTCCGTCGGAATACTCGTCGAGTTGTACGAACTCCTTGAAGATGTTCTCGGCCTGCTCAGGCGGAATGCCAATGCCCGTATCCTCTACCGTGAAGACGATCTGCTGTTCCGCGATGCTGACGCTGAGGGTGACGTTCTGACGTGAATCGACAGCCTGCTTGCCCTTGAAAGCCAGAGGGTGGGTGAACTTGATGGCATTGTCGAGCAATAGCGTCAGGGCCTTGGAGGCCGCCTTCTTGTTGGTGGTGAATGTGAGGGCCTTGGCCTCTGGAGAGATATGCATGTCGAACTCGAGGTGACTGGCCTGGAGGATGCCGCTGTCCTTGACCGCCTGTGCGGCGATGTCGGCAGGGCCTACGGAATCGTTACAATCCAAGTAGGTGTTCTTGTTGATCTGACTGAGGTCGAGCATCTTGTCGACAAGATGGGTGATGCGCTCGCTGTTCTCCACAATCTTATGGCTGATGGACTGCAGTTCTTCGCTGCTGATCTCAATGTCAGGAGCAGCCAGCACCTGGGTGAAGCCCGAGAGCACATTGAGCGGCGTGCGTACCTCATGGGAGATCTGCTGGATGAACTTGGTCTTCATGCGTGCCGACTCCTCTGCGCGCTCATTGGCCAGGATGAGTTCGCGGTTGGCGGCGTCGAGTTTCTTGTATGCCCTGCGCCGCTGTATCATGTAGATGTGGAAGAAGACGATGATGATGAATGTCACAACGGTCAGCATGATCAGTCGCTGATTCGACAGTCTCGCATTTTGTTCGGCTATCTGGCGCTCCTTGCCCTCAGTGTCATAGACGGTGGTCAGCAGGTCGGCATCGATAATCTTTTGCTGGATGAGTGCCGAGTCGTAATATTCGGCCACCTTGTTGGCAATAAGCAGTGCCGTGTCTTTGTTGCCTGCCAGGTAGTTGGCGCGGAATTTAGGCAGCATGTATCGGCCGAAGTTCTCCAGGGTAGCCTTATAGCCTCCCTCCCTCAGGAAACGGTCGAGCAGTTCATAGTTGTGGGCGGCCTCGGCATAGTGTTCCGTCAGCATCAGGTATTCGTTGCTGTCGATGATGCTGCCCACCTGCTTGGCCGTCTGTGTGGACAGATATGCCTTGAAGGCCTTCTCGGCATCGGCATTCCGGCCCTGGGCATGAGCCAGCAGGGCCTTGCTATAGTTGATCTCGGCCTTCATCTCGTCAATATACACAGTGTCACGCTGCGGATGGGCATCGGCAACGGCATAGAGCGAGTCCTGCAGCGAGATCCAGGGGACGGCTTCCTCGTAGCGACCGCAGCGGATGTAGGCTTTGGCAATGGCGTTCATGGTCTTCTGACACTCGCGATAGTCCAGCGGATCCTTATAGGTAGCCAGACGGGTGTGTACTGCCTGCAGTGACTTCTGGAATGTCGTGGCGGCTTCGTCGGCCTGTCCCATATAGAGTTGGCACTCACCTATGATCTGGGCGATGTCGTGATGCTCGGCAAAAGAGTCGTAGCCGGCAGCCTTCAGTTTGCGGTCGGCTGTGTAGGCCTCACGCAGGGCACGGTCGTAGCGCCTCATGTCGCACAACAGACGCACATAGTTGTTGTAGGAATAGATGTAAGACTCGAGATCGGCCTGGGTGGTGAGTTGGCTCACATCGATGCTGGCCAGTTGATAATAGAGCCGCAGTGAGTTGCTTTGCTGTCCCATCATGTTGTAGGTGATGGTGCGATAGAAGATGGTTTTCACCAGTGACAGTTCACCGTTCTGCTCGAGGCTGTCGATGACGGTCAGTGTACGTTGAAAGTCGCGTGTGTCGCCGATGTCAGAGACGAGTGAGTCGGCGTGGTTATAGCCGTCGGCATCGGTGAAGCCGTCGCTATTGCCTGATGTCTGGTGGTCTGAGCAACTGACCGCAGCCGCCAGTATCAGAACCGTTATGATGAGCCAATGATAGTGTCTGGTCATATCCTTTCTTGAATTTGGGTGCAAAGATAAGAAAAAAATATGAATATGAAATATGATTTATCAACTAAAAAACTAAGAACTATGCACTATAGACTATTTACTTGGTATGCCATTCTGTCTGCTGTGTCTGTCATTTTGTCTTAACGGGGCGTGCTGGCATCCTTGTTGCATGATAGAGGGTGAGCACCGCAAGGAACTCAAGAGATAAAAAAAGTCAAACATTAAATAATTAAACATTAGGAGGACAAAATTATGACACCAATGATGAGACGTAACGCAGCATGGCTGCCCAGTGTTTTCAACGATTTTTTTGACACCGAGTATATGCCGAAGGCCAATTGTACGGCACCAGCCATCAATGTGAAGGAGAACGACAAGGCCTACATCGTAGAACTGGCCGCTCCGGGTATGAAGAAGGAAGACTTCAACGTGCATCTGAACGACGAGGGCAACCTGGTGGTGAAGATGGAGAAGAAGCAGGAGAATAAGGAGGAGGACAAGAATGCCCGCTATCTGCGCCGCGAGTTCTCTTACTCAAGGTTCGAGCAGACACTGATTCTGCCTGACGATGTAAAGAAGGAGGAAATATCCGCCAAGGTTGAGCATGGTGTCCTCACCGTAGAGCTCCCGAAACTCGTCGAAGAGAAGGTCAAGCTCTCACGCCAGATTGATATCGCATAAGTTGTTGGTTATTTGAAAAGGCCGATCTCATTCCGAGGTCGGCCTCTGACATCTACAGTCCCATGCAGGACGTGACGCCCAGTGAAGTCAGGATTGCAGAGGCAATCGATACGATAATCTGCACAATAAACTTAGCTGTCCCGGGTTCTTGCCAATTTTCACTTCACGACGCTGTGCAATTACTTTGATAGCCATAATTTGAATAGTTTTAAGTAGTTAGTAACATTGAGCCCTTTTGGCTTACGCCGCTTTCCCGTTTAGCGGGAATGCTCAAATGTGTTGTTAATAATTTTGTTAGTTCTCTCTTTGTCGTCTGAAAAGGGTTTCTACAGTACCATTAAAGGAAAATTTTGCAATCATTAATGCGCGCAATTTCTAGATTTAAATCTCACAATTTTTATCCTTAATAGACGGTGTATTTACCTCTCTCATTTGATATTGCAAAGGTACAAAATTTTCAGTAGTCTTGCAATAGTTTCCCCCAATTATTTTTGAGAATTTTTGTCACTTATGAAGAACTGTCTGCCAACATCGTCAGCAATGAGAAAATGCTCAAGAAGTACATCGTCATGGCTGAAGTGTTGGAAGAACTTGATGAGGCAGCATAATATGAGACAAATTGAAAATCAAATATTTAGACCACATCGAAAGGGCGGGCAACTTTAGTAACTTCAGACTCCTGACTCGCAAAATATGCAAAAATTGTTTTAAAATATGCAAAAAGTGCAATGTGGAGTGTTTTGGGCTTGGCGGTTTGGGGGAAATTTTTTATTTTTGTAAGCCAAAGACCCCAAATAACGAAGGAACTGTAAATATATGAAACATCAAGAAGAAAATAACAATACCTTGCGCTCACCGGAAGAGATCGCCGACCATCTGCGCGTGACGTATGTTCCTACTTACCTATTGGCTGCTGCCTCAGCCATGCTACTGATGGCTTTTATAGTGTGGGGCATATTGGGCAGTGTGAGTGACAAGGCTTATTTCTCCGGAGTGGTATTTCCTGTGGAAGGCACTTCCGATGTCACCCTGCCCAATAAAGGCATTGTGCGCAGCATACTTGTACACAATGGCGACAGCGTGCATGAGGGTCAGACCATAGCGATGGTATCCATCGGAAACAGCCATAGTTTCCTGACCAGTACGGTTAGCGGTCTGGTGATTCATTCTAAGACCGACAATGAGCCATTCGAGGCTTTCGATCCTATCATCAGCGTTGTTGACGCCAATACTGGCAACCAGGAGTCACAACGCGCCTTGCTCATCGCATACGCTGACAATGATGCCCAGCGCGATTTGCGCGTAGGCATGGAGGCTCAGGTATGGCCTGCCGACGAGAAGCGTGACGAGATAGGCTATGTGAGAGGCCGTATCACCCAGGTGGTACGCTATCCTGCCAATGCTGCAGAAGTGCGACAGACACTGAAATCCGACATTCTGGTCCAGCAGCTGTTAGGCGATGGCGGAGGAGCGGTCTATGAAGTGATTATCGACTTACAGCGAGACCCGGCAGACCCCACGCGCTATGACTGGTCGTTCGGAGAACCAGACGGTGTGAGCATGGACTTCGGTACCTACTGCTCTGTGCTCACAGAAACCCGCCGTTTCAGCATGTTCCAGTACCTGTTCGAGACAGCTCGAACGCGTTTCCGTAACTTAAAGTTGAAGTTTGAATAAAGAAGAGAAGGAGTAAGGAGTAAAAAGGTGAAAAAGGAAGAGGTGAAACATAAAACGAAGCTGTCGCTGATATCAGCTATCAGCTATTTCCTGAAGGGCAACATGATATTTGCCCTCAACGGTATTGTGTTCAGTCTCATCGATTCTGTGGCATCCATATTCCCGCCCCTGTTCCAGCAGGTATATACCGACAATATCATCACACAAAAGAGCCCGGAATGGTTTACCCCGCTGATGGTGCTCTATGTCATGCTGTTCCTGATCGAACTGACCGTCTGGATTACATTCTCTGTCTTACGCCGTAAAAGCCAGGTGAAAATCAGCATTTCCACTTCGGCGAACTACCTGTGGACGGTGCTGCGCCTGCCGATGACCCGACTCAGCCAGTTCAGTCCCGGTGAGCTGGCGGCACGCTATACGACCATTTCAAAAACCATCAGGCTGATGGACTACTCCATGCCCGTCATCAGTTCGGTTTTCTTTCCGATTATGTGCTGTTCGCTTCTCATACTCTTTAGCTGGAAGCTGGGTTTGCTGGCACTCTTCTCCGTCCTGCTGCTCGTCTGTGTGATGCGTGCCACTGCCAGTATGCAGAAGAAAATCGCCATGCGCCTGGAGGTGACGGAGGCACGGCTGCAGAACGTCACGATGACGGGTATAGGCAATCTGGAGACCATCAAGGCCTTAGGTGGCGAGCGATACTTCTTTGCGCAGTGGGAGAAAACCTATGCACAGGCCATGAATGCCCGCGCCGCCACCACCACAAACTCTGTATATATCAGCGCCTTGCCCGTTTTGGTACTGGAGCTGACCAACGCTGTCATATTATGCCTGGGCACGTGGTTTATTATGCAAGGCGAGATGACGCCGGGTATGCTGCTGGCCTCTCAAGGATTGTTCAACAAGACCCTTTACCCCATTGACAGGTCCATTCGCAGCGTACAGACCCTATTGAGGCTTAACTCGTCGATCCAGCGCGTCAAGGATGTGACCGACTGTAACCAGAACGCCACACTCCGCCTCCTTGAAGACGATGAACTGCCCGACATGGCGAAACTGACGGGCGAAATAGAACTGCGCGACGTCACCTTCGGCTACGACCGCAAACTGCCCCCTATCCTCTCGCACTTCTCGCTGAAGATCAAGGCGGGTGAGCGTATTGCTCTGGTAGGTCCATCAGGCTGTGGCAAGAGCACGCTACTGAGTCTCGTGTCAGGACTGTACGAGCCCTGGGAGGGCGAGGTGCTGTTCGACGGCAAGCCGCTCAAGGACATCGAACGTATGACGTTTGTCAACTCGGTATCGGTCATCAATCAGGACGTGGTGCTCTTCGAGGGCACCATCGCTGACAATGTCAAGATGTGGGACGAATCGATAGAAGACTTCGCCATGATGATGGCCTGCAACGATGCGCAGATACATCACGAGATCATGGAACGCCCAGGCGCCTATAAGGGTGCTGTCATGGAACGCGGCAAGAACTTCAGCGGCGGACAGCGCCAGCGCATCGAGATAGCCACCGCACTGGCCAAGGAACCCACCATCCTGCTGATGGACGAAGGAACCTCGGCCCTCGACCCAAAGACGGAGGCAAAGGTCATGGAGAACCTCTATGGTCAGGGTATGACCATGATTATGATTGCCCACCGGTTAGAGACCATTGCCAAGTGCGATCAGATTTATGTAATAGAACAGGGGCGCATCACCCAGCAGGGCACACACGACGAGTTGCGGCAGATGGACGGCCTGTATAGCCATCTCCTAAAATACGCCTGACACCATGGAAACGAATATCTTCCTTCAGCAGTTGACCCAGCGCATGGATGGCGACCGCAAGGCCATGACGAAGACGCTGAACATTCTGCGTTCCATGATAGACCGCAAGTTGTGGAAGCAGATGGAGCAGAACGTGGAGCTGCCATCAGATCTTGAGCAAATAGAGGAACTATTCGAGAAATACAACATCTTCTTCCGCCACATCACCCTGAGCGACGGCTGGTGGGCGCGCTGTACGGGCTACATGTTAGGATTCATGGCCGATGACGACTCGCCTGTCATACTCGTGCCAGGCTTCACGGACTATACGTTCACCGACCCGAAGACTGGTGACAGCATGAGGGTGAGCAAAAATGCCCACCTGCTGAAGAAGGAGGCAGTGATTGCCTGTCAGCCTTTTCCCGACGGCGAACTGACTGTCAAGGAAATCATTCGCTATGCCGCGAACTGTCTCTGCATCTATGACTGGATATACACGATAGTGGCTTGCATCAGTGTCACGTTGCTGACCATGTTCACGCCATACGTTTGCAAACTGATCTTTTCAGAGATCATTCCCTCGGGCAATATCGTTCAGATTGTTCCCATTGCCACCCTACTTGCCAGCGCTGCCATCGGTCTGACGATGGTGCAAGTAGCACGCAATCTGGTGGTAGTACGTATCAAAGACAAGGTGGAGTATGCGCTACAGATAGCTATCATGTCGCGCCTGCTGCTGTTGCCCGCCACGTTTGCCAAGAAGTTCTCGCCTGGCGACCTCTCCAACCGTGTACTGTCATTGTCACGCGTCAGTTCTAACCTGACGGCCGATTTCCTATCGTCCCTACTGACCTTCCTGTTCTCAGCCGTCATGTTCATACAGTTCTTCATCTACGGTGGTCCGCTGCTCTATACCGGTATCCTGGTGATTGCATTACAAGTTTTGTCTATCTTGATTGAGTTCTACTATGTAAATAAAGTACAGTTGAGCGTGAATGCCAGTGTATCGCACCTCATAGGCCTGATGTTCAGCTTGTTCTCAGGCATTCAGAAAATCAAGACCACAGGAGCAGAGTTCCGGGCTATCTATCAATGGGCCAAGGCTTACGCCCCCTCGGAGGCGTATAGCAGCCGCCAGCCTTTGCCCAGTTTCTTTATGACCGCTATCAGTTATTGCCTCAGGTTTGTGCCCATGATTGTAACCATGTGGGCGGCCTGGCACTACGGTCTGGGACTCTCCGACTATATCGCCTATTGTGCCGTCCTGGGTATTGTCTGCAACGCTGTTGTACAGTTGCAGGGTATCGTCAATATATTGGCACGTCAGTTGCCGGAGATCCAACTCTGCCGTCCCCTCATGTCTGCCATACCGGAAGTCAAGGTCGGCCGACAGGTGGTGAAGCGCATAACTGGTCAGATTGACATTCGTGGTCTGAAGTTCCGCTATGCCGACGACATGCCGTTGCTCTTCGACGGTCTCAACCTGACCATCAACAGCGGCGACTACGTGGCACTCGTTGGAACCTCGGGCTGTGGCAAGAGCACGCTGATGCGCCTCATGCTCGGACTGGAACACCCTCTTGCTGGTTCCATATTCTACGACCAGTACGACCTGGATGACGTCAACCTGCGCAGTCTGCGGCAGTTCTGCATCGGCGTCTGCATGCAGGACGGCCAGCTCATTGAGGGCACCATCCGCGACAACATCATCTTCAATGACCCGCAGCTGACCGATGATGATGCCTGGGAAGCAGCTCGCATGGCCGCGCTCGACGGTGACATCCGCCAGTTCCCCTTAGGCATGGACACGCCCATTACCGTCGACGGCAAAGGCGTGTCGGGCGGACAACGGCAGCGAATACTGATAGCCCGTGCACTGGTCAGAAAACCCAAGGTGATCTTCCTTGACGAGGCCACATCGGCTCTCGACAACATCAGCCAGCACATCGTCGTTGAGAACCTCGCCAAACTGAAATGTACGCGTATAGTCATTGCTCACCGCCTGAGCACTATCCAGCAATGTAACCGCATCGTCGTGCTGAAGGACGGTCGTGTGGCCGACGACGGCAACTTCAAGGAACTTCAGGCGCGCGGCTATTTCTCGGATTTTAAAAATATAGAAAGCGATGAAAAATAGAATAGATATACGCCATTTGACCGGCTTAATATTCCTCAGCCTGTTTCCTCTGGGCAGTATGGGGCAGGCACCGATGACCTTGGACGAGGTGATACGGCTGGCCCAGGACAGTGCCATTACTGCTTTCCAGAGCCAGCAGGAATTCCAGAGCCATCAAGCATCCTACGAGGCTTTCGAGGCATTGCGCAAGCCACAACTGTCGTTGAGAGTCGTGCCTAATTACTCACGCATCGTCAGCGACCCCACCCGAGACTATGTTTATTTGCGCAACTACAACATATTCTCCACTTCGGCCCAGCTGAGACTCAGTCAGAAGGTGCTGCCCTTCGGCGGTGAAGCCTATGTTGGCACGCAGGCCATTTGGAGTGAGTTCTTCCGTGAAGAAGCCTCTGGATACCCACGACAGTTCGTGGCCAGTCCGCTGTTAGTAGGCTATAGCCATGAACTGTTGGGCTACAATCCCTTCCGTTGGGAGAAAAAAGTGGAAGACCAACGGCTGAAGGCTGCACGCTGTCAACATGCGTATGATCTGCGCTGTCTTGCTGAAGAAGCAGCCGTGCGCTACTTTCGGTTGGCACGCCAGCAGCGGATGTTGCAGATGCGTTTGGAGGAAATGTATTTGAACGACACACTTCTGGCTATTGCCCGCGAGAAAGCGACCATTGCCATCGTCACGCTGGCAGAACTGCACTCAATAGAGGTGCAGCAGCAGAATGTTGCCAACCAGGTGGAAGTGGCGCGAAGAGATGAGCGGAATGCAAGGACAGAGCTGGCATCCTTGTTGCGCTTGGAACAATTGCCTGCCGACCTGGCTCTGTTGAGCATACCAGATATGCTCCCTCCTGTCAGTTATACATCGGAGGAGGTCGTAAAGCTTGCCTTGTCCAACAGTCCGGCATACCAGCACCAGCTGGCAGAACTCACTGAAGCGCGCCATCAGGAATACAAGGCGCGCAAAGAGCGGGGCATCAATGTCGGGCTTGACATCAATCTGGGAATGCAACAAGTCAATAATACATTCGGCAGTGCCTACCAGAACCAGCAATTGTATGCTTTAGGCTCCGTGCAGTTTTCGATACCGCTGATGGATCATGGCGCAGCCAAAAAGCGTCATGAGAAAGCTACGGCTTGGGCGAACCGACAGGAACTGGCATCCCAGGAGGTTGAGCGTCTGTTGGCAGAAGATGCCGCCGTGACGCTGCAGAAGCTGCAATCCAGCAGAGACAGGCTTATCAGCACCGAAAAGACCATCAAATTGGCTGAAGAGACGTACAATGAGACGGCCGACAACTATGCCAACGGTCTTTGTGACATCAACACCTTCACTCTGGCAGAGTCGCGATGGGCTACTGCCTACACTAACTATCTGGCTGCCCTGGAAGAATTCTGGGTGAGCCACTATCATCTGCAAACTCTCATCAATTATGAATAAGTATATCAGTATTTCACTATTCGTCACGCTCTTTTCACTTCTCACTGCTTGTCAGTCGAAAGGCGACGTGAAATCTACTCCTCAGCAGAGTGATACGACTGCTGTGCAATCGATAAAAGCCCCTTCGCCCCAAGAGGCTCCGAATTTTTCAACAGCTATCAAGGGTAAGATAGAGTCGATGCGTGAGGTGCCTGTCTATAGCCGTATCTCAGAACAGATCGTCATGTTCGCCATAGAGAATAGCGGACAGGAAGTCAGGAAAGGTCAGGTTGTTGCACGACTTAGCGACGCTGCCTTGCGTGAGAAGATTGCCCACAGCCGTGCTAAACTCGAGAGAGCCGATTTCCAATATCAGGCCATTCTGATGGGGCAGGGCTATAAGCACGACAACCTGGATGCAGC
>CADCCB010000059.1 GCA_902799905.1 uncultured Prevotellaceae bacterium
ATGCCATAGTAGCAGCCTATTTTTCTTGCGTTCAATTCAAACTTCTGGAAGTTATCCGTATAGACCATCAGGCACGTTGCATTCTGTATACCTATGCCTGGCATGGAGGTGATGATATCAAAGATTTCCCTAAGTTCGTCATCTGCGGCGATGATATCCTTTATCTTCTGGTCGCATTTGGCGATAGCCTTGTTTACCTCCGTGATGAGATGCTTGCTAGTAAAAGACATGAACGCCCTTGCGTCGGATCTCTCCTGTGTGAGCCGCTTTTCGTCCCTTCTAACCTGCAACGATACCTTCTGACGGACAAGGCTGTGACGATACAAGAAAACCTCTCTCAGACACGTCAGCGAAGAGCTCTGTGGCTTATACAGTATCATCTTGTCGTAGTTGCGCATGGCATATTCAGCAATGGCTTTGGAATCAGCTTTGTCGTTCTTCACTCGCTGGATACCTGCAGAGTGCTTAATTCTATAGGCACACTCCAGCCACATGTCATAGCCAGAGGCATAGAGATGGTTACTCAGGCCAATACTATAGCCTCCAGTGTTTTCGCCGCAGAAGAGCCAGGAATCAACAGAAGCAGACTCAGACTGAGCCTTTACCCACTTTACTAGACGACGAAAGCCCGACGTCTTGTTGTCAAACACTTCGTGCACACTAGGAGCACATTCCTTCAGTCCCTCTGCCTTAATGAGGGTTGCATCAAACTTTTCTTTGGAGAAATCGATGCCGATAAAGATTTTTTTCATACCTTTGTACCGTTTTAATGAAGGAATTGGCCAATAGTTGTCTGGTCTTGGACTCTAAATAGGCTACAATGCCGCTGGCATTCTATCTGGACTTTGCAACTAAAACAGGAAGGACTAAGACGGTTCATAGACTCTAAAGGACTGCAGTCCCCTCGAATAGGTTCCCTTTCCTGTCGGCCTTTTCCTCCTTTTAACGACAAAGGTAGGGAATTGGCCGGGATTAAGCAAATTCTTCACCGATATTCTATATCGAGCGCAAAATTAGAGTCCCTTTTGTGTAGGGGGATAAGAGAGGGTCTCGGACGAAAAAACGGAAGCCGCGAGATGACTTCCGTTTTCCATTTTATTCTTTTAAAAAAGTGGATCATCTAGATTGCGTAGCCACACTCTGACCTCAGTCAGTTACTATGTTTGCAACCGGAAAAGTTACCACCGAGCACAGAACATGCGCTGGAGATGGTTTCGTTCTAATGACAACGACGAACCTCTCCGCTATGCTTCGAGAACCCTCCTTGTCATTAGAACGATGAAAGGGCTTCGCGGTAGAACGTGAAAAAAGAAGGAAAAAGTTGGTACGATAATAATTGGTTTGTATCTTTGTAAGTACTAAAAACAAAATACATTCACAATTTAAAACCGTACCAGTATGCAAAAGTACAAAGTTTCCTTCAAAGGACAAAACATTTACGTCGGAATTGACGTACATTTGAAAACGTGGCATGTGACAACACTCACAGAGAGCGGCTACAAGTATTCATTCGCTCAGCATGCAGATGCAAAGGAGCTCTTTGACAGATTGAACAAGAAATTCCCTGAAGCTCACTTCAAGTCAGCCTATGAGGCAGGCTTCTGCGGTTTCTCTGCTCACTATGCTCTGGCGGAGCAGGGTATAGAAAATATCGTGGTTAACGCTGCCGATATTCCTACGACAGGTAAGGAAAAGACGATGAAGACGGATGCCGTAGATTCAGAGAAGATTGCCTGGGCGCTGAAGCGTGACGAACTTAAAGGCATTTACGTAAAGGACAAGCGGTACATGGACGACACGAACCTGATACGCCTGCGTCAGCGTTTCATCATGGATCTCTCCCGTCAGAAGAACAGAACGAAACATCTGCTGTATACTCAGGGGGTGACATATCCTGAGCGTTTCCGTAACAGCAAGACGCATTGGTCTCGCAACTTCATGAAATGGCTCCGCGAGGAAGTGGAACTGCTGTCTGAGCAGAAACTTTCTCTATTGCTGCTCTGCGATCAAGTGGAGAATACGAGGAAGGCCATCCTTAAGGTTACTCGCGAGATTCGCCGTTTGAGCACCACAGACAGGTACAAGGAGAATTACGACCTTCTTTTCACTGTGCCAGGGTTAGGCCTTATAACCTCCATGTCGATGCTGACGGAACTGGATAACGATATCATGCGATTCCCCAACGAGCGAAGCTTTGTGTCTATGCTCGGACTTATTCCCACCTGCCATGACTCTGGCGAGAAGAAGGTCAGCGGAGAGAAAACAAACAGAGGCAATAAGCACCTCGGTCCGCTCATCGTAGAGGCAAGCTGGGTGGCAATCTATAGAGACTACCAGTTGGGGGCATATTACTCAAGCTGTTGTCAGATCATGAAACCTCACAAGGCCATTATCAAGGTCGCAAGGAAACTCGCCTGCAGGACATACGCAGTTTTGAAGACAAAGACCAAATATGAACTGTCATAAGGGTAATAATACAGATTTGCATAACAACAGAGATTCAAGTCGGACAGACTTCTCATATTACACAATGACCACTAGCGGTTCTTGATGAGTCCATGTAACTACATCTTTGATCAGAATGTGGCATTATACTCCAAGATCTGAAGAAGTAATCTGATGAGTGGCTACGGCTCACTACATCTGATAGAAGTTTGATCCGGCATTCCTGTTGCTTATGCGAAGTTTGATCCGGCATTCCTGTTGCTTATGCAATTTCCAGACGCATCAAGAACGTGTCTGGATGGGGATTTCTTGGCTGTATATGTGTAAAATAAAGTAAAAACGATAATAAAACGATTAAACAATGCTAAAAGATGAACCAATTATTTGGTTTGCAACATAGAAGAGAACCATCCCCTGGTCTGCCTTGATTCGACCCCGTGATCTATGATATTTTCTATCAGTTTGAACAATTCTATCATACTTGGCGAATATAATATTGTTTTGTCTGATATTATTTGTTGTTGTGAATAGTCGCTAAAATAATAATCAAGCGTCTTTTCTCTGCCTTTTCGTTTAAACTTAATTCTAAAACAGTTCATGTCTTCATATAACAAAGTGTCATTCCACTCCAACTTTTGTATTGCTGGTATCTTTTCGGAAATAAAAAGTAAACTAATCAATCTTAATAATGAGTCTTCTAAGTAAACAGGAGCATTAAAAGAATGATGAACCCATCTCGCCTTTTTTTTATTTGTCTCTTGTAATTTATTAAGATATAGCTTTATAGAACCTGGTTTAATGCGACCTTTCAAATTGACATATCCGTATTTGTGCCTTATGGTTCGCGTATTATAATACATGGCAAATGAGAAGCTATTAATATGTTCCTTTTGGAGAATTTGAAATAGAGAGTCTCTCAAACAACGATTCTGACCATACATGGAGTGCATTATACTCATCAAAATAAATAATATAACTAAAGTTTCGCAAGTGATGGCGCACCTGCATAATTTAACATAAAATAGGAATAAAAATGGCCTCGATGTTTGGTTAACTCACTGAAAATGAGTAATTTTACAATCGCCAAAAAGTAAAATTCAAACATCAAAGCCGTGAGCAAAGATACAAACTACTCCCCTAACTACCAAATCTTTTACTCCTTTTCTTCAGAAGCCGAAAACTTATGATCAGTTTCTACCGCCATCTAACGAAAGATGTACCTCCTTATCCACCACCTCACCGCTCAGAATCTTTATGATTATATAAAAGTTGTTAAGAGTGGCTTTATCAAGAGGTAATTAGTTTCGTTTCTGCACAAAAAGAACTATCTTTGTTGGTAGAATTGATCAACAAAACGGTATGTCTAGAAGTAGGGAAGAAGCCTTATCGTCAGGTGTGAAGATAGCAGAGACGAAACATAACATGAAGCGACGCAAGCCCTGGCACAACTATCGTCGTAAGGGCACCTATATGCTGACCTTGGTAGTAGAAGGTCGACATGCGGTGCTGGGGAGGGTGGTTACTATACCAGGCTATGCTGCTCAAGTAGAACTAACGGAACTTGGAAAAGCAATCCGTGATGAAGAACAGCAAAAGATTCATTTCTTCTATAAGATGGTTGAGATATGGAAACTCTGCATTATGCCTGACCACATTCACATGATAGTGAGGGTCAATGAGGACATGCCAGAAGGCAAGCACCTAGGCGATGTCGTGAGGGGGTTCAAGGTAGGATGCACGAGGGCATGGTGGCGACTGACGGGAATGAGGCCCGCCGGAGAAACGGTGGGAGTAGTGGAAAACGGAGAAACGGCGAGAGGAGCAGAAAAAGGAGAAGCGGCAGGAGGAACATTCACCACTCCCGCAGTTTCTCCTGCGGGTAAGAATCTTCCTGTACTCTTTGAAACTGGCTACAATGACCTGATTCTGCTTGAAGACGGGCAACTCGACAACTGGATACACTACCTTGATGATAACCCTCGGCGCTTGGCCATCAAACGACTTTATCCAGACTTCTTCACCACTATGCATTACATTGATATCGGTGAATGGCGTTGCCAAACGGTAGGCAACCGCTTCCTGCTCAATATTCCCCAGAAGGTTGCAGTTATTGTACATAAAGCCTATACTGACAAGGAATATGCTGATTACAAGCAGAAGTGGTTGGCATGCGGAGAGGCAGGCGGCATCTTGGTGAGCGCTGCCATTGCCACTCGTGAGAAAGAGGTGATGCGCGAAGCCATGGACAGAGGCTACAAGATCATTCTTGTCAGGGAGAACGGCTTTCCAGCATTGTACAAACCGTCAGGGGAGTCCTTTGACGCTTGCTCAGAAGGACGTCTTCTACAGGTAAGTCCATGGGAGTATCACATGCAACGGCGCACCATCTCGCGTGAACAATGTCTGATGCTAAATAGGCTGGTAGAAGAGATCGTCAGAAGAGCAGACTTGTGAAAGACAGAGGATGGTCTTTCTTCAAAGGTTTACACAAAAAAACACGGCATTCTTTTTGTCATATCGGAAATAATTTGTATCTTTGTAGTCAAATAATAACACATAAACCATCAACGATGAAGAGAAAGATCAAGAGGACACTATGGCTCCGCTTTGACAGGGTGCTGGCACAAAACCTGATGAGGCAACTGGCCGTACTGGGAGTCGCACTTCTGTTTGCCTTGGGATTGTCATACCTGTTCCTGGCAGCATCGAACAGCCAGTGGGAGCAATTCTGCGAAGCGGAGAATCTGAACAAGTGGCTGCTGCCGCTCTACCTCCTGTTAGACTCCAATGCGCTCAACAATCTCTATATGGGCAACGACGGGACACATGTGCACGGCTGGATGCTCATTGCCAGCAGTATCACGTTCCTTATCGGTGCCTTCATCTTCAACGGTGTCATCATCGGTATCATCACGAACTCGATAGAACGGCGCGTGGCGAATCACCAGGAGGGACACATCCACTATCTGAAGTCCGGACATTACATCATCATGGGCTATGACGAGATGGTGCCATCGTTCATCGCGTATATCTTTGAGAAAGACAAGAATGCATACGTCCTGATAATGACCTCGGCTGAGGTTGCCGACATCAGGGAGAAACTGCACAAGTCGTTCACGGAGGAACAGATGAGGCACATCATCATCAACTACGGACACCGTATCTCGACAGAGGACTTCAAGGACATCTATCTGGAGTCGGCAGAACACATCTATATCGTAGGCAACCACAAGAAGTCGGCCCACGATGCCATCAACGTGGAGTGCGTGGACAGCATCTGCCGATACCTGGAAGACCCGAAGGTGAAAGGACATCCGGACAGGATAGTCTGCGTGTTCAAGGACCTGGACACCTATGCGGCCTTCAAGACTTCAGAGATCTTCAAGAAAGTGGGCAACCTGGGCATCGAGTTCATACCTTACAACTTCTATACCGGATGGGCCAAGCAGGTGTTTGTCAAGCGAGAATACAAGGACTTCGACTACCCTGGCAAAACATACTCCTACCCTGCCGTGTATGGCAAGGGCATCACGCCTGACGATGACAAGTATGTGCATCTGGTGTTTGTGGGAACGACGAACTTTGCCGTAGCCTTCGCCATGGAGGCAGCCAATGTGCTGCACTTCCCCAATTACAGCGAAAAGGGAAAGAAGACGAAAATCACATTCATCGACATCAATGCAGACAAAGAGAAGGAGGAGTTTATCATCCGAAACCGTCATTTCTTCGAGATACAGCCCTTCTACTACTATGACGTCACCACCGAGGATAAGGACAAGAAAGAGAAGGAGGGAGAAAGAGACGAATACGTGATATTCAAGAATAAGCCCCCATTCCTTGACGTGGAGTTTGAGTTCATCAAGGGCAACATGTTCTCAAAGCCCATACAGGACTTGATAGAGTCTTGGGCGAAAGAGCACAATGAGAGCCGAGAAGCAGGCAAGCAGTATCTGTCTATCTTCCTGGCACTGGCCGACCAGCGTCAGAACTTCGTGATGGGCATGAACATGCCTGATGCGGTATATGACAATGGCGTTCCGGTGTTTATCCGCCAGGACCGCTCCGACAATTTCGTTACGAACCTGAGAAACGCCGACACGAAGGACAACAAGAAAATGACATACGCCTACGTTAACGAAAAAGACGAACTCATAGAGAAAAAACGCGATGCCCGCTATGCCCATATCTATCCCTTCGGCATGAACGAGACGGCCTACACCGCTGACAACCACTCGCTGAAACGCGCGAAACTTATCAACTACCTCTACTCTACGGCTGACTACGACACGCGCAAGTTCCAGAGCATTCTGGCACTGGATGCCATGTCGCCAGAACAGATATGGGCAGAGGCCGACAAATACTGGCGGGAACTGTCAGTGGCGCTGAAGTGGTCGAGCCTCTATAATGCCTACACCATGAGGACCAAGTTGGCAACTCTCAGAGCCATGCGAGGACTGGACATCACCAACAAGTCGCGTGATTACGACACGCTGTCGAGTGAGGAAATAGAAGTCCTTGCCAAGGTAGAGCATAACCGCTGGAATGTGGAGAAACTGGTGATGGGCTTCAGAAAGCCCCATGCTGACGAAGACAAGTATGAGCATGAGGCATTCAAGAAACAACTCGCATCCAACAAGAAGTTATTCATCCATCACGACATCCGCCCGTATGAGGATCTGGACATGGTCCATAAATACGATGAGGAATTCGCAGGCTATATTCCTTGGATCATGAAGATGTCTGAGGAGGCATGACCTGAGTCTTCGGCCAGTTGACAAGGAATACCTTTTCGGTGGCACGGGTCAGGGCCGTGTAGAGCCAGTGGACATAGTCGGCGGC
This sequence comes from uncultured Prevotellaceae bacterium, assembly GCA_902799905.1. GTDB lineage: Bacteria > Bacteroidota > Bacteroidia > Bacteroidales > Bacteroidaceae > Prevotella. The sequence goes on from CADCCB010000059.1 coordinate 7,285, forward strand.
AACCATATCGTCAGTCATATAGCCCTGGTCGATATAGACATGCGCCCATTGACCGCCTTGGGCCTTGTGACAGGTAACGGCATAGGCATACTTTATCTGAAGAGCATTATAATATTTGTCCTCCTTGAGTTTCTTCAGGCGTTCCGACTTATAGGGCACGTCCATATAGTCCTCCATCACCTTATTATATAATTGTTCCTGCTGCTCGCGAGTGAGGGCAGGCGCCTCGGTAGTCAGCGTGTCGAGCAGAACGACGGCTGTAAGTTCGTAGTCATCGTAGTCAGGAAAGGTCATAGTGACCTCAGCAAAGCGGAAACCATAGAGTTCGTGCACATTTCTGACTCGCTGCACCACGGCAATATCGCCGTTGGCGATGAAACTGAATGGGCTATTTGCAATTGGCTCTTGGCTCTTGGCCAGTTGCGAACAGCCGTCAGCCGAAAGCCAGTAATAATTATTCTTCACTATCATGATGCGGTCGCCACGACAGAGTTCGTCCTCACGGTCGAGCACGGTATTACGGATGCCCTGGTTGTAGATGTTAGCGCGTTTGTTGCTGCGGGTAACGACGATTGTATCGTCCATACCCGCACGACTGTAACTGGTAGCCAGCGACTCGATTAGTTCATCACCTGGTACATTTACGATATCAGGAAAACCGTGGAAACGAATCTTAGGCAGACTCCATCCACCATCAGCCATCATACATCTTACTTGAGTGGCATTCCACAGGATTCCCGACTCCTGGCTCTGACGGAGCACTTCGTTGAGGTCGTTCTCGAAGACATCGAGCCCATAGCCCCTGAGCACGCCCGCCATCAGGGCTGGGCTCTCTTCTTCGTCCACTGGCGGCAACTGAGCCCTATCGCCGATGAGAAGCAGTCGGCAGTTTCTACCGTTGTGGACGAAGCGGATCAAGTCGTCAAGGAGAGAGCCTGTGCCGAATGGAGAATTGACAACGGAATGATCGCCTTGCGAGATCATCGAGGCCTCATCGACAATGAACAGGGTGTCGCTGGCAGCATTGTAGTTCAGGTCGAACCCACCCTCCAACGACTTCTGGCGATAGATGCGGCGATGAATGGTATAGGCGGGATGGGAGGCATAGAGCGAGAAGACCTTGGCGGCACGTCCCGTGGGAGCCAGAAGCACAATCTTCTGCTTCAGGGCCAACAGGGTACGGACGATGGCTGCGGCCAGGGTGGTCTTTCCCGTTCCTGCCGAGCCTCGCAGCACCATCACAGCACTATCGGAGTGCGATGTGAGAAAGTCGGCAAAGACGCCGATGGCCCGTTCCTGATCCATCGTCGGAGCAAAGCCGAGCGCCTGGCGGATTCTACCTTTTAGTTCGTCTGCAATCATGCTTTAACCTTTTTTACCTTTTTACTTTTTTTCCTTTTCACTTTTTGTATTATCTTTGCAAAGGTAATAAAAAATATTGGAATGCAAAAGTATGACAGCACCATTAACGTGAATTTAGCAAATAAACAACGACTCACCATCCGCATCGGGCGCAACACCCTGTCGTTCGTGATGCCACTGGAGGGGGAGCAGAACATTGTGTACGAACCGTTTGTCGTGAAGAGCGGCATCTCGATGGCTGCCAACCTGCGCGAAGCCTTCAAACAGGCAGACCTGTTGCTACAGGCACCACCAAGGGTCCGTGTAACCATTGACTCGGACGTGCTGCTGGTACCCGTGGAGACCTTCAACGAGAAAGACATAGAAGCCCTCCACAGCCACGCCTTCCCCCGTCAGGAGCACGATGCCGTGTACTACAATGTGCTGCCGGACTTGAATGCGGTGGCGGTATTCTCGATGAACAAGGACCTGCGACTCGTCATTGACGACCACTTTCAGGACGTGCGGCTCGTCACAGCCATCTCGCCCGTCTGGCGTCACCTGCATCAGCGCAGTTTCACCGGTTCGTATCAAAAACTCTACGGATACTTCCACGAGAACAGACTTGAGGTGTTCGGTTTCCAGCAGAACCGATTCAAGTTCTGCAACTCGTATGATGCGGCACGCACCAAGGATGCCATATACTTTCTGCTCTACATCTGGAACCAATTGCAGATGGATGCCGCACACGACGAGTTACACCTGGTAGGTGAAATACCTGAAGAGGGGGCACTGCTGGAAGGACTGAAGACCTATTTGGAGAAAGTGTACGTGATAAAGCCCGCCGTGGACTTCAACAACCACCCTGTAACACAGATCAAGGGCATGCCCTACGACCTGATGACGCTTATCGTAAAAGGAAGGTGAGATGATTTGAGGTTTGAGGTTGGAGATTTCTTTCAGTCGCTTCGCTTGGTGAAAGCGAGCAGGCTCGAGCGGAGGTTGGAGTTATGAGAATCATCACAGGGAAATACAAGGGACGGCATTTTGAGATACCACGCTCATTCAAGGCGCGGCCTACCACCGATTTCGCCAAGGAGAACATCTTCAATGTGCTGAACCAGTATATCGACTTCGAAGGAGCAACAGCCCTCGACCTATTCTCTGGCACGGGTAGCATCTCCCTCGAACTCGCCTCACGTGGCTGTGCCCATGTCACCAGTGTGGAGATGGACCGCGACCACCATCGTTTCATCTGCGAATGTTTTCAGAAACTGATTACCAACAGCAAAGAACTAAAAGCCAGTGTTCTTCCCCTGCGCGGCGATGTTTTCCGCTTCATTAAATCCTGTAGACTGCAGTTCGACTTCATCTTCGCCGACCCGCCATACGCCTTAAAAGAACTACCCACCATACCCGATTTGATCTTCGAGAAGGGACTGCTGAAAGAAGGGGGCATCTTTGTGTTTGAACACGGCAAAGACTATGACTTCTCTGCACACCCGCACTTCGTGGAGCACAGGAGTTACGGCAGCGTGAACTTCTCGCTGTTCAGAGCAGAGGGGACAGCAGACGTGTGAGCGACTCGCCCAGACGAGGGAAGAAGCGGGGATGCATCCGTTCTGGGAATGAACTGAGCGGGACAGAAGACCGTTCGTCTTCCAGAAATACCATCTTCATCCGCACAGCCAGATCTTCATCGTAGCAGAAGGCATTCGCCTCGAAGTTGTTTTCAAACGAGCGGAAGTCGATGTTGGTGGAGCCGCAGGTACAGATGCTGTCATCGCACACCAGCAGTTTGGAATGCAGGAAGGCGGCCTGATAGAGGCTGACCGTTATGCCTGCCGACTGCGCCTCGCGCAGATAGGAGCGACTACCCCACTCCACAAACCAGCCGTCAGTCTTTCTAGGCACTAGCACCCGCACATCGACACCCGATGCGGCGGCAGTCTTCAAAGCGAAGAACACAGCATCGGTGGGCAGGAAATATGGCGACTCGATGTAGATGTACTTCTTGGCAGAGAGGATGATGCGCACATAGCCCTGCATGATCTCCGGATAGACAGCCAACGGTGCACTGGTCACCGTCTGGATGAGAGGACTTGGAGACGGGTGCGTGGGGAGTGAAGAGGGGTAATATTTGCGGTCGCTGAGCAACGTACGGTCGACAAAGTACCAGTCGATGAGGAAGGCACGCTGCAGAGCATAGACACCCTGTCCCTCGATGCGCAGCATGGTGTCACGCCAGCCACGTCCATTGCGCCCTTTGATATAGCGCAGGGCAATGTTCATGCCGCCAATATAGCCCACACGACCATCAATGACAATAATCTTACGGTGGTTTCGGTAGTTGACCTTACGGGCAAAGGTGGGGAAACGAACCGGCAGGAAAGGCACTACCTCGATACCCTCGACACGCATCCGCTCGAAGAAGCGGTTCTTCACCCCCCAGCAACCCACGTCATCGTAGACAACCCTGACCTCAACACCCTCGCGAGCCTTGGCTATCAGCGCATCAGCCACCAGATTGCCCACGGCATCCTCCTCGAAGATATAGATATCGATATGGATGTGGTTCCTGGCTGAGGCAATGTCACGCAACAGAGCAGGGAAGAAGGCATAGCCGTCACAGAGCACGTCCACCACATTATTATTAAACGGAAGGGAGAAACTCTGATTGACGAAGAGGTCGATGACAGGCTTGTGTGCCTCGGGTAACTGCAGGTCGCGCTGTTCGACGAACTCGAGCATGGAGCGCTTGGTGAGTTGGTCCATCGACCGCTGGCTGACCATCCGTTCACGACGTGTGTTGACTCCCAGTACGAGATAGGCAATGATGCCCACCACGGGAAAGAAGTAAATCACCATAGCCCATGCCATCGTCTTGGCTGGCTGACGATTGTCCATCACCACATGGATGACAGCCATAATGACTATCACATGATGGATGATGAAGGCTATGGTCTGCCAGTTCATGGGATATCAATGAGTTTATGGGTTTGCAGGGACAGTCGCCACTGGGGATGCGCCTTGATATACTCTACACAGGCCTGCGTAATAGCCCTATTGCGCTGGACATCACCTGTGTCGCAAGGCTGCAGGTAATAGTAGTCTGCTTCGAGGTCAAAATCTAACACATGTTCAGCATCCGTAAAAACCACCTTCACCTCGTTGCAATGTTGACGAACAGGCTTCTGCTTTGGCGACACCGTGAGCCAGTCGAGGTTCTTGGGAGCAGGACGTGTGCCATTACTCTCCATCGCCACCTCATAGCCATGCTCATGAAGGAAGTCCACGAAAGTCTCGTCAACTTGCAATGTGGGTTCACCGCCTGTCAGGACGATAAGGAGCCTACCCCCTGCCCCTCCCCAAGGGAAGGGCGTTTGGTTAGATGGTATAAGAGCCTTGACAGCATCAAGAATCTCCTCGTTGCTCATCTCGCGATAAGTCTCGAACTCCGTATCGCAGAACGGGCAGCGCAGGTTGCAGCCTGCGAAACGTACGAATACCGCCGCACGTCCCGTATTACGTCCCTCACCTTGCAACGAATAGAAAATATCGTTTACGCGAAAAGTCCTCATGGCGGTAGCAAATTCTTCACTTTTCACTCTTCTTCACACTCATACATCGCGATATTCCCCTCGCTCTCCTGTACTATAGCCTTATAGCATGTAGGGATCTGCTCCACGCACCAACGGGCGATATTCTCAGCCGTAGGGTTGAAGGGCAGCACATCGTTGAGGTTCTGATGATCCAAACGGTCCTTGATCTTACGTTTGATCTCCGTAAAATCGACAACCATTCCGTTCTGGTTCAATGTTTTGGTCTTGCAACAGATGGTTATCACCCAGTTGTGTCCATGCAGTTGCGAACACTTACTCTCATAGTCCAGCACCAAATGGTGACTGGCTGAAATCTCTAGTTTTTTCTGAATGTAATACATATTTCCGTTTTAAACAAGGAGGTCGCTGCCCAGTTTCTTGGCCAGGGCATCACGAAGTTCCTTGGTCTCCTTATGTTCTTTCAATAGTTCCATCATACGGCTTACGTTGCTGCCCACCTGCTGCAACTGCCGCTGTATCTCTTTTAGGCGCGTCTCTACGATGTCAAGACGGAAGTCCATCACCAGATGGAGCACTCGCTGACGCAAACTGATCTCCGTATCGGCAACCGTGAACCTCCCGCCCAGTTGGTGACGGTCGAGAGAGAGCCGTGTGGCCAACTGACTGACCTGCAGGTCGGGATGGGCACAGAAATAGGTACCAGCCTCGAAACCCTCATCATGGATATGCGCCACCGCTTCAGCCAGTATCTGGTTGTGCAGGGGTACGGCAAAGGACAGCCCGTCCTGCGACAAGTCGAACTGGATATATTCAGCCACCGTAAGCGAGATGGTCTGTCCGTCCTCTGTCTCCACCTGATTGAAGATCACCTTGTCGCCATTCCTCACAATTTCACGGACAAGCATCAACTCTACCTGGGTGGCCTGTTCCTGAGGGGAATGAAGGGTCAATGGCTCTGCCGGAGGTGCCACTTTCGTCGCACCAGAGGCTTTGTTGTCCCCCGTCTGTGCTTCAATACGGCTCTCCCGCTCCCTCTCTTTTTCCTTGTCCTCAATACCCTTGCGGATGTACTTGTTCATCTCGGCAATGAGGGGCTGCTCCTTCATGTTGATCCGATGGGCAAAGTCAGAGAGATAGGTGGAACGCAATATCTGGTCGGGGATGACAGAGATGCTCTTCACAATGCCACCAATAGCCTCGGAGCGTTTGACGGGGTCTTCCACGTTCTGGACCGTCAGCCGCGTCTTGAAGGTGATAAAGTCTGTCTGATGCTCCTCGATATATTTACGCAGTTCATCAGTAGAATGCTTCCTTGCAAACGAGTCAGGATCATCTCCATCAGGCAGCAGCAGCACCTTGATGTTCATGCCCTCCTCAAGGAGCATATCGGTACCTCGCATGGCGGCATGGATGCCAGCCTCATCGCCATCGTAGAGCAAGGTAATGTTATTGGTGAAACGGTGCAACATCCTGATCTGATAGATACTCAAGGCCGTACCACTGTTGGCTACCACATTCTCGATACCTGCCTGGTGCATGGCGATGACATCGGTATAGCCCTCGACCATGAATACCCGATCCTCCTTGACAATGGCCTTCTTCGCCTGATAGATGCCATAGAGTTCACGCTCCTTGTGGTAGATCTCTGAGTCGGGGGAGTTGACATATTTCTGCGCCACGCCCTTGGTACGGCTGTCAAGCACACGTCCTCCAAAGGCCACCACCTTGCCGCTGACATTGAACCAAGGGAAGATGGCACGACCTGAATAGCGGTCTATAAGGGAAGAGTGATTAGTAAAAGAAGAATTTGCTTCCGCCGTACCATCAGCAGCGGTAGCAAATTTTTCACTATTCATTTTTCCCTTTTCACTTACAAAGCAGAGTCCCGTCTTCACCAAGAACTCCGACTTATAGCCTTTCTTGATAGCAGTCGACGAGAGAGCATCGCGCCGCTGAGGGGCATAGCCCAACTGGAACTTCTCAATGATATCGTCGCGAATGCCACGACTGCGGAAATACTGCAGTCCGATAGCCTTACCATCAGGATCTTCAAGTAGGATTTTATGGAACCAATCCTTCGCCCACTCGTTGACAATGAACATTGACTCGCGCTCGCTCTGTGCCTCACGCTCCTCGTCGGTCATCTCCTTCTCGACAATCTCTATGTTATATTTCTTAGCCAGCCACCGCAAGGCCTCGGGATAGGTAATCTGCTCGTGCTCCATCAGGAAACTAGCAGGGGTTCCACCCTTACCACACACGAAACAATGACAGATATTCTTCGAGGGCGATACCATGAACGACGGGTTGCGGTCGTCGTGGAAAGGACATAGGCCTTTGTAGTTCACCCCACTCTTCTTCAGCGTGACGAACTCTCCCACGACATCGACAATACGTGCCGCATCCATTATCTTATCTACTGTTGCCCTGTCTATCATTTATTTCTTCAAATACTTGGCTAATTCACTATTGTTCTGACGCAGGCCTTTGGCAAAACTCTGAGCATTCATCTGAGCGCCCGCCTTTGAAGCATGGGTATGGTCTTTCTTGAAATAGACATCACCTGCCTTCTTCTTGATTTCTTCCACCTTGGCCTTTGCCTTCTCCTTGTCTTCAGGCAAACGCTTCACCGAGAACTTTTTGTCAAGGAAGTCTGCGGATATATTGTGCATATCTATGAACTCAACACCAGTCTGTTCCACCACTTCACGGTACCACTTGCCATAACTGTCGTCACGGCGTTCTATCTTACCGCCAGGCCACTCGTTACGGGGCGTCAGCGAGACGAGGATAGGCGTGGCACCCTTTTCTCTGGTATCGTCAATCATCTTCTTCAGATACCAACCAAAGGAATAGACCACCTCATAGGTATCATTGTCCATGTGGTAGACATGCAACGTATCCTTTGTACCAGGAATGACGCCACGAGCTTTCTGATCGGTGATGGGGCAAATGTCGTTATGACCAAACTGAATCGTTACGAAATCGCCCGGTTGCAATGACTCGTAGACTTGCTGCCAGAGGCCCTCGCGGATGAAGGAGCGGGTGGAGCGTCCAGCACGTCCGGCATTCACGAGCGAAATCTTACTCTCGTCGAAGATCGTTGCTGCCTGCGAGGCCCATCCCCACATGCCGTCATCGTCTTTGTCGGCATTCTTCACGGTAGAGTCGCCGGTGAAGAAAACAACGGGCTTTGCCTTCACGCTGCCGTCCTTGGCAATAGTATAACGGTCTTTGGCAATCCATTTGTTGGGAATCGGCATCTTCAACATTCTCTGAAGAGGTTTCAGCAGCGGGTTGCGGCTTTGCATGATGCCAAAGGCGGCGTTGTAGGCGTTGAGCTCGGCACCAAACTTCGAGGTATGGATCTTGTCGCCCAGGAAATGATAGTCCACCTTCCAGCGGCTGAAACTGTCGAGTTTCTTGCCCGAAAGTTCGTTGAGGTCAATGAAGGGCACACCCTCGGTGGCTGCAACATAGGCAGCCCACTCGGTCTGGGGCTTGCGCACAATCTTGCCCGTCTTCTCGTCGTAGGCATTGCGGGGCGTCAGCGACATGAGTACGGGGTTGGCACCCTTAGCACGAATCTCACGGATATATTTGCGCAGGTAGGTGCCATACGAATAGACGGTGTCCTGCTTCTGCGTGCGCTGGTTAAAGCCTACATAACAGGTATCAGGATCTACGCCGGGAATCACGGCACGTGCACGCTTCTGGTCAAAGAATTCACCATTGTCGTTATGACCTATCGACACTACCACCCAGTCGCCCGGTTTCAAGGCTGTGCGGATAGCAGGCCACAAGTCCGTATAGAATGTGCGGGTACTCATGCCGCCAAGGGCCTGATTTTCCACCGCAATCTTTTCTGCATCAAAATATTTTGGAAAGAAATAGCCCCAGCCCCACTGGCCGTTGTTGCCATTTCCCAGAGTGCCATTGCGCATGGTAGAGTTGCCCACGAGGAACATGACGGGATTGTCGCCCTTGCGCGTAGAGCCTGGCTTTGGTCTCGACATCAATGCCTTAGCAATAGAGTCGGGTGTATTGTCCACAACCTTATTCACATCCTCTATCGGATCAGGCAGGTTGTCGAAGCCCTGTGCCCACGTCCCAAGCGCCAGAGCCATCATCGTTAAAGTAGATAAAAGTCTTCGTACCATTGTTTTGGAATTTACTTTGGGTTGCAAAAGTACAAAAAAACATTGAAACACGAAAGGATTGACAAAAGAAAACAACAACAGACTCGAATATGATTGCACAAAACGACTAATCTGTGCGCAAAATAAGTGTTTTTGTGCAATTTATTTTGCCAAATGCATAAAATGTAGTAATTTTGCAGCCGATTTCGAAATATCTATTTTACACATCTTATATATTATGGCTTTAAAGATTGTTGTGCTGGCCAAGCAAGTGCCAGACACTAGAAATGTGGGTAAGGATGCAATGACTGCCGAAGGAACGGTGAATCGTGCTGCCCTACCCGCCATCTTCAATCCAGAAGATTTGAATGCCCTGGAGCAGGCCCTTCGCCTGAAGGAGCAGAACCCAGGCTCAACAGTAGGAATCCTCCATCTTATGCTCTGGCTACAGCCATCAAGAAGATTGGCGATGTCGACATCGTAATCGGTGGTCGTCAGGCTATCGACGGTGATACCGCTCAGGTAGGTCCTCAGGTGGCTCAGAAACTGGGTCTCAACCAGGTGACTTACGCCGAGGAGGTACTCAGTGTTAAGGACGGTAAGGCTACCATCAAGCGTGTGATCGACGGTGGTGTAGAGACTGTAGAGGCTCCTCTGCCTGTTGTAATCACCGTAAACGGAAGCGCTGCTCCTTGTCGCCCCCAGAATGCTAAGTTGGTGATGAAGTACAAGCGCGCCACCTGTCCTATGGAGCGTCCTGCCGAGGGTACACCATACGACTATCTGTACGATGAGCGCCCTGAGCTCACACTGAACCAGTGGAGCGTAGCCGACGTGGATGGCGATGTAAACCAGTGCGGTCTGAATGGCTCACCTACCAAGGTTAAGGCCATCAAGAACATCGTGTTCCAGGCTAAGGAGTCGAAGACTTTGACGGCTTCTGATGCTGACATCGAGGGAATGATCAAAGAATTGTTGGAAGAAAAGATTATTGGCTAAGAGATATGAACAACGTATTTGTATATTGCGAAATTGAAGGTACTCAAGTACAGGAAGTATCTCAGGAGTTGCTGACCAAGGGTCGTAAACTCGCCAATGAACTGAAAGTGGAACTCCACGCTGTTGTTGCCGGTACAGGCATCAAGGGCAAGGTGGAGGATCAGATTCTGCCTTATGGCGTCGACAAACTGTTTGTTTTTGACGCTAAGGACCTGTTCCCTTATACCTCTGCTCCCCACACTGATATTCTGGTTAACCTCTTCAAGGAGGAGCAGCCACAGATCTGTCTGATGGGTGCTACCGTGATTGGTCGCGACCTCGGTCCACGTGTATCGTCATCGCTGACCTCTGGTCTGACCGCTGACTGCACAGAGTTGGAGATAGGCCCGTACGACGATGCTAAGACCAAGCAGCACTACGACAATCTGCTCTATCAGATTCGTCCCGCTTTTGGTGGTAACATCGTGGCTACTATCGTGAACCCCGACCACCGTCCTCAGATGGCTACTGTCCGTTCTGGCGTCATGCAGAAGGCTCTGTACGATGGTGAGTGCAAGAAGGAGGTTGTATATCCCGAGGTAAGCAAGTATGTTAGCCCTGAGGCCTTCGTAGTAAAAGTGCTCGATCACCACGTAGAGGCTGCCAAGCACAACCTGAAGGGTGCTCCTATCGTCGTAGCCGGTGGTTACGGTATGGGCTGCAAGGAGAACTTTGACATGCTGTTCCAGTTGGCAAAGGTGCTGCATGGTGAAGTTGGTGGTTCTCGTGCCGCTGTTGACGCTGGCTGGTTGGATCACGACCGTCAGATTGGTCAGACAGGTGTTACCGTTCATCCCAAGGTGTACATCGCCTGTGGTATCTCTGGACAGATCCAGCACATTGCTGGTATGCAGGACTCAGGTATCATCATCTCTGTCAACAGCGATCCCGATGCTCCTATCAACAAGATTGCCGACTACGTGATTGTTGGTACTGTAGAGGAAGTTGTACCCAAGTTGATTAAGTACTACAAGCAAAACAGCAAATAAGGATGAAAGACTCCAAAATCGAACAGTCCAAGGAGCAGAATCAAGAGGAGGAGAATACTCCCCTTGAGGTTATTACGCCAGAAAATGCATACGAGCATCTCGACTATAGCGGTCCTCGTTATGGTATGCCCGATTTGCCAGAAGGTGTGAAGACTATGCAGCAAACCGATCATGACGCTTGGAAGTGGGCTGCCGATAACGGGTTAATTTGAATAATCATTAAGAAGAAATAGAATTATGGCAAACTATTATAGCGATCATCCTGAGATCGGGTTCTACTTGAACCATCCCCTTATGGCTCGCATCGTTGAGTTGAAAGAAAAGGGTTTCGCTGATGCGAAAGAATATGACTACGCTCCCGTCGACCTGGGCGATGCCATCGAGAACTACAAGCAGATTCTCGACATCACTGGCGACGTGGCTGCCAATATCATCGAGCCAAACTCTGAGAGCGTCGACCTGGAAGGTCCACACCTCGAGAACGGCCGTATGATCTACGCCTCTAAGACTTACGAGAACCTCGACGCCACCCGTAAGGCTGGTCTGTGGGGTGTATCAATGCCTCGCCGTTACGGCGGTCTGAACCTGCCTAACGCAGTGTTCTCAATGCTCTCTGAGATGATTTCGGCTGCTGATGCCGGTTTCCAGAACATCTGGAGCCTGCAGAGTTGTATCGACACTCTGTATGAGTTCGGTAGCGAGGAGCAGCGCCAGAAGTACATCCCACGCGTTTGCGCTGGTGAGGGTATGAGTATGGACCTGACCGAGCCTGATGCCGGTAGTGACCTGCAGCGCGTGATGCTGAAGGCTGATAGCGACATCCACCTCGTGCTGGCTCGTTCTGAGGAGGGCACTAAGGACGGACGTGGTCTGTCAATGTTCATCTACGACAAGCGCCAGGGCGGTGTTGATGTTCGTCACATCGAGCACAAGTTGGGTATCCACGGCTCACCTACCTGTGAGCTCACCTATAAGAATGCGAAGGCAGAGCTCTGCGGTAGCACTCGTCTGGGTCTGATCAAATATGTGATGGCTCTGATGAACGGTGCCCGTCTGGGTATCGCCGCTCAGTCAGTAGGTGTTGAGCAGGAGGCTTACAACGAGGGTCTGGCTTACGCTAAGGAGCGTCAGCAGTTCGGTGATAAGATCATCAACTTCCCTGCTGTTTACGACATGCTCAGCCGCATGAAGGCTAAGCTCGATGCTGGTCGTTCACTGCTGTACGAAACAGCCGCTTACGTTGACATTTACAAGTGCTTGGAGGATATCGAGCGCGACCGCAAGCTCACACCTGAGGAGAAGCAGGAGCTGAAGAAGTACCAGCGCCTCGCCGATGCCTTCACACCACTGGCCAAGGGTATGAACTCAGAGTACGCCAACCAGAACGCCTACGATGCCATCAGCATCCACGGTGGCTCAGGCTTCATCATGGAGTACAAGAGCCAGCGTCTGTTCCGCGATGCCCGTATCTTCTCTATCTACGAGGGTACGACTCAGTTGCAGGTGGTTGCTGCTATCCGCTATATCACCATCGGCACTACGCTGAACAGCATCAAGGATATGATTGCAAACCTCCAGATTTGCGATTGTATGGCAGGACTGAAAGCTCGCGTGGAGAAGCTTA
>CADCCB010000060.1 GCA_902799905.1 uncultured Prevotellaceae bacterium
GTACTGCAATGCAATGCGGGAGAGTAGGAGGCCGCCATCTTTCCAGGAGCCCTGAGTCAGCAATGATTCAGGGCTCCTTTCTTTTTGTCTTGCTGAAAGAAATTAGCAAGAATTAGCAAGAAATGAAAAGAAAAGTTTTTATTTTGTTTTGCTCTTAACTTTTCGTCGCTCGGTTTATTGCTTTCGTAGCATGCGGAGAAAGAACTTTGCGATAATAATCGCGAAGTTACTACGCTCAGCATAAAAAATTAATGAATTTATTTTGTTTTGCTCTCGACTTTTCGTAACTTTGCAGCCGAAAAATAATAACCATAAAATGAAAAGTCTTGCCTTATTATTACTGACCGTGGTGTTCTTCTGCTCGTGTGAACAAAACGAAAGCATGGAAGACAAAACGGATATTACTAGTAAATTCTGCAGTACATGGAATATCCATGAGTCAATGGAACAGAATGATGATGGTTCAATTACATACCAGGCTCTGCCGTGGGGTGGACTTGTCGCAGATGTGAAGGAGAACAACATGGGTGTTGATTGGTCTGACTACGAATCAATAACTGTAGAGTTTGCTGAGCCGACAACTGTGACTACCCAGATTATGGTCTCCGATGAACTGAAGGCTTTGGCAAAACCGGGTATCAGTACGCTGACTTGTTATTTTGATGGGTATGATGTGAAATATGTAGACGAAATCGCCATACAGGCCGATGACACTTCAACGCTTGTTGTGAAGAGCGTGAGGCTGACTCCTGCCGATGCTACTTGGGAACGTATGAATATATGGAAAGGCGATTGTGTTATGGGTAACTGGGAGAACGGTTTCGTGGTGAACGCCAATCTGTTTGCTGATGTGAATGAGGGTGATAAACTGGAAATAGTCTTTACGGCAGATAAGGAGAATCCTAATACTTACTGGCTTTTGAAGACCATTTATAATACTACGGATCAAACCCTGGAAGGCAATAACAATGAACTTAATGACTGGGGATGTGTCCTGATGGGAGCCAAGACTACCACCTACCGTATTGTGCTGACGGCAAACGATGTGAATAATCTGCGTAATTATGGCCTCTTCGTCAATGGTTTCTATTGCAATGTTACACAGTGCAATGTGCTGCGTAAACATTATAAATCTGAGGAAGAGTAAAGGGTGAGCCTCTTGTCGGATTCGAACCAACGACCCCGAGATTACAAATCACGTGCTCTGGCCAACTGAGCTAAAGAGGCGGGTGGACCAGCGGTCTGCATCGCACCGCTACAACCAAGTACCTTTGCTACGTTCCCGTCCTGGAGGGTTCCGAGGGAGCTGGTCGTACAGGACTGGCCCATTTTGCGGGTGCAAAGGTACTACAATTAATTGAGAATTGAGAATTGATAATTGAAATTTTTCTTGATTTTAACTATTTTTTTAGAGATCGCCCCCGTTATATGCGGGAAAATGCTTAATTTTGCAGCCAAATAGATAACTGTTAAAATATAAATCAAGTTGACTGCACCAGAATATATTCAACTTAAGGCTTATGCACGTATCGACGGTGCTATGCTGTCAGTCTTGTGGCTTGTCAGTTTCTGCTGTTACATACTGGGAATCTCGTCACCTATTTATGGACTGTTGGCTTTTGGGCTAGCCCTGATGACACCGATTTACGTAGGTAGCCGTCTGAGGCGTTTCCGTGATAACGGTCTGGATGGGGTTGTCTCGCTGCTGCGTGGCTGGGCATACATCATCCTGGTGTTCTTCTATGGTGGTTTGTTGTTCGCCATAGGACAGTTTATCTATTTTGCGTATGTTGACCATGGCTATCTGTTGCTGTCGATAACTAATATGCTGTCGGTGCCAGAGACGGCCCAGGCTCTTCAGCAGATGGGCATGTCTGCGCAAGTGGAAGAGGCCCTGCAGATGATGGGGTCGATGCGTCCCATCGATATTGTGCTGAGCATCTTGACTAACAACATCATCATTGGCATCGTGGTGGGACTACCCATCGCAGCCCTGATGCAGCGCACACGCCCTCTAAGTTAGGGGGATGGGGGCCTGAACAGACATGAGAAAGTGATTATAGACAAAAATAATAACAATAAAAAATGGGTGGTCGTTCAGACCCCCAACCCCCTAACTTAGGGGACTTAGTTAAAAACAATGGATATATCAGTAGTTATACCTCTTTATAATGAGGAGGAGTCGATACCGGAATTGTACGCCTGGATAGAGAGAGTGATGACTGAGAACAACTTCAGTTTTGAGGTAATCTTCATCAGCGACGGCTCTACGGACCGCTCATGGGATATTATCACAGAGTTGAAAGCGAAATCGGAACACGTGAAAGGCATCAAGTTCCGTCGGAACTATGGTAAGAGTCCTGCTCTGTACTGTGGATTCAAGGCCGCTGAAGGTGATGTGGTCATTACGATGGATGCCGACCTGCAGGACTCGCCCGACGAGATACCTGAACTGTACCGCATGGTGAAGGAAGAGAGATATGACTTGGTAAGCGGCTATAAGCAGAAGCGCTACGATCCGTTGTCGAAGACTCTGCCTACAAAACTGTTCAATGCCACGGCACGTGCGGTGAGTGGTGTGAAGAACTTGCACGACTTCAACTGCGGTTTGAAGGCCTATCGACGTGATGTGGTGAAAAACATCGAGGTTTATGGTGAGATGCACCGCTATATTCCCTATTTGGCAAAACAGGCTGGTTTCGACAAGATAGGGGAGAAGGTGGTACATCATCAGGCCCGCAAGTACGGCTCGTCAAAGTTCATGGGATGGAACCGCTTCGTGAATGGTTATCTCGATCTGCTGACGCTGTGGTTCCTGTCAACATTCGGCAAGAAACCGATGCATGTGTTCGGTTTTCTGGGTACTATCATGTTCCTCATCGGTTTTATCGCCGCATTCTTCTTGGCAATAGGTAAGTTGCTCGGATTGCTGTATATTACTGATTCGGCATTCTTCTACCTCTCGCTGACGATGATGATGATGGGCACGCAGTTCTTCCTGACAGGTTTCCTGGGAGATTTGATCAGCCGCTCGTCGACGAACCGCAATGACTACCAGATAGAAATGACGATCTAGTTTGAGGTTTGTGAGATGAAGAAACTCCTGTTGGCTATATTGGTTGTGGCGAGTTCCTGTTCCAGCATCGACTGCCCTATTTCTACGAAAGTGGCGGTGAATTATGGCTTCTACAATGCCAGTGAACAGAAGGACACGCTGACTGACACGCTGTCTGTATGGTCACAGCGCAAGGACGGCACCGACACATTGCTGTATAATAGTGGTGTCAACAAGACGACCCTGACATTGCCAATCAGTTACCAGCGACCAGAGGATGTCCTGATCTTCCGCATTGCAGATACCTTAAAAAGTGTGACGTTGGACACGGTATGGATCAAGAAAGAGGATATTCCCCATTTCGAATCCGTTGACTGTGCGGCCCATTTCTTCCACACGCTGACGGACATTCGCAGCACCCATCGTGGCATTGATACGATATATATTAAAAACCCTTCTGTGACCTATGATACGACGGTCGAACATATCCGCATACGCTTCAAGGATCGTCATTAGCCTGTTGCTGCTGATGGCTCCAATGGCCGTTCAGGCCCAGCACTTCCTGAAGATTGAGCGAGACTCTGTGCCTTTCTTCCGAGGCTTTGCCGTCTCGGTCGACCTGGTGGGAGCGGCTATGATGCATTTGGGCGACTATGGCCAGTATGAGGGAGCGCTACGCGTTAATCTGCACGACCAGTATTTCCCCATTCTGGAGGTGGGCTATGGTAAGGCCGATTACAAGGAGGATGTCATCACAGGCATCGCCTATAGTACCAGTGCTCCCTATTTCCGCATTGGAGCCGATCTTAACATCTTGAAGAAGAAGCATACAGGCAACCGCCTGTTCGTGGGCCTACGCTATGCCTTCACTTCCTATAAGGTGGATGTCAGTAGCGGTAAGATAAAGGAAGATCCATATTGGAAATGGGATGCCACGTTTGACGTGAAGGATGAGCCATGCAGTCAGCACTGGGCCGAAGTGGTGTTTGGCCTTGATGCCAAGATTGCCGGTCCGTTGCATCTTGGATGGAGTGCGCGCTACAGGGCACGAATCAGCCATAATGACGGTCAGATAGGCACTACATGGTATGTGCCAGGCTATGGCATTCAGGACTCCAGCGTATTGGGGACGACCTTTAATGTCATCATTGATATATAATGCGAGGAGTGATATGAGCAAGGTACTATATTGTTTCTTGACGGTAGTGCTGATGGTAGGATGCTCACAGCGTGCATCCTATCGACAGAATCAGGGCTTTGTGTTCGGCACCATCTATAACATCACCTATGAGTCGGCAACTGACTGGCAGTCGGAGATCGAGGCAGAACTGCAGAAGGTGGACAATGAGTTCTCCATGTTCAACGAGCAGTCCACGGTGGCGCGTCTGAACCGTGGTGAGTCTGTGGATACCAGTGCGATGTTCCGTGAGGTCTATCTGTTGGCGCAAAAGGTTAACCAGGATACTGACGGAGCCTTCGATATTTCCGTTGCTCCTCTGGTGAATGCCTGGGGGTTCGGCTTCAAACACCAGCAGATGCCTACGCCAGAACAGGTGGACAGCCTGCTTAAGATCCGTGACCAGATGGACTTCAGCGCCATTGCCAAAGGCTATGGTTGCGATGTGGTGGCACGGCTGTTGGAGCAGAAGGGAGTCAGCAACTATATGGTGGAGATAGGCGGTGAGGTGGTTCTGAAGGGAGAGAATCCTCGTCAGACACTCTGGCACGTCGGTGTGACGAAGCCTGTGGAGGACTCGCTGTCGACGGAGGGGGAACTTCAGGCCGTGCTCACGATGACTGACAGGGCCATGGCCACCAGCGGCAACTACCGTAATTTCTATTACAAGGATGGGCAGCGCTATGCCCACACCATCGACCCGCGTACGGGCTATCCTGTTCAGCATAACATTCTTTCTGCCACCGTGCTTGCTGACGACTGTGCCACGGCAGATGCTTATGCCACCTCGTTCATGGTGCTGGGAATGGATGGAGCCAAGGCTGTGCTGGCTCGCCATCCGGAATTGGAGGCCTACCTCATCTATACAGACGCACAGAACTGTTTACAGGTGTGGTATTCACCAACGCTTGGTGAAAAGATAGCAGAATAGCCAGGAATACCGATGGTTCACGAGTTCAGATTCTACGATCATCTCTTGCAGTTCCCGCTCTTTCAGGGCCTTAGTCATGCGGAACTGCTACAGATGGCAGGTAACACCAAATTCGGATTCCGTAAGGTGGCGGCAGGAAAGACCGTGGTGAAGGAGGGAGAGGTCTGTCAGACGCTCCATTTCCTGATTAGCGGCCGGTTGACGCTGGTGACGCGTAGTGATGACCATCGATACAGGGTGGAGGAACAATTGTCTGCCCCTTGGCTCTTGCAGCCTGAGGTGCTCTTTGGTGCCCATCCGCGTTTCGACAGCACCATTACGACAGTCGTGGAGTCACACTTTATCACGCTGTCTAAGGATGAGGTGCTGCGATTGTCTGATGATTTCCTTATCTTCCGTCTGAACCTGCTGAACCTGTTGTCCACACAGTCGCAGCGAAGGGGACGGCTTGCCTGGCGTCGTTCGCCAGAGGATCTGCGTCAGCGTATCGTGCGTTTCCTGTTAAACCATTGCATCTATCCTGCAGGCCCTAAGGTGGTGTATATCCTGATGGAACAACTGGCCCGTGAAGTGAATGACAGTAGGCTGGATGTCTCGCGAGCCCTCAATGCCATGCAGCGCGACGGTTTACTGGTGCTTCGTCGTGGCCGTATCGAGATACCATCCCTCGAACACCTCTTAATGTAACAGGTAAATCTCCGCTCGAGCTCCGCTCGCTTTCACAAAGCGAAGCGACTGAAAGAAACCTCAAACCTCAAATCTTAATCCTTTTCAAAGTGCTGGTAGTCCTTGAGGCTACGCCAGTTGCCGCCCCATTTGAAGCCATGCTCAATAAACAGGCGATAACAAAGGTCGCCTTTCTCTATCTTATAGCGGAACTGTTTCTGGCGATTTACGTATGGCCGGCCAGCAGCGGGCTTTACCACCGAGGTACCGTCTTTGCGCTTCTTGACATAGGGATTGTACAGCGTGTTGATGTCGACGGCCATTCCCAGCGCATGTTTTGACAGATGCTGAGACCCTGATATGGAACGGTAGCAAAAGCACGACGTATTGTTGTTGCTCATCGACCGTTCGTCATCGGCATCATAGTCGTCTATCAGCCGTATGCGCTCGATAGGGTAGCGTGCTTCGTAGAGTTGGCGGAAGATGTCCAGCAGGTCGTTGGCGATACGCCTGTTGCATACAAGTTCCCCTTGGTGAACTTGTCCTTCGTGGTCGATGTGCAACACCCGCAGATAGCGCAGTTCGTGCCTGTCTATGGTGCACCCTTCAGGGAACGAGCGTCCTGCCATGCGTGTGAATACCTCGTCGCTCAGCGTGTCGGCCTTGAAGGCAGTATTCTGTGCTGTGGCAACGGCGGCTGCCATACAGATGCAGCAAATCAGTAATAGTCGTCTCATCATGGCTGCAAAGTTACTACTTTCTGTTGGGAAAAGCAAGCCCGTAGGGATTTTCCTTTGAAAAATAGGGAAATCACGGCTCTCTTTTAGGGTTTTTCTCTTCCATGAATCGCTCAAAAGCCGTACTTTTGCACCAAGAACAATGAGACAGCGGTCTTGTGAGTTCATCCATAGATTTGTTTTTTAGGTTATTGTTTGCTTTTAGTACTGACAAGGGCGCAATCGATGTGAATCGGATGCGCCCCTTTTCTTTTCTTATTTTTTCATGAATTTTATGGTCTTGGTGTGGCCCTGGCTATCGGTGATGCGGGCAATATAGCAGCCGCCACGCTGCGGACTGACCACGGGTTGACCAGACAGATTAAAGAATTGCACCTGCTGTTGACCTGTGATTGCCGACATGTCCACATTGTCAATACCTGACGTCTCTTCAGGCTGTTCGACCGTTGTGAGATAACTCGACGCCAGGTTGCTCTTGGCAATGGTGGGTATGTTCATCACATAGACCTTGTTTGTCCCATCGGGATAGCGCCCCACGGTCTGGTCGCCTTCATGCTGGGTGTATGTCAGTCGGTCGCTCCACGACTGGTCGGCAGCGGTGAGCATCAGCGTGCCACCCTCGGCCTCTAACTTGAACTGGGCGTGTAACTGACTCACAGGCTTCAACTTGTCACACCAGACGATGAGGTGGCCGTGGGCAGGAATCACGGTCTCTGGGCCTGCAATCTGATACTTCAGAGGCTTTTCCACTCTATCGGTGAGATACATGCCTGCCACATCCACGGGCTCAGAGGTGTTGTTGTATAGTTCAATCCAGTCATTACGCTTGAAATAGTCGTTGACGTAGATGCTGTTTGAGGCGCTCACCTCATTGATGCGTACAGGCACAAAGCCCTCTGCTGTGCGTTCCTCGCTGGTGAGCGGTGTGAAGCAGGCCTCCATCTTGACGGAGTTGCCTCTGGGCAGACTCATAGCGGGTGTTGTGGAAACCTGTACGCCATTTTTCTTCCAGCACTTAAACTTATAGCCAGCCGGAGCGATGGCCTCCAGATTGACAGACCTGAAGAGGTAGCCATTGAAGTAGGTGTAGGGTAGGGTGATGCCATTCATCAGAATGGTGGCGCCCTCTGTGTCGGCTTTCAGTTCTACGGCCTGCCTGGTGGTATTGGTCAACTGCAGGATCTTGGCCTCTTTTATATAGTCGGCCATAGCCAAGGCTCGTCCGCTGAGGTTGTTTTTCAGGAAGTTTGCAGCATTGCCGTTGTCGTGTCCGTCGTTGATACCCATCTGTTTCATGAGTTGGGACATCGACTGCACGTTGCCCAGCAGTTCGTCGATGATGTCATTGGAGCGGTTCTCTTCAAACACGCTGCCACCCATCAGGCAGAGTGTGTCGATGAACTTACGGCGGTAGTTGTCGTGTTTCATCATGTTTATGAAGAACTTCACGAACTTCATGTATTGATACCTAGTGATATAGTCGAAAGGATTGGAGGGAATATCATCTGTGATGCGTCCAAAGACATAGTCCAAGTCGAAACTGATGAAGCGATAACGCCCGTCATGCCTACTGCGATAGCCCTTGACATTGTTGGCTGGCCAGTCTGAGTTGAGCAGATAGAGTTCCATAGCCATATAGTTGGTAAACTCGTCTATGTCAAGTAGCGTCATCAGTTCGTCGTAGGCACCCTCGTCATTGATGCGTTCTCCCAATTTGAAGATGCGGTTGATGACACTGTCGTTGCCTTGGTTCATCGTAAAGTTCTCAAACATGTCTATCTCCTCGTCGTCATATCCCCAGTTGGCATATACGTACTTGTCGTTGCTGACCTCGCGAAGATTGAGAATGCCACGCAGTTCGCCGTTGACATATTCAATGACGGGCACATACGACTGCACATCGATGTCGATGCCTGAGCGCTGGACGATGGTTTCCAGGGCAGGGTCCACAAATCGTGCGTTGTTCAGCCAGACATCATTGCCGCCGTTGCGTATCAGTATGGCCTTGTCGCGATTGTATGGCTTCTGTGGGAAGAACGAGAAGTCGAAGCGGTTCTGCCCATCGAAGATCTTGTTGGCTTTCAGTTTGAACGAGCGGAAGCGCTGCGAGCGTGTCCATCCGCCAGATATGCTGATGTTCACGTCCTGATTGAACAGCATTTCGCCATTGGTGTCGATATACGAGAAGTTCACAGGGCGGTCCCAGTCCATGTTATAGTTACGGGGTTCGTCCTGGCCGTTGCCAGTCTTACCGTTGGTACCGTCGCCATCGCAGTCGAAGCCGATCTTCGGATCAGTAAAGAACTTCCTGTCGCCAACAATAGAGATGACGGGCAGCGTGTATTCATTGTCGGTCTTGATATAACTGCGTGTCACAGGGACGCTGGGCAGGTAGCCTTCCTGATACAGGCGTAGCGTGAGGTTCGTTGTCCTGTCGAAGGTGAAGACGCCGTCCTTGCTCTCCAGACTCTTACTGGCAGGAGCCACCTCCCACGACATGTCATCAAAGTAGAAGTTGTTCTCCTCCGCTGCCTCGTTCAGGTTGAAGGCTATCGTCTGCATGCCGTTCTGGCCAGCCTGTTCTTCCGTGATCTCTCCTTCGTAGGTGTACTCCTTCCATTGGGTGGTGATATTGTAACTGCCGCTCAGCATCTGCCAGTGGATGTAACTTGCAGGCTTCTGGTGCGACTGTATCGATACTCTGGCATTCTTGTCGGCTCGCGCCTTCATCTTGAAACGGTACCTGTCGCCTGCTTTCAGCGTAAAGTCGTGGGCATAGATGAAAAACTGGCTGTCCCACACTTCTTTAGGGTTGGCAATGGCATGTACCCTGATGCCGCGTGAGTTGTTCACGCCTACGCCATTGGTGATACGGGGGATATCGCCCTCTCCGTCGCCGTCACGACAGACAAAGCACGATGCGTCGTCGCCCTCACAGTCGCCGTTGCTCAGCATCTCGGTCCAGCCTGGCATCGTCTCTTCTTCGTTGCTGTTCGACGGTGCTTCTGGCAGACTGCCATCCGTGGTGTACATCAGGCGTGTGCCCTCTGGGATGGTCACCCTGACGCTCACGGAACCCGAGAAGAGTTTGCTGTCGGTATCAATCTGGGGAGCCTCCAGGCGTTCATTGGCAAAGGCAGCCGTGGTGTTTGTCGCCTCTGGTGTGGCATCGGCCGTCCATCCCCATTGCTCGCCACCATCAGTAGTGCGTGCATAGGATGTGCGACTCTTGGCCTCGGGATAAGTCAGGTCTGTAATCAGTTGTCCGTTTTTGTCGCTCAGGCAAATCGTGCCACCATCGCAATCGAGTTTAAATGGTGCTTGCGATGCCTTGATGTCGTTGGAGCCGAGCCAGACGACCTTGAATCCCTTGGCAGGAATGGTCCCCATGTCTGACGGCATTTGCCATAGTTTCAGGTTGCTGGCATCGTTGCTCAGATACATCCCACCCAGGTCTACGGTCTGCTCGGTGGGATTGTATAACTCAATCCAACTGTCAAAGTTCGTTGCAGGACTGATCACGGTGCCTGCGTTCGAAGCCATTAACTCGTTGATGACAACGATGACGGATAAAACGGTTGACAACATACTTCTAAAGAACAACGGATTTTATGGATATTTCGGATTTAAGCCCTACTGATAAGCAGCAACTTAGTTAATCCGTTCAATCCGTAAAATCCGTTGTGGGTGTCAAGTCAGTTAGTATTCTGATTACTGCATGTCGTAGACTACCTGCATGAGGCGCTTGCCCAGGGCATCGGCCTCGTCCATGGTCTGGGCCTCGCTATAGACGCGGATGATGGGCTCAGTATTCGACTTGCGCAGGTGAACCCACTTGGTGGGGAAGTCAATCTTCACACCGTCGATGTCGTTGACGGTGGCCTCGGGGTCTGCAGCAAACATCTCTTTTACTTTTACCAGGATGGCATCAACGTCGGTCTCGGGGGTGAGGTCTATGCGGTTCTTGGCAATCTGATAGTCAGGGAATGTCTTCCTCAACTCGCTGGCCTTGAGGCCTTTCTGTGCCAGACTGCTCAGGAAGAGGCCGATGCCTACGAGGGCGTCACGACCATAGTGGCTCTCAGGATAGATGACGCCGCCATTGCCCTCACCGCCAATCACGGCACCCACTTCCTTCATCTTCGTGGTGACGTTGACCTCGCCCACGGCAGCAGCGGTGTATTTGCCGCCATGCTTCTCCGTGACGTCGCGCAGGGCGCGGGTAGAGGAAAGGTTGGAAACTGTAGCGGCAGCAAATTTTTCACTATTCACTTTTACCTCTTCACTTAAGACGTAGTCTGCTACGCTGACCAGCGTATATTCCTCGCCAAACATCTTGCCATCTTCGCAGATGAAGGCCAGACGGTCCACATCGGGGTCGACGACGATGCCGAGATCGAAACCGCCCTGACGCATCTTGTCCATGATGCCCTGCAGATTCTTCTCCAGGGGTTCGGGGTTATGGGCGAACTGTCCTGTGCACTCGCTGTTCAGTATCTCGAAGTCAACACCCAGAGCCTTGAAGAGGTCGGGCAGGATGATGCCACCCACGCTGTTGATGGTGTCGGCACAGACACGGAACTTACGGGCCTTGATGGCCTCGACGTCAACCAGACGGAGGTCGAGCACCGACTGGACGTGCTGCTGGTTCATGGTGTCGTCCTTGATGACACGACCCAGTTTCTCCACGGGAGCATAGTCGAAGTCCTCTTTCTCGGCGATGGCCAGTACCTCGGCACCGTCGGCAGCCGTAAGGAACTCACCCTCGCTGTTCAGCAGTTTCAGGGCGTTCCACTGTGTGGGGTTGTGCGAGGCGGTG
Organism: uncultured Prevotellaceae bacterium; assembly: GCA_902799905.1. Taxonomy (GTDB): domain Bacteria; phylum Bacteroidota; class Bacteroidia; order Bacteroidales; family Bacteroidaceae; genus Prevotella. Next base: position 11,386 of record CADCCB010000060.1, read on the forward strand.
ATGATGATGCCGCCGTCAGCCTGGTGCCAGCGTACGGCCAGTTCGGTGGTCGGCGTGGTAGCCAGACCGATATCGATTACTTCGTAGCCCATGCCGACAAGTGTGCCACAGACCACGTCGCGCACCATCGGACCTGAGATACGGCCGTCGCGGCCTACCACGATCTTGGCTGTTGGCTTTTTGCTGTTGGCTTTTTGCTGTTGGCCAATAAAAGTTGCGTATGCTGTAGTGAACTTAACGATGTCAAGGGGGTTGAGCGTGTCACCCGTGTGTCCGCCTATCGTACCGCGGATACCTGAAATAGATTTAATAAGTGTCATAGATCATTGGTTCGTTGAAAAGTCATCTCATAGTAATAAGGATACACATAACTGCTGGCTATGGCGTGTCCTTGTGAGTGGGGCACAATGAGGCGCACCTTGGCGATGCGGTCGGCATCAGAACGCTCGCGTCCCACGTTGATATAAGGGAATGGCACCAGCAGTCCCGTCGGCACGGAGGCTGTCGTCGTGCTGCTGCCATAGGTGTCCTTCATCAGACCCTGTATGAAAGCGGCGGTATAGGTCTTGCCTGTACGACTGATGCTCATCAGGTCGGGGTCATAGATGTCGTAGTTGTTGGTGATGGCAACGGTGTCCATTAGGCACATCTCGAAGAAGCGCACCAGCAACGTGGTCTTCTCGCCTTCCTGGATAGGGGTGCCCACGCCTTTACGCACAATCTGCATGTAGACACCGCTGTTGTTCATATACACAAACTCGTGCTTGCTGACGTCGGTGACATCGCCCTTGGCATGGAAGTCGGCCTCGGAGATGACAACGATTGACGAGTCGCTGAGGAATTTACTGATGGCGTTGCGCTCTTTCTCTTTCTGGTCACCATAGGTCTCATAGTCGTTGCATGCCACGAAGGAGAGCAGACAGCCTAAGGTCAACAGAACAAAAAATATTCTTCTCATATTTCTCTAAAAGTTTTCGGCCGCAAAGGTACTAATTTTAAGTGAAAAGTGAAGAGTGAAGAGTGAATAATTTGCTACCGCTCTACATTAATTAACTATTTGTAGTTCTTCTTCAATTTAGTTGAAAGACAAAAACCTTTAAAACCCTTTCATTGATTATGAACATAAATCTACACAAATCTTACATAAATCTTTCTGTAATTGCCTGACATGCATTATTTATGTACCATTTACGTAGATTTATGTTCCTGGTTGTAAAGGACATAAATCTTCATAAATCTTTCCGTGAGAGGTCGACGAATAATATTTATGTATGATTTGTGTAGATTTATGTTCCTCAAACCTCTCTCACTTCAGTTTGTCTTCAAATGCGACAATGGCTTGCTGGGCGATCCTGACAGCCTCGTCGATGGAGCACTCCAGCCGTCCGCCAGAGGCGTTCAGGTGTCCTCCGCCGTTGAAGAACCGTGCCGCCACCTCGTTGCAGGGGAACTGGTCTACCGAGCGCAGGCTCACCCACACCATGTTCTCCTTCTCCGTATCCTCGCGCAGCGAGATGCTCAACTTGTGACCCTTTATCTGCAACGGCATGTTCACCAGTCCCTCGGCGTCGCCCTTCACGAAGTGGAAGCGCTTCAGGTCGCTGCGTGTCAGGGCAAAGTAACTGGCGTGCAACTCGCTGTTCACCACCAGTTTCTCGTTCATCACGTAGCCCATCAGGCGCAGGCGGTTCTCCGAGAAGTTATGATACACGTTGCGGTAGATCTTGTCCTTGTTGATGTGCTTCGTGAGCAACTGACTGATAATGAAGTACACGTCGCACGAGTTGCTGTTGTAGGTAAACGCGCCCGTGTCTGTCATCATGCCGCAGTAGACGGGTATGGCAAAGTGCTTGCCCATCGTCTCAAAGGCCCCCAGTTGCCAGGTCACCCTGAACACCAGTTCGCAGGTCGACGAGGCGTGGGGTTCCGACACGGTGACCACTGCCGGCACGTCCGGGTTGGGGTGGTGGTCTATCAGTACCTTTTTCGCAGGCGATGCGTCCAGTGCCTGCTGCATGTCGGCCACCCTGCTGGTGGTGTTGAAGTCCAGGCAGAACACCAGGTCGGCATGCTGCAATGTCCAGTCGCAGCCCTCCTTGTGCTTGTCGTAGCGTATGATCTTCTCGCTGTTGGGCAGCCATTGCAGGAAGTCGGGATACTGGTCCGGCACAAACACCTGTGGCTGCTTGCCAAAGTACGTGTGCAGCACCTCGGCCCATCCCAGACAAGCCCCCAATGCGTCACCGTCGGGGTTCTGGTGGCAGGTGCAAACTATCGTTTCGCTTTCACGGATAAGGTCAGTCAACTGCTGACACTGTTCTTCCTTAAGAATATTTTCTAACATATCGCCTGCAAAGGTACGATTTAGTGAGCGAAAAACCAAATATATTTGAGTTTTTCCGAACGTGAGTACCTTCGACCGACAGGTCAGAGGTACGATTAAGTGAGCAAAAAGCCAAAAAAAAATTGGCTTTTTCGAGCGTGAGTACTTTAGAATGAATTTCAAAGGTACGATTTAGTGAGCGAAAAACCAAAAATAGAGGGCGCTGCCGCCCCCTATTCTTTCGAGTACCACATTAGATTATCCGTTTCATCCGTAAAATCTGTGGTCGTTAAATTACTCCGTGGTCGTTAAACTACTCCCATGCAACTGGTGGTGCCCAGTGCCGTTCCTGCAGCGGTGATGATGGCTGCCAGTACCTGGATGATGAACTTCCAGATGTCCTTCTTCGTGTCAA
>CADCCB010000061.1 GCA_902799905.1 uncultured Prevotellaceae bacterium
CTGGAGAAAGTGGTGGAGTGTCTGCACCTGATATTGAACTGAAATTATGGGAAAAATCATCTTGATAACAGGAGGACAGCGTTCTGGAAAAAGCAGAAAGGCCGAAACGATGGCTCTCGCAATGAGCCAGAATCCCCTGTATATGGCCACTGCGCACGTCTGGGACGACGAATTTCTTAATCGTGTAAAAATACACCAAAAGAGAAGAGGACTCCAGTGGAGCAATATTGAAGAAGAAAAATGGCTTGGAGATCACGATGTGAGAGGCCGCGTAGTGGTCATCGACTGCATCACGCTATGGCTAACCAACCTGTTTTTCGAAACCCAGGATGTGGAGAAGACCTTGCAGACGGCAAAGGCAGAGTTTGACCGCTTTACCAATCAGGATGCCACCTTCATCTTCGTGACCAACGAAATTGGCCTGGGTGGCGTGAGCGAGAACAAGATTCAACGCCAGTTTACCGACCTGCAGGGCTGGATGAACCAATATGTGGCGGAACGAGCCGACGAAGTCATACTGATGGTAAGCGGCATTCCATTAAAAGTGAAAGGGTGAAAAATGGAAAACGAAGCATTAAGAGAAAAGATACAAGCCAAGATTGACAATCTGAACAAGCCGAAGGGCTCGTTGGGCCGGCTGGAGGAACTGGCCCTTCAGATTTGTCTGATACAAGGGACACTAGAGCCACGTCTGGAGCACCCTTGTCATCTGCTTCTTGGTGGAGATCACGGCATCGAAAGGGAAGGCGTGAGCGTCAGTCCCCGTGAGGTCACGTGGCAACAGATGATCAACTTTACACGCGGTGGTGGTGGTGTGAACATGTTCTGTCGTCAGCATGGGTTTGACCTCACCATCGTTGATGTGGGTGTCGACTATGACTTCACAACCTCCCCCGCCCCCATTCTAAACCGCAAAATAGCCCGTGGCACCAAGAATTTCCTCTATGAGCCAGCCATGAGCGAGGAGGAATACGAGCGGACCATCAACGTGGGCGTTGATTTAGTCAACGCCTGCCATGCAAAAGGCTGCAACATCCTGAGTATCGGCGAGATGGGCATCGGCAACACGTCGCCTTCCAGCATCTGGATGCACCTCTTCTGCCACATCCCGTTAGAGGAATGCATCGGTGCCGGTTCTGGCCTCAACAGCGATGGCATCCGCCATAAGTACGAGGTTCTGAGACGGGCTGTTAGCAATTGGCAATTGGCTTTTGGCGATTGGCAATTGGCTATTGGCAATGAGCAAACAGCAAACAGCCAAATGCCAACAGCCAACAGCCAAATGCCAACAGCCAACAGCCAACAGCCAATAGCCAACTGCCAACAGCCAATAGCCTACTTCGGCGGTTTTGAGATGGTGGCAGCCATCGGAGCCATGCTCCGTGCAGCAGAACTCCACATGGTGATTCTAGTTGACGGCTTCATCATGACGGCCTGTGCACTCGCAGCCTGCCAACTGAGACCAGAAGTGAAGGACTACATGATATTCACCCATTGCGGCGATGAGAGCGGTCACAAGCGCATGCTCGACTTCCTGGGTGCCAAGCCCCTGTTAAACCTCGGTCTGCGCCTTGGTGAAGGTACAGGAGCCCTCTGTGCCTACCCCATTGTCGACTCTGCCGTGCGTATGATTAACGAAATGAACAACTTCGATAATGCAAACATCACTAAATACTTCTAAGTGGTACGACCGCCCGTGGGCGGCCTTCATCTTCTTCACCCGCCTGCCCTTCTGGCGACTGCATCAGCCACCACGCCAATGCTATGAATCGGTAGTGGAATGGTGGCCTCTGACGGGCTGGCTCACAGGTGGCGTGATGGCTGCCATCCTCTATTTCGGTCCCCAATTGTCAATTGTCAATGATCCGCTCGACCTCTGGTCGCTTGCTACCAAAGGGACGCAAGAATTGTCAATGGTCAATGGTCAATGGTCAATCATTGTCCTCCTTGCCATCATCGCCCGCATCCTGCTCACAGGAGCCCTGCACGAAGATGGACTGGCCGACTTCTTCGACGGCTTTGGTGGAGGCGGCACAGACCGTCAGCGCATCCTTGCCATCATGAAGGACTCGCACATCGGCACCTATGGTGTACTGGGGCTCATCCTCTATGTCGCCCTGCTCTTTCTCTGTCTGAACAGCATGCCACCCCTCTTGGCTGCTATGACCGTACTGGTTGCTGATCCTTACGCCAAGATGCTGGGAGCGCAGATGACCCAGATGATGCCCTATGCCCGTAATGAAGAGACGTCGAAGGCCCACACGGTCTATCGCCGTATGAGCCTCCTGTCTGGTATTCTGCTCGCCGTTCAGGGTCTGCTGCCGCTGGCCATCTGTATCTGGCTCAATTATCAATTCTCAATTATCAATTGTCAATTGTCCTGGCAATGGCTGCTGTTTACGCCCTGTCTGGTGATGTATTTCCTCTATCTGTTCGTCTGGCGACGCCTGCGCGGCTATACCGGCGACTGTTGTGGCGCCTTCTTCCTGCTCATTGAACTGAGCATCTACCTCGTCATGGCCCTTCAGTCCTACTCGGCATAGTAGGTCTTCGTGGCTCCGCCTCCAGAGATGCATACCTGACGGCCCTCAGCCATCAGCACCACGTGGCATTGCACGAAGTCGTCGTTCTCGCGTCTCAGTCTGAATGCGTTGATACCCAACGGCAGACATTCATAGCGCTCCACGGTACCAAACGAATACTTATGCTCAACGGTTCCCTTACCTATTCTATTCACGGTGAACACCCATTGGTCGCTCTCCATGCCCTGTTGTGAGTCGTTGTAGGTGTGATTCATCTGCTCACCCATGATCCGTTCCGTTGTGGCCGGACGGTTTTTATCCCAGGCGCCACGACTGTTGGTGAAGAAGCCGTCAGGAGCCTGATTGCTGGGCATGCGGCACCCTGACACATCCATGTAGTACACCTGCCCGTCGTGGTCCTCCACCCACACGTTACGTGCAAAGATCTCGCTCTCAGGATAGATATAGACCGTCTCGCCCGACTCCAGTTGTCGGAACTCGCCACCATCGCTGCCAGCCTTGATGGCATCGGTCAGAGGCGTGTAGCGCTCTTCCTCTGCGCTCTCTGTGTCCTCCACGCTCTCTATGCCAAAAGGCTTCTGCACCTCTCTCGCCTCTTCCTCCTTGACATTCTCTTGTGTCCTGTCGATGGTTTCCACATCGTCAGAATCCAGTTTGTCCAGGATTCTGCGCACCTTATCGAGGCAGGAAGTGGTTAGCAACGTCATGCCGACGATGGCCAGCATGGTAGTCATTGTCACGATTCGCTGTTTGATTGTTTTCATCCTAATCTGTATTAAGTCGTTAGTACTGGGTGCAAAGATACGAATAAGTGAGCGAAATACAAAAAGAAATGCCGATTTCTTTTTTATTTCCGAACGAAAGTATCTAAGAACGAAGTTCAGAGATACGAATAAGTGAGCGAAAAACCAAATATATTTGAGTTTTTCCGAACGAGAGTATTCTCGACCGACAGGTCAAAGATACCACTTTTTTCTAATTTTTCGTTTAAAAAGCAAAGAATACCAATTATTTTTCGTATCTTTGCCAACAAATCATTCATACAATCACAAAAATGAAAAGAATTATTGCCACTATCGTTCTCTGCGCATCGGTCATTGCCCTTTCGGCCCAGCCGAAGACAGCACGCGAAGAGATCAAGGAGAATCCCTATCTGGCCGGCTCCAACTATCTGGACTACGACCGCCAGTTGCCTGACTTCAAATACACCAAGGCCCCTAAGGGCTATGTGCCGTTCTATTTTTCGCACTACGGCCGTCACGGCTCGCGATGGCTCATCGGCAAGGATGACTATGAGCGCGTGCTCCGTCCCTTGCGCAAAGCCCGCCAGCAGGGCAAACTGACCCGCGAAGGCCAGGAGGCATTACGCCAGTTGGAACTGTTCAACAAGACCACGACCAAGCGCCTGGGCGACCTGACTACCGTGGGCGAACGCCAGCATCACGGCATAGGCCGTCGTATCGCTGAGCACTTCCCTGAGATATTCGTCAAGACCAAGGGTGTGCAGATCGATGCCAGGAGCACGACGGTGAACCGCTGCATCCTCTCGATGATTGCCGAGTGCGAAGAACTGATGGCCGCCAACCCCACGGCCCGCATCCACAACGACGTGAGTGAGTCGCTGCAATACTATCTGAACCAGGGATGGGAGGGCCTCGTTCGTCAGAATGGCGACAAAGATCGCAGTCAGATACGGAATTTCAGTGAGCGTAACACCCACCCCGAGCGACTGATGCAGGTGCTCTTCAACGACCAGCAATGGGCCAAGGACAGCATCGACCAGAAACGTCTGATGCGCCAACTATTTGAGGTGACCATCAATATGCAGAGTCACGACAATGCCCCCGACCTGTTGCATCTCTTCAGCGACGAAGAAATCTACGACCAGTGGCGCATCGCCAATGTCAACTGGTATGTGCGCTATGCCGCTTCTCCTTTGACGGATAAGGTAATGCCCTTCAGCCAGTATAACCTGCTGACCAACATCATCGAGACTGCCGATACCTGCGTGGCTCTTGGCAAACCACAGGCTACCATGCGTTTCGGTCACGAGGTATGCGTATTGCCCCTTGCCTGTCTGATGGAACTAGACTCCTGCGGCGTGAGCGTGGATAACCTGGACGAACTGGACAAGCATTGGCAGAACTACAAGATTTTCCCCATGGGCTGCAATATCCAACTCATCTTCTACAAGCCCAAGAAAGGCAAGGGCGACATTCTGGTGAAGGCTCTGCTCAACGAGCGCGAGGCCACGCTTCCTGTAGCCCCCACAGCCACGCCCTATTATTATAAGTGGAGCGACCTTCGCCAGTATTGGAGTCAGAAACTTAACAAATTCAACAAACAATAAAATTTAAAAGAAACGAATTCGAATAATTATAATAATTTTGGCCACGAATTGGAATAATAATTCTTATTCGTAACAAAGAATATTCTCATTCGTGAATTAATTATTCCAATTATTCTAATTCGTTTTCCTAACGATTCTATGAAAAGATTTTTGTTTCTCATTTGTTTTCTGTTGACCGCGAGCCTTTCGGTTTGCGCACAAGAGCAATTTGCCGAACGCCCCAAACTGGTGGTTGGCATCGTCGTGGACCAGATGCGCTGGGACTACCTCAGCCGTTATAATGACCAGTTTACCGACAACGGTTTCAAGCGTCTCATCAACGAAGGCTATTCGTGCAACAACTGCCTCATCAACTATGTGCCCACAGTGACCAGCATCGGCCACACCTCGGCCTTTACAGGCACCACACCAGCCTATCACGGCATCTGTGGCAACACGTTCTATCTGGACGGCAAAAAGGTGGGATGCGTCAAGGACACTACCGTGCAGACCGTTGGTTCCAATACCAGAAAAGGACAGTCGTCACCTCACCTGCTGCTCGCCACCACCATCGGCGACCAACTGCGCCTGCACACCGACTTCCGCTCTAAGGTCATCGGTGTCAGTTATAAGGACCGTGCCGCTATCCTGCCCGCAGGACGTGGTGCCAATGCTGCCTACTGGATGGACAACAACGCCCTCTGCTTCGTCAGCAGCACCTACTACATGAAGGAACTGCCCGACTATGTCAAGCAGATAAATGCCCAAATGGCTAAGAACAAGGAACTGAAGAAAGTGGGCAAAGACGTTGCACTATACCCCATCTGCGGTACCCTCACCACCGATATGGCCATCGCAGCCTTGAAGGGCGAGAACCTGGGAAAAGGCGACGTCACCGACATGCTCTGCGTGAGTTACTCCCAGACCGATGCCATTGGCCATGAATGGGGCACTCGCGGCAAGCATACCGACGAGGCCTATCTGGAGTTGGACAAGGACCTGGGCCGACTGCTCACGGCTCTTGACGAGCAGGTTGGCAAGGGCAACTACCTCCTATTCCTCACAGCCGATCACGGCGGTGCCCATAACTGGAAATTCATGCAGGACAACAAACTAAACGGTGGCAAGTTCCTCTACGAGGATGTCATCAAAGGAGCCGAAGCGAAGGTGCAGGAGGCGCTGGGAGCCACCAAGCCCGTCATCAACGACATCTTCGACTTCCGCGTTTTCCTTAACCACCAGTCCATCGCCGACCAGCACCTGGAGGCTGATGCCGTGAAGCGCGTCATAACCGACTACCTCAAGACCGTAGATCATGTGATCTTTGCCGTTGACATGGAGCGTCTGCGTGTGAGCAGCCTGCCTGAGCGTCTGATGAACATGGCTCTGATGGGCTATCACCCCCGCCGTTCGGGCGACATTCTCATCATCACCGAGCCCAACCATTACATGTACGGTTCCTCTTCGTCGCCCGTAGGCACCACCCATGGCCAGTGGAACCCGCATGATGCCCACATCCCCCTGCTTTTCTACGGCTGGCATGTGAACCACGGCGAAACCAGCCGCGAGGTACACATTAACGACATCGCTCCCACCATCTGTCAGATGCTCTACATCCAGCAGCCTAATGCCTGCACAGGTGAAGCAATTATGGAAGTGAGGAAGTAAAAAGAAATTCTGAAATGAAAAAAGCACTTCTTTTATCATTGGCTCTGATTTGGGGAGTCATCGCAACAAATGCACAACAACTAGCCTTGACCTACGGTCGAGCCAACTCACGCTCGGGCATCGAAACGAGTTCCGATGCCTCTCACTCAATCGTTGCCTTCCCTGGTGCTGAAGGCTATGGCGCCTATGCCACGGGAGGCCGTGGATGCGAAGTGGTACACGTGACCAATCTGAACGCTGCTGGCACAGGCTCGCTGGCCGATGCCGTCAGCCAACCCAACCGCTTCGTGGTGTTCGACGTGGGCGGTGTGATTGACATCACAGGCAAGAGCATCACCATCAGCAGCAACATCACCATTGCCGGACAGACGGCTCCTGGCGAGGGAATCACCATCTATGGCGGACGTGTCATCGCCTCGAAGGCCAAGAACGTCATCATGCGCTATATCCGCATGCGTGGCGGCAAGAGCGTGAACAGCAGCAAGTGTACGCTGACGCTCGACGAGTGTGAGAACCTGATCATGGACCATTGCTCCGTGTCGTGGGGCCCTTGGGACAATGTGCATATCAAGGATGCCAACAACATCACCTGGCAGTACTGCATCAACAGCGAGGGCATCGAGCCCCAGCGCTTCGGCTCCATCACCGACGGCACCCGTAACTGGACTATTCACCACTGTCTGTGGGCCGACAACAAGAGCCGTAACCCCAAGATGAAGTGCTACCTGCAATACTACAACAACGTGGTCTACAACTACGGCATGGGCATCATCGGCGGACACTCGGCAGCCGACAACTATCAGGACGTGATGAACAACTACTTCATTGCAGGTCCCAGCGGCTCTGCCAAGTATTTCGACGACTGGACGGAGACTGACCACCTGTACAGCGCAGGCAACTATTTCGACGGCAACTGCGACGGCGTGCTCAACGGCACCCTCATCACCGACCACAACAGCGCCACGGCGATGCCCAACCCCAACTTCAACACCACCCACCCCATGAATGTGGAGACGGCAGCACAGGCCTACCGCACCATTGTTGACCATGTGGGAGCATCCCGTGTTCGCGACATTCACGACAAGCGCATCCTCGAACAACTGACATCGCTGGGCAAGAAGGGCAGTTTCATAACCAATGAGGACGAGTTGGGCGGCATAGGCAATGTGGCCAACGGACCTAAGCCTCAGGATAGCGACAACGACGGCATGCCCGACGAATGGGAGACGGCTAACGGCCTGAATCCTAGTGCCAACGATGCCAACGCCTACACGCTGGGAGGCGGCTACACCAACATTGAGCACTACGTGAACAGCCTGGCTCAGAAGAGCAGTTTCCTGATGTACCCCACCAACCCTGAGGCCACCCTCATCAACGCCACCACCGCCAGTCTGAAATGGCTGAACAGCGAGGCAGAGACGGCTGTTGCCATTGTGGTGGAGCAGTCGGAGGACAACAAGACCTTCGTGGAGATTCAGCGTCTGGCAGGCAACGCCACCGAGACCATGGTGACAGGTCTGACGGCAGACAAGGTCTATTACTTTCGCATGAAGACCATTGGTGCCGACAATGTGGAGTCGCTCTATTCTGCCACCGTATCGGTAAACGACGAGTATATGCGCCCTGGCGGTGGCACGAGGGCAGGCATGAACCCCTTCACTCCCACCGAGGGTAAGGTCTATCGCATCATCAACTATGCCACCATTCCCTATAATTCCGGCACCTCCATCAACGGCATCCCCAAGTATCTCACCTTCAATGCCAACGGCACATTAGGCACGACGGAGGACTACCAGTGGGACAACCCTGACCTCCTGTGGGTGATCACCCCTGTTGACGGTGGCTTTGGCATTCGCAACTATGGCAACAAGAAGTATATTGCCGCCACCAATGCCTCCATCGACGGGGCCGACCGCATTGGTGCTTCCACCCAGCCCACCGTGCTCACCATCAACTACACAGGCGACCAGCAGCCGTCGCAGTCGGGCCTCTTCGGCCAGGTGTCGATGTATCGCATCAACAGCGCCGCTGCCAGCAACATGCAGATACGCGCCAAGGGCTTTGTGGACGACTGGTTCTGGGGCTCAGGCACCTTCGATCGTGCCGATATGGTCTTCACGTTCGTAGAGGTTGATGCCTCGTTGGTAGGTCAGTTCCTGACCAAGTTCAACAGCACGCTAGAGAGCGCCCAGAAACTGGCCAATGGTGCGCAGGCCGACGTCACGCTGGGCTATCCTTCTGAGGCCATTGCCCAACTGATGGACGTCATCGTTGATGCCCAGACCTTTGCCAATGGCGTGAACGAGCAGACTACCCAGGAAGCCATCGACGCACAGGTGACGGCACTCAACAATGCCATGACAGCCTTCGCCAACACCAAGATCCATACCTTCGAAGGTTTTTCTACTGATCTGGCCTACAACATCTACAGTTACGGTCAGCATCCCAATGCCCGCGATGCCGATGCCAACACCTCCATCCAGCGTCGCTACCTCTATGCCCTGAATAACGGCAATGGCGGCAACGACGAACTGGTCTATCGCATCGGACTGTCTGACAACGCCATCAACGGCGGTCAGCAGGATGCCCTCGCCAGCGATCCTCATGCCCTCTGGGCTTTCGAGTCGGCAGACAATGGCTTTGTCTATGCCCGCAACCTCTCCGACGGCCAGTATCTGCAAATTGAGAACCAACTCTCCGTCCAGCCCGTCGCCATCCGTCCCTACTACGCCAAACAGGACAACGGCAAGATGGCCTTCTACATGGATGCCAACGAGCAGGGCAACCGCCTGTTCAATGTGGGCGAGGCTACCGATGACAACGGCGGTCCGCTGGCGTTCTTTGCAGCCCATGCCGACCGCACTCGTCTGCGCTGGGTCATCGAGGAGACAGACATCGAGGTGTCGATACCATCATCCGTCCAAGCCGTTCGCGAAGTGGCCCACGGTCAGCAGCGCTTCTACAATCTTCAGGGCGTTCCCCTCAGCAAGCGCCCCACCTCTGGGGTCTATGTAGAGTGGACGACCCACGACGACAGTAGCGTCAGCGTGAGAAAGGTCATTGCCAGATAAATCGTCCCAATGCCTCCCGTCACTCGTTCCGATGCTTCCCTACCCCCGTCCGAATGCTTACTATCAGGGGTAAGGAAGCATTTCTTTGATTGACGCAAAGCATCCGCATGGGTCGTAGATGACGTTCGGACGACCCCTCCGAGGCATTCCTCACCGCTCTATGATATCACTCGGTGGCGTGACAATCGGCTTACCGTTCTTGTCAAGCAGAGGAGTCAGGCCACGTGTTACTAACCCCCAAAGGATCTTTAGGAAAGTACACATTTTTGTTGAAATGAGCAAGTTTATAAAGGATTTTCCAATAAAATCATTGTTATATGAGAAAAAAGACTTAAATTTGCAGGCGATAAGAATGATAAACTATTAAGAAGGAGGACTCAGATATGTTAGGGGTTAATTCGCAAAGAGAGCCGATTACGCCAGAATTCTCAAGAGAGATCCGAGCAGCATTGTGGCGTGCTACAACAGGCAACCTCACTCCAGAGGAAAGGGCAGCGCGTCGCAGATGCCGTGAGGCTGCAAAGAAATGGAAGATAGTTAAAAGATGAGCGATATTATTCAAGAGCTTGTCTCTAAGGAGTTAACTGATTTCCATTGTCTTGAGTCCTTTTCTACAGGAGTCGAGGCAATGGATAACTTTATTCAGGGTGATTTCCGCATGAGTGTGGAAAATCACTATTGTACCGCTTATGGTGTATGGTATGGTAACGAACTGGTTGCCGTCTATGCTTTAAGTTTTGATTCCCTTGACCTTGATTCTGATGACAAAGATGAATTGCTAACGGGAATCTCATCTACAGGAACACCTGATGTTGACTGGAACTACAAAGACACATTCTATGCCAAGCCTCGCTATCCAGCACTTGACATTGCATACCTCGCAGTAAAACAAAAATATAGAGGACAGGGTATCGGGTATGCTGTTTTGGAACAAATTGCAGAAGATGCCCGTACCCAAACCTTTGCTGGATGCCAATTCTTGACCGTTGAGGCTTTAGCCACCAACGAATATAGTGCTGTCGGCTTTTATGAAAGATGCGGTTTTTCTGCCAACGAGATACGCAAGCCATACAAAGACACCCTTCGCATGTTCCGTACTCTATATGCGAATGATGAGGAAGAATTTGAGGAATGAACTAATGTGGTTCTTCCTCATTTTCTACGAGAACACCTCTCATTCTGCATGCGATAGGCCTTCAACTTGACTGATTGCCTATTATTTTCGTCAACCATTTTAGCCACAAACGCATGTATCTTCATCGATAAATGCCGTTTTCGCATGGTTTTTGATGGCTTTTAGGGCAGAAATTGGAAGCAAATTGTGCCTTTTAGAGGATAGCCATCTGGAAGCCTTGTGTGTTACTATATCACGTTTTGTGCTGATAGTCAACTATTTAGGCGATGCTATGGCATCTCGGCGTTTCAGCGTTTCAGCGTTTCAGTAGGGGATATGTGGGGGTGCTCTATCTCCTTTCTTATATATAACCACTTAATTATTAGGTATTTATGAATATTATCAAAGAGAGTGAAATACCTTTTTCTTGGGTGAAACGTTGAAACGCTGAAACGCTTTTAGAGTCGCTTGGTGTGTTGGCGCGTTCCAGTTCCAGTTGTTCCAGTTTCTTTTTGGAGGTCAGTTATTTCTGAATTTTATATATAACTATCTATATATTAAGTAGTTGCAAGTTATTAAGGGGGATTCTGTCTCTCAAATTTTAATTGGAACAACTGGAACTGGAACATTTTATATGCTGATTTCCTTTCTCACTATTTCTCCCTACTAAGCCATTTTTCCTTCCGTTTTCTTTGTAGTTTCCCCACTTCTTTGTATCTTTGCAACTGCTATCTGCACATGGTGGTCGTGAAGCGCATAAGCGAATCCTAACGCTTTGTTTTTGGATATTCGAATTGAAATGATACAAGATATACCTAAAGGCAGGACAAAAGAAGAGATAAAGGCTCGAGAGCAACATATCAAGAACTTTTATGGTCGCTGGATTGCTGAGCATCCAGATAAGCAAGTATTCAATAAGGCTCTTGGTAAGTATATCTGCGTTAAGTTCCTCTCTATTAACGAGACTTACGAGAAGGCAGCCCGAAACTTCGAGTCAACGTTGGCGGTATTCCGGCTGACAGAAATCCTTCAGAATGCCACGTTTGTAGAAGAATTGCCTGCCAAACGGAATACCCGAAATCAAAAGCAGTTTGAGAAACTCTTGGTCATGATGCACGAGAATATCAAACTGACTGTCGGCCTTCAGCGTTCCAATCACGATTTGGTGCAGTATTGCATCACGGTTCCTCAACAGATCAAATAAACAAAGCCATCGCTCCGAAGAGTGATGGCTCGTATGGTTGGGGCTCGAAACGACCCGAAGGCCATAAAGGTTGTCATCCTTTCTGCGAATTCCCCTATTTGACGATGCAAAGATACGGACTTTTTTCTTCACTTCCAAATTTTTGAGAAGAAATCTTTCTTAATCTCATTTTTTCTTTGTAATTTTGCCTCGCTATCTACCCATTGCAACTGGGAAGCACATTGAGATGTGTGGAGTCGCTGGGTGGAGCACTACATATTGAAAGGCGTTATCACGCTTTGTTTTTGGTCGTTCAAAACTTCCACAATCGAACAGCAAACAAAAACAATGCAGGGGTAACTCCACGGGGTGTAGTATATACTCTCCGTAGTGTGCTGCGAGGGCTAACCATGTCCTCACTAGCACACTTTACGGTGTATCTATATCTGAACGACGAACAGGCAGATGCAAGCACCCACGTTTTTCTTTTGTAGTAATCTCATGTTGTTAACCCCGTTCGCTTCTGGGTGTTTACGAACGACTCTTGAATGTGATGGCAAAGTACACACAAGAGTCTCATATTACGACGGTAGAGGAAGTTAAGGACTTCTTCCACCACATCGTTTATGACCTTGACATCAACTTTCATCCTGATAATGACTTCAAGGACTACGTCAGTTACGAGACAGGCGAGAGAACTATGGACGATGATCAGGCTGAACTTTACAATCGTCTAATGGACGAGGCATTCGAGGTTTGCGACGGCGACCAGATATATGAGATTGGAAGTGAACTATTGTTTGAGAGATTACAAATAGAGTAAAAAGAAACGGAATGAAGTAAAGGAAATATAGCGTCTTTGACATCCTTGATTGACTGATTAACCAGAACTTGCACTTCACAGACATATCAGTCGGACAAGCAATTGGATGTTTGCGCTCATACGGGCGTGGACTGTTGGATTGTTGTCTGATGTGGGCTGTGCAAGGCCTTGGTTAAACGCATCTCTTCCACGCCCCCTTTTCGAAAACGATAAGAGGGCTTTTTCATGTCAAAGAAGAAATTTACATTCATTGATTTGTTCGCAGGAATAGGAGGATTCCATACGGCTATGCATAGCGTTGGAGGTAAGTGTGTTTATGCAAGCGAGTGGGACAAGAATGCGCGAATTTCATACGAAGCCAACTACAAGGATATAGAACCCAAACTGTTCGCAAAAGATAAGGAAGGCAGATACATTTATTTCAACGAAGACATTAACGATGCCATACCATCTGAGATTCCTGATTTTGACATCTGCTGTGGCGGATTTCCCTGTCAGCCATTTTCTGTTGCTGGTTTGAAACGAGGTTTTGATGATACGCGAGGAACATTGTTCTTCAACATTGCTAATATCGTCAAAGAGAAAATCGAGGCAGGAACACCCCCAAGAGTATTGTTTCTTGAGAATGTAAGGGGCCTAAAGAATCACGATAAAGGTAACACTTTAAAGGTGATTTTGGCAACGCTTGATGAACTGGGCTACGGATATTCGTACAATGTACTTAATGCAAAATACTTTGGCGTTCCACAGAACAGGGAACGTTTGTTTATCATCGCTTGGTATAAGAAACTAGTTCATGTAGATGAATTTCGTTTCCCATTGGGTATTGCACCTGATGGTAAAACTATCTACGACAAAGAGGAGTTGAAAGAAGGAACGATGCCGACAAAGGTTTCTGACATCTTCGAGCCATGTGAGACGATGGATCCCAAGTTTACGATATCAGACCGCATGTGGATTGGCCATCAGAATCGCAAGGAACGGAACAAACAGAACGGAAAGGGCTTTGGCTATTCGCTGTTCAATGCAGACAGTCCTTATACGAGCACCATTTCTGCCCGCTATTGGAAAGACGGTAGCGAAATACTTATTGACCAGTCAGATAAGGGCCTCAATCCTCGCACACTCACTCCTGTTGAAGCAGGAAGGTTGCAGGGATATAGAATCTTAGGGAATGGATGGGAGCATCCTGAGTGTGCAGACAATCAGAACTATAATGCTTCCAATCCTGAGTTTAGAATCGTTGTCTCGAAGAAGGAGGCATACCATCAGTTTGGAAATAGCGTTGCTATTCCTGTTATCAAGAGACTTGCAGAAGAAATCGTAAAACAATTGATGTGATATGGAAGAACTAAGAAACCTAAAACAGATTTACAGCTTAGCTGCTGGGAGGTTTAACCAATATGAAGGTAAGGATTTTATCTTGCCAAAGATATTTAAGGAACAAGTTACGGAGATAAATAGTAACACCATTACCTATAATGACTATTCTGCAGTTATAGAAACAAGGGGTAACCAGAATGGAGTTCTAAACATTTACCTTCCTAACCAATGGTTCTATATTGCATCTTACTTCACAGATTTTTATAATGAACTTCAGCGATATAAGAAAGAAGCCCTTCAAGTCGTATCTAAAGAAAGACTTAAAGATTTAAATGGCTCCTCATTGACAGAACAAGAAGAGTTACGTTTACAACGTCTATCTTTATCGGAACAATCGAAGTCATATCTTCGTCGATTTATGACGGATTATTCTTGGTGGTATGGAGCCAAAACAATTGACAGGGGCGATTTTTATGTATCTCCTATATTGAATAGTGCCAGATTAGTCAATGCCTCTCAATCATTTGTTGCTGATTTATGTGCATTTCTTGCAAATAAAACAGATTTGGTACAAGCAATCATCTCTGGTGAAGAGGCTGCATCTAAAAAGAATAATACAAGTAATCCTTTTTCTCTCCAACAAATCTACTATGGTGCCCCTGGCACAGGAAAGTCACATGAGATAAACAGACTGACAGAAGGCGAAGAGGTTATTCGAACGACATTCCATCCTGATAGCGACTATTCTACATTCGTGGGTTGCTACAAACCACACATGGAAGAGGTGGATATGACGACTGTGATAGGCAAGGAACTGATTGTGGTGAAGGATGAGAGCGGACAGCCAAAGAAGGAGAGACGTATTGTCTATAAGTACAGTTGCCAGGCATTTCTTCAGGCTTATATTGCTGCGTGGCAGCATCCTGATAGAGCGCAGTATTTGGTGATTGAGGAGATAAACCGAGGAAACTGTGCCCAGATATTTGGTGACATATTCCAATTGTTAGACCGTAATGATGAAGGTTACTCTTCTTATCCCATCAAGACGGATGCTGATGCTGAAAACGAACTGAGGGCGCTGTTCAGCAAAGAGTGGAATCTTGCAGAAGAAAAGGCAAAGGAGATAGATGACCTCTACAGGAAACACTACCCAGACGGTATTACAAAGAGCATCAAGGATGGCAGTATATTGCTGCTCCCCTCCAACCTCTACATCTGGGCCACGATGAACACGAGCGACCAGAGCCTCTTCCCTATTGATTCAGCCTTTAAGCGCCGTTGGGACTGGAAGTATGTGAAGATTGCTGAGGGCAGGGATTCAGAAACGAAGGAACTGCTGAACTGGGTAGTGAGGTTTGACTTCGATGAAGACAACAAACCCTACACCTTTGAGTGTAGTTGGTGGCAGTTCATCTTGGCCATCAACGAGAAGATAGCCAATGCCACAAGTTCTGACGACAAGAAATTGGGCTATTTCTTCTGCAAACCAAAGACTCAAGAGAGTAAGGAGATCGATGCAGAGAGGTTTGTCGGAAAGGTGGTGTTCTATCTGTGGAACGATGTATTCAAGGACGAATACAATGCCATCTTCAAAGTTGTAGAGGGTAAGGGCGATCCTTCCTTTGACACTTTCTATACGGAAGATGACAATGGCATGACCATAGCAGACACGAAGGCATTAAGGGTATTTATGCACAATGTATTTGGTGAGCAAAGCGAACTCTATACAGAGAAAGCGAAAAACTCGACTGATACAGAGGAAATGGATAGTGATGAAGAAATAGAAGATGACGATAATAACGACATACTTCGAAGTGTTGCACATAGACAACTCATTTCAGTCACTTTCCCTGACGGAACGAAATATGATATTTCCGATGGCTTAACCCATTTTGCCGTATATAAAGAAGCAATCAGGAAAATAGGTGTTGAGCGTGCGGCTACAATAGCATCAAACTCAAAATATCACAGAAAGAATCATCCTGTCATCAGCAAAGAACGTTTCTCCGATGTAGAAGGCGACCGCTATTCTTATGAGCAAATAGGAGATTACTATCTGATAAAGGGAATGACGAATGACACCTATATAAACATCCTGAATCTGTGTGACAGTCAACTGAATTTAGGTTTGAACATACAATACAAGCAGTAATGCGAATCCTGATAGAGGAATATCCGTATCAGAGTGAGGACATCAGCGAGGAGGTATTGGGCGAACTGTTGTTCCATGATGCCGAGGGAAAGGTTAGCCTCGACAAGGTTGGCTATTACTTCAACCCGAAACTGAATGACTGTGTGTTTATTCTTCCGAAGGTGTTGCTCGAAGGTGAGCGCTATCATGAAAGGGTATTTGGACATATCGAGCCACGCAACCTGATCAATCCGGAGAAATGCGACGAGTTGAGCAAGGAGGAATATCGATTCATCTACAATCTGTCGGTATGGATTTATCGTGCACTATCCGTATTCCGTGAACACGAATACGACCGCTTTGGAGGCGAGAAGAAACGCCCCTCAATCATCCTCTACGAACAGGCTCCCGTCATGGGACGGATGAAGAAACGCAAGGCAAGTACGTTCCTCGACATCTTGTTGGCTTTGCAACAATGGAACCAGCGGAACCAGCAGTTCGTGACGTTCATCGTGAAGAATATGCACGCTGGCTATAACAAGATAAACTGGACGCGAACTATTGCACACTCGCAGGCTATCATTGAGCAGGCATCAGGACAAAGGACACAAAGTGTGGCTTATCTAGACCCTGTGAACAAAAAACGGAGGGTTAACTTCGACGAGGAGTTGCTCATTATCTACTACAGCATTCTGAACCACATTCAGCAGAAATACGGATTGCCAGTCATTATGAACGTCAACTTCCCCTTGATTCGTGGCGAGAAGTTCCAAAAATATCTTGACGGGCAGGGTAAGCGACGGTTACGCCAAATCAAATACAAGTATTTCTCGGACAAGGCTTTGGATTTGTGGGAACTCTGCTATGCCTTCTTTGAACAGCCGCAAAACATCAACTTGAATGTAGACCGAAGGGAGTATCTGCTGGCAAAAGACTTCCAGATAGTGTTTGAGGCTATCATCGACGAACTGATAGCGGGCGACCAGAAACTGCCAGACGGTCTGAAAGACCAGGCTGACGGAAAGATTGTTGACCACATCTACCAATATCGTGTGCTGACCAACAACGACAGTCAAGATGACGTCTATTATATTGGTGACTCGAAATACTACAAGCGAGGCAATCAGTTGGACAGCAAGTCCATCAGCAAGCAGTTTACCTATGCCAGGAATGTCATCCAATGGAACCTTGACCTCTTTAATGACGGTTCGGAGGAAGAACAGAAAGGCCATATCAAACTGAGGGATGATGTGACGGAAGGATACAACGTAATCCCCAATTTTTTCATATCAGCCCAACAAAACGACCTGACGGCAGATGATAAGATAGAACTTTCGAAGGACAAGAAACAATACCATCTGAACCGCCAGTTTGAGAATCGTTTGTTCGATCGCGATACTTATATGCTGGCCCACTACGATGTCAACTTCCTGTTTGTACTGGGGTTGTATGGAAGAAACAAGGAGACAGCCAAGGCTGCATGGCGTTTGGAAGCAAGGAAGAAATTCCGAATGGAGATACAGGATATGTTGAAGAAGCACTTCCTATTCTACGCGATGACGGCCCATGAGGACGTAGAGCCTAATACGTTTATAAAGGAGAACTTCCAGACATTATTAGGTAAGGTGTTCCAACCATTCGAAAATCAAGGAAGTCAGCAGTATTTCTCGTTGGCACTACGTGACCCTGACAAGATAGATCTGAAAGACAAACAGAAGGAACGGGAACTGAAAGCCGAAGTGAGGAACGAGAATGACCAGGTCATGTTCCAACTGAAACAGGCATTCTATGTTGTGCCCTGTGAATTGGGAGCAGACCCCAAAAGTTTGTTGCCAAAGGTGCAGCCTCGCCCACACAGGGTCATTCCTCAGAAATTGCTCACGCTTCACTATCTGGAGAATTATCCAGAAACATCTTTTTTGGTTGGCGGTTTCAGAGAAGACCAAAAGGAGTGGATGTTTGGACGAAAAGGAGGTAAGGTTGACGATGCTTATAACATCCGCATGGGTATAGACGTTGAAGGTGGTGTAAAGAGAACGGACACGTTAAGGCAAGCCAAGTTTGTACTTCTATATGAATATGAGAAAGAGCACGAGGGAGTGTATAAAGCATTTCGCGTAAAAGGGTATCAGGAGAAGACAAAAGAGGACTTGATAAAGGAAGGCTATCCCTCGCCACATCACGACAGGTATTATTGCTATATCTTTGACGAAGAGGTGAATCTAGGAACCTTCGACATCGAGCGTCTTATCTCAACAGACCGCATCAACTATTCATCGGAGATTCATCAAAGCAGGTCCCTCTTGAAAAAGTATCCAGAAGGTCGCCCCATATTTATAAAAGGTAGTGAGTTGCTGAAATATAGGAAAAATCTGTAATCAACTCTCCAGAACTGAAGGGACTGTCATGTTCCAACTAATCCTTTTATCCTAGAAGCGGTCATCGCACCATAGGGATGCAAGGCTGCCTTCAAATCCGTTTTATTTTTTTGAACATCATTTTTTCATTTAACATCATAATTTGCCTTCAACCTGAACAGGACAGAGGGGACAGGTGATGAAGTGAACCCCAAAGTTTGGACGGATTAAACACTAGGTTCAATTGAGACACAGGTACAGTCTGCGTCTCGCCCTGTTGATGTCACTCGGATTCCATTAAGAGGCAGGCCAAGCGGTCCTCTGCAACGACAAGACCCTGATCTGCGGCCTTGCGATACCATTTCTTGGCTTCCTTGATGTCCTTAGTAAGGCCCTTGCCTTCCTCGTAGTATATTCCAAGGTTGTACTGTGCTAACGCATAGCCCTGCTGTGCAGCCTTATGGTACCACTGTGCTGCATCGCTGTAACTTTGCGAAACTCCCTGACCTTTCTCATAGCAGTATGCCATCATGCATTGTGCCATGATGTTGCCGTTGACGGATGCCTTCCTGTACCACCTGACAGCCTCCGTAAAGTCCTGGTTGACACCATGGCCGTAGTAATAACAATTACCAAGGTTGTTCTGGGCTTCTGCATTTTCCTGTGCTGCGGCCATACGGAACCAAGAGACTGCCTTCTGGTAGTCCTGCTGGACGCCGTTACCACATAGATAGCAGTTGCCTAAATTGTTCTGGGCATCAGCATCGCCCTGCTGGGCTGCCTTGTTATAGCACTTGAAAGCCTCAGTATAGTCCTGACGCTTGCCGTTCCTGCCATAGTAATAGTCATCACCCGTCTTGGCCTGGTCGGACTTTATAGGAGCCTCTTTTAGCGTAATTTCTTTAACGATGGGATTATTGTCATCCCAGTAGGTGACTTTCTTTTTTAAACAAGTCTCTTTGTTTTTGTATAAAACTGCATATTCAGTATAATTTCTGTGGTTATCTTCTTTGGTAATGGATATTTTAGTTCTTTTATCTGATCCATTTTTCGTTTCACTAACTTCTGTAAGACGTCCTTTGGCGTCGTAGATGTAAACATTGAAGAAGATATTCTGATCTGTCTCGTTTTTCTGGATCATGGCTTTGAGAGTTCTGGCTTCATTGTACAAAAATTTCAGTTCTCGATCCTTCTCAAAGTCTACTTTATAATGGATATGGGTGATATAACCGTCCTTATCTCGTGAAATATTAAAATTGCTTCCATTTATGGATGAGTTAATGAGATCTATAGAGCCATCCCTGTTAAAATACAAATGCCCGAAAACATAAGGATCTGACAAATACAAATAGTTTTTCCCGTCAGTAAAATCTGCCTCCTTTACGTGTCCGTTTAGACCGAAAGCAGCAGCATCGTGGTAAATTTGACGGTTGCTGGCTACAGGTTTTGAACCAGGTTTGAGATTTTTTATATAATCTTCTAAAGATAGGGAAACAATAAAATCATAATAATCATCACCCTCATGTTCAATTTTGTAAACAGTTCTTTTTTCTCCATCATTTACACTAATGTCGTTAATAAAACAGATATATTTATATGATATTTTATTACCCTTCGTGACTATGTCATAATAGGTGGGAGCAGTTTCATTTTCCGTCAATGAGAATGTGGCCATTTCAAACGAACCCAACAAGTCATTTTTCGAACTTATGTCATAGATGGGTTGCCATTGGGCTGTGCCAAATCTCACCTTCATGTTGACCAAATCGAATGAGATGGTTTTTACTGAAGGGTTATCTTTAACATGAAGGGTGAACACACGGAGTTGTATTTGCTTTTGGGCATAAAGATTCAAGTTAAATGCATAAAATGCTATTAAGAAAAATACCAATAAAGACTTTTTCATATAAATAGGATGTATTTAAAGTTAGTACATATTCTGAACGCAAAGATACAATCACTTTTTCATATCACCAAATATTCTTATGAAAAATATTATGGAACGCGGTCTGCGTTTAGAATCAGAAATTGACGAACAGCAGGTCAATGTCTCGTTCAGGCAGCAAGGATGATGGAAAAGGATTTTGTACAGTATTGCATCACAGTTCCATTAAAGTTCTGTCGATATTACCTCTAAAGGAGCAGCAAAGGACCACTAAAGGAGCACCAAAGGAGCACTAAAGGAACACCAAAGGAGGACTAAAGGAACCCCTACCGAACGCCTTCGCTACGATATACGAACGACCTTCCAACGACGGCCGAACGACGGTGCAACAAAATCACAAAAGTGCTACGCCCGCTGAACCCTGAGTTATCTATTTTCGATGATCTAACAAGAAAAAACAAGGTAAACAGCAAAAAAATGGTCTAAAAGTTTCTCATTTCGGAAATTTTTCATATCTTTGCAGCGGAGGACTAAGATATGAAAAATAAGTTCGAAACACAAGAGGGCGGCAGCATGTTGGGTGCGACCATCCAACAGGTGAGAAAAGCCAAGAAGATTACTCAGGAGGAACTGGGTAAGCGCGTTGGTTTGCCTAAAAGTAGCATCAGCAAGATTGAGAAGGGGCTGACGCACATCTCGTTTGAGGATGCCTCGTTGCTGATGGATGCGATGGGCGAGAAAATCAGCATTCAGGTGACGGGTGTGAAAGAACCTGACGAGAAGCGATTGGAGCGTGTGCGCTTTGTGACAATTGGCGTGATGTGGTATGCACATAGCAAGAAGATGCCCTTCGCCGATGCCTACCGCTATCTGCTGGTGTATAAGGGTATCCAATTCCTGGAAGAGAACTATGCCTACGAGCAGACCTTACCACGCGAGACCTTGCTGAGTGACCTCGACAAGGTGTGTAACAGAAATCGCGAGAAATTCAAGAAGGCCGTATGAGTGAAGAGAGGTATTTTAAATTTGAGGATCTGATGGCTGACCTTGCTGCCTATCTGGTATCAGAATACGACATAGAGCCGAGGGATGCAGCAGGACTGGTGATGAACAGCCCGCAGACGCAGGCGCTGTATTCATCAGATGAACCTATCACAGAACAGCGAGTAAAAGCGCTGGCAGAGGAGTTGGTAAAAGGAAAATTGTCATAGGTATACTATTAGCAGGTCATGTTCGGCTCTGCTACCATAGGGATACAAGGCCGTCTTCAATTCCGTTTTGTTTTTTTGAACATCATTTTTTCATTTGACATCATAATTTGCCTTCAACCTGTTTATAACCAGTTAGTTAAGTGCTACGATGACATCATATTAACATCATAACGACTTCATATTGACCTCATAATGACTTCATTCACAGTAAAACAAGTTGTTTTACCGTTGTTACAGGCATACTTTACTGTGTTAGAAGGCATCTTAACGAAGGTAAAACAAGTTGTTTTACTTTTAAAGGCAATATCTCTTCAACTCAGAGAAACAATCCGTTGTCAAAAGGCCGCTGTTCCCGTAGGGTGGCAACTGGCATTTCACACATATATAGTTAGCAAAAACGAGGTGCACTTGCTGCACTTTCTGCACTTAATGGCACTAAATGACCACAAATTAGAATAAAAAGATATGGTGAAATAGTGGCATTTGATTTTTTTTTCGTATTTTTGCCATCGAAAACGAAGTGGAACGATAAATCGTTATGGATGTAGCATTTATTCTGGATAAGTATTTCAAGGGAACAAGAAATGTTTCTATAGACGTGTTTGATGCACAGACATTAAATGCTGTCTATAGAGATGTTGTAAATGCAATGACATCACATTTTGAGATAGAAGTCAGCGTACTTCAGGCTTTAAGTTATTGTTTTTACGAGATGATGGACAACGTCCACATTCATTCTGGTAAGCCTTTGGGGACTGCTATGACGTACTATGATGACGCTCGTAAGTCATTGCGCATACTGATTGCTGATGATGGGATGGGAATCAGGGCATCGCTTGCAGAGAATGAGAAGTATCGTGACATAACCGAACCGGAGGCCCTTAGATTGTGTCTGGAGGATACTATAACAGACGGTAAAGGCATGGGGTTTGGACTCTATACTACTTCGAGGCTTGTCAATAGCATTGGTAAAGAGTTTATACTTCATTCGGGCTCTCATAAACTGATTATTAAAGATGGACAGACTTCAGTCATCGAAAATGGTTTCTGGCAGGGTACACTAATCTATATGGAAATAGGAACTGGTGAAGAGGTGGACCCCAATCAAATTGTTGACCATCGAGCCGATGTGGCAGAAGAGTATAATGAGGCATTTGTTGAAACAGGAGAATTGGAATCGCTATGGTAGAATTTAAATTTGCAGAGTACGGGACGGACTTCGGGACACGTGATATGGGTCAGAAACTCCGTCAGAAGTTGTTACCGCTTATTAACGGTGACGAGCGAGTTGTTCTGGATTTTACGGGTGTCAATGTGGTGACAAACTCTTTTGCCGATGAATGTATTGCCAAACTCCTATTGGAAATGCCATTGGCAGAGTTGAAACGTCGCACCACGTTTCGTGGGCTTAATCCCTTGGCAGAACGTAGCGTTCTGGTAGCACTTCAACGCAGATATAAGGTGCTGACTGCCCAATAATAGTTTCGGACGAGGGCCGAACGACCTGAAGTTTTGTGCGCCTTAGTACAAGGACATCCAACTGGTGATGCTGTATTTGTAATCGCCAGTCAGGCGTGCGGTATTGGTGTTTTCTTTAATAGACTCAGGATAGCGCCACCCAATGATTTCGCGTATATAGAAATGGATCGCGGCAAGGGAATAGGTGGCGAAATCGGCCTGTTTGGAGTAGGCAATGAGGAACGAACGGCAGAAGGGTGAAGTGTCTTCGGTATAGGTTTTGACTTCCTCATAGTACACATAGCCTTCATACATGCCGGCAGCATCCAGATTCCACAGGAACTCCTCTGGGTATTCAACGAATTCGACATAATCGCTTCCTTTGGTTTTCACCCAACGATAATCCGTCAGGTTACGCTTGGCATGTGGCGGAATGGCTATCATTCTTTGCATGGAAAGCGTGTCCGAACATTTGCTGGAGTCGCAGTAACAGTATTTGCTGCCGTCACTATCCGCTCTGAAACAACGGCTTCGATCGATGAAAATAGTGTCGGAGGTCTTGTTCTTGATCTCCACGAAGTACACGCGTTCTTCTTTGTCGTTGTAGATGGGGCTCTCGACCCATTTCTTCAGGAAGTTTATTTCGATGTCGTCGTTCGACATCAGCGAATTGGTCTTGACGCCGAAGATGGCAGTAAAGTCTTTCGCTTTTCCGCTGTGACTCAGGAGTGTCTGTGCGGGAGTGAGGCGGTAATGACAGCGGTTGTACCGCCTGATGACCTTCTGGTTGTTTTTGTCTGGTCCCACGTAAACCATCGTCTGCGCCATTGCCGTCATGGAGCATAACAGACAGAATAGGATAATCGTTTTAGCCTTCATCGTCTCGCTCATGTCTTGTCAAATGTTGAACAATTCGCCTGCAAAGATACGGCCCTTTTCTGGAACAGACAAACTTTTAAGCGATTTTTCAAAGAAGAATAAGAAAAAATCGCTCATCGCTGATGGGTATCTGGCAATGAACGATTTTGATGATTGATAATGCCTGTCGGCGTTATTTCACTTCCTCGATGATCTTGGCACCTTCCTTCAGCGCCTCCATGTTGAGGGGGATGAGGGCGTGATGGCGCTCAGGCAGCGTCTTCTTCAGGGCTTTCTCCACACCCTTGTCGCTGACGACGGGAGCCACCTTGAGCAGACCGCCGAGGACAATCATGTTGAAGACCTTGCCGTTCTTCATCTCGGCAGCCTTGTCCATAGCGTTGATCTCGTAGATGGTGATGTCCTTGCGGGTGGGTTTGTTGATGATGCCGAAGCCGTCGTAGATGAGGATACCGCCGGGCTTGATCTTCGGCTCGAACTTCTCGAGTGAGGGCTGGTTGAGCACCACGGCGATGTCGTAACGACTAAGGATGGGCGAAGAGATGCGCTCGTCGCTGACGATGACGGTGACATTGGCTGTACCGCCACGCTGCTCTGGACCGTAGGCCGGCATCCAGGTGACCTCCTTGTCCTCCATGAGTCCACTATAGGCCAGAATCTTACCCATCGAGAGCACGCCCTGACCTCCGAAACCTGAAATGATAATTTCCTTTTTCATTTCTTACAATTTATTTTATTGCCTTTTTGTTTTTCCTATATTCTTTCCACTGACGAATCAGTTCCTGTTTCTTTGCAGCATCGCATGGCACTACAAGGAAGGTGGCTCCCAAGCGGTCGTCTTCGCTCTTGAAGTTGACATCGGTAAATTCTCCGTCCTTCAGCAACAGGTAATGCTTGGCATGAGAAGCAACAACAATGGGGTTCTCCACAGTCCAGGAGTCTCTTTCCATGACATAGTGCTCACCCCAGACGTTCAGTTCCCTGTTGGTGGCCTCGAATTTGGCACATATCATCTTGTCGGCCAGGAACTCCCTATAGGCTTTGAGCACTTTCTTGTCCTTGGGGTTCTTGAGAAGCAAGTCCTCATAGTTTTCCACAATCAAGGGCCATACATCGCCATAGACTCTGGGCATGGGCTGTCCTTGCTCGTCAACGAACTGTTTCTGGACTTTATTGGTGAGAATGTCGATGGCTTCCTGTAAATGACCAGTCTGCATCTGCGACATTGCCAGCAAGAAATAGGCTTCGCCCTTTTGCTGCTCAGACACATCGGATGCTTTCTCCATGATGTCGATAGACTTGAGGGCATAGTCTTGGATGACATCGAATTCGCCCTCTGGCAAATAGGTCATGGCCATGAGGAAATAATCGAGGGCATAGTCCTTGGTGGGCTTATTACCAGCCGCTTTTTCCATCTCAATGCATTTGGCAGCCAACTCACGCACCTGCGACACAGAAGGATTGCCACGATAGTTGAGGAGATAGGCCTTCAGACGATAGGCTTTAATCACACTCGTATCGTTGGCAACAGGGGCTACCGCCTCTGAGAGGCTGATGTAGCGGTCGGCTAACTTCTCCGCCACAGAGGGAGCCGCCTTTTGCTCCAACAAGAAAGTAATAGCGTTATCCTGCCACTGGATGTTGGTGGTGTCCAGTTCGGCACGAACAAGCAGAGACTCGAAAGCATAGTCCAGTTTGCTGCGTTTGATGTAGTCCTGAGCCTTGTCGTAGAGTTCCTGGGCATACTGCTCAGTGGTCTGGCCCTCCTTGGGCAGACGGTCGAACTCCACCAGCGACTTCTGGTGAAGCGCCTCCCACTCGGCATCAGAGAATACAGGCACAGGTCTGTCCATCTTCTTCCAGCGCTCCCGCACGTCCACTCTGGCGTTATTACCCCGATAGTCGATGTACGAGGTGGCCAGCACGCTATCGTTTTCCATGTGGAAGGTAAAGAAAAAGTCACGCTGGTAGTTGATATCTGAGTGATAGAAGGCATGGTCGACAAACGACGTGTCGTTCAGCATCTTGTAAGAGGACATGAACCACACGCTACTGACAGTAAAGTCGCTGTTGAAACTCTGGCCGAGCAATTTCCCGTCAGGCATGAAGGTCTTCACGGAGGTGGTAGGGAAGCCCTTGGAATCCAGCATCACCCACGAACCCACGAGAGAAGATTTCTGTGCCAGCGCCGTCAGAGTCAACAGACCCGAAGCAAAAAGGACAAGCAGTTTTTTCATTACTTTAATTCGTTGTCTTATTTACTATTCGTCGTATCCTTGAGGTCTGGCGGGGGTGAGTTTCCAACCGCTGTTGCAGGTAGAGACGAACTCCACAAGTGAAGAACCCTTGCCTGCCATAGAAGCCTCGAATGCCTTACGGAGGGCCTTCTT
Organism: uncultured Prevotellaceae bacterium; assembly: GCA_902799905.1. GTDB lineage: Bacteria > Bacteroidota > Bacteroidia > Bacteroidales > Bacteroidaceae > Prevotella. Next base: position 26,366 of record CADCCB010000061.1, read on the forward strand.
AGCCTTCAGAATAGAGGCAACCGACTCCACACTCTGACGAGTGACATAGCAAGTGCCCTCCAGACCAGCAGCGATATCGGCCATCTTCAGGGGATAGCCATGCAACTGAGGATCGCGGCCATAAGGACAGGTAGAGGTCTTCTGACCAATCAGCGTGGTAGGAGCCATCTGACCACCCGTCATACCATAGATGGCATTGTTGACGAAGATAATCACGATGTTCTCGCCACGGTTCAGGGCGTGGATGGTCTCGCAGGTACCGATACAAGCCAGGTCGCCGTCACCCTGATAGGTGAAGACGAGGCGGTCGGGCCAGGTGCGCTTGATACCAGTAGCCAATGCGGGAGCACGACCGTGGGCAGCCTCCTGCCAGTCTATGTCTATATAGTTGTACGCGAAGACGGCACAGCCTACAGGGCTTACGCCTACGGCCTTGTCTTCCATACCCATCTCTTCGATGACTTCGGCAATGAGTTTATGCACCACACCGTGACTACAGCCTGGGCAGTAGTGCATGTTGTTGTCGTTCATCAGCGTCGGCTTCTTGCAGACGATGTTCTCTGGTTGAACTATTTGATTTCTATCCATATTTCTTTTTAAATTAGAAATTAGTAATTAGAAATTAGTAATTATGATTACTTCTGCGATTGAATCTTCACAGAACAACCAAATAGAACGGCTTGCAAGGTAATCACAATTACTCATTACTCATTACTCATTACTCATTATTTTTGCACGCAATGCCTCAACGATTTCCTCAGGATCAGGTACGATGCCTCCCAGACGGCCGAACTGCTCTACGGGTACTGCACCGTTCACTGCCAGACGTACATCCTGTACCATCTGACCAGCATTGATCTCAGCCACGAGGATACCCTTCACCTTCTTAGAGAGTTCAGCAATCTGCTTCTCAGGGAAGGGGAACAGCGTGATAGGACGGAACAGACCGACCTTGATGCCCTGCTCGCGGGCAATCTCTACGCTCTTCTCAGCGATACGGGCAGCAGAGCCGAAAGCCACAATTGCATACTCGGCATCGTCCATCTGCTGCTCCTCGAAGCGAACCTCGTTCTCCTGAATCTTTGCGTATTTCTCCTGGAGGGCGATATTGCGCTTCTCCATAGCCTCTGGCTTCAGTTCGAGTGAGGTAATCACCACGCGCTCACGGTTCTTGGGCTTACCAGTAGAAGCCCAAGGGCATTGCTTGATGACCTCCTCGTCAGTACGACGGGGCTTGAAAGGAGGCAGCACCACCTTCTCCATCATCTGACCGATGACACCATCAGAAAGAATCATGGCTGGGTTGCGATACTTGAATGCCAACTCGAAGGCGAGGTCAACGAAATCGGCCATCTCCTGAACAGAAGAGGGAGCCAGCACGATGACCTTGTAGTCACCATTACCACCACCACGGGTAGCCTGGAAATAGTCACCCTGAGAGGGCTGGATAGTTCCCAGACCAGGACCGCCACGCTGCACGTTGACAAACACGCCTGGCACCTCGGCACCAGCCATGTAAGTGATGCCTTCCTGCATCAGGGCGATGCCAGGAGATGACGATGAGGTCATCGCACGCTTACCAGCACCAGCGGCACCATAGACCATATAAATAGATGCCAACTCACTCTCAGCCTGCACCACCTGCATACCAGTGGTCTCCCAAGGCTTCAGTTCAGCCAGCGTCTCAATCACTTCACTCTGCGGAGTAATAGGATAGCCGAAATAGCCGTCGCAT
>CADCCB010000062.1 GCA_902799905.1 uncultured Prevotellaceae bacterium
ATGCAACAAAGCGTTGCGGTGAAGGGGGCAGGCGTGAACCACAACACCGTCCGGCAGATGCTGAAGAACTGGCGCAAGCAGGGGCTGGTCTTTCTGACCGACGATGGTCGGTACAGAAAAGTGAAAAGTGAATAGTGAACAGTGAATAATTTGCTACCGCATTAGCGGTCAAAGTGGTCATGGTCATTTTGGTCAAAATTGATTTTTGAAGAATCGATTTAACGATTAACCGATTAATCGTTTAAACGAGAAACGAGAAAACGAAAAAAACAATGACAATCTCTAATTCCCAAGATTGCTTCGTGTTGCTCTGGCGCAGGCTGGAGCGCACGAGGCGCCTCCTCGGAGGTCAGTATAAGCGGTTCTGCATCCGCAATGTGTTGAAGGCGTGGTTCGGCCCCGAGGACGACTTCATCTGGAAAGTGTGCCACGCGGCCCTCGTCGATGACGAGCCGCAGGAGGGCTGGAACGAGTTGCCCTTGCCCTCGCTCTATCCTCGTAAGCATCGAGAATTGCTCCGTGCTATCGTGGCTCTTAAGACGGGCATCAGTTATTACAAGATAGATCTGAAAGCCCTCGACGCGGCCTACAGCATCGCCTTCCCTAACAGTACACCGATTAACGTAAACAAGAAAAAGAGATTATGTAATCACGAGGAAATCGTAATCTAAAAGGAGGGGAAACTCTAAAATGCGGGCAGAGGGTTAAAAATTGCTTAAATCTTTTTTTATTCGGCGAAAAAGTAGTACCTTTGTAGGCTGAAAAGAAAGGGGCAAAATGCGTCAGCGGGCTTAAAAATGGCCTTAAACGCGAAATCGAGAAAAATTGCCCAGATGAAAATAAACTGAAAATAGTAAATTATAAAATAGTAAATTAGACAGTGGATCAGACGTTTGACAACGACAGAATTTTGAAGATTAACATTGAGGAGGAGATGAAGTCCTCGTACATCGACTATTCGATGTCGGTGATCGTGGCTCGTGCCCTCCCTGATGTGCGTGATGGATTTAAGCCCGTACACCGCCGTATATTATATGGTATGATGGGCATTGGAAATACAAGCGACAAGCCGCACAAGAAGTGTGCCCGCGTCGTGGGTGAGGTGCTGGGTAAGTATCACCCCCACGGCGACTCCTCGGTGTATGGTGCCCTGGTCCGTATGGGACAGGAGTGGAACATGCGCTACATGCTGGTGGACGGTCAGGGTAACTTCGGTAGCATAGACGGTGACTCGCCTGCTGCCATGCGTTACACGGAGTGCCGCCTCTCGAAGATGGGTGAGCACATCATGGACGACCTGGACAAGGAGACGGTGGATATGGACCCGAACTTCGACAACACGCTGGAGGAACCCAGCGTGATGCCGACGAAGGTGCCCAACCTGCTGGTCAATGGCGGCAACGGTATCGCCGTGGGTATGGCCACGAATATGCCGACGCACAACCTGAGCGAGGTGATTGACGGCTGCTGTGCCTTCATCGACAATCCTGACATCGACACCGACGGGCTGATGCAGTACATCCCTGGTCCCGACTTCCCCACAGGAGCCTATATCTATGGTCTGCAGGGGGTGCGCGATGCCTATGAGACGGGTCGCGGCCGCATCGTGATGCGTGCCAAGGCTGAGATTGAGGCTGGCGAAGCCCACGACAAGATTGTGGTGACGGAGATTCCCTATGGAGTGAACAAGGCCGACCTGGTGGCTTACATCGCCGACCTGGCCACACAGCACAAGATTGAGGGCATCTCGAACGTGAACGATGAGTCAGGCCGTCAGGGCATGCGTATCGTGGTGGACGTGAAGCGCGACGCCAATGCCAACGTCATACTGAACAAACTGTTCAAGATGACGGCCCTGCAGAGTTCGTTCTCCGTGAACAGCATCGCCCTGGTGCCCATCAAGACGGCCGACGGCGTGCGCCTGCGTCCCCGTCTGCTGTCGCTGAGAGAGTGCATCCGCTACTTCATCGAGCATCGTCACGACGTGACCATCCGCCGTACACAGTACGACCTGCGTAAAGCCCGCGAGCGTGCCCACATCCTGGAGGGCTTGATCATCGCCGTGAACAATATCGACGAGGTGGTGCACATCATCCGCCAGTCGGCTACGCCTACCGATGCCCAGCGCAACTTGGAGAAACGCTTCGACCTGGACGAACTGCAGTCGAAGGCTATCGTCGATATGCGACTGAGCCAGTTGACCGGCCTGCGTGTCGACCAGTTGCACCAGGAGTATGACGACCTGATGAAACTGATTGCCGACTTGGAGGAAATACTGAACAACCCCGAGCGCTGCAAACAGGTGATGAAGGACGACCTGCTGGAGGTGAAGGAGAAGTATGGCGACGAGCGCAAGACGGAGATCATCCCCTTCGACCACGAGTTCAATGCCGAGGACTTCTATCCCGACGATCCTGTGGTCATCACCATCAGCCACATGGGCTATATCAAGCGCACGCCGCTCTCTGAGTTCCATGCTCAGGGTCGTGGCGGTATGGGTGCCAAGGGTGCCCGTCATCGCGACAACGACTTCACGGAGTATATCTATCCTGCCACGATGCACAACACGCTGCTGTTCTTCACCCTGAAGGGCCGCTGCTACTGGCAGAAGTGCTACGAGATTCCTGAGGGCGACCGCAACTCGAAGGGCCGTGCCATCCAGAACATGCTGAACATAGAGCCTGACGATGCCATCAATGCCGTGCTGCGCATCAAGAACTTCAACGACGAGGACTTCCTGAAGTCGCACTACGTGATGTTTGCCACCAAGCAGGGCGTCATCAAGAAGACCTGCCTGTATGACTATAGGAACGTGCGCGCTGCGGGTGTGCGTGCCATCAATATCAATGAGGGCGACGAGGTGGTAGGCGTGCGTCTGACCAACGGTCGCAACGAGATACTGCTGGCCAACCGCAACGGACGTGCCGTACGCTTCAACGAAGACCAGGTGCGCACGATGGGTCGTGTGGCCACGGGTGTGATAGGTATGCGTCTGGACGGTGGCGACGATGAGGTAGTGGGCATGGTTTGCGTGAACGATCCGCAGACGGAGACCATCATGGTGGTCAGCGAGAACGGCTACGGCAAGCGCTCGGACATTGAGGACTACCGTAAGACGGCACGCGGCACGAAGGGCGTGAAGACCCTGGCCATCACCGAGAAGACCGGCCGACTGGTGGCTATCAAGGTGGTGACCGACGAGAACGACCTCATGATCATCAACAAGAGCGGCATCCTCATCCGACTGAATGTGAGCGAGGTGCGCGTCATGGGTCGTGCTACGCAGGGCGTCCGCCTGATCAACCTGACGAAGAAGAACGACACCATCGCCAGCGTCTGCAAGGTGCAGAAAGCCACCGAGGAGGAACTGGCCGAGGAGAACGCCCCTGAGAATGCCGAGGTGCCAGAGACGCCTGAGATTAACGAGACTCCTGAGACTAATAACGAATAATTGTCTAACCAACTAATGATAATGAACATGAGAAAACTAGTGATGATGGCCCTGATGGCAACTGCTGCCACCACCGCCTTTGCCCAGGATGCCCTGGTGAAAGAAGCAAAGAAACTGGCCGGTAAAGGTCAATTCGCTGAAGCCGTTAAAGTGATTACCCCTGCACTCACGTCCAGCGAGACGCTCGACAAGGCTGCTGCGTGGCATCAGTATAGCGACATCTTCTATACACAGCACTCAGGCATCGCTGAGACAGCAGCCAAGAGTACTATTACGAAGGAGGTCTATGACACCCTGACGATGTACAGCGCAGGCATCGATGCCTGGGAGGCTGCCGTGAAGTGCGACGAGTTTGACATGCTGCCCAACGAGAAGGGTAAGGTGAAGCCCCGCTTCCGCTCGGAGTCGCAGAACCGCTACAAGAACTTCGGCGTGCAGTTGGTGCAGGCCGGACAGTACTTCTATCAGCAGAAGAACAACGAGAAAGCGCTGAAGGCGTGGAAACTCTACTGCGATATGAAGAACACGACGATCTTTGCCGACGTGGCCGACTTCCCCAAGGATGCTTTCTATTATGACATTACCTACTATGTGGCATTCCTGGCTTATCAGACAAAGGACTTCGCCCTTGCTGAGAAGTATGCCAAGATCACTGCAGAGAATCCTGAGAAGGTAGACGATTCCAACGAGATCCTGCTCTTCTCGAAGAAGGAGAACATGAAGACCAAGGAGGACTCTGTTGCCTACGTCACGATGGTGAAGGAACTGCACAAGGCCAATCCCGAGCAGGAGCGCTACTTCAACCTGTTGATGGAGTACTACACACGTGGCAACGACACGCAGGGTATGGCCGAGTGGCTGCAGGAGGAGAGCCAGATCAACCCGCAGAACAGCATGGTATGGGCTCTGATGGGTGAGGCCAAGATGAACGAGGAGAAGTGGGAAGAGGCCGTCGCCCTCTACGACAAGGCTATCGAGGCCAAGCCCGACTTCGTACAGTGCATCTTCAACGCCGGACGCTGCTACTACGCTTCAGCAATGGAACTGCAGACCAAACTGGCCGACAAGAACGGCATGATCTCCAACGACAACCGCGCCAAGGTGGTGGAAGTGGTGAAGAAGGCCGAGGGATACTATGTGCGTGCAAGGGAACTCGATCCTAACCGCGACACCTGCAACTGGGCATATCCCCTCTACCAGATCTACTACTTCATGAAGGACAATGACAAGATGAAGGAGATTGAGGCTATCGATCCCTCACTTGCACAGTAACGAATGTAACACACCTTAAATGACGAAGCAAAAGATATTGTTGCTTCTCTTACTGATGATAACACCGTGTCTGATATGGGCTCAGAAAAAAGAACTCAATCAGGCACGGTCTTCTATCAAGAGCGGCAAATACGACGATGCAGCGAAGGTGCTCAGCAACCTTCTGAAAGATTCGACCAACCGTACGAACAAGCGTATATGGCTGGCCTACTACGATGCTGTGCGCGGCCAGTACGAGCAGGGCAACGAGAAGTTGTATTTGAAGCAGAAATATGACACGGCCACCTTCTTCTCCAACGTGAAGAAGATGCTGACCGTAGCCGAGACACTCGACAGTCTGGCTCCTGAATACCGTAAGAGCCACTCCGCCCAGCAGAACAATTATAGGGCCAACCTCTTCAATGGCGGTGCCTTCTTCATTCACAAGGGCAAGTGGGCTGAGGCTTTCGATTACTATCAGGCCTACATCGACTGTGCCCGTCAGCCGCTGTTCGAGGCTTATCGCTATGACTCCACGGATGTCCGTCTGCCCGAGGCCGGCTATTGGGCCACATATTGTGGCTACAAGTTGCAGGACCCCGTGCTGACGCTCCGTCACAGGCAACTGGCCCTCCGCGATTCGTCGAAGGCCGACTTTACCCTGCAGTTCGTGGCCGAAGCGAGGAAGTGGCTGAAGGATGACGAACTCTATCGCGAGACCCTTGAAGAGGGCTTCCGCCGTTATCCGCTGTTCACTTATTTCTTCCCCAGGCTGATGGATCTCTACACCAGTCGGGGACAATATGAAAAGGCATTGGCCCTGGCTGACAGCGCTCTGGCGGTGAACGACTCCAGTGAACTGTTCATCTTCGCCAAGTCAACGGTGCTCCTGCATCTGGAAAAATATGCTGAGAGCATCAAGTATAGTGAGATGCTGATCAGCAGGAACCCGCAGTTGGCCGAGCCCTATTTCAATGCGGGTACGGCCTATGTCAACATTGCCGGAAGGCTGGATCAGCGCCGCGAGCGGAAGTTGATGCGCAAGTCGTATGAGAAGGCTCGCCCCTACATAGAACAATATCGACAGATGATGCCTAAGGAGCAGGACAAGTGGGCCCCTGTGCTCTACCGTATCTACCTGAACCTGAATATGGGCAAGCAGTTTGATGAGATAGACAGACTTATAAGGGAAAAGTGAAAAGTGAATAGTGAAAAGTGAATAATTGGCTACCGCAATGAAGGCTATGAAGAAGATTTGTATTGTGGTTGGCGCACGTCCTAACTTTGTGAAGGTTGCACCGCTGATTCGTGCTATTGAGAATAGCGGTGAGGCAGAGTATGAACTGATCTATACAGGTCACAGGAGTGACCCTACGCTGGAGTCGTCGCTGTTCGACGACCTGCAGATGCCCCATCCGCAGGTGTGCTTTGGCGTGGATAGCCAGAAACTGAACGAGATCACCAGTCAGGTGATTGATAAGTTCGATTCTTATCTGGAATTCTCACCTGCCGACGTGGTCATCGTGGTTGACGACCTGGCATCGACGATGGCGGCAGCCATTACTGCGAAGAAGCGTGGCATCAAAGTGGCTCACCTGGTGGCAGGCACCCGCTCGTTCGACATGAATATGCCGAAGGAGGTGAACCGTCTGGTCATCGATGCCCTCTCTGACTATCTCTTCACCGCTGGTGTGAAGAGCAATAGCGTGGCGACGCGCGAACAGGCCGAAGGGTCTAATACCTATATGGTAGGCAACATCCTGATGGATACGCTCCGCTTCAACCAGAAGCGTTTCACCCCGCCAACCTCCCTCCACCTTCAACCTTCCTCCTACCTCGTCTTCACCATCAACCGTAAGGCCCTGCTGGCCGACGAGGAGAAACTGAGGCTGATGCTTGAGGCTATGGTCGAAGCAGCCGGCGATACTCCCATCATCGCCCCTCTGCGCGGTCAGGCATTGGAAATAGTCACGCGCCTCACACCTCACACCTCAAACCTCCAACCTCAAACCTCTCTCAGTTACTTGGAGTTCGGCTGGCTGACGGCTCATGCCAAAGGCATCATCACCGATAGCGGCAATGTGGCCGAGGAGGCTACGTTCAACAGCGTGCCGTGTATCACTTTGAACAGTTATACAGAGCATCAGGAGACAGTCACCATTGGCTCGAATGTGCTGGTGGGCGAAGATCCGAAGAAACTGAAAGAGGCCGTCACCCAGATGGTGAACGGCCAGTGGAAGAAAAGCGCCCTGCCTGACCGTTGGGACGGTCGCACGGCAGAGCGTATCGTGCAAATCCTATTGGTTTAATAGTTTTCCGCTTTCACCTGGAAATAGGCCTGTGGGTTCTTCTCTGTTTTGGTTCCTTTTAGACTTTTCATAATTAGAATGGGTTAGTTATTAAATTGATATTTCTCCGCAAATGTTTTGCTTCATATAGTGACGTACCTGTTCTGGGTCTTCGTATTTGCCTTGCAGATACATCAGTTTGGTGACAGCGGCCTCTACGGTACCATCGTATCCGCTGATGACGCCAGCCTCCTGCAACTGATAGCCCGTGTCGTAGCGGCTCATCTCCACACACCCCTGCATGCACTGGCTGATGTTGACGATGATCTTCCCCCTATGGGTTCCCTCGCGAAGGGCGTTGAGCAGCCACGGGTTTTGAGGCGCATTGCCGCTGCCGAAGGTACGCATGACGATGGCCCTCAGGTTGGGGGTGGCAATGATGTGGCGGATGAGGTCTTCGCGGATGCCAGGGAATAGTGAGAAGATGATGACGTTGTTGTCGAGTTTGAATTGAGGGGTGATATTCGAGATTTGTGGTTTGAGGATGACGTCTTCGTGATAGGTGATTTCTACCCCGGCATCGGCAAGGTGGGGGTAGTTGAACGACTCGAAGGCGTTGAACTCGTCGGCACTCTGCTTTGTGGTACGGTTGCCACGCATCAGGTGGCCGCTGAAGTAGATGCACACCTCAGGCACCATTGCCGAGCCGTCTTCATGACGGGCGGCGGCTATCTCGATGCTTGTGATCAGATTCTCCTTGCCGTCGGTGCGCAACTGTCCGATAGGCAGTTGTGATCCTGTGAGAATGACGGGTTTGGTCAGGTTCTCAAGCATAAACGAGAGGGCAGAGGCCGTATAGGCCATCGTGTCTGTACCATGCAGGATGACAAAGCCGTCGTATTCGTCGTAGTGATCGGCTATGATATGTGCCAACTCCGTCCACAGGCGGGGCGACATGTCGCTCGAGTCGATAGGCGGGTTGAACTGATGGGTGGCAATCTCTGTCTTGAACTGTGCTAATTCAGGCACACGGTTGAGCAGGTGCTCGAAGTTGAAAGGCTCCAGGGCACCTGTCTGGGGATTGCGGTTCATGCCAATCGTCCCACCCGTATAAATCAGTAAAACCTTACTGGTTTGAGATTTGAGGTTTGAGGTTTGAGATTTGAAGTTTGTGGTTTGTTTCATTGATTTAGGGGCTTAGTTGCTTTTACGATTTTTACAAGAACAGCGTATACGCGATTCCAATCTTTGTTTATAGATTCATATTGTGAGTCATCTATGTATTGTGCCTTGTGAAGAAGGTCAATCCAAAATCCCGATTCACCAGCCTCTTTTAAGGCAATACTCATTTTGTTGCTGAAATCAGCTCTACTCTGAGCATTCTTTCCTTCGAAAGAATTTGCGCCTATACTTGTGCCAGAACGAAGTAGTTGTTTGGACATGACGAATTCATGTTTCTCCTCTGTAAGATATTTATATAAGTTGACTATGCGTATAGCAAAGTCACTTGATATCTCGTATATGTTATTTTCAACCGGATCCATAAATCTCAAATTTCAAACCTCAAACCTCAAATCTCAAACCTCAAACCTCAAACCTAAAACCTGATATCCAGTTCGACGTCAACCAAGTTGTAGTTGTGCTTCTCGAGGGTGCGGTCGTTCACGCGGGCATACTCAATGTTGAGTTGGAGGTTCTTGGTGAAGAGGTAGTCGGCACCGACTTCATAGAACGTCTTGCTGCTGCCCCATTCCTTGGCCTCGCGATAGAGGTCATAGCGAGCCTTCACATGGAACTTGTTCTTCAGAACAGGGGCGATGACGAGCGCATAGTAACCATCAGCCTTATCGGCAGTATGGGCCGCGTTCCATCCCTGGTTGTGGATATACTCCGTACGGAACGTCCAGTCGTCAGCGGTATATTCGCCTGACAATGCATAGCGGTTCTTCTCGCCAACGCCTTCACGGCTACCTGTCCATGCGAAAGCACCGATGCGCATGCCCTTGATGGGCATGACCCACAGGCCTCCGATGATATCCTTGCGGTTGTCCCTGTCCTTCTGGTTGATACCCTCACCATTGAACACACCCACCTGATAGTGTAACAGGTTGCGTCCAGAGGCATCCTTCAGGAAGTCACCCTGCAGTTGCACACCGATGTCACGGCCATTTGAGGCCTGCTCACCTGTACGGTCAGCGAATCCGGCCAACTTACTGACGTTCTGTGAGTAACTCATGAATCCCTGGGTGATAGGATGCATGGGGTTCTCGAACGTGAACGGGCGCTTGAACTGTCCTGCCTTCACCTTGAAGAACTCGTACTTCTGCCATTCTCCGAAGAGGTCAACCAGGCGTATCGTCAGCGAATTCTTCTTGCCATTGCCAAATTCGGTCTCGTCGAAGGCGTTACCGTTGATCTGAATCTGGGTCTTCCAGTAGAAGTCCTTGTGTGCACGGCCTTCGAGAGCCAGACGTACAAGGCGCAGGTTGAAGGTGTTGCTTTTTCCACCTTCCTGGTCGCTGCCTTGATATTGCACCATTCCATAACCGCTAAACTTGATGTCCTCAAACCATTTACTCTGAGCCTGTGTGCTCACTGTGGTGCCCATCAACAAGGCTGCTATTAAAAATTTCTTCATAATATGATATTGTATTTATTGTTTATCTTTTCACCAGCAATACCACATTCTCCACATGTGGCGTGTGTGGGAACATATCAACGGGTTGTACCTCTACCACCCGGTACTGAGCGTCCAGATCTTGCAGGTCGCGGGCTTGGGTAGCCGGATTGCAACTGACATATACGATGCGCTCTGGGGCTGCACGCAGGATGGTTTTCACTACATCTGGATGCATGCCGGCACGGGGCGGGTCGGTGATGATGACGTCAGGCCGTCCATGCTCTGCGATGAACTCATCCGTCAGGATGTCCTTCATGTCGCCGGCATAGAACAGCGTGTTACTGATACCATTGATTTCAGAGTTGATCTTAGCATCTTCGATGGCCTCTGGCACATATTCGATACCTATCACCTGCCTGGCCTGACGGGCCACGAAGTTGGCGATGGTGCCTGTGCCTGTGTAGAGGTCATAGATCAATGGCTTTTGGCTATTGGCTGTTGGCTGTTGGCTAAAAGCGAAGTCGCGGGCGACGGAGTACAGATGGTAAGCCTGTTCGGTATTGGTCTGATAGAACGACTTGGGGCCGACTTTGAACTTCAGGTCCTCCATCAACTCGTAGATGTGATCCGTGCCCTTGAACACCAGGATGTCCTGGTCGCCAATGGTGTCGTTGCACTTCTGGTTGTCCAAGTAGAGTAGGGAGGTGATTTGGGGGAACTTGTCGGCAATGTGCTGCAACAAACCATTGACCATTGACCATTGACCATTGACCATTTCTTTTTCTTGTTCCTCTGAATGTTCAATGGTCCGCTCGACCTTTGGTCGCTTGCTATCATCAGGACGCAAGAATGGTGAATGTTCAATGGTCAATGGTGAATGGTCAATGGTCAATGGTAAATGGTCAATGTGTACTTGTAAGATCACCATCCACTCCCCAGAAGCCGAATTGCGGATGATGACATCGCGCAGCAGTCCCACCTGTGCACGCAGGTCGAAGAACGACAGGCCGTGCTCGATGGCATAGTCGCGAATCTCATTGCGAATCTGGTTGTGCAGATCATCCATCAGCCAACACTTTTCTATTGGCAGTATCTTGTCGAACGCCCCTGTGATATGGAATCCGATGGCAGGATGGTCTTTGAGCGAATGAACACGAGGAACGTCATTTCTCATTTCTTCATTTTCATTCCTCATTTCTAATTCCTCATTTCTCATCTGCTCCTTTGTCAGATATCGCTTGTTCGCACAGCCATAGTCCAACTTGTTGCGATATTCCTGTGTCTTCACGCTGCCCAGGATGGGACGGAACTCAGGCAGTTCCACCTTGCCGATGCGATGCAACTGGTCATAGACCTGCTGCTGCTTGAACTTGAGTTGTTCCTCGTAGGGCAGGTTTTGCCACTTGCAGCCGCCGCAAACGCCAAAATGCTGACAGAAGGGTGTCGCGCGTACCTTACTATATTTAATAAAGCGCACAACCACACCCTCGGCAAACGAGTGCTTCTTGCGACATATCTGTACGTCAACCACGTCGCCAGGCACGCAGAACGGTACAAAGACCACTAGTTCCTGCCAGTGGAACAGACACTTGCCTTCTGCTGCCACAGCCTCAATGGTGACGTTCTCCAACAGCGGTAACGGTTTCTTGCTTCTCCCCATTGTTCTCTTTAAATCTCAAACCTCAAATCTCAAATCTCAAACCTCAAAGTCCAGACAACTGCGCTGCACCGTGTATGGGCGCACCTTCGTATTGGCCACTGCCACGTGCTCAGGGTGCTTGGCATAGCCCTTCAGGGCTTCTTCCGACTCCAACGTGGAGTCGAGCATCACGTCGGCGTTCGACGATGCCAGCCTTCCGCTGATGTTCACTTTCACCTCGAGCAGTCCAGGCACCTTGCCTACCAGTCCTTCCAGACCTTCCTTGATGCCTGCCTTCACGTTTTCCTTCTCCTCTTCCGATAGTTCGGGGTTGAGTGTCCATAGAATAATATGCTTTACCATAAAGAAAAAAGTATTATGTTGATATTGTTCGACTGCAAAGGTACGACTTTTTTTGCTTCTTTTCGACGATTGCCGTAATTTTTTCTCATTTTCTTTGGAGATGTGCAGAAAATAATGTAACTTTGCACAATTACAATCGAGAACAATAACTTATATAATATTTATCTGTAAAAAAGTTTAAACTAATGAGTCAAAAAAGAGTTTACCTCTTCGGTAATGGAAAGGCCGAAGGTAATGCAAAGATGCGTGAGGAACTCGGTGGTAAGGGTGCTAACCTTGCTGAGATGAACCTGATTGGTGTTCCCGTTCCTCCAGGTTTTACAATTACTACTGACTGCTGCAACGAGTATGTGATGGCAGCCGTAAAGCACATCGAGGTGCTGATGAACTCGAAGTTCGGTGACAAGGAGAATCCTCTGCTCGTCTCCGTCCGTTCTGGTGCACGTGCCTCTATGCCTGGCATGATGGACACCATCCTCAACCTGGGTCTGAACGACGAGGTGGCCGAGGGTATGGTGAAGAAGACCAACAACCCCCACTTCGTTTACGACTCCTATCGTCGTTTCGTGCAGATGTACGGTGACGTGGTGCTCGAGATGAAGCCCGTCAACAAGACCGACATCGATCCGTTCGAGGAGATCATCGAGAAGGTGAAGAAGGAAAGCGGTGTTGTTCTGGACAAGGACCTGAGTGTAGATGACCTGAAGAAACTGGTCGTCCTGTTCAAGGCCGCCATCAAGGAGCGCACTGGCAAGGACTTCCCCAACGATCCTATCGAGCAACTCTGGGGCGCTATCTGCGCTGTGTTCCGTTCTTGGATGAACGAGCGCGCTATCCTCTATCGTAAGATGGAAGGGCGTGATGGCAATGGTATTCGGTAACATGGGCGACACCTCTGCTACTGGTGTATGCTTCAGCCGTGATGCCGCTAATGGTGAGAACCTGTTCAACGGTGAGTACCTGGTCAATGCACAAGGTGAGGACGTTGTGGCTGGTATCCGTACCCCACAGCAGATCACTAAGATCGGCTCTCAGCGCTGGGCTGAGCGTGCCGGCATCTCTGAGGCTGATCGCGTGGCTAAGTATCCCTCTATGGAGGAGGCTATGCCTGAGATCTATGCGAATGGTATCCAGGACAAACTGGAGCACCACTATCACGACATGCAGGATATGGAGTTCACCGTACAGGAAGGCAAACTGTGGTTCCTGCAGACACGTAACGGTAAGCGTACTGGCGCTGCAATGGTGAAGATTGCCATCGACCTGCTCCACGAGGGTATGATCGACGAGAAGACCGCTATCATGCGCTGCGAGCCCAACAAACTCGACGAACTGCTGCACCCCGTATTCGACAAGAAGGCCCTGACGACCGCCAAGGTTATCGCACAAGGTCTGCCTGCATCTCCCGGTGCTGCTTGCGGTCAGATTGTGTTCCACGCTGACGATGCCAAGGCTTGGCATGAGGATGGTCACAAGGTGGTTCTCGTTCGTATCGAGACCTCTCCAGAAGACCTCGCCGGTATGGCTGCTGCTGAGGGTATCCTCACCGCTCGTGGTGGTATGACCTCTCACGCTGCCGTTGTGGCTCGTGGCATGGGTAAGTGCTGCGTCTCTGGCGTAGGTTCGCTGAATGTTAATTATAAGGATAAGACCGTTGAGATCGACGGTATCACTTATAAGGAGGGCGACTACATCTCCCTGAACGGTACCACCGGTCAGGTCTATGCTGGCGAGGTGCCCACGAAGGCTGCTGAACTCAGCGGTGACTTCAAGGAACTGATGGACCTCTGCGACAAGTACACCAAACTGCAGGTTCGCACCAATGCTGATACTCCTCGTGATGCACAACTCGCTCGTGAGTTCGGTGCCAAGGGTATTGGTTTGACACGAACTGAGCACATGTTCTTCGAGGATAAGAAGATTATCGCTATGCGAGAGATGATTCTGGCTGACAGCGTTGCTGGACGTGAGAAGGCTTTGGCTAAGTTGCTGCCTTACCAGAAGGCTGACTTCAAGGGAATCCTTGAGGCTATGGATGGCCTGCCCGTTAACATCCGTCTGCTCGATCCTCCTTTGCACGAGTTCGTCCCCCACGATTTGGCTGGTCAGGAGACGATGGCCAAGGAGATGGGCGTCAGCGTAGAGGATATCAAGCGCCGTGTTGACTCACTGGCTGAGAACAACCCGATGCTGGGTCACCGTGGTTGCCGTCTGGGCATCACCTTCCCTGAGATTACCGCTATGCAAACCAAGGCTATCCTGGGTGCAGCATGCGAGTTGAAGAAAGAGGGTAAGAAACCTATGCCAGAGATCATGGTTCCTCTGATTGGCACACTCTACGAGTTGAAGCAGCAGAAGGAAGTTATTCAGGCCGCTGCAAAGGAAGTGTTTGCCGCTGAGGGTATCGAGGTAGAGTTCGAGATTGGTACGATGATTGAGATTCCTCGTGCTGCCCTGACAGCCGACCGTATCGCTGAGGAGGCTCAGTACTTCTCATTCGGCACCAACGACCTGACTCAGATGACCTTCGGTTACAGCCGCGACGATATCGCATCGTTCCTGCCTGTATATCTCGACAAGAAGATCCTGAAGGTTGACCCGTTCCAGGTGCTCGACCAGAAGGGTGTTGGTCGCCTCATCAAGTTCGCTGTGAAGGAAGGTCGTGAGGTACGTCCTGACCTCCGTTGCGGTATCTGTGGTGAGCATGGTGGTGAGCCCAGCTCTGTGAAGTTCTGCGCTAAGATTGGCATGAACTACGCATCTTGCTCTCCCTTCCGTGTGCCCATCGCACGTCTGGCTGCCGCGCAGGCTGCTGTGGAGGAATAATCACAGAATTCTGATAATCAACAAGTTGGGTGTAACCTCCTTAAATATAGGTGGTTGCACCCAATTTCTTTAAATATGATTATCACGATAAATGTGACGAATTAGACAGGAAGTTTACAATATGTTTGCAGCATAATTGAGGTATGTTTACAATGAGTTTACAGTGATGTTTACAATAAATATTTTAAAATTATGGCAACATTTAAAGCAATAGTCAGATTTAAATAAAAAACAACTCTGCTGTTTATACACGCACACACGTGCGACTCATAGGTATGGCACAGATTAAGAGCGAAGCTGCCTATAGAGCAGCGATGAAACGAATTGATGAACTGCTTAAAGTTGGTCGAATCGGATGCCATCGCTACTGCCGAATTGGGACAGGATGTGCATGAAGCGATAAAATCCCTTCATCTCTCCCGTCATCGCTGGGATAGCCTTTGTACAA
>CADCCB010000063.1 GCA_902799905.1 uncultured Prevotellaceae bacterium
ATATGCAGGAGATTCCAGAGGATCATAGTCAGCGAATTCAGCGACAAAGTCCTCACGACACTCTTCCATGTTACCTTGGTTGTAGAAGGTGAGCTCGTTCATCTGCTGGAGGCTGCCACCTGAAGCCTCAATGACAAGTTTGAAGTACTGGTAAGGCTCGCTGCAACCGATGGAGAGGTTGAGGTAGCTCTCAAATTTATTGGCAGTCTTGAGGACGTCGGTGCCTATGTTGGTCTTCTCATCGATAAGTACCCACTTTTCTGACTCTTCATCTTTTGCCTCTTCATCGCTGTCAAAGTTAGCAGCCCAAATCTTCCAAGTCTTCCAGTTACGGTCGGGATTGCCTGCGGTGTCGCCACCAGTTACGAGACCATAATAGGTAGGCTTGATGGGTTCGTCGCTCTTGAAGATGAGGCGCCAGGGCTTGTGGTCTGTGCTTGCGCACCACTTTGTGTCCTCTTTGTTACCGTCGACGAGGGAGTGACCCTTCTCACCGTCGTTAAAGCCGTTCGCATCAACGATGGTTGTGTATGTAGCATAGATAGGATCGTCAACCGTCTTGACATTAGCAAGCAGATAGTCGTTGAAGCGACTTGCCTCAGCCTTAGCCTCCTGGCCAGTTAGCTGACGGTTGGCCTTGATGTAGCCGAAGTTACCCACAGGATAATCATTGTCGTTGGGAGCGATGACATCTGTTTCACTAATCCATGCCTGAGCGTATGCCATAGCAGCATCCTTCAAATTGTCATCGTTAATGAGGTTAGTGGCCAGATTGCGAGCAGTAATCAACTCTGCATATTGACTCGCAGAAGTCGTTATCTGTGAAGTCAAGTCGTCGATAGTTACGTTCAGGTCGCCCAGAGCGAAGGGATCGTTACAGTTTCTGGTATCCTCGATGGCCTGACCGAGTTGGTCAATCAATGCCTTCTCTGCGAAGAGGTCGGGATCATAAGTAGCCTCGGCAGCCTCAACAATAGCATTGCGGTCAATAGCAAGAGTATATTCGTCGCCCAATGAGAACTCACCCATCTGCATGTAGCCGCTGCCGGCCATGGTGCGGTCAATCTCCACCTTGAAGTACTGATACTCCTCAGCTACATCCTCGGAGAGGTCGAATATGACAGTGAACATATTCTTGTCGGGCAGCACTTCCTCAGAGATGTTGTCTTTGCGGTCGAGCAGCACCCACTTGTCGGAGTCGCGGGTCGGCTTGCCGTTGGAAGGAACGTCGGCATTAGCAATGCCATAAATCTGCCAAGTGTTCCAGTTACGATGCCTCCAAGAAGCATTGTCATTACCGGTCACGAGCTTGTAGTAAGTAGGAGCGATAGCACGGGATGTTTTAATGATGAAGTGTGCACCGTTTGTGGTCTCGCCATAGTTCTTGGCGGTCAGGCCATTACCCCACTTTGTGCTGATGTCGCCGTCGAAGAGCTTGGCAAGGCCTTCACCGCTACCATCGTTTCGGTCACCGGAGATGATGGTGTACTGTATAGGCTCGTCAGTGCCAGTCTGCTGATTGGCCAAATCTTCGAGATACTTCTCATACTCGGCATATGTACCGAGACCCCATTCTGACATCTGCAGATAGGTGTCGGTACCCTGCACTGACTCGAGAACCTCAATCCAGAAATACTGGTAAGCAGTCGTGCCATCTGATGCATTGAACCGGAAGTTCAAAGACGCAAAACTTTCCGCTGGCAGGCCTCCTCCTGTATGCTCTTCAATGAGCGTCCAGCCTCCGTCCTCGGGATTATCAATATCACCGCGAACAGCCTGAGCATCACTTTCAAAGTTACCACCATAGATATTCCATTCTTTCCAGTTACGGCCATGATTGTTTTCATTGCCTGTGTCATTACCGGTCACGAGGAAATACCATTGGGGTATGACAGCCTTCTCGGCCTTCACAACGACCCAAGCATACTTCCTGCCTGCGTCTTCGCTGTTGGGGTCGAAAGATTGTCCCCACTTCGTAGGAGTCGAAGCATCGACCAGTTTTGCACAGCCCTCAGCATCGCTGAGGTTTTTAGAACCGGACAATGCCGTGAGCTTGACATACTCAGCCCACGCACTCTGCGAGGCCATCATCATCACCAGGGCGATGAGGCATGACCAAAGAGAGCTTGAAGTAAATACTTTCTTCATTTTGTTTGGTTTTAAAAAGTTAATAAATAAGGTTATTTTATACGTTCTTTTACTTATTTTGCAATTTATAGGCGCATTTTTACACCTTGCAGCAAGCAAAGATACAAATAATTTGTATTCGTTTTTGCTTTCCTTGACACATTTTTCCTACATATTAACGTTTTTTAACGCCCGTAGGTTAGTTTTTACCTCTATATTCCTTGTTCAGGCTCTCTGCATACCCTGAACAAGGAATACCTAGATTCCGCAGCACTTTAGTTTAACTATTTTTATAAGTTCCTGGGCAACAAATTATTGCCCAGGATTTTGCCATATCAGATTTTTCACTTACCTTAGTGCTGCATTTCAAGACAAGCAAAATCATCAATGACATGGCAAAGGTACAACAAAAATCTGAGAAAATCACTGCTTTTGGCGGAATATTTTTCGTTTTGGACAAATTTGACTCTATTCTGTCCTCTGTGATAGACTCACACTTAGGACTTCGCAGCACTCTGATTGGCTATCAGTACAGCGAGATAATACGAGCCGTCTTCTCCTTTTTCTGCTGTGGTGGCGACTGCATGGAAGACCTCAACCTGTATCTGAAGGACGTTCTTACCGAGCGTAAGGGAGAGCAACTTGACCTCTTCGACGGCGAGTACACATACCGCTGTATATTGACCAACGACTGGGACATGACCGATGAGGAGATCATACAACACTACAACAAGCGAGGAACTGCGCAGCGGCAGCGCAAGCAGAAGGGAGAGCAACTTGACATCTTCGACGGCGAGTACACATACCGCTGTATATTGACCAACGACCGGGACATGACAGACGAGGAGATCATACAACACTACAACAAGCGAGGAACTGCAGAGCAGGTCTTCGACCGCCAGAACAACGACTTTGGATGGGCACACCTGCCGAAGTCATTCATGAACCAGAACACCGTGTTCCTGCTTATCACCGCCATGGCTGCAAACTTCTACCGATACATCGTGGCATTGCCGCTCATGGCTGTTCTCTTTGGAATCAAGGCCACGGACAGGGTCAAGAGCTTCCTTTTCAGATTCATCGCCGTACCTGCCAAGTGGGTCAGAACGGCAAGGCAGTACAAACTCAACATCTACTCCAACAAGCCATACAAACTTATTTGGGAGCACGGATAGATTAACACTCTTCATTGATGCTTAGGTCAAAGCCTCTCGACCTTACGGGGTAAGGGGAAGGTGTCTGCATACAAGTCAAGCAGCCCAGAGTCAGACAGAATCGTCATAAGCAAGGACTAAATCAGACAATCGAAAAATTATCTGCGGATTTTAGGTGTACAAGGAAATGGTCACGGTCACAATTGTGACCGTGTGACCGCTTTCTGTGTGTGTCCATCGGAGCAAAACAATGCTCTATTTCTCACTTAATAGCGACCTTCTTTCCGTTTATGATATTAATACCCTTCTTGGGCATGTTGATTCGTTTGCCGTTAGTCAAAATGTTATGTTATTTTTCAATACCATTTTCTTAACCAAAACTCATTAAAAAGGTCACTCTCTGTATCATCGAACTTACCCTCCTTCCAACCAATTACTTCATAGAACGAAAGAATACCCCATTTTGCCCGCTCGCAATCACATTTCAATCTTTCCCAATATCTACCTTCTTCGTGAAATGTTATAACCCAATAATGAGTGACGTGTACTGAATAAGTTGACACTTTTTGAATTTCAAAAGTGTCAACTTATTCAGTACACGTCAGTTTGTCCCTGATGTCCATCAGAATAAACGGAATAGGTCTTTGATTCCTCTCACTGCCCAAAAATCAAAGCCTGTCCCCATAATGATCGCTCCATAGACTTTCATTATTGGGTGAATGGTTTGTTAGAACCATCTTTTAATCCAGAATTCGTCAATTATATCATTTCCAGTTCCAGATATTCTTTCATCGTCTGTCAAATCTACGACATCTTCAAATGATATACATTTCCATTGACCTTTGGCCTCATGACATTGATTTGATATGGCTTCAAATTCTTTCGTGTCATTGTCGTAGAAAGAAACTACCCAATAATGTGTTTTTACGTCCTTATCTTTGTACCAATCCTCTACTGTCTGGTTATAACGACTTAACTGATCATCGTGTATATCGGTGTAAGCCTTGTTTTCAATAACAATAACATGATGCTCTATGTTACTTTCAACACCAATGCCAAGATCTACCTCTACCTCTGCTATCAAGTCTATCTTTTGCCATTGTTTCCATACTTTGACACTAATAAAATCAGCATTATCTATATAACCAAGTTGATTTAATTGATAATTCTCTTCTATTAATTTCATTATAGTTCGCTGTCCTAATTCAAAACCAGTTTCATAAGTACTTGCTAAACGAAGTAGATAGGAAAGCTGATAATCTAGCATAGCCTCTTTTCCATGGTCACCCTCGGAATCATCGTTCATGAACATAGATTGTAAATCCACGATTGAAGATTTTATTTCTTCATTTTTCTTTTTACTAAAAAAACCCATAGTTATTCGTTTTAGGTATTATTACTTGAGTAAATGTGCAATTAATCCCAATAGAAGTGCGCCCCCAAAGATTAGACAGAATACTATCTTAAAGAAATTGCCAATCGTGGTACCTGTCTTATGAAGGTTATGTCCTATTGATCCTTTTTTATATCCACCATCTACAGTACCATTGGCATTATCATAAGCTCTCTTGCATCTCTCAGAACAAAAATTGTGAGTCCACGAATCTACACCACCTGGACCACAATATTTACCGCACCAATCACAATACTTGTTTCCATCACATTTTATCATATTCAAATTGCCGCTTTTATCCTGTTGGCTCTTCAGTTTTTGAAATTATACAAAATATAAAGAATTATTGTTTTAGATTATCATCGTATATTACAAAAGAAAACGTGGACAAGTTACTTCGTCTACGTATTCTGAGGTATTGGGGAAAACCTTGTAATCTTAAACGAGTAAATGCCCACGCCGAACGGCGTGAACTCCTACTTCAGTTCTTGATTACGTTTCTTTCAATTCCCCAATTGTCAGAATACAAGAATCTAAAAGCGGATGTTCTATCCTATATGTCCTTGATGCTTTCGCATCGAAATTGCTTTCGCTCAACAAACTTCAAGCAAGCCTGGTCTGTCTTCGCATAATCGCAATTTTGTTAATTATATCTTTCTCAGCCCATAGGCATCAACATTTTTAGGGTTTCACAAATTATTCATCATCCACATCCTCAAACTGAGCGAGTGGAAGTATTGTCTTATACATTCTCAGAGTCTCTTTGTTAGGGTTTGGCTCTTCAGCGGCAATGAAGTCACAATGACTATAGAAACTGACAGCACTATTGGTGCCTTTGTTGTAAGCCTCAACAGTAAGGAATTGACAACCAGCAAGATTAAAACGAGAATCAAGTGCTCGCTGACCAACTGCCTCAACGATATATTCACCAATACCAAGGTGACGTTTGTCTTCCCTAACAGCCAGATAGGATATCTCTATAGCAGGATAACTAGATTTTGCCCAGAAAGTATCCTGATAGTTGAAGTCTATTTCTGGTTTAGGGAAGAAGCCCATCTGCAATTCTTCCTTGTCAGAAGTATCCAACTCAAGTTTGTCGCATCCAAGAGCCACAACGCCCACAATATCCTCTGAGTCCTTTACTGCATATACCACGCAATAATGATAGTCTATACACCACTGGAGGCCTGAATGTATGAACCGATCCATTACATCCAAGCCACAATTGAACTCCGAAAGAACAGCAGCATCCTCTATTCTTTCGAACCGAAGCCGATACTTATTCCCAGACTGCATCGTAACTTTGAAGCACTTTGCGGGAACGACGAATACGGCGTTTGTCCTCCGCATTCAGCCGACCAGTACTCACACGACGAACAGTCGCACGGATTTCTTCGGCGAACTTACCTTCTACAGGTACATGTGGCGTATCAATTCCTAACATAACTCAACAATGTTGGTTCACATTGCAAAGATAGTTATTATTTCTGTAACAACAAAACGATTTCGTGTTTTTCTATCTAATTTTATTACCTTCTGCGGATTTAAGGGTTATACATTCGATATTATCTATTTCATGAATAAGTTGCATGGGAGCATTCTGGGACGGGGGGACAGGTGAGCGCCTCGCTCCATCATCAGCACAAAACTGCGCCCGCTGAATCCTGATGATGACAATAAAATAAGGGATTCGACGTTATTAGAATAAATCGGGGAAACGGGAAATCGGGGAAATCGAGGAATCGGATAGGCGATTAAACGATTAATCGATTGAACGAAGAAACGATTGAACGAAGAAACGATTGAACGAAAAAAACGAGAAAACGAGAAAACGAAAATATTATTAACCCTCAACAATCACTCCTATGAAGATTTCGCGCTATGGCTATTTCTGGCTTGACACCTGGGTGATGGCCAACATCATACAACTGGGCACTCAGGACTTCTGCACCCGCTTCCTGAACCATAGCAACGATCCGGGAGGCCGCCAGTATGACCAGATGACCCAAGCGGCGCGGTCGGCTCCTGCCAATATTGCTGAGGGCAACTCGCGTCATACCACATCCAGGGAGACTGAGATGAAACTTACTGACGTGGCTCGCGCAACCCTGGCCGAACTGACAAACGATTACTTCAACTGGCTATTGCGATACGAGCAACTGCCGTGGTCTGTCTATTCAACGGAGTACAAGCAAGTGATGTCGATACAACTGGACAAACCGACTTACGATGACGACCTGCAGTATCAAAGCAGCATCCACATACTGCGACAGAAGCAACGCTTCGACGCCTGGCTCAAGGACAGCGACTCCTTCCAGATGGCCCGTTGTATGATTGTGCTCTGCAACCGTCTGGCAGCGATGCTCAGCAAGCAGATAGAGCAGCAACTTGCCACCTTCAGCGAGGAGGGCGGATTCACGGAGGCTCTGACGGCAGAGCGATTGGCCAAACGCACCCAGCAGAATATTGAAGAAGGCGCTCCAGAATGTCCGCTCTGTGGCAAACCCATGATACGCCGAATGGCAAAGAAAGGCATCAACTCCGGCAATGAGTTCTGGAGTTGCTCGGACTATCCTAACTGCCACGGGACGAGACCGATAAAACGGGGAAACGATTGAACGGGGAGATCGATTAAACGATTAATCGATTAACCGAGAAAACGAAAAAACGATTAAACGAGAGAACGAGAAAGCGATTAATCGTTAAAACGAAAGAAGGATGGCTGCCAGCAGCCATCCTTCCTTGTTAATCGGAGCCGAATCAGAAGAGGACCTTCTTCGACGTCACCTGCCCGTTCTTCTGGTAGAGGCGCATCAGGTAGAGGCCCTTGCCTGGCTTGCTGACCTGCTCGCCGGAGAGGTTGAAGTACTCCACCCTATCGGCATTTGCAGCCACCTCGCGTATGGATGTCGTATCATCAAGGTCAAAGCCCTCTCCCAGTCCCTTACCATCGGCATCGGCAACACGGAACTCGCTCACCGTGACGCTGCCCGACAAGGTGGGAGCAATGAGTTTGATGAAGCGCGACTCCTTGTTCAGATAGATCACCCCGTCGAAGGGGAAGTCCTGAGCACGCAACACGCGGATGGTGCGCCATCCTGGCGTGACGTCGGCATTGCGCGTCTCCTGTATCTTGAACGCCACGTTGCTGCCGCTATAGTCGGCCTTCAGGCGAATGGCTGGCGATGCCGTCTGATAGAAGGTCATCATCTTGTCGGAAGTCTTGGTGAAGACAGCCTTGTCGGCAGTAACATCGCCGCTGACCTGCACCCAATGGGGATGCTCGCTGGCATTCTCCTGCGTGGTACCGTTCTCGCGAGCCAGAAGGGCTACCGTATTGAACGGCTTGAAGTTGACGGGCAGCGTTGTTGCCCTACCCTTGTGCGTGGCGCTGATGTCATCGAGTGCTCCGAAGTCGGCCGTATGGAACTCAAACTCCAGTCCGTCCTCAATGGTTTTCGTACCTGCGAAGTTGGTGATGGAGCCCTCGGGGAAGGTAATCGTGTAGTCTTTGTTGGCATCGAGAGCCTCATAGACAACGGTGAGTGCCGTACCCGATGCCTGCACGTCGGTGATGCTTTCAAACTGGTCGCCGTTGATGGTGGCACCACCTGTGTACTTGATCTCATTCTTGAACTGGAAGGTCATCGAACCATCCATGTAGGACACATTTTCGGTCTGTGGAAGCGACTTCACCTCGACATCGGCATTGATGTCGGCAGGCACGTAGCGCTCAATGAGCACGTCGTGCACACGGAACTTCTTACCGTTGCCGTCGATGGTGAAGATGACATTGCCCTCGCCCGTATAAGTATAGGTGTGCTTGAAGTTCTTCTTGGCGTTGGCCAGGGTGAACGAGGTGGCTGTGGTCGTCGTTCCGCCAACGGTAGTCTTCAGATTGAAGGTCTTCGAGTTGGTATCCGAGTTGCCCGTCCAGATGGTGATGACGGCAGGTCCCGTGACCTCTGGCAACTGAATGTAGCCGCTACCTGAGGTAAACTCGACGCAACGTGCGGTGGCTCCGGCATCGTCGGCTGTATAGTCGCCAGAAAGTCCGCTATCGCCGAATGACACGATACGGGCAGAACTACTGCCATTGGCTCCAAAGACCATGCCGGCAACCGTCTTCGTGGTATTACCGTTGATGATATTCGCATTGCTTCCACCTGGATAGGTCGAGGCAAAGTCCTCTGGCGTCTTATTGAAGTCGGTATAGAAAAGGGTGCCGCCCTCGTAGGTGCTGAACGTCCAGACGGTGCCCTTCGTCGTGCCCTTGTCGTTTTTGGCATTCACACGCCAATAGTAGGTCTTGTTGGCCTCCAATCCCTTGGTGTACTCTATAGTCTTGGCCGTGGTGGTTCCGATGCGGCTCAGACTGTCGGGATGGGTACCAAGATAGACGAGGTACATCACCGTTCCGTAGTAGTTCTCAGTAGTATTCTCCCATGAGAAGGTGACCTTGCCAGATGCCAGGCCCACCTGTTCGCCATCCTTGGGCGAAGGGTTGGTGCAGAGACTGGGCGCCGAGGCATCAGGAAGGGTCTCGGTGGCTACGGTGGCATAGGGCGACTCCAGTCCACCCTCGCCATAGGCCTTCACACGGAAATAGTAGTCGGTCTCTTTGGTCAGACCAGTAGCCACATACGATGTGGTGTTGGCCTCCAGTCGTGCCAGTTCCGTAAAATTCTTGTTGTCGGTCGATAGTTCGACAATAAAGCCCAATTCATTGTCGGCATTGTCGGTCCATGAGAACGAGAGCGACTCCAGTTCCTGCTTGGTGACCTTCAGGCCGGTAGGGTTCTTCACATAGGGATAGGCCTTGTCAATAGAAAAGACATAGTTCTCGATGTTGGCATATCCATTGGATGCGATGGCTGCAGCATCGGCAGCATTGTTGGGATTCAGTCCGTTGGCCGTCTCCCATGCATCGGGAATGCCGTCGCAATCAGAGTCCTGAGGCTTGCCGCCCGTGAAGAGCGTGCCTGTGCCGCCATGGGGAAGCGCCTTCTCGTCAGAGATACCATCGGTAGAGCCCAGCGTTCCAAACGAACTCAGTTCGTCGATGATATACTGGTCAACTTCATCGCGTACAGGCAGACTGGGACCCACGCTATCGATAATCCAGCGCAGGGCGGCCTCAGCCGTCATCTTCTCGCTGATCACGGGGAAGGCTTTTTCCTGATTCGTGAACTCGCTGAACGATGCGCGACGCAGACCTCCAGAGGCTGTATATTCGGCATCGGTAAGGGGCTCACCATTGAGTTCGCCGTCCTTGTTCTTGTCGTAGTAGTTACCCTCACCCAGGAACTGGAAGTTCTCGTTGCCTTCCGACAGCGGACTGGTATTCGCATTCCAAGGACCTTTCACGAAGTAGTTGTTCTCAATGTCGGCCCAAGAAGGTCCCTCGCTGTCGCGTCCCATCAGGTAGCAGCCGCCACCGCCCCAGTTGTACACCACGTTGTTGACAAACTGGTTCAGGCCTTTCACCTTCGGGTTACGGGTCTTGTTCTCAATATAGAGGTTGCGATAGAGGGTCACACCACCTGTGGTTTGGATCAGACCGCCACAGGAGTGAGTCTGCAGGCCCTGTCCGATAATAGAGTTCTGGATGGTGATATCGGTCGGCAGAGTGCCTTTGTTGTCCCAACTGATGGAGAAGCACTCGTCACGTCCCCAGAGCACGGAGAGGTGGTCGAAGATCATGTTGCGGCCGTTGGCAACGCCTGCAGCATCCTTGCCGCTGGTGCCACCCTTACCCATACGGAAGCGCATGTGGCGCACGATGATATTGTCGGCACCCGAGAACGACACGCGGTCGCCATAGACCTGAACACCATCGCCTGGAGCCGTCTGTCCCAATACGGTCAGGTTCTTGGAAAAGACCAGACCACTTGACAGTTTGATGACACCACAGACATCGAAGACGATGATACGGTTAGGCTGGCTGACGGCATCGCGGAGCGAGCCCGTGCCAGAGTCGTTCAGGTTGGTGACGTGGTAGATGGAGCCTCCACGTCCGCCCGTGGCAAAGCGTCCGAAACCCTGGGCTCCAGGGAACGC
Source organism: uncultured Prevotellaceae bacterium (assembly GCA_902799905.1). GTDB lineage: Bacteria > Bacteroidota > Bacteroidia > Bacteroidales > Bacteroidaceae > Prevotella. The sequence continues at coordinate 10,735 of CADCCB010000063.1, forward strand.
CAGTTGCTGGGCATTAGAAGTGATACCGCAGAAGAGCAGCATCAGCGCGATAAGCAGTTTCGTTTTCATTTTCTTGTTAGTAAATTAGTTGTTATTGAATAGTTCCTATGATTTCATTCACATCGGCGACACCATGCCGGTCGAGCCAGTCGTTGATGCCATCGCGCACTCGGATGGTGACAGCCGGGTCGAGGAAATTGGCTGTGCCTATCTCGATGGCTGTGGCACCACACATGAGGAATTCCAGAGCATCCTCGGCAGAACAGATACCACCCAGGCCGATGACGGGAATCTTGACGCCGTGGGCCACCTGATACACCATGCGCAGGGCCACGGGCTTCACGGCAGGACCGCTCAAGCCTCCAGTACCGATGCTGAGGGTCTTGCGGCGCTTCTCTATATCGACAGCCATACCCATCAGCGTATTGATAAGCGATACGGAGTCGGCACCAGCAGCCTCCACGGCCTTGGCAATCTCCACGATATTCGTGACGTTAGGCGACAACTTGACTATCAAGGTCTTGTGATACCGCTCACGCACAGCCCTGACCACACTCTCAGCACCAGCACAGGTCACGCCGAAGGCCATACCGCCGTCGCGGACGTTGGGACATGAGATATTGAGTTCGATGGCGGGAATACCCTCCAGGGCATCGATGCGGGCAGCACATTCAGCATAGTCCTCGGGGGACGAGCCACTCACATTGACGAGATAAGTACCGCCTGCAGACATCAACTGCGGATAGATATGCTCGCAAAAATAGTCCACACCCTTGTTCTGCAATCCCACACAATTGAGCATCCCCATCGGGGTCTCAGCCATACGGGGATAGTCGTTGCCCTCGCGAGGCTTCAGGGTGGTACCCTTCACTATGATGCCGCCAATCTCCTCCAGCGGCACGAAGTCCTGAAACTCCAGCCCATAGCCGAACGTGCCAGAGGCCGTCATCACGGGATTCTTCAGTTTCAAGTCACCTATCTGTACGTCTAATCTTGCCATAGCAGTCTCTTGATATTAAACACCGGACCTTCCTTGCACACACACACATTCTGGCTCTTGGCCGTTGGCTCTTGGCTGTCGGCAACCTTCTCCACACAACACAGGCACGCACCCAGACCGCAGGCCATCAGGTTCTCCAGCGACACCTCGCAGTCGATGTCCTTCTCACGGGCATAGCGGGCCACAGCCTTCATCATCGGAGTAGGACCGCAACATTGTATGAGGTCGAACCGCTCCCGCTGCAACACGCTATGATTGGTCACGAAGCCCTTCTCGCCCAGCGAGCCGTCTTCGGTAGTCACCAGCACGCGACCATACTTCTCAAACTCTGGGAGCATCAAAAGGTCTTTCGCCGAACGGGCACCCAGCAGGAATGTAGGCTCAATGCCTTTCGCCTTCAGCGTAGCGCCTAAATACAGCAACGGAGCCACGCCCACGCCACCACCAGTCAGCAGCACGGCGTGTCCAGCGGTTTCCCCGCTGGAAATCGTAAAACCATTACCCAACGGCAGCACGCAATTCAGCACATCACCCTGCCGCAACTGAGCCAGCCGACGGGTGCCGTCGCCCACACAGGCCACAAGCAGCCACAGTTCGTTGGCAGCACGGTCTACAAAGTTAATGGATATGGGACGGCGCAGAAAAGTCGACGGCGATCCGTCCACCCTGACCTCTACAAACTGGCCAGGCTGCATCTCGGGCAACGGCTGTTCATCGGTCAGGCGAATCAGCACATAGCGCTCATGCACCCTTTCCACGGACTTGACCTTCAAATCCAGGATAAATTTCTTCATAAGTCAATTGATCAATTCGCCGACAAAGTTACGAAGATTTCACGAATTGACCAAGGAAAGGAAGCAGAAATCCATAGAAGCCTATGGATTCTGCTTTCTATTGTCCGATGACAACATTCGTCTTGCCAGTCACATCGGCCTGATTGCCAATTTTTATAGCGGTACGTCAGGATAGTCAATAGCATTCCAGTCAAGTGTTACGCTGATTCCTACTGAGTTATCGTCACTCGCAATGACACCTTGATCGTCGGAGAAGTGCACCTTGGTAACTTTCATCTGGCCTGGACGCAGGGGCTTAGGCATACTCACTACAGACTCCGTGACAGAACCATCGTCCAGCGTGACATATATGCGATACTGCCATAGTGCCTCATCGGCCGTGGGGGCTTCAAATGGTTCATCGCTCTCGATGACAAGACGCGTTGGGTCGCTGTCGCGGCTAGGGAAGTTCACAGAACAGAAGCACAAGTCATCAGTATCAGTGACCGTCAGTTGTGAGGTACGTACAATAGGTGATTTTTCCGGATAGACATAGGTACTATCGGCAATATTGAAGGCTGTGGCAAAGCCTGTTGTGTACACCTTTATATCTTTATACGCATACGACCGCGTGTCAATCAGTAGAGCAGTGGCACTATTGGCCATAAAAAGATGCACATTAAAAGTCTGGTCTATACCCTCTAGCACCTCCATGGGCTGGCGGGCGGTAAACAGGCCTGTGTTATGGCTGTCAATGGTATCGCCTGCTACCTGCAGAAGCATCGACTTATGGCATTGGTCAGCCGACTCGATATGCACAACTGGGTTATCGGCTACATTGGCCACAGCCAAGTGCATGTACTGTCGTTTGGGCAGAAAGAGCGTGTAACTGGTTTGATTGGCGTCAATGGTATCGCCCCAGTGATAAAGCGTCAGCGAGTCGCCCACGGTATCGAAGAACGAGAGATCTACGTCGTGGGCCTTGTCGCTGAAGATATTACTCAGGTGAGTGCGCAGGGCACTACTGACATTGACATTGGTCTGCAACTGGGTGGTCAACTCTGTGGAAATGTTCGTCACCAGTCGCAACTCATAGTTCATCTCGTAGTTCTCGCCGCAATCACTCAGATCGTCGTCAATCAACCCACACGAAGTTACGACTGCCACTGTAAGCATGCAGCCAATGACTTTCGCGATATGTTGATGAAGTATTTGCATACGTGATTTATTTATCGTTAATAATTTTATCGTTCTTTTTCTCACAATGCGTTTTGTTAGTGTCCACCAAGACGCTGCAGGTTGGCGGCGGCATCGGCATTGCCCTGGGAGGCAGCCTGACGGAAATAGCCAAGGGCCTCGTCCTTGTGGCCCGTCATGTAGAGACTGACGGCGAGGGCGTTCCAGGCGCGCGAGTCTTCACGTACCTTATTTAATATAGCGAGCGCTTCTTCATAGCGTTCCTCCTGGATGAGGGCGCTGGCGGCATTGATCTGCTCAGCCTGACGGTCGGGCAC
>CADCCB010000064.1 GCA_902799905.1 uncultured Prevotellaceae bacterium
GCTGGCTCGTTCTGAGGAGGGCACTAAGGACGGACGTGGTCTGTCAATGTTCATCTACGACAAGCGCCAAGGCGGTGTTGATGTTCGTCACATCGAGCACAAGCTGGGTATCCACGGTTCACCAACATGTGAGCTCACCTATAAGAACGCTAAGGCAGAGCTCTGCGGTAGCACACGCCTGGGTCTGATCAAGTACGTGATGGCTCTGATGAACGGTGCTCGTCTGGGTATCGCTGCACAGAGTGTAGGTGTTGAGCAGGAGGCTTACAACGAGGGTCTGGCTTACGCTAAGGAGCGTCAGCAGTTCGGTGATAAGATTATCAACTTCCCTGCTGTTTACGATATGCTCTCTCGCATGAAGGCTAAGCTCGATGCTGGTCGTTCATTGCTGTATGAAACTGCATGTTACGTAGACATTTATAAATGTTTAGAGGATATCGAGCGTGACCGCAAACTCACACCCGAGGAGAAGCAGGAGCTCAAGAAGTACCAGCGCCTGGCTGATGCCTTTACCCCACTGGCTAAGGGTATGAACTCTGAGTATGCTAACCAGAACGCTTACGATGCTATCAGCATCCACGGTGGTTCAGGTTTCATCATGGAGTACAAGAGCCAGCGCCTCTATCGCGATGCACGTATCTTCTCTATCTACGAGGGTACTACCCAGTTGCAGGTTGTAGCCGCTATCCGCTACATCACCAACGGCACCATGCTCAACAATATCAAGGACATGCTGGCCGCTCTCGAGGTTAGCGATAGCCTGAAGAACCTGAAGGCACGCGTAGAGAAACTCGTTCCTGTATACGAGGAGGCTCTTAACAATGTTAAGGCTCTTGAGAATCAGGATGCTCAGGACTTCCTGGCTCGCCGTCTCTACGATATGACAGCAGAACTGGTAATGAGCCTGTTGATTCTCCGTGACGCCACCAAGGCTCCTGAACTCTTCGAGAAGAGTGCTAATGTTTATGTTCGCATGGCCGAGGAGAATGTGATTGGCAAAGCAGCCTACATCAAGTCATTCCAGGTTGAGGATCTCGAGAACTTCAAGGCTGTCGAGGCATCTGCTGAAGAGGCTTGAAATTTCCTATAAGCAAAAAAACACCGCATGAAGCATCATCTTCTTGCGGTGTTTTTATTTTCATGCTATATTATTTATCTGCAGTATTGACCGCCAGCATGGTAAAGCGATGCAATTGGTGTGTCATTTGTGTACTGACCTTCAGCAATTCCCGTCCTGCCAGCCCGGCATCCAACAGAAGCGTCCACAGCGCATCAATGTCATAAAGACCAGCATTGTGAAGGATATGGAATCGGTTAGCATGAGTATCTAACATCTGAAGTGACAAACTAAGTCGTTCCCTCCAAGAGCCTATCTCCACTGGATGCTGCTGAAGGAAATCCAGGAGCGAACGGATGGCCTGCTTCAGTTCTGCGCCATTATTCTGAAAGGAAGGCACGTCATAGCCACCACCCCCTTCATTGTTATAGATGATTTCCCCACTACCATCGAATGCCCATTCCGGACAAAAGCAGTAATAGAGGCTGGGGTATTCATCATCGTCAAGATCATCAAAGACAGGCGGATCTATACCATAAATCCCCACGAAATAGGGCATACAAAGTTTGGGAAGGGTATATTTTGTCGTTGGTTCATCACCAGGGAATATCAACAGACAACTGATGTCTTTCAGGCTATTGATTGGATTGAAGTTACGTATTGTGACAGACCTGACAAAGTCAAGATAGCCGGACGAGACCGCTACATCCCACACAATGTTGAACAGCAGCATATCGGCATCAGCCTGACGGATGGGGAACAGTGGATAGTCACCTTCCTTGTACCACAGAGGCAAGAGGTCGTTATTGGAATTATTCATGACGATAACAGAATTTATGATACATAAGATTGCTGGCTCTGTTGCCATATCTTGTTGTCAATATCCCTGCCTCCGACAATAGAGCCAAGGGTTTGTCCGAGTAATACTACAATAGACAACACGATCAGAAACGAATAGGGACGTGCAGCCTTCTCATTGACAGCGCTGCGCCTTCCCCGCAAGGCCCAAAAGAAGAGAACAGCCATCAGTACAGTCACAATCAGGAACATATATCCTGCTCCAATGATGCCATTGGTCAGGTCGTAGGCCGTGTTAACCATCCATCGCCCCAGAAACATAAAGCCCCATACAGCGATAATGGCAAAGAACAGCAGACAACGGCGAAACCAATCAGGGTGCAGATGTTGATAGTCGCTGGAGAGACGCATGACCTGATAGGTGACCACCCCCATCACACCACCACCTATGAAGACTGCCGCTCCCTTATAGAGATAGACAAGCCATGAGCCAATCAGCACAACGGCAAGGATGCTGATGGTATAGAGGGCGACACGACGGATGACGGCCCAGTTCTTGCTAGTAACTCTTTTCATCTTTCTCCCGATAAATATAGTCCATCCTTTGGTCTATCTTACGAGCGATGCTGACAGCATACATGGCATAGTGCTCCAACTGCGACACCAACTCGTCAAGGGCCTCAACTACCGATGGCTGCTCCAGTCCCTGTTCCTTCAGGAACTGTCGTAAGACCTTATGGTCATAAAGTCCGCCATTGTGGAGGATGTGCATCTTGTCGCCTTCGTTTTCCAGCAGTCTACAGACAGTAGCCAGGCGTTCATGCCATTCACACGAAGCCAAGCCATGTGCCTCCAGCACCTGCATTACCTGTCGAGCGGATTGCAACAGTTCATACGCATTTTTCGGAAATACTGGTATAGGCACCTCTTCCATGTTCCAATCATGCCAATTCAGGGCGAGCGGCTGTCCATTGCCCACTTCTCGGCTGTCCAACGTATAGTAGCCCAACAGACCTGCCTTCGCCTTATCATAGACCGCTATGATAGCATGGTGCCGAGTCACCTCTGAAGGAAAAAGTCGGAACAGTTTATGGCGTGACGGGAAAATCAGGAAGCACCTGTGTGTGGCATGATCAAAGAACAACTGCTTGAGGTCGAGCGCAGCCTCCTCGTCGAACTCCAGGAAGTAGGCCGACGTCACCTCGTAAGAGTGCGTTAGTATGGCCGCTTTTACTAACAGATAAAGCGGTTTGTCCAAGTCACGTTTCCTAACGGGATAGAGTTTATAGTTCATAGGCATGAAGACGTTTAGCAGTTGTTGACGGCATAGAGCAAAGCCCTGCATTTCTCGTATTCCAACTGGTGGGTGGCTAATCGGAAAGCGGTGGTACCCATGTTCGGCAAATCATACCACGAGCCCATACCGGCTCCCAGTCGGGTGTCGCGCACAGCCAACAGATACTTATAATATGGTTCAGGCAAATAGAAACCTAGTTTCTTTTCTTCGTATGTACAATGCGACGACTCCAGTATATGAACAGCATCCATGAACAACTGAGCCCACCAGTCAGCACATGCCACGGAACGGATATCCAACAGGGCTTCGCGGAAAGCCTTGAGGTTGTCTTCACATACCGGTTTCCGCAATGCCCCCACGGACAATAGCTGCTCCTTATACTGCAGGCCGTCAGCCAACTGAATGGTGAGTTTGCTGACAGCCCCAGAGCGATACCAGCACAACACGGCCGACTCTTCCCTGTCAGACCATAATCCTCGAATGTCCAGTTGATACTTGAGCACAAAAGCCACGTCGGTCAGTCCCCGCTGCTTGCTACCCGTAAACCAGGGCAGCAGCATAGCCGTAGCCCCTTCATCGCTCAGCGTGAAAGGTCTCTTCCCCTGCAACGCCAGTCGTGTAGCGGCAGCAACTTCGGCATGTTCCATCTTTGGGAAGACATTGACAGACCATCCGAAGTCGGGCACATGCCTGTCAACAATCGTTCTCGGTTTCTCCACAGGAGTCTTGACCACGGCAGGCTTTGGCTTTTCCGCTTTCAGTTTCGGATTATTCTCCTTCGCATACGACTCGTAGAAATACTCCGTGTAACTATGCGTACCTCCCTTCTTTGAGAAGTTCCTGCCTGGGGCATACCAAGGTATCAACACCTCATCATCTTCCATCCCTGTTCCTCCTTTCTTATATATATTAAAGATCCTCCAGCAAGCGTTCGATGACCTTCGGGAAATATTTCATCTCCAGTTGATGCTCCTTCTCGGCAATATCATCTACCGTGTCGGCAGGCGACAGCGCAACCTTATACTGCACAATGATGTCACCGCCATCGCATACTGGCGTCACCCAGTGTACGGTCATGCCCGTCTCCGTTTCTCCTGCTGCCTTCACCGCCTCGTGCACATGGTGTCCCCACATACCCTTGCCGCCATATTTCGGCAACAGCGAGGGATGGATATTGACAATACGACGCGGATAGGCCTCAACCAGGAAGTCGGGAATCAAGGGCAGGAAACCAGCCAGCACAATGAAGCCAATATCATATTTCTGAAGCAATGGCATCATCACCGCCTCGTCGTTGAGTTCTGCTTTTGTCACTACCTGCGTCGTCACTCCCAGACGCTGGGCCTTCTCCAGAGCCGGCGCATCTGGCTTATTACTGACCACCAAGGCGCAATTCACGCTGTCAGAACCTGCGAAATAGCGAATCAGATTCTCACAGTTTGTGCCGCTCCCAGACACAAAGATGGCTATGTTCGTTGTCTTCATCTTCCTTATCATATCCTTAATCGTTTGCAAAGATAAGCATTTTTTTTCATTTATCTTTGCTGACTTAGAGAATATTTTGTATCTTTGCAGGGTCTAAACGCAAAATAACCTAACAATTAAACAATGAAGAATATTTGTCTTGACATCACAAAAGCCTCCTGCTTTCTGGCAGAAGGTGCTGTTGCCGCCTTCAAACCTCAGGTAAAGGCAGCACAGGAAGCCCTTGAGAACGGCACTTGCCCTGGTAACGATTTTCTGGGATGGCTCCATCTGCCCTCCTCCATCACGCCTGCTTTCCTCGACGAGATTCAGGCCTGTGCCAACACCCTTCGCCAGAACTGCGAAGTCGTGGTGGTGGCCGGTATTGGCGGTTCCTACCTCGGAGCCCGTGCCGTCATCGAAGCATTGAGCAACTCGTTTGGCTGGCTCATCCAGGACGGTAAGAACCCCACGATTCTTTTCGCTGGCAACAACATTGGTGAGGACTATCTGTTTGAAATGACCGAATACCTGAAGGGTAAGAAGTTCGGCGTCATCAACATCTCAAAGAGCGGTACTACCACCGAGACAGCCCTGACCTTCCGTCTGCTGAAGAAGCAATGCGAGGCCCAGCGTGGCAAGGAAGAGGCCAAGAAGGTGATTGTGGCCGTGACCGATGCCAAGCGCGGTGCTGCCCGTACCTGTGCCGATAAGGAAGGCTACACATCATTTATTATACCCGACAATGTGGGTGGCCGCTTCTCAGTGCTCACTCCCGTTGGTCTGCTGCCTATCGCTTGCGCCGGCTTCGACATCAAGGCCCTTGTAGCAGGTGCTCAGGACATGGAGAAGGCTTGCGGCAAGGATGTGCCCTTCGAGGAGAACCTGGCAGCACAATACGCTGCTGTTCGCAACGGTCTGTACCAGAGCGGCAAGAAGATTGAAATCATGGTGAACTACCAGCCCAAACTGCACTTCGTCAGCGAGTGGTGGAAGCAACTCTACGGCGAGTCAGAGGGTAAGGACAAGAAGGGCATCTTCCCTGCATCTGTCGACTTCACCACCGACCTGCACTCTATGGGACAGTGGATTCAGGACGGCGAGCGCACCATCTTCGAGACGGTGATCTCAATCGAGGAGCCTGAGAAGAAGTTGCTGTTCCCCAGCGACGAAGAGAATCTGGACGGTCTGAACTTCCTGGCTGGCAAGCGTGTTGACGAGGTGAACAAGATGGCTGAACTGGGCACCCGTCTGGCTCATGTCGATGGTGGCGTGCCCAACATCCGCATCAGCGTTCCCAAACTGAACGAATACTACATTGGCCAACTCATCTACTTCTTCGAGATTGGTTGTGGCATCAGCGGCAATGTGCTTGGCGTGAATCCGTTCAACCAGCCTGGCGTGGAGGCCTACAAGAAGAACATGTTCGCCCTGCTCGACAAGCCTGGCTACGAGGAAGACAGCAAGGCGATCAAGGCACGCTTGGCAAGTGAAAAGTGAATAGTGAAAAGTGAAAAATTTGCTACCGCCTAGAGAAATGAAAAATGAAGAAATGAATTGTCGCAAGGGTGACCCGGAGGGGTTGGCTAATGGCATTTCTCATTTCTCATTTCTCATTTCTCATTATCTGAAGAAACACGGCTTTGAGGCATTTTGCCCCAAAGCCGTGCTCTTCGATATGGATGGTGTGCTCTACGACTCGATGCCCAACCACGCCATTGCGTGGCAACAATCGATGGCGAAATTCGGCATCCGCATGACCCAAGCCGATGCCTATGCCACAGAGGGGGCACGCGGTGTTGACACTATCCGAAAGATGGTCAAGGTCCAACAGGGACGCGACATTGACGAGGCAGAAGCCCAGATGATGTACGACGAGAAGACACGTCAGTTTCATGCCCTGCCCAAGCCCCCCGTGATGCCTGGCATCCTGGAACTGATGGCTCAGATTCAGGCTGACGGCCTGACTATTGGCGTAGTAACTGGCAGCGGACAGCGCCCGCTTATCAAGCGTCTGATGAATGATTTCTGCGGTTTCCTGGACGAGAACCACATTGTAACTGCCTATGACGTAAAACACGGCAAGCCCAATCCTGACCCTTATCTGATGGGCCTGCAAAAGGTGGGCAACCTGAATCCATGGGAGGCTATCGTCGTAGAGAACGCTCCCTTGGGCGTCAGAGCCGGTGTGGCTGCAAGGATACTCACCATTGCCGTCAACACGGGCCCCCTACCCGATGAGGTGCTGCTGCAAGCAGGCGCTGACCTCATTTTCGACCGAATGACCGATCTCAGTCACGATTGGCGCAACATCTACACGCCATCGTCCTCGTCATCGTCATCATAGTCGAGCATATCCATATCATCGTCCTTTTCCACACGCATGGCTCCCTGCCTGTCGATGGTCATCTTCAAGGGCACAAACAGGTCGTCGGGTGCATCGGGCATTCCTACAACCACCGAGAACTCCAAGGCAGAATTGTCCACCTCATTATAGCGGATGCTGACCAACTGTCCATTGCGCTTGAATGGCTCGTCGAGATGGGCCGCGAACGAATTCTTCACGAACGACTTGTGGAAGAACTTCGAGCCATCCTTCCTGACGATCTTCACATCAATCAGATTGTCCACATACTGCTGGCCATTATCGTCCTGCACCTTCTGCAGACTGTCTGCAGGCATGCGAAAGATATCGATTGTATAGGGGTTACCCTGCCACGTCACGTTGTCCGTCTGATGGTCTTCTGCCATCTTGATCGGCGCTTCCAGAGTCTTGGGCACATACTTAGGCGCGATAATGTCACCCGACTTTTCCTTCTCCTTACAGGCACCCAGCATCATCATGCCGGCTACCAACGTCAAACATACAATAATCTGTTTCATAAGTGCAGATGCAAAGTTACGAATGCAAAGATACGAAAAGTCGAGAGCAAAACAAAATAAATTCGTTTATTTTTTTGCCGAGACGTAAAGATTAACGCTCAGCGGCCTAAAATAAGGGAAAGTTAGGGAATCAAGTCAGGGCTTGTTGCAATGTTGCATGTTGCAATGTTGCAATAAGCACCCTCCACCACTTTTTGGTTTGAGATTTGAGGTTTGAGATTTGAGATTTAAGATTTCTTCCAGTCGCTTCGCTTGGTGGAACTGTAAGGGTGTTGCAATGTTGCATGTTGCAATGTTGCAATAAGCACCCTCCACCACCCCACGGGGGGAGATAGTCAGAGACTATTGAAACATTATGATAAATAGAATTATTAACAAATTCTATAATTCCTCCTATTATACACCTTATTGCAACATTGCAACATGCAACAATGCAACACAAACATGCAAGATACACCTTATTGCAACATTGCAACATGCAACAATGCAACAAACCCTGCTAAAGGTGCTGTTTTGCTATCCATACATTGCAAAATAACAGGTGCTTTGATAACTATATATCCCTAACGGTCGTTCCGATGCCTTCTACGGCAGTAAGGAATGCTTTGCACGACGGAAAGGAATGCTTCCTTACCCCCCTAAGGAGGCATTCGGACGAAGGTTGGGAAGCATCGGAGCGAGGAATAGGAACGCGGACGACGTAAAAACAGAAGAGGATGTGCTCATTTTGAACACACCCCCTCAACAATCAATCTATTTTCGTCAGTTTTGTGTAGGTTCATTCTCTGGGGCCTCTTGGTCCGTTTTTCATCCGCTTTTGGATGTCTGCCTGATAAGATTTGAACTGATCTTCTGTCATAATCTTCTGCAGTTCTGCGTTATAGGCCTCCATATTCTTCATCATTTCCTCGCGGCGTTTCTCCATCTCCTCTCGTGAAGGACGCTGTGGCATCTGCCTCGGAGCCTGAAGGGTGTCACCCTGATGCTTGCCGTTACGGTTCATGTGGTGACGATGTCCGTTGGGGCCGCCGTGACGGTTCGGGCCACCCATAGGCCTGATCTTGTCGGCATACTGGAGGTTCAATTCCAACAACTTTGCAGCCTGTGCCTCGTTGAGTCCGTAAGCCTTGACTGTCTCTGCCGTGCGCTGCTTGACCATCTCTTTCATGTCAGGACGCTGGTGATCGCGCATGGGTTTGTTCTCTTCCTGTGCCATTACTGTAGCACTCATTGTGATAACGGCCACGATGGCCAAAATGATCTTCTTCATAATCTAGTTTATTTTTTTTGTTTATTACTATCTGTTTTATCTGTTCTCTTTATCGTTGCAACTACTCTTCTGACGGAACCGCCGACAAAAAGTTTAAGCCCTACGCCAAAAACTCTTTGTTTTTTGCACTTGTATGCGTTTTTTTTCTTATTTTTGCAGAAAATTGGCATACCAATATGACGAGATATCAGATTTTGAGCCTCTTTTGCTGTGTATTTCTAACAGCACTCATGGGCTGCGTGCAATGCAGCATAGGCTCATCGACGGCAGATCAGACTGACGTGCTCACCAAGATCAGACAATGCTCACGGCTCTATACGACGGAGTACAAAGTGCACAAGGTGATGACCGTCAGCGACCATTCCACCATCGATGCCAGCGGACTAGGCATAAACCTGGAGTTCGAGAAGCCTGGCTATCGGAAGATGGTGGTGCCCATCGATGCCACGCTTAAAGGCTACATCGATTTCAGCACGTTCAGCGAGAGCAACATCGAGCGTGAGGGCGATCAGATTATCATCACCCTGCCTGATCCGGAAGTCATGCTGACAAGCAGTACCGTGGATCATGAGCACATGAGGGAATACGTGTCGCCCTATCGAAGCCGATTCAGCGCAGAGGAAAAGACGGCACTCATCAATCAGGGACGCCAAGCCATCATCGATGAGATTCCCCGTTTGGGCATTGAACAGAGTGCTCGTGCAGCCGCTGTCCGACTGCTTGTACCTATCATCAGCCAGATGGGCTACGACGAGCAACATATCACCATCCAGTTCCGAAGCGACTTCACCAGCGACCAACTAATTCGCCACTTTGACTAACCACCTTTGACTATGGAGAAGAACACCCGCATCGTCATCATTTCCTGTGGCACTATCGCCATCCTGGCAGTCATCGCAGCCATTGTCATTGGCTTATTGCTTTGGAAAGGCTTGCAACAGGCCATCCCCTCTATAACCATCAGCGAGCGTCGCGAGATAGGTCTGCTGCCTACCCAGATACAGAGCATTCGCGACATCGGTCAGTGGGAGTTCCTGTCTATCGATGATGAAGAACTGGTAGATACCATGCGGAGCGGCTTCTTGTTTGATGACCATCTGGTATGCATCTACCGAGGCACCCTCCGCCTGGGCATCGACATGCAGGAAATCAGGGAAGAGAATATCAGCGTCAGCGACGACAGCCTCAGCATCAGCCTGCCACAGGTCAGCCTGCTAGATGAC
>CADCCB010000065.1 GCA_902799905.1 uncultured Prevotellaceae bacterium
TGTACTAGTGCCCGAGACCTCGACAATGGACTATGTCACACCCACCATTGTGACACATACGGCCGACGACTTCAAGGAGTTCTACCACGAGAATAGCGGTAAGATAGAGAAGGAACTGCTGACGCAGACCCGCCAGAGCAGTGTGCTGCTGACATGGAACACCGACGGCTACCCCATCGACTTCTTCAACGTGATGCGCCGCGTAAAGGGTGAGGGCGACAACGACTGGAAGGTCATCGCCACCAACCTGGACCAGATGAGTTACGAGGACACCAGCGTGTCGCCCCTGGCTACCTACGAATATAAGGTGGTGGCCATCAACGACTGCGAGGGCCGCGACAGTACCGAGACTCAGGCGAAGGTGGGCGAGTGTAAGCACACCGGACGACTGGAGGGCTATGTGCGCTTCAACGACGGCACGAGTGCCGCCGGTATCCAGGTGGACGTGTATCATGACGGCCAGCAGGTGACAAGCGTCTATACCGACGACAACGGACACTACGTGGCCGACGAACTGTCGTACTACGGCAATACGAAAGTCGATTATGAAGTGAGTGCCGTCAGTAAGCGTCCTGGCGTAGAATTCTCGCCGAAGCGCCCCAGCGTCACCTTCAATGCCCATAGCAACGACGAGACGATGCGCGAAATCGTCGTACAGAACGGTAAGCACTTCTCGGGCTTCGTGATGTACGACGGCACGAGCATCCCCGTGAAGGGTGCCAACTTCAAGGTGAACGGCCAGACGGTCTACAACACGCAGGGCAAAGTGCTGGAGACGGACTACGACGGTAGTTTCTCGTTCCAGGTGCTGCCAGGCATCGACACCATCCAGGTGGTGATGAACGGCCACACGTTCACCAACGACGGCTACTATAAGAGTGCCGCCGGTCACGACTTCACCGCCGACGTGGCCAACACCTATTTCTACGATGCCACGAAGGTGAAACTCGCCGGACGCGTCGTGGGTGGCAACGACCAAGGCAAGTTGCCGCTGATGAACAACTTCTCGAAGAACAATCTGGGCGATTCGCTCACCATTGTGCTCGCGCTGGAGGGCGACAACACGTCGTGGCTGGTCTACGACAACCAGAACCCTAACCGCACCGAGCGCAGAGAGGTGGTGCGTCACCAGCACAACGGCGACAAGCATTACACCACGGTGAAGACGGAGCGCAAACGCATGACCATCTGGCCCGACGAGAGAACCGGCGAGTACGAGGTGCTGCTGCCACCTGTGCGCTGGAAGGTGCAGCAGGTCTACTGTAGTGGCTATCCCACGCTGTTCCAGGAGGGACAGGTGAGCGAGGTGGTCGATCTGACCGACTGTCTCACGCAGAAGGACACCACCTATGTGGGTACCTATAAAGATATTGACACCATCACGGTGGTAGACCCCAAGGTCAGTTGCCACGCCGTCTACAACCGCATCTACCACAGTCCCGTGGAGGTGACCTACAGGCAGTTGGGCTACGACACGTTCAGTTACTTCGGCGACAAGAACTACATGGCCACCGACCTGGCCGGAAACTCTACCGAGGTGTCGCTGGCCTGGCTTGACCCGAAAGACTCGGTGACGGTTCACTATAGTTTCGGCCATCCTGTGTACAGCGTGGAGCGTAAGTACACCATCGAGTTGCAGGTGGGCGAGAACTATTACTACAACAACGACCAGAGGCTGAAGCCCGACATCGTCAGACTGGGCGGCGGCATGGCCATGATGCAGAACGGCCTGAAGCCCGGCTCCTTTGATGCGCCGGTGGAGGTAGACAGCCTCGGACGGGCACGCTTCACCCTGCAGGCTAACCAGACGCCGGTGCTGCTCACTGGCGACAACGCCCTGAAGACGGTGACCTTCACCGTGCTGCGCGACGGCACCTTCATAGAAGCCAAGCCCCTGCAGGCTTATGTGCTCAATATGTTCCCCATCGGCACGAGCAAGGACATCCTGACCGAAGGTCATCCCGTGTTGTTCGACATCCTGCGCGACCCGCCGGGGGCCTACAGCACGAACACGCTGGCCAAGGGCAGCACGCTGAACTTCTCATACGCGATGAATCTCACGCTGACGGCCGGTGTCTCCATGTGGTTTAACACGGCTAAGAAACTGGATCTGGTCGATGCCACCGTGGCAGCGCCAGCCGGTGCGGGCAAGGCTGTCGGTCCTATCATGAGCGGCATGGCAGAAGAAGTCTCGGTAAACGAACTGATGTACAATATGCAGGGCAACAAGGCCTTCTCGTACACGATGGTCGTTAACAACAACATCAGCACCAGCGGCGACCCGTCGATGGTGGGTGCCGATGCCGACCTCTACATCGGTACGGTGCAGAACGTCGTGTTGACACCTATGTCGACCATTCGCGCCGTGACCAAGAAGATGTTTGAACAGAAAGCCGGAAGTCTGGGCGGACAGAACAAGGGGTCGACAGTAGCCAAGAACGTCAGTTATGGATCGATGGTGAAGATTGCCGATGGCGTCAATGCCAAGGGCGACACCATCTACCTGATACGCGACGTAGCAATAGGCTATGGTCCGAAGATGCAGTCGCAGTTCGTCTACTCGCAGAAGCAGATTCTCACACAGATTATCCCCAACAAGGCGAAGGAGATTGTCGACATGATGTTCTGCGGCACCAAGGCTGATGCCCAAGCCGTTGCCGACAGTACCGGGCGGCCCGTCTACTGGTCGCTGCGTGAGCCTACCGACTCCATGTTTGCCGTGGTGAACAGGCAGATGCAGAAGGACACACTGTACAACTACTGCAAAGACAAGCCGGAGAAGGGCCTCAACTACATGGTGGTGATACCTACAGGCAAGTCGCACAAAGACTTCCAGGACGAGGTGACCGAGAAGTACAAAATCCTATTGGACTGGACGGAAATAATAGCCCAGAACGAGATGGAGAAACTGCAGGCCCACGACTTGCTGACCAACTACGATATAGCCGGTGCGCAGGGCGTGAACTACAGCGAAACCTTCGATGCCAACTACGCGGAATCGTGGACCCACCACTTCCCTGTAGTCACCGAGGTTAACTTCTTCGCCCCGGCTGCCAGTTATGGCCTTGCGGCAGGCAGCATTGTCGGTACCATTCTTTCATCGTATCTGCTCTCTATGAAAGAAATGAAATTCTGGAAGTCACCTAAAGTGGAGCGTACGGTAGTAGATGAACCCGGCGGTGATGCAAATGGTGTAATTATTAATTTCTCTGGTGAATTAAAACAATACAAGATTTACCCCGTAGCCATATACGGAACGATTGGCTCCACTTCGGGTGCAAAAGCATATAACCGGACGGAGAGTTTCACCATCGCCTGCGACCCGATGAGCCGGCTGAATGTCGATGTCTATCGTGTGAGACCCAATACGTCGTTGAAGGATTCTGTAGGTCTGACCAACATCTATACGAACTACAACTTCAACAAGATGTACAACGAGGTGTATCAGCAGGTGGAGAGTGAGGTGAAGGACGCTGACATCTTCGGCCCGCGCGGCTTCGTGTTCCGCACTCGTGGCGGTGCTACCCAGAATCCGTGGGAGGACGAACGTAAGACCATATTCTACAATAGCGGCAGAACGCTCGATGAGCGCACGCTGAAGATCTGCAACCCGAGGATTCGACTCGACAAGCAGAGCGTCAGCGGCGTGTCGGTCAACGACGCCGCCCACTTCAAGGTCTATGTGAGCAACGAGAGTGAGAAGCCCGAGGCTACCGAGGGTCTGACCGCCCTGACGCTGTTCGCTGTCGATCAGGCGAACAAGAACGGTGCGAAGATCAGTGTCAACGGACAGACGCTGACCACCAACGGCATGACCGTCACGGTGGTGCCGGGCACGGAGACAGAACTTGACATGGAAGTGCGTGCCGGACAGGGCTTCGAGTTCGACGGACTGACCATCGGCGTGATGTCGCCCACCGACCCTGTGAACACGAAGGAACTCCTAACGTTCAACGTGCACTTCCTGCGTGAGGCCGGCGGCGTCAACATTGCCGTGCCCAACGACAAGTGGGTGCTGAACACCAATGCACAGGTTGATTCGAAGCGCGGCTGGTACATACCTGTCACCATCAACGGCTTCGACCGCCACCAGCACAACTTCGATCATATTGAGTTCCAGTATAAGGAGTCGCAACGTGGCGACGATGCCTGGACGAACCTCTGCTCGTACTATGCCGACTCGACACTGATGGCCGGTGCCAACGGCGTGAGGGAACTGATGAAGCCCAACGGCAACATCGTGACCCGGTTCTATGGCGAAGGCTGGGTGACCGAGCGTACCTACGACCTGCGGGCCGTGGTGTTCTGCCGCAACGGCAGCGACTTCCTCACCACATCGTCGAAGGTCATTACCGGCATCAAGGATACGCGCCGTCCGCAACTGTTCGGCACGCCTGAGCCAAAGAGCGGATTGCTGACCGCCGGCGACGACATCATCTTCAACTTCTCTGAGGATATCGAGAACAACTACCTCTCGGCTATCACCAACTTCGAAGTGAAGGGCGAGGTGAACAACAACAGCATCTCTGAGAACGTCAGTGTGCAGTTCGACGGCAAGGGCAGCATCGAGAGCGATGCCCGCCGTAACTTCAGCGGCAAGGACCTGACCATCGACCTGATGATAAAGCCCGACAACGCAGGACGCGACATGCCGCTGTTCTCGCACGGCACCAACGGACAGAAACTGCAACTGTGGCTGACCAAGGACAACAAACTGAAGGCTGTGGTCAACAAGCAGGAGTTTGTTTCTGACTCTACGATTACCAGGCGTGGCTTCACTCAGGTGGCCATGACCCTGAACCAGAAGGATAGCCTCGTGACCTTCTTCAACGGCGGTGTGCAGGCAGGTAAACCACACAAACTGACATCGCTCTACATCGGCACGGGACCGCTCATCTTCGGACGTACCAACGAACTGGACCGCAACGGAAGCCAGTACTACCAGGGTCGTATGATGGAAGCCCGCCTATGGTATAGCGCCATGGACGGCGGACTCATCGGCACGGTCTATGGCGGCCACCGCCTGACAGGCTTCGAGAAAGACCTCGTAGACTACTACCCGATGAACGAAGGTTCGGGCAAATACGTCAAAGATTTCACACAGGGTGCCAACGCCAGGTTGATAGATGTCAACTGGGCAATCCCGCGTGGCCTGTCGCTCGACTTGAACAAGGCCGACAAGGGTGTGCAGTTGACCAGTGATGCGCTGAACACCACTGCCGATCAGGACTACACGCTGATGTTCTGGTTCAGGACTGACGCCGACGGTCGCGGTACGCTGCTCTCCAACGGTCGCGGCGTGAAGGAAGACAATGGTGCCAACAACCAGTTCCACATCGGTTTCGAAGGCGACACTCTGCGCTACCGCTCGAACGGCTTTGCCGTAGATGTGCCCGGCAACTGGAGCGACGGTGGCTGGCACAACTTCGCCATGACCGTCAATCGAGGACGCAACGTGGCTAATATATATATAGACAAAGAGGTACGCGCGACCTTCGAGGTCGACTCGTTGGGAGGCATCAGCGGCGGCTATCCGCTCATCGGCGCTACCCGCTACGACGTGGTGAGCAAGAATGGCGGCGTGCAGGCGGTTGATGCCGACGACGCTATGACGGGCAACGTGGACGAACTGATGTTCTTTGCACAGGCACTGCCGCAGCAACTCATCGGCACCTATGCCTCGAAGAGCCCCAATGGCGACGAGGCCGGTCTGCAGACCTACCTGAGTTTCGACCGCATAGAGCGCCAGAAGGACAACGACCTCGAACTGGTGCCCTACGCCTACAGCAAGAAACTCTATCTCGACGACAAGGGCAAGCCACGCTATCAACTCAACCCGGAGACCAAGGAGCCTACCGACACTCTGGTGCGCGACTACGTGTTTGCCGATGCAGAAGATGTCATCTTGAAGCGACTCACTAACAAGCAGGCAGCACCTGTGGTGCCCAATGATAACGTGACCAACCTGAAGTTCTCGTTCATCGGTAAGGACAACCAGATACTCGTCGAGATTGATGAGACACCCTCGAAGTTGAACCACCGCAACATCTATGTCACGATGCGCGACGTGGAGGACAAGAACGGCAACACGATGGCTTCGCCGCAGACGGCCTGCTACTACGTAGTGAACAGCAGCCTGCAGTGGATGGTCAACCGGCTGGACTACACCATGAAGTATGGAGCCGGCGAAGGGGTGGAACTGCCGTTCTACAACTACAGTGCCACTCAACACAACTATACCATCGAGAACTGCCCGAAGTGGCTCTCACTCAATAAGTATGAGGACGTGATAGCACCGCAGATGCTCGACTATGTGAAGGCTACGGTCAGCAAGGACCTCAACGTGGGTACATACAACGAGATTATCTATCTGACCGACGAGGAGGGCATCACCGAGCCGTTCTACCTCAACCTGACCGTTGAGGGCGAGCAGCCCGACTGGGCTCAGAACGTGAGTGGCGAACTGCTGAAGAACTCGATGAGCATCAGCGGACAGGTGTTTATCTACGACGAACTGGACACCGACTCGCGCGACATCGTCGGCGTGTTCGACGACCAGAACGTCTGTCACGGCTATGCCAACATCAGCCACGACGTGCAGAGCGGTGAGACCGGCCTCTACCTGACCGTCTACGACAGTCTGGCCACCGGCCGCGACCTGAACTTCCGCCTGTGGCAGTACAACACCGGCCGCGAACTGGTGCTGACGGCTACACCGGCCGTCAAGTTCGAGAGCGGAGCCGTGCTCGGCACCGACACGCCGGTACGCCTCGAGGCTAAGGGCAGTTTCGTGCAGTACTTCAACCTGAAGCAGGGCTGGAACTGGGTGTCGTTCAACCTGAAGAGCAAGCAACTCGACGACGTGAACAAACTGCTCAGCAGCATACGCTGGAACGACGGCGACGTGATTACCCCGCTCGGCAGCAACCTGACGATGACCTACGAGGGCGACAAGAAGCGCTGGATTGCCTCTCCCGGCATGAAGGACTTCGTTATCTCGCCGCAGGAGGCTTATGCCATCAAGGTCAAGGAAAACTGTAAGTTGCCCATCGGCGGCACAGTGATCAGTGACGAGGAGTCGCGCAAGATCTCTGTCAAGCAGGGCTGGAACGCCATCGGCTATACACCGATGATCAACCTGACGGTAGAGACGGCACTGAGCGACTACTACGACCAGGCTGAGACCGGCGACGTGATCAAGAGCCACACCGAGTTTGCCTACTTCACCAAGACGGGCAACACCGGTCGCTGGCGTGGCAGTCTGCAGTACATGAAGCCCGGCGAAGGCTACATGCTGCTGCACAAGAGCACCATGAGAGGCTCGTTCATCTATCCGTACTACGACCTTAACAGCACCTACCGTGAGGTTTGGTCGACAGCCGGCACCAGCCGCAATGCAGCACAGGCCCGTCAGTGGCGCACCACGATGAGCGTCAGTGCCGTGGTCGAGGGCTTCGAGCCCGAGGATGGCGACATGCTGGTGGCCTACGCCAACGGCGAGGTGGTCGGATCTGCCGCCCTGTCGGCCAATGAGGCTTATGAGGCCAATGGGGCCAAGGTGCTCTACTTGAGCATTGCCGGTAATGAGGCCCCTGCCGGGGCTGCCGGAGGCTCTCTCTGGTTCGCCATCGAGCGC
Source organism: uncultured Prevotellaceae bacterium (assembly GCA_902799905.1). Taxonomy (GTDB): domain Bacteria; phylum Bacteroidota; class Bacteroidia; order Bacteroidales; family Bacteroidaceae; genus Prevotella. The sequence goes on from CADCCB010000065.1 coordinate 7,637, forward strand.
GACGGTGAGATAGTGGCTTCTACCGGCGAGGTGATGACCTACAGGGCCAATGCCGTCGTAGGTACTCCCGACGAGCCGACAGCCATCAACTTCGTAAAGGCAGACTTTGAGAGTGGCCAGTGGTACACCGTCAGTGGCATAATGCTGCAGAAGCGCCCGACGAAGAAGGGACTCTACATCTACAACGGCAGAAAAGTCGTGGTGAAGTAATTCGAAACATTGAGACGTCGAAGAATCGAAGCATCGAAACCTCGAATGTCGAAGCATCGAAATATCGAAACATCGGAAAAAAAGAAAAGATTATGAAAACAATAAAATTAATATTCGTACTGCTGGCAGGCCTCGCCCTTGGGGCCTGCAGCAGCGACGACGACAACGGTAACAGCGGCAACGGCAACAACAACGGCACGAATACCGGCTATACGGAGAACGTGCCCGACAAGGCTCCCGTGTGGCAGGTTGACTGGAGCCACAACCAGGAGCGTCCGGAACTTGCGGAGCCTGACTATGCATCCATCTACGAGCACTGGACCAGCCTGAAGGTGCAGATCGAAGACGAACTGATGCCCTATGCCTCGGGCGACGACCTGCTGGCCATCTTCGTCAACGGCGAACTGCGCGGGCTGACAGGTCCGGCCGTCGTCGTAGGCAGCAATGAGCCTATCCCCGGCATGTTCATGATGAAAGTGTGGGGCAACGAGACGGGCTCGGAAAAGGTGTACATCACGCTGCAATACTACAACCAGACGCTGAAGCAACTCTTCACCCTGGGGGACAACATCACCCTTGACCCCGACGCCACCATCGGCATCGAATCGGACTTCATACCCGAGTTCACCTACGGCTCGGCCAAGTATCCCGTCGTGATGGGCATGAGTGTCAGCAGCGTCATTGCCAAGGCTGCCATCACGGCTGTCAGTGGCGACTACTTCGCTGCCTTCGTGGGCGACGAGTGCCGCGGCACGGGGGTTGTGGCCAAAGGCACGTCAATGGCGGTCTACGGTCGAGAGGAAGGGGAGAGCGTCACGCTGAAATACTACCAAGCGGCCACGGGAAAGGTCTTCACCTTCCCGGACATCGCCAAGATGAAGCGCGGGATTTGAACTGTTCAAACCAAGATAAGAAGAAGATATGCCCCAAAAGGCATATCTTCTTCTTTTGTTAAATCACATTAAATAAAATAAAAGGATAAGTTCCTAGGCATCGGCAAAGAGGCGACCGTCGCCAAGGGTAATCTGTAACTTGGCGTATTCGCTATGGAAGTCGTGCTGCAGACGCTCCAGATAGCGTCGGCTCTCCCACTTACACATGGGCAGGTCGTGCAGCAGGTAGTTACCACAGGACTCAGGCCGGGTGGCCGGCACTTCAGTCTGAGTCAGAATCCATTGTAGACATGCTATCGTTAATCGGCGCATATCCTCTACGTTATATGTACCGGTCATGATGATATACATGCCGGTGAGGCACCCCATGGGACCGACATACACCACATCATCCTTGACCTCGCTGTTGCGGAACCAGGTGGCCATAAGGTGCTCCAGACTGTGCATGGCAGCAGGGGCGACAGCCGGCTCTTGGTTGGGCTCGGTGCTGACGGAAGTCGAAGGCACGCAACAAGATGTAGAAGCCCAGCAGATAGACGAACAGATACCACACATTGTCAGGCAGCCACAGGTGATAGGCCTTCTCGATGAACGACACGGTATCAGTACTATGATACGAAGGAGCAATCTGATAGGTGTCCTCGCCGGCACCGATACCAGCCGAGATGTCCCCCTGGTTCAGTACGCGGTTCTCCACGTCGGCGGGATAGAAATAGGCAAATGCCAGAATGGCGAAAAACACGACGGCCGCCACATCCAGCAGCCCTTGTTTCAGGAATTTCATACTTGCAAGTTTTGAATTTGGGTACAAAGGTACAAAAAAGTTGAGAGTTGAGAGTTGAGAATTAAAAGATTTTTATACCTTTGCAGCATAATTATAAAAAAGAAATATGAAAATAGGCATTATCGTAGCGATGGACAAGGAGTTGAAGCAACTCCAGACGCTCTTCAACGACGAACAAGTGAGAGTAGAGAAATGCGGCATCGGCAAGGTGAATGCGGCCTTGGGGGCCCAGCGGATGATCAATGAGTTCCACCCCGACTGCATTATCAGCAGCGGGTGTGCCGGTGGCAATGGCGACGACATCCAAGTGCAAGACATCATTGTGAGCACAGAACTGTGCTATCATGACGTGTATTGCGGCACCGCCATCGACAACACAACCATTTATGGACAGGTGCAGGGTCTCCCTGCCCGCTATCAGGCCGACCCATATCTGCTGGAAAAAGCAGCGGCGGTAGCAAACTCTCCACTCTTCACTCTCCACTCTTCACTTCACCAAGGCCTCATCGTCACTGGCGACTGGTTTGTGGACTCGAAGGAGAAAATGCGCGAAATTATCAGTCTCTTCCCTGAGGCCAAGGCCGTCGACATGGAGTCGTGTGCCATCGCCCAGACATGTTTCATCAACAAGGTGCCATTCATCTCATTCCGCGTCATCAGCGACATTCCCCTGCGCGACACCGATGCCTCACAGTATCACAACTTCTGGGACACCGTGGCCGACCGCTCATTCATAACCACTAAAACCTTTATCGAGAGTCTATAATGGAAGTCATACAAAGTTTCACCATCGATCATACCCACCTGAAGCCAGGCATCTACGTCTCTCGTGAAGACAAAGGCTTCACCACGTTCGACCTGCGCATCACCGAACCCAATCAGGAGCCTGCCGTAGCACCTGCTGCCATGCATAGCCTGGAGCACCTCATGGCCACCTGGTTCCGCAACAGCGAAGCAAAGGATGATGTAGTCTATGTGGGGCCCATGGGCTGTCTTACGGGCATGTACATTATTATGACTGGCACATACACCGTGGAGGACATGCGCCGCTTGACGATAGCGTGCCTACAATGGATTATGACACAGACCGAAGTGCCTGCCACCCAGCCTGAGTCCTGTGGCAACTACCTGCTGCACGACCTGCCGATGTGTAAGTGGGAGAGTGCCCGCTATCTTGATCGTCTGCAGAACGATTTCCACTGCGAATACACCAAACTTCAGATTACGCTCGGTGACGGCCGCGTCTTCGCCGACGCGTAAAACTATACTCGTCAATACTTCTCTGAGACATCAGCAAAACTTTTCAAGAGGCATCACGTGCCAGTACTAACTAATTATAATGCGTATGTTTACAACTCACAATCTTCGCAACTACAATCTACTGTTTACAGGCATATTGTTTGCATTATTCGTTTCCTTCTCGTCATGTTCGAATGATGATAATGAGACAGGGAACGTCATTCCCTCGTCGCCCTACGACAGTTTTAAGCCAATAGGCTTCGGAGAGAAAACCACTGGCGGCAACAACCAGAATATTATCGTGGTAGCCACTGCTGCCGAACTGAAAGCAGCGGTGAGTGGCACCAGCCCTGCCACCATATACGTGAAAGGTAGCATCACGCTCGACAAGATACTTCCCGTCGGTTCCAACAAGTCGATTATCGGTCTCCCCGGAGCCACCATCAGCAATCTTAACCGCAATGACAATGCAGGCATCTTCCTGCTGAAAGGCAGCAACAATGTCATCATCCGTAATCTGACCCTTATCGGCCCCGGTGCCTACGATATTGATGCCAACTATAGCGACAATATCAGTTTGATCGGCGCAAAGAATGTTTGGGTGGATCATTGTGACATTCAAGATGGCATCGATGGCAATTTCGACATCGTGGAGGGCTCTGACAGCATCTGCGTCAGTTGGACCCGCTTCCGTTACCTCATCAAACCGTGGGAAGGAGGTAGTGGCGGAAGCGATGACCACCGCAACTGCAACTTGATAGGCAACAGCAACAATACTGCCGACTTAGATGAAGGACACCTCAACTGCACGTTCATTTGCTGCTGGTGGGGAGAAGGATGTTCTGAGCGTTGTCCGCGCGTTCGCTTTGGCAAAGTTCATGTTGTCAACTGCCTTTACGACGGCAACGACTTCAAATACTGTGTCGGCTACGGCGTTTATTCCAATATCTTTGTAGAGAAATGTGCTTTCATGTCGGAAAAGGCAAAGCAGAACGCTTTGAAAGACTGGCGTGGCGATAAGGATTTCAACATCAAGGTTGTGGATTGTCTGGGAGTGGAAAACACGGAGTTGTCGCAAGGCAACCGTCAGCAGTTCATGCCTACCTATAATTATAAGGTCTTCAACGCCGAACTGGTGGATTCCGTTCTGAGGAAGGGCGAATATGGTGCTGGTGCCACGCTCCAGATCAAACTGTAGCAGTCCGAAAGAGTGTACACGCCAATGGCACTCGTGAATATAAGTTCCTAATGGTGATTGAAGTGCCCCGTTGGGGCAGAAATCTTTCAAATCCATACAAATCTTTTGAAACGACCACGTAATCGCGTAAACACTTTTACCAAGCGAAGCGACTAAAAGATTTTCGCGAATTGAACGAATTATTTGATAGATTTGGAAAGATTTATCGCCATAGGCGACCACCTCGGGATGTTATCACCACATTAGGAAAAAAAATACAAGAAAATTAGGAAAGAAAAACATGAAAAGGAATTTGTTTAGAATGACGGCTGCGGCACTCGCCTTTTGCTGTGTAGCCAATGTTCAGGCCGCCGGCGACGAGAAAAACGGACATGCGTATTTCACTAAAGCAGAGTTGCCCAATATGGCAAACATCCTGCCTGCACCCCCAGAATTCGAATCAGCACGGTTCGTTGCCGACCAGTCACAGCATCTATGGGGCAAGTTGATGCGTCTCGACGAGGCACGCTGTGCTCAGGCCCAGCGCGATGCCGTATATAGTATGCAGACCATCATCGATGAGTTTGGCGGCATCTTCGGCCTGGAGATCACAAAGGAGGGCACGCCTGAGATTTACAGCATCCTGCAAGATGTGTGTGCCTCATGCGACAGCATCTATTCCGACGCAAAGGCTCACTTCGCCCGCAAGCGTCCCTACGCCTATTATAACGAAGGAACCATCGTGCCTGAGAAGGAGGAGAAGCATCGCTACGAGGGTTCATACCCTTCCGGCCATACCGTGCTAGGATGGACGGCATCCCTGTTGCTGGCCGACATCAACCAGTCTCACGAAGCCATGGAGCGTCTGCTGACTCGCGGCTATGAGTTCGGCCAGAGTCGTGTCATCGCAGGCTATCACTGGCAGAGCGATGTCGATGCGGGGCGCATGGCCGGAAGCGTGCTCTACCAGTTGATACGTAACCACGAACGCTTCATCGGGCAATTGGCAAGGGCTCGTGCAGAATTTGCTGAGAAGACGGGCAATGCGACACGCATTGCCGAGGCTCCTCAAGCACAACCGCAGACCCCAGCGGCTCGCACCTATCGTCTCGACGGCACCCCAGCCACCGACGCTTCTCATGGCATTCTCATTCAAAACAGTCAGAAGATTGTCAGGAAATAGCCGCTGGCCTGTTGCCGTCTGGCTCATCATTTAGCCACGCGGAAGGCCAGCAGGGTGAGGTCATCGTTTTGCTCGGCACCATCGCGGAACTCATCGACGTCGGCCTTGAGGGCCTCAACCATGTCGCGCAGACTTTGAGCAGGGTGCGCCGCCATCAGTTGGACGACGCGGTCTTCACCATACTGTTCCTGCCGACGGTTCTCGGCCTCGTTCAGGCCGTCGGTATAGAGCAGCATCGTGCTGTTGTTGAACGAACTCAACTCTTCTCCCACATATTCCAGTTCGGGCCACAGTCCGATGGGGGCATTCGTCTCCTTGACATCGAGGAAAGCATATCGCCCCTCGGCATTGCCGATGATGGGGGGATTGTGCCCTGCATTGCAGTATTCCAACCGTCCCCCTTTCATGTCGTACATGCAGATGAACATGGTGACAAACATGCCCTTCTCGTTGTTATCCGACAGTTCTACATTCATGCGGGCGGCTATCTCGGCGGGCTTGATGCCCATCGAGGCCAACGTCAGGAATCCGCGAGTGGCCATTGTCATGAAGAGCGAGGCTGGCACGCCCTTGCCGCTCACGTCGCCAATACAGAAGTAAAGGTTGTCACCTTTCCGCAGGAAACTATACAGGTCGCCGCCCACCTCCTTGGCGGGTGTCACCGAGGCATACATGTCGAGGCCCTCCACATTGGGGAACACACTGGGCAACATCGACATCTGAATGTCGCGGGCAATGCGCAGTTCGCTCTCCATGCGCTCTTTGGCAGTGGTGGTCTCCTCCAGTTGGTCGTAGGCATCCTTCAACTGGTTATGAGCCTTTTTCAGACGGGCTCCCATGCGATGGCGCACAATGGTATAGACAAGCAAGATCACGAATGCGGCGGCCACCATCGCCACTTGAGCCACCTGCTGGGCTCGCATATTCTGTTCGCGCTCCACAGCCATCTCCTTCTCCTTCTGGTGCACAGCCTCCTGCTCTATGGCCTCGGATCGGCGCGCCTGGGTAATGGCCGAGTCAAGATGCTGCACAATGTCCATACTGATAGCCTTGGCCGAATCAATCCTGCCAGCCTGCAGGTTGATATCAAACTTCTTAAGCAGCATTTTCTGTATATTCTCAAGCGAATAGCCTACATTTTGTTCTTTCATCAGCGTATTCAGGTTTGAGGAATTGTCGGCCGACTCCTGCCAGCGCCCAGCCAGACCAAGATAGATGCTGCCGAGAATACTTCCTTCGGCTGTGCGGCTAAAGCTTGTTTGCTCGAACAACTGATAGGCTTGGGTAGCCTCATGCTTACGTCCTAATCCTTCGAGGGCTATGGCTCTGTTGATATAGTAACGTGCCCACTGTTTTTCAGCATAGCCGGGACGTCCGTCGGGTACTTTCTCATAGCCACGTATCAGTTCGGCCAAGCGTTCTGTCCATATAAAGGCCTCATCATACTTTCGGATCTCCAAATAAGTGTTGCATATGATGCCCAAACCGATGATGGCATCGCGATAGTACACGTAATAAGGATGGCGCTGAATGAGATCGAGGTGCAGACGGTAGCCTTGTTCCAGATAGTCATCGTCCTTAGCCTCTCTGAGGCCGAAACGACTTTGGTAGCAGCCCTCATAGATAAGCAGATTGGCATAATCGCTCGTGGTGTCGCAGTCCAACTTCTCAAGTTGCTCGATGGCGGGCAGGACAATCTCCTGTGCCGACTCATACTCTCCCCACACATTCATCAGCCCCGTCAGCCGCTGGACGATGGCAGCATACGCCTTCACATCCTCAGCCTCGGTGGAATTCTCGACTGCCGCTATACCTTTCTTCCAATAAAGTTCCGCCATGCGTTTCTGCATGAGGCGGTCGTAGGCGTAACCCAGCCAGTAATCGGCCTTGCCCTCCGACATGCTTCCCAGCGGTTTTAAACTGTCCACAAGTTCTATGATTCGCTGGTAGTCTCTCACCTCATAGGCCTCGTTCACCAAGTCTTCTGCTTCGTTGCGCAGCCGTTCCTGTTCTTCGGGGTCGCCTCCACAACCTGACAGGAAGAAGGCAGCAAGGGTCACCACTGCCAAAGCCAAACGACGAAGAGCATTTTCACTCATATACTCACTATTCTGTTTTTTCCGTGTGCAAAGGTACGAAGAAAATGGCAAAGGCAACGCACTTTCGCCTGCTTTTTCATCCAAAGCAGACATTTATCTAAACGACACCTTGGCCGATGATGCCATCTTCGAACGGTAGACATGCTGCGCAGCCTATGACGGTGCCGTGACGATCGAAAAAGTGAGAGCGCAAAACTTTCACACGGAAAGTTTCACGCTCCAACCATATTTGTCTGTCAACATTTACTGTCTCGCTGCCCTGACCTTCGGTCGAGCCTGCTTGCGTTCGGCAGAGGCCGATGCAAGCATCGGCTCTGCTCTCACTGTCTCGCTGCCTTCTTGCGCTGGTCATGGTCGAGGATGGCTTTACGAATTCGCATCGACTTGGGCGTCACCTCCACGAGTTCGTCTTCCTTGATATACTCCAGACACTCCTCCAGGCTCATGACAACCTTCGGGATAATGCGGGCCTTGTCGTCGGTTCCCGAGGCACGGACATTGGTCAACTGCTTAGCCTTGCAGACATTGATCACCAGGTCGTTGTCGTGCACATGCTCGCCGACCACCTGTCCCAAATAGACCTCCTCGCCCGGATCGATGAAGAACTTGCCGCGATCCTGCAGTTTATCGATGGCATAGGCGTAGGCCGTACCCGTCTCCAAGGCTATCATGCT
>CADCCB010000066.1 GCA_902799905.1 uncultured Prevotellaceae bacterium
GAAGATTGCCCACAGCCGTGCTAAACTCGAGAGAGCCGATTTCCAATATCAGGCCATTCTGATGGGGCAGGGCTATAAGCACGACAACCTGGATGCAGCACCTGAAAACATCAAGAAAATGGCTCGTATCAGCAGTGGATATAACGAAGCGAGGGCCGAATTGCACGAACTGGAACATGAACTGTCCTATTGTACCATTACCGCCCCTATTTCTGGATATGTCATAAAAATTCAGAACACGCTCTATGGTATGGCCAAGCCGGGCGAAGCCCTTTTCTATATTGTGGATATAGAGCATCTGAAGGTAAGTTTCGACGTACTCGAAAACGAAGTGGCGCGATATTGGGATGGAGCCATTCTCACCGTCTCTACCGTTGCATTCCCCTCAGAGCAGCATCCTGCTACGATTTCAGGCGTCGGTGCGGTTGATGACAATGGCATGAGACACGTGGAAGCCACGCTACAACCGCATCCGCATCTGGCGCCAGGCATGACAGCATTTGTGACTGTACAAAGCCTCCCGCCCTCAAATCCGTAGCTCACTTTCCACGGTTACGTCGAGGAATATCTGTGGTGAAAAAAGAAAATGGAAAAACGAAGCCCCGCCGATTGGCGGGGCTGATTGATTATTGCTGTTTGTCGAGTTCTGCAAGGTTTGCTGCAATCATCTCGTCGGTGACGGTATAGTTCTGCAGGTCGCCTTTGATGTAAGCTTCGTAAGACGGCATGTCGATGAGTCCGTGACCAGAGAGGTTGAAGAGGATGACTTTCTCCTCACCAGTCTCCTTGCACTTCTTTGCCTCGCGGATGGTGGCGGCGATGGCGTGGGTGCTCTCAGGAGCAGGGATGATGCCCTCGGTACGGGCGAAGAGCATACCAGCCTCGAAGGTCTCGAGCTGAGGAATATCGACGCCGTGCATCAGACCGTCCTTGATCAGCTGTGAGATAATCATGCCGGCACCGTGATAGCGCAGACCACCAGCGTGGATATTAGAGGGCTTGAAGTTATGGCCCAGGGTGTACATGGGCAGCAGGGGCGTATAGCCGGCCTCGTCGCCAAAGTCGTAGCGGAACTGTCCGCGAGTGAGCTTAGGACAGCTGTCGGGCTCAGCAGCGATGAACTCGGTGGTCTTGCCGTCGAGCAGGTTGTGGCGCATGAAGGGGAACGAGATACCGCCGAAGTTTGAACCACCGCCGAAGCAGCCAATCACGATATCAGGATACTCGCCTGCCATCGCCATCTGCTTCTCAGCCTCCAGGCCGATGACAGTCTGATGCAGACCTACGTGATTCAGCACAGAGCCCAGCGTGTATTTACAGTTGGGGGTGGTGGTGGCCAGTTCGACAGCCTCAGAGATGGCGGTGCCGAGAGAGCCGCTATGCGTGGGATCCTTGGTCAGAATGTCCTTACCAGCGCGGGTGGACATTGAGGGAGAACCCTCGACGACAGCGCCGAAGGTGCGCATGATGCTGGAGCGATAGGGCTTCTGCTGCATGGTGATCTTCACCTGATAGACGGCGCAGTCGAGGCCGTAGATCTTGGCGGCATACGACAGCGCAGCGCCCCACTGACCGGCACCCGTCTCTGTGGTGACGTTGGTGGTACCCTCCTGCTTGGCATAGTAGCACTGGGGTAGGGCAGAGTTGATCTTGTGTGAACCCAGCGGGTTGGTACTCTCGTTCTTGAAATAGATATGGGCGGGGGTGCCGAGGGCCTCTTCAAGGGCGTAGGCGCGCACCAGCGGCGTAGAACGGTAGTACTTATACTTATCAAGCACATCCTCGGGGATGTCTATCCAGCGATGCTCGGTGTCCAGTTCCTGCACGCAGCACTCGCGTGGGAAGATATGTGCCAGGTCATCGACACCCAGAGGCTGCTTCGTTGCCGGATGGATGGGAGGCATGGGCTTGTTGGGCATGTCTGCCTGGATGTTGTACCATTGTGTAGGAATCTCACTCTCCTGAAGGATGAATTTCTTTTGTTTGCTCATAACATATTTTATTTATAGTTCAGTTATTGCGGTGCAAAGTTAACAAAAATATAGTGAAAAGTGAAGGGTGAGGGGCGAAAAATTTGCTGCCGCCATTGAAATTTCGTACCTTTGCAGGCTGAAATGTGGATTATTGCAATTTTATTGATTTATTTTGCAGTCCTGCTGGGCATCAGCAGACTGACACAGCGAAGGGCCACCAACGAGACATTCTTCAGGGCCGACCGCCGCTCACCTTGGTATATGGTGGCATTCGGTATGGTGGGGGCATCGATCTCGGGTGTCACCTTCGTGTCCGTGCCTGGCATGATACTCTCTTCGCAGATGACCTACCTTCAGGTGTGCCTGGGGTTTGTGCTCGGCTATCTGGCCATTGCCTTCGTGCTGTTGCCTATCTACTACAGACTGAATCTCACCTCCATCTATACCTACCTGGGACAGCGACTGGGACGGCTGTCATACCAGACTGGCGCCTGGTTCTTCCTGCTGTCGAAGATTGTGGGCTCGGCGGTGAAGTTCTACGTCGTCTGCCTGATTCTGCAGCAGTTCGTCTTCGACGCAATGGGGGTGCCGTTTGCGCTGAACGTGGTGACGATGGTGGTACTCATCTGGCTCTATTCCCATCGGGGCGGTGTGCGCACATTGGTCTATACCGACACGTTTCAGACGCTCTGCCTCTTCTCGGCCTTGCTCCTTATCATCTATACCGTCATGCGTCAGATGGACTTCTCGGTAGCGGAGGCCGTCAGCGCCGTGGCTAGTGACGAACGGAGCCGCATGTTCGTGTTCGACGACTGGACGTCGCCCCACTATTTCTGGAAGCAACTGCTCAGCGGTGCCTTCATCGTGGTGGTGATGACGGGACTTGACCAGGATATGATGCAGAAGAACCTGACTTGCCGCACGCTGCGTGAAGCCCAGAAGGACATGTGTTCCTATGGTGTGGCCTTCGTTCCTGCCAATCTGCTCTTTATGGCGTTGGGCGTGCTGTTGGCACAACTCTTTGAGAGTCAGGGGATAGCCATTCCCGCAAAGAGTGATGAATTGTTGCCTCAATATGTGGCGGCGAATAACGTCACCATCCTCTTTGCGCTCGGCATCGTGGCCGCCTCATTCTCTTCAGCCGACTCGGCCCTCGCCTCGATGACGACGAGTTTCTGCGTGGACATCTGCCATCGCCCTGACGACGAACGGCTGAGAAAGCGCAGCCATATTGCTATCTGCGCCCTCTTTGTTGTCTTCATCCTGCTGTTTGATGCCGTCAACAGCAAGTCGCTCATCGATGCCATTTATACCATCGTGTCCTATACCTACGGTCCGTTGCTGGGGCTGTTTGCCTTCGGCCTGTTCACGAGGCGACGGGTGCGCGACAGGCTGGTGCCTGCCGTCTGTATAGCCTCTCCTTTCATCTGCTACGGCATCGACCGCCTGTCAGCATCGCTTTGGGACTACCATTTCGGCTATGAACTGTTGATGCTGAACGGCCTGCTGACGTTCTCAGGCCTGTGGATCACTTCCCTGCGTGAATCTGTTCGATGAATTCGCTGGGCTGGATGCCAAACTCCTTCTTGAAGCAAGTCGCAAAATACTTGGGGTCCTTGAAGCCTACCTTATAGGCGATGTCGCTGACGCGGATGTCCCGTTGCGTCTCAGCCATTCGGCGGGCCTCCTTCATCCTGATCTCGCGGATGTATGACGAGACGTTCTGCCCTGTCAGCATGCGCAGTTTGTTGTAGAGCGTTGAGGCCGAAGCCCCCATCTCTGCCGCGAAGGCATCACGGTCGAAGTCGCTGTCCGACAGGTGATTCATCACGCAGGCATAGGCTTTCTGCATGAACTCCTCGTCTGGCGTGAGCGGACGGTCGGCGGCTTCCTGACTGTTCGGCCGCTGCTCGCCCATGATGCGCCGTCTGTTCTCGATGATGTTGTCAATGCGCAACTTCAGTTCGCTCAGTCGGAAGGGCTTTGTGATGTAGTCGTCGGCACCAATCAGCATCGAGTGCTTGCGGTCTTCCTCGCTGGTCATAGCGGAGATGAGGATCACGGGCAGATGGCTCAGTTCGGGCGTGCTCTTGATGCGCCGCGTCAGTTCGTTGCCGTCCATCTCGGGCATCATCACGTCGGAGATGATGAGATGCAGGTCCTTGTTTTGTATCACCTCCAGCGCCTCGACGCCGTTGGCCGCCGTAAACACGTTGTATTTGTAACTCAGCAGCGTCTTCATCAGCATCAGCAGTTCCTCGTTGTCCTCCACCAGCAGTATATTATAAGGAGGTGTCTCCGGCTCCTGTTCCGTCGCCACTGGTGCGATGGGCTGCTCCATCAACTCCAGCGCGCTGAGGTCAATGATGTTGGTATGGGGCGTGGTGAGGTCTATGGGGTGCTTGTCGTCGATCTGCGATTCTGAGAAGGCATCCTTGGTGATGGGGAGGATCACCGTGAACGTCGTCCCGTGCCCCTCCTTGCTCACGCAGTCGATGGTGCCTCCGTGCAGATAGGTCAGTTCGCGCGTCAATGCCAGTCCCAGTCCTGTGCCGTGCACCTGCATGAGGCGATAGTCGCCGTCGTAGAAACGCTGGAAGAGGCGCTTCATCTTGTCGGCAGGGATGCCTATGCCGTTGTCCTGCACCTCGATGATGATGTGGTCGTATCTCTCGTTGGTACGGGCTGTCAGTTCCACGCGGCCAGGTGTATGCGTGTATTTCGCCGCGTTGGAGAGCAGGTTGTAGATGATCTTGTCCAGTTTGTCAGGGTCAATCCAACCCATCATCGACTTGGGCTGGCATTGCACGTTGAACACGAGGCCGTTCTTACGCAGCAGCGGGGCTATGCTGAGGGCCGTCTTGCGGATGTACTCCATCACGTCGCCCTGCGACACCAGCAGTTTCATGCCTCCTGCCTGCGACTTGCTGGTCTCCAGTATCTCTTGTAGCAGGCGCGTCATGCGTTCCACGTTGAGTTCCATCATGGCATACTCGGCATCGTGGCTGGGCTCCTGCTCGCGTAGGCGTTCGATGGAGGCGCTGATCACCGTCAATGGCGTCAGCAGTTCATGGGAGATATTGGTGAAGGCCTTGTCCATCTGTAGCCGGTTTCGCAGTCGGACACTACGGTTGTACAGCCATCTTCCTACGAAAAAGAGGACGGTAAAGAGTACGACGCTCGCAATGACTATAAAGATCTTCATACAGAGATAGTATTCATTAGGTTTGAAATTCGTGAGCGAAGATACAACTTTTTCCGTAAAACTGCAAATAAAACTTTCAAAAAATACAAAAATCGGTTTAATTTCCGTGATAACAGGTTTAAAAAGCGGTAGTTGTCGCATTTTAAACCATAAATAACGATTGTTGAACTTTCCCTTTCTATAATTCTGTTACCTTTGCAACATCAAAGATTTTAATGGTTAAGGTTTATGGTTGATTAATTTTATTACTGAAAAAGTCTCGCTGGGAAGCGAGACTTTTTTGATAGCAAGAGATCGATCTTACCAAATCTTACAAAAATTTTCTTTCAACATGTTATTGCCATTAATTGCCCATATAATTTATCATTCTTGGACTAGCCAAGCGACCAGAGGTCGAGCGAATGAAAAATTCGTGTTCAATTCGTGGTAATTCATGTTTACTTTATTCTGTTCGTGTAGTTTCTCTGCACTTATTTGTTGAGGAGGTAGCGCTCAGCCTCGATGGCGGCCTGACAGCCGCTGCCAGCGGCGCTGATAGCCTGCCGATAGACAGGGTCGGCACAGTCGCCAGCCACGAAGACACCAGGAATCTTGGTGCGAGGTGTTCCCTCAATCTTCTTCAGGTAGCCCACTTCGTCAGTTTCCAGCCACTCGCGGAAGATGTCCGTGTTGGGCTTATGGCCAATGGCCAGGAAGAAACCGTCGATCTGGATGTCCACCAGCGTCTCGTCGGGCTCGCCCTTCCGTTTCACCAGATGGGCACCCTCTACGCCGTCCTCTCCAAAGAGTCCCAGGGTGTTGTGCTCAAAGAGGATCTCGATGTTCTCACGCTCCATCACCCGCTGCTGCATCACCTTCGAGGCGCGCAGGAAGGGCTTGCGCACAATCAGGTACACCTTCTTGGCCAGTCCGCTCAGGTAGAGGGCGTCCTCGCAGGCCGTATCGCCGCCGCCCACTACGGCCACCGTCTTCTTACGGTAGAAGAAGCCGTCGCAGGTAGCACAGGCCGATACGCCCATGCCGTTGTATTTCTGCTCGTCGGGCAATCCCAGGTATTTGGCAGAAGCCCCTGTGGCGATGATCACCGTGTCGGCCTCGATCTCCTCGCCTGCGTCGTCCCAAGCCTTGTAGGGCTCAGCCGAGAAGTCTACCTTCACGATCTCGCCGTCGCGGATGTCGGTGCCGAAGCGCTCTGCCTGCTGGCGCAGGTCCATCATCATCTGGTTGCCGTCCACGCCTTCGGGATAGCCTGGGAAGTTCTCCACCTCAGTGGTTTGCGTCAGTTGTCCGCCAGGCTGCAGTCCGCAGTATTCCACAGGCGCCAGGTTGGCCCTGCTGGCATAGATGGCTGCGGTATAGCCTGCCGGTCCGCTGCCTATGATCAAGCATTTGGTCTTCATAATAATTTATTTTTAAATGAGAAATGAGGAATGTAAAATGAGAAATGTAAATGAATAAATGATTAAATGAACTGCCCACGAATGAACTGTACACGAAATGAACAGGCACAAGCACTTGGCATTTCTTCATTTGCGCACAAAGTGCGCTCATTTGCATTTCTCATTTCTCATTTTTCATTTCTCATTTTATTTTAACAACTCTTCAATCTGCTTCTCGATATTCGCGATCTTCTCCGTCGGCTCGAAGCGGGCGACGACCTGACCTTTCTTGTTGATGAGGAACTTGGTGAAGTTCCACTTGATGTCGGCCTTCTCCTTGTAGTCGGGATCGGCCTTCGAGAGCATATCGTCAAGAATGTGGGCGATGGGGTGCTCCATATCCCAGCCGGCAAAGCCCTTCTGCTCCTGCAGGTATTTGAAGAGGGGGTCGGCATCCTCGCCGTTCACCTTCACCTTCTTGAAGCGGGGGAACTCAGTACCGAAGTTCAACTTGCAGAACTCGTGAATCTCCTCGTCGCGGCCTGGGGCCTGCTGGCCGAACTGGTTGCAGGGGAAGTCGAGGATCTCGAATCCCTGGCTGTGGTATTTCTTGTACAGAGCCTCCAGTTCGTCGTATTGTGGCGTGAAGCCGCACTTGGTTGCCGTGTTCACAATGAGCAGCACCTCATTGGCATACTCCTTGAGTGATACATCCTTGCCTTTTCTGTCCTTGACAGAGAATTCATAAACAGTTTTCATTGTTGTGGTTTTGTTATTAATATAAAACTCATTTGTTGTTCAAGTCCCATACCCGCATGATCGTGGCGTGGTCCATCGTCTCTACGCTCTGCTCGATGTCGTCGGGCAGGTTGCAGAAAAAGTCGATTCCATCGCTATTTCCGGCCTTGCTGCAGGTCTTCTCCTCCAGTTCGCGGATGTTGACCATATAGTCAGACAATTTGTCGTTCGAGTGGTCTTCGTTGATGTGCTCCACCCAGAATCCCATAGCCTGGTAACTGCTGCCCTTCTTCAGCAGCAGCGCCATGAAGAAGTAGCGGGGCACGATGAATCCGCTGCGGGTGCGACACAGTATCTTGTCTTCGCTGTCGATGGTGCCGCCCTTGACGACGAAGAGGGTATCGCTGGCCGACGTGATCTTACGTCCCCAGTCGTCGCGCACAAATGCCTCCATCTTCGACCACAGTTTGCCGTTGAACAGGTCACCCTGCGGCATCATGTTGGTCATGTAGAAGGTCTGTCCGTTGGCATCCTGCGATGCCACGCGGTCTTCCGACGCGCACATGTGCCCGCGTTGGAAATAGGAAAAACCCTTGTCCGGATAACTGCTGCCGCTGAACTCGCCCGTCACGTTGGGCTGCTCGGCATTGGGCACGTCAGGGTCTTTCTGGAAGGGGTCGCCCGTCCAGTACTTGCCTTCCCACATGGCACCTTTCCAGTTGCTGCGCTGCCACTTCTTCACCTTGTTGTCCTTCGTGAAGTAGTAGCAGGTCCATCGCTGTGCCTTCAGTTTATGGTCCCACTCCAGGGAGTAGGTCGTGCCGAAAGCCGAGGTGGTGTGGGTGACAACGGTGCTGTTGCCGTTGCGCAGGCGTGGGAACTCCAGACCGGCATGAAGGGCATCATTCTTGTTGCTGTTGTTGTTCACAACAGGTGCTCCCTCATTGCCATTGCCCTCGTCATCGCCGCCGCAAGCCGACAGGAATGAGGCAATAGCCAGTAGTGGAAGGATTCTTAGCAGTTTCATCTGTTTTTGTGGTTAGTGAAAGAAGGTGCGCACAAGGCATATGCAACTACCCTGGACGCACCTTCATTAAGTGTCATTTCGCGAAATCTATCTTACTTCTTCGAAGCCTTACCGTAGCGGCTCATGAACTTATCGACGCGACCAGCGGTGTCGACGAGTTTGCTCTTACCAGTGTAGAACGGGTGAGAACTGCTAGAGATTTCTACTTTTACCACAGGGTAGGTTTCGCCTTCGAATTCTACGGTGTCATTTGTCTTTGCGGTAGACTTCGTAAGGAACATATCGCCGTTGGACATGTCCTTGAACACGACGGGGCGATAGTTTTCGGGATGAATTCCTTTTTTCATTGTTGTTGTTTAAATATGTTTGATTAAATACTTTTCGGCCGTTATGTGCCAATTTGGCTGCAAAGGTACAAACTTTTTCCCGAACCCGCAAACTTTTATTACGAAAAAAACAATTTTCGCCCGAAATTCCCCGTTCAAGCATAACGCAAATTCATTTTAGAACAACGGATTTCACGGATTTCACGGATTTAAGTACTTTGATTGGCAACTTAGATAATCCGTTTAATCCGTGAAATCCGTGGTTGTTAGAATGCTCCCATGCAACTGGTGGTGCCCAGTGCCGTTCCTGCAGCGGTGATGATGGCTGCCAGTACCTGGATAATGAACTTCCAGATGTCCTTCTTCGTGTCAAACATAGCGTTAGATTCTTTTTTTTTAACCACGAATTACACGAATTGCACGAATTATGGCTGCGCACAGTATCTTTATTTTTTTCGAATTACTCGAATTCCTTGTTGCGAGCGGCACATAGAAAAATTCGTTTAATTCGTGAAATTCGTGGTTGTTAAATTACTCCGTGGTCGTTAGAATGCTCCCATGCAACTGGTGGTGCCCAGTGCCGTTCCTGCAGCGGTGATGATGGCTGCCAGTACCTGGATGATGAACTTCCAGA
>CADCCB010000067.1 GCA_902799905.1 uncultured Prevotellaceae bacterium
GACTTCTCTGGCACGGATGCAGTAATATCCTCGAACGTGCCAATAATCTTGTGTCTTTGACCCGGAGTTACGGGCTTTAATTTACGTACTGCCATTTCTATTAATCAATATTGCTGTAAAAATCAATTTCCTCACCCTCTTTCAGAGTGACAATAGCCTTCTTGAAGGCGCTCTTCTGTCCCTTCACGAGACCAGCCTTCGTATAGCGCTGGCTGCGCTTTCCAGCGTAGCGAACGGTATTCACGTCCTCAACGGTGACGTTGTAGAGAGCCTCGACTTCCTTCTTAATCTCAATCTTGTTGGCCTCAGGACGAACGATGAAGCCATAGCGGTTAGGCTGCTTCTCCGTTATCTTGGTCATCTTCTCAGTGACCAGGGGTTTAATGATAAATGCCATGTCTATTTACTATTTGACAATTTACTATTTACTATTTCGCTTATCCCAGAATCCCGTTGATAGCCTCCAGCGACTTCTCGGTAATCACCAGCACGTCAGCGTCGAGCACCTTGTAGGTGTTCACGTTGGCAGCCTCGATGACCTGAGTCTTCTGCAGGTTACGAGCCGACAAATATACGTTCTTGTTAGTCTCGGGCAGCACCAAGAGGAGTTTCTTGCCATCAACCTTCAGGTTCTTGGCGATAGCCAGCAGTTCCTTTGTCTTGGGAGCCTCGAGCGTGAAGTCCTCCACAACAACGATGGCGTTCTCCTGAGCCTTGTAGGTCAGAGCAGACTTACGGGCGAGTTGCTTCACCTTCTTGTTGAGTTTGAAACTGTAATCGCGAGGTGTGGGACCAAACACACGGCCACCACCGCGCAGCAGGGGTGAGTTGATATCACCATGACGAGCACCGCCGCCGCCCTTCTGACGACCGAGTTTACGAGTAGAGCCGCTGATCTCGCTGCGCTCCTTCGACTTGGCGTTGCCCTGGCGCTGATTGGCCAGATACTGCTTAACATCAAGATAGATCACGTGATCGTTGGGCTCAACCCCGAAGATAGCCTCGTTCAGGCTGACCTTTCTTCCAGTCTCCTGACCTTTGATATTCAATACACTAACTTCCATTTTACTTCTGAATTAAGACGGTTGAACCATTGCAGCCGGCAACACTACCCTTCACAAGCAGAAGGTTGTGCTCCGGAATCACCTTTAACACTTTCAGGTTCTGCGTTGTAACGCGGTCGCCACCCATGTGGCCACCCATGCGCATTCCCTTGAACACCTTAGCGGGATACGAGCAGGCACCGATTGAACCGGGCTTGCGCAGACGGTCGTCCTGACCGTGAGTGCTCTGGCCTACGCCACCGAAACCGTGACGCTTCACCACACCCTGGAAACCTTTACCTTTTGAAGTACCTACAACGTCGACGAACTCTGCGTCAGCAAAGAGTTCCACGGTGATTGTGTCACCAAGGTTGTAGTCCTCTTCAAACTTGAACTCGGCCAAGTGGGCCTTCGGGGTTGTGCCGGCCTTCTTGAACACGCCCATCATGGGTTTTGTGGTGTTCTTCTCCTTAGCCTCGCCAAAACCGAGTTGTACGGCCTTGTAGCCGTCCTTCTCTACTGTCTTGACCTGGGTCACAACGCAAGGACCAGCTTCGATAACAGTGCACGGCACATTCTTGCCGTCGGCACTGAAAACGGATGTCATTCCGATTTTCTTTCCTAATAATCCTGGCATTTCAGTTTTACTTGTTTAATGTTTAATATATAAAATGTATCTGTTCTCTTAGTGTCATCTTGCTTTCCATACTCATATACACACATAAAGAAGAAACAGCCCATTCCACCCTTTTTGGAATCTAAACTGCTCTTTTTCAGTGCGTTGATAGAGTAATTCCAGCGCAACAGCCACTTTTTGCGGGTGCAAAGGTACACATATTATTTTATACAAACAACACCTGCATACTAACTTTTATGATTATTTAACAGAAAAATACGCTATCAGCCACAGACAGGCACTGCAAAAAGGATAAAAAAGAAGAATGGCAGGTCATCCTCGCTGACGACCTGCCATTCATTATTCGCGACTCTCTGTGTTTAGCAGAAAGGATTCTCCGTAGGATAGAAGTTGCCCTTCGGGAAGTTGTAGTCGATCTCGTCCACGGGGATGCCCATGTACTTGAGAACCTCCCACAGGTACTTACCCTGGTGGCCGAACATCACGGCGCAGTGGTGCGGGTAGTGCTTCTCGATGAGGACGTGACGATAGAAGCGGCTCATGTTCTTGATGCCGAAGATTCCGATAGAACCGAACGAACGTGTAGCCACGGGGATCACCTCACCCTGAGCAATGTAAGCGCGGAGTTTGGTGTCGGCAGTAGACTGCAGACGATAGACAGTAGCCAGACCGGGCTGGATGTCACCCTCCAGTGTACCGTTGGTCACCTCAACAGGCAGGGCGCGGGCCATAATGCGCTGGAAGCACATCTGGCAGTTGCAAACCTTGCTGGAAGCGGTGTTACCGCAGTGGAAGCCCATGAAAATCTCCTTCTCAGTATAGGTATCGCATGCGAACTTCTTGCCCTTGATGCTCTCCTCATACATATCCTGAGGAACGGTGTTGTTGATGTCGAGCAGCGTAACGGCGTCCTGAGAGATACATGTTCCGATGTACTCTGACAGAGCGCCATAGATATCAACCTCGCAAGCTACGGGGATACCACGACCTGTGAGACGGCTGTTAACGTAGCAAGGTACGAAACCGAACATAGTCTGGAATGCAGGCCAGCACTTGTTGGCCATAGCCACGAACTGACGAGAGCCCTTGTGACCCTCGATCCAGTCGGTCAGCGTCAACTCATACTGAGCGAGTTTAGGCAGAACAGAAGGAATCTTGTTGCCGTGACCGAGTTCTGCAGCCATATCCTTCACCACCTCGTCGATACGGGGATCGCCCTGGTGCTTCTGGAAAGCCTCGAGCAGGTCGAGTTCTGAGTTCTCCTCAATCTCAACGTCGAGATCATACAGCGCACGGATAGGAGCGTTGCAGGCCAGGAAGTTGTTTGGACGGGGACCGAAAGAGATAATCTTCAGGTTCTGCAGGCCAACGATGGCACGTGCGATAGGCAGGAACTCGTGAATCATCTCAGCGCACTGAGCAGCGTCGCCAACGGGCTCCTCAGGGATGTATGCGCGAGTCTTGCGCAGAGAAAGAGCCTGGCTAGCATTCAGCATACCGCAGTAAGCATCACCACGACCGTCAATCAGGTCGTTCTGAGTCTCCTCAGCAGCAGCGCAGAACATGGTGGGGCCCTGGAACCAGTCAGCAATCATGGTCTCAGAGATCTCAGGACCGAAGTTGCCCAGATAAACGCAGAGTGCGTTACATCCAGCCTTCTTCACATCCTCAAGAGCCTGCTGAGCGTGAATCTCACTCTCCACGATGCAGATGGGGCACTCATAGATGCCGTCTTTTCCAAACTTCTTCTCATACTCGGCAATCACGGCCTTACGGCGGTTAACAGCCAATGACTCGGGGAAACAGTCGCGACTTACAGCGACGATTCCGACTTTAATTACAGGTACGTTTTTCATAAATTATTTGTCAATAGAGCATTGTTTTATATATTGATTTTGAATCTGCCGACAAAGATACGCATTATTTATGAAACGACCGCACGAAAAAGCAAAAAAATATTCGATGCATGCAAAATAAAAAACATCTGTGCCATCTATTCTGTATTGCCTGCGATACAGTCATGATTAGTTATGGTTATTTCTGCCTGTCTACATACTCCATGATGACGGCTACTGCATCGTCTTCCGTCAAGTGATCCATAGAGAGCACAACATCGTAGTTGCGGGTATCGTAGCGCGAGCGGTCGCAGTACTTCTTGAGGTAAGCCTCACGAGCCTCGTCGACCATGTCGATCACGTCGAGGGCTGCGGCATAGGTCAAACCTTGTTTCTTCATCAGTCGTTCGATGCGATGCTCGGTAGATGCCTGGATAAACACGTTCAGGTGATTGGGATGCTCGCGGAAGATCAGGAACCCGCTACGGCCTGCCACCACACACGACTCCTCGTCGGCAAGTTGCCTAAGGATGCGTCGCTCGGTCTCGAACATCGCACTGGTGGAGGGCTTTGGCTGATGGTTATCGCTGAGCAGCGAGTTGCAGTACTCCTGCAAGTCACTCCACCATGACGGTTCCTCCTGAGCCTTCAACCGCTCTATCTCATCGACTGTCAGACCGTATTTCTCAGTCAGGCCCTGTACGATGGCCTTGTCGTAATACTTCACGCCCAACTGTTCTGCCAGTTTGCGTCCTACGGTTCGTCCACCACTTCCTAACTCACGATTGATGGTGATGACAAATTTGTTGTTTTTATTCATTACTTATCTTGACTACTTAATCAATATCTTCTTGCCATTCAACATATAGATGCCTGCTGAGTGGCAATTATGGAGGGCAAATATACATTATTTTTCTCATTCCCTGCCTCATAGCAGTGTTAAAAAACAAAAAAGGATGCACCTCAGTCGGTACATCCTCATTATGAAGAGATAAAATAACTACACTTTGATCTCAACTTCCACGCCGCTGGGGAGTTCGAGTTTCATCAGAGCATCGACGGTCTTGGCTGTCGAACTGTAGATGTCGATCAGACGCTTGTAGTCTGACAACTGGAACTGCTCACGTGCCTTCTTGTTGACGAAGGTCGAACGGTTAACGGTGTAGATACGCTTGTGGGTGGGAAGGGGGATGGGACCGCTGATGACAGCACCCGTAGCCTTCACGGCCTTCACGATCTTCTCGGCTGACTTGTCCACGAGTTTATGGTCGTAGGACTTCAGTTTGATACGAATTTTCTGACTCATTTGTTGAAAATTTAAAAATTAAATAATTTAATAATGTAATAATTGGCTGCCGCTAAAGAGTCATTTGCTCAGCGACAGCGTGGTGGATGGGGCGGGAGAACCGCCCCACACACTATTCTTTACACGAGGTCTGCGCGACCCTTCACCTCCTCGAGCACTGCCTTGGCGATAGCGCTTGACAGCGGAGCGTGGTGATCGTACTCCATGCTGCTGGTAGCACGACCAGAGGTGATGGTACGCAGGGCGGTTACATAGCCGAACATCTCTGACAGGGGAACCTGAGCCTTCACGACACGGGCACCGCTGCGAGCCTCTTCCATGCCTTCCACCTGACCGCGACGCTTGTTCAGGTCACCGATCACGTCACCCATGTTCTCCTCGGGTGTCACCACCTCGAGTTTCATGATGGGCTCCATCAGCACGGGCTTAGCCTTGGCACAAGCCTCCTTGTATGCCATCTGGGCTGCAATCTCGAACGAGAGTTGGTCAGAGTCAACGGGGTGGAAACCACCATCGACCACAGTCACCTTCAGCGAGTCAACAGGATAGCCGCCGAGGATACCATTCTTCATGGCTGCCTCGAAGCCCTTCTGGATAGAGGGGATGAACTCCTTGGGGATGTTACCACCCTTCACCTCGTTGACGAACTGCAGGCCGGGGTTGTTCTTCAGGTCGTAATCCTCGTCCACGGGACCAACCTTCACGAGCATCTTAGCGTACTTACCGCGACCACCCGACTGCTTCTTGTAGACCTCTTCAATCTCAACCTCCTTGGTGATAGCCTCCTTGTAGTTCACCTGGGGCTTACCCTGGTTGCACTCCACCTTGAACTCACGCTTCAGACGGTCGATGATGATGTCGAGGTGCAACTCACCCATACCTGAGATAATGGTCTGACCACTCTGCTCGTCGGTACGTACGGTGAAGGTGGGATCCTCCTCAGCCAACTTAGCCAGACCGTTGTCCAGTTTGGCGATGTCAGCCTGAGACTTAGGCTCCACTGCGATAGAGATCACGGTGTCGGGGAAGGTCATAGACTCCAGCACGATGGGCTTCTCCTCGTCGCAGAGGGTATCACCAGTGCGGATATCCTTGAAACCTACGCCTGCGCCAATGTCACCAGCATCGATAGAGTCCATAGGAATCTCCTTGTTAGAGTTCATCTGGAACAGACGGCTGATGCGCTCCTTCTTACCTGAACGGGGGTTGTAAACATAAGAACCGGCCTTCACGCTACCAGAGTAGACACGGAAGAACACCAGACGACCCATGTAAGGATCGGTGGCAATCTTGAATGCCAGGGCTGCGGTGGCATCGTCCTCGTTGGGCAGACGGTCTTCCTCTTCGTCAGTGTTGGGGTTCGTGCCCTTGACAACCTCCACGTCAACGGGAGCGGGCAGGAAAGCGCAAACATAGTCGAGCAGGGGCTGAACGCCCTTGTTCTTATAGGAAGAACCAAGCAGCATAGGTGTGCACTGCATAGCGATGGTACCCTTGCGGATGGCAGCGATGATCTCCTCCTCTGTGATAGAAGAAGGATCGTCGAAGTACTTCTCCATCAGGGCCTCGTCGTACTCGGCAGCAGCCTCGAGCAACTTATTACGCCACTCGTCGCACTCTGCCTGCAGGTCAGCGGGGATATCCTCCACGTCGTACTCTGCACCCATGGTCTCATCGTGCCACAGGATGGCCTTCATCTTGATCAGGTCTACCAGACCCTTGAAGTTCTCCTCAGCACCGATAGGCACCTGAATCACAACGGGGTTGGCACCCAGGATGTCCTTCATCTGCTGAACAGTCTCGAAGAAGTCGGCACCCGAACGGTCCATCTTGTTCACGTAGCCGATACGAGGCACGTTGTACTTGTCGGCCTGACGCCACACAGTCTCTGACTGGGGCTGAACGCCGTCGGCAGCCGAATAGGTAGCCACGGCACCATCGAGAACACGCAGTGAGCGCTCCACCTCAGCGGTGAAGTCCACGTGTCCCGGAGTATCAATCAGGTTGATCTTATACTTGTTCTTTTTCCACTCCCAATAGCAGGTCGTTGCTGCAGAGGTAATGGTGATACCGCGCTCCTGCTCCTGTGCCATCCAGTCCATGGTGGCTGCACCGTCGTGCACCTCACCAATCTTGTGGGTCTTACCCGTATAGAACAGGATACGCTCAGAAGTGGTGGTCTTACCGGCATCGATGTGAGCCATGATACCGATATTACGCGTCAAATGCAAATCTTGTTTTGCCATCTTTTCCTTATCCTTTTAATCTTTTTACCTGAAATTAGAAGCGGAAGTGTGCGAATGCACGGTTAGCCTCAGCCATGCGGTGCATATCCTCCTTACGCTTGAAGGCACCACCCTGGTTGTTGAATGCATCCATAATCTCGGCAGCCAGTTTGTCGGCCATCGACTTGCCACTGCGCTTGCGGGCAAACGAGATCATGTTCTTCATAGAAATGCTCTCCTTACGGTCGGGACGGATCTCGGTGGGCACCTGGAACGTAGCACCGCCGATACGACGGCTCTTCACCTCCACCTGTGGGGTGATGTTGTCCAGAGCCTGCTTCCAGATTTCCAGAGGAGCCTTCTCGGCATCCTTCATCTTGTCCTTCACAATCTCCAGTGAGTTGTAGAAAATCTCATACGACTTCGACTTCTTACCGTCGAACATCAGATGGTTAACAAACTTCGACACTTTCTGGTCGTTGAACACGGGATCCGGCAGGATCACACGCTTCTTTGGTTTTGCTTTTCTCATTTTGTTTTTGAATGATTTTGTCTGCTTGGGGTTGTTCTTTGTCTGTTCTTCAACGCCACGCTCCCGGGCATTTACTCAACCTTTTTAAGATTCTCCAGCAAAACGGTTTTTTCTTTTCTTTTTCGAAGAATCTGGCCTTCACCGGTCAGTTTTTACTTCTTCTGCTTAGGACGCTTAGCACCGTACTTCGAGCGACGCTGTGTGCGGCTGGCAACACCAGCGGTATCGAGCGTGCCACGAACGATGTGATAACGTACACCGGGAAGGTCCTTCACACGACCGCCACGAACCAGCACGATGCTGTGCTCCTGCAAGTTGTGTCCCTCTCCGGGAATGTAACTGTTGACTTCCTTCTGGTTAGTCAGACGAACACGGGCTACCTTACGCATAGCCGAATTAGGCTTCTTGGGAGTGGTCGTGTAGACACGAACGCACACGCCGCGACGCTGAGGACAGTTGTCCAGCGCGGGTGACTTCGACTTGTCTACGATCACCTTTCTGCCTTTGCGAACCAATTGTGAAATTGTAGGCATAATTTAATTTTTTAATTTTTGTTTATTATATATATTATTGTGTATATTCGACATTGCATAGTATGCCCCCATTCTCACAAGGGCATTTCGGGCTGCAAAGGTACAACTTTTATATGAAACAGCCTAATCTTCCACCCCATAAGAACCCAAAACAGTGAAATAATTAACAAAATATAACTATTTTACGGGTCATTAACCGTCCTATTCCCGTTTTTTATCGCAACTTCTGGCTTCACCGAACTTACTTAGCACTCAGAAAAACTCAAATATATTTGGCTTTTCCTTCGTTTTTTCGTATCTTTGCCCTCTGAAAACGACTAAAACAATGACATGATGATGAGAATACGCTTAAGGACACTGATTATCACCGCTTGCTTTATGCTGGCCGTCGGAGCGCAGGGACAGAAACGCGAGAAATATGAGTTCATGCGCAACCTGCCGGTCTATGCCGACTCACTGATCAAGGACCTGACCTACCCGCTGGCGTGGGGCAATAGCCCCATCACCAATTTCGACGAATGGCGACAGTCTGCCCGTCAGAAAGTGTTCGACTGTATGCTCACGCCCCCACCCGCTCCTTCCGATGGATTCGAGGAAAAAGTAATCTTTATCGAGATACGTCTGTCACGCTACTACACCGTGACTGCCTATGTGCTGATCCCGGATGGCAAGGGGCCGTTCCCTGCCATCAACGCCTTGCACGATCATGGTGCCCACCTCTTCATCGGCAAGGAGAAGACGATCCGGCCGCTGGCCTGCGAGGACTCTGCCGTCATCAAGGATGCCGACGACTGGGCAGCACAACTCTATGAGGGACAGTTCGTGGGCGACTACCTGGCACAGCACGGCTACGTGGTCTTCTCTGCCGATGCCCCCATGTGGGGCGAGCGCGGCCAGAAGGAAGGGCCGCGGCGCGACCGCTACGACATGATTGCGGGCAACATGATGATGTATGGCATCGACCTGTCGGCCTATATGACCTACGACGACATCGCCGGCACGGAGTTCCTG
>CADCCB010000068.1 GCA_902799905.1 uncultured Prevotellaceae bacterium
GGACTGAAATATGAAGAGCCGTGTGACAGGAGACTGTCAAGCACGGTTCCGTGAGAGGGTGGAGGTGAAACTCCTCCGCTCTACTCGACAGAGCAGAGCCAAATGCATTTGGACTTTGCCGAGTCGCGAAAGAAGAAGAGTAAAGCTCAATACATAGAGGCCAACAAGGATTGGCTGGAGGCAAAAGCCAAAGAGGAAGGCATAAAGGCTCTGCCCAAAGGCATCTATTACAAGGTGCTGAGCGAAGGCGATCAAGGCAGTGCGAAGCCAACGGTTCGCAGTATCATCACAGCCCACTATACAGGCAGAACCATCGACGGCAAGCAGTTCGACAGCAGCCGTGGTGGTGTTCCCCTGGCTTGTCGCTTGTGCGACCTGATCGAGGGCTGGATCATCGCCATCCAGCAGATGCATATCGGTGATAAGTGGGAGATTTACATCCCTGCAGAGATGGGTTACGGCAAATTCTCCCAGCCAGGCATCCCCGGTGGCTCGACGCTAATTTTTGAAATTGAACTATTAGGCATCGCATGAAGGAATTACTCTTAGTCTGTATTGGCAGTTTCTTTGGAGGTGGCGCACGCTATTTAAGAGGAGCCATACTTTCATTAATATTAGTGTTAGCCTATACTGCCTCGTTTGCGCAACAGGCGGGAACGGGTGCAAAAGGTAAGGTAGCCGATTCAGACAGCTTGGCTGCATGGTACGAAAAGACCTTGCAGCTGGGCGGCATCACGGTGACGGGACGGGCTGCGGACAAAAAGGTGACGGTGGAGAAAACCAGCATCAATCCGTCGGCCTCGGTGACAGCGGCTACGGGATCGGTACTTGAAGTGTTGCGCAGTTCATCGGCAGTCACGGTAGACGGCAGCGGGCAGGTGTCGATACGCGGCAACGGCAATGTGCTGATACTGGTGGACGGTGTGCCAACTACGCTCGACGGGTTGGGCAGCATCCCTGCGGCTAACGTGCAGAACATTGATATTGTGACCAGTCCTGATGCGAAGTACGACGCGGAGGGCACGGGCGGCATCATTAGCATCACTTCAAAGAAGCAGACGCAAGAGGCTTTCACGGCGATGGCTTCGGCAAACTATGGGTTCAATAACTTCATGCGCTCGGCCGAAGGACGCTTGCTACCAGGGGGACGCAAGAATGGCAACGTGGCCATGAGCTATAACGTGGGGCGCTGGGGCGTCAGGTTGAATTACAACGGAAGATACGAGAAAGACAAGATAGAAAGTGAACTTCATCGTCAGATTCTGCAAACGGGAAATACGCTCGACCAGTTGATTGATGCGGAGAAGAAAACGACACTTCACAATATCGGACTGAACGTGAACTACAAACTGACGAAGCGGGATGTCTTGACGCTGGACGTGAAGGCTGGGTTCCCAAGGATGAACAACCTGCAGACGATGCATAACCACTACGTGACGGCTGGCGTGGTGAGTGATAAGGTTCGGCAGACAGACATCACGTTTAATCGTGAGATGCTGGAGGGCTCGCTCACCTACAAGCACGTGTTTGAGCCTAATAAGCGCGAGGTCAGCACATCAGCATCATTGTCGGCCATCAACGGGCATCGGCCTTCCTATTATTATGAAGCCAACAAGATGGTGCAGCGATCAGAATCAGGCGGTCATCCTCGCATTGCCACATGGCAACTCGACTATATGACCATGCTGGGCAAGGGCAAACTGGAGACAGGAGTCAAGATGACGTATCGGCAGAACAACATCGACCACAAGATGTACGAGTGGAACGAGGCAACCAGCGACTGGCAACTGTCCGTACCGCTTAGCAACGACCTGCGCCATCGCGAGTATATCCCTGCTGCGTACATCTTGTATTCATCGAAACTTTCGCAACAACTGACAATGAAGGCCGGACTGCGATTCGAGTACAGCCGCACGACTTTAAAGAACGATAAGGATGCTTTGGACGAAGCCAGCAATTGTTATTTTGTGGCACCCAATCTGGTGCTGAACTATCGCATCAGTGACCCGTGGCAACTGTCCATCGGACTGTCGCGCCGCATTTCGCGCCCCACCTATCCTCAGCTGAATCCCTACATCAACCTCATCGACAACAATACCTACGAGACGGGCAACGTCCATCTGAAGCCGGAGAAGGCCAACAAACTCGACATCGGCTACTCCTATGCGGGACAGTCGCTGAAGGTGAACGGCAATGCCTACCTTAACTACACGCAGGACTACATCAACCAGATAGCCTATATCGACCAGAACGTCCTCGTGATGAGCGATGGCTCGGCGTAGATGTAGGCTGCAACGTCTTCTATACAAAGTCGCGTGGCACCAGTCAAGGCGTGACGTACCGAAATAGCGGTTGGACCAGCAACAGCAATGCTACGCTAAATTTCATGCCGATGAAGGGGATGACCATCCAGGCACAGTACTTCGTCACCACGCCGCAGTACTTCCCGCAGTTCACCACGAAGACCATCCACTATTGCAACCTCGGCATCCGACAGCAGTTGTCCAAGAAAGGACTCACCTTCTCAGCCCTCCTCACCGACGTATTCAACACCCGCCGCTGGGACATCTCGTCAGACAATCCCGTCTATACCCTCGTCAACAACAGCAAGAACCGTAGCCGCGTCTTCTGGCTCGGCATCAGCTGGCAACCGACGAAGTCGCTTCGCTCGTCGAAGAATTTCCATTCCTACAAGCCCGTAGGTGGCACGAAGGGAGGGACCCAGAGACCCGGTGAGTCTCGGGGAGGGCACCAACAGGAGGAAGATAGAAGTGTAATCAAATTAGGAGAATAAGATAACTATCCATGCCAGGTCCTGACACACTCTACCAAGCTATAGAGTCGTTTCAAAAAATCGGGTGCAAGGCTGCGATTAAGCGAGGGCAATGATGCGTTAAGGTTTCACGCCAATGATCGTTGCATTCGATGGCTTCATACGATGAATCTCTGTTTGGATGAAGCCATCATTTAAAAAAAGGTGGCTGACCTCACGATCAACCACCTTACTAAACAAAAACAAATACTCTTTATGGTTTTTATACCTGTGGCTATAGAGTGGG
Organism: uncultured Prevotellaceae bacterium; assembly: GCA_902799905.1. Lineage (GTDB taxonomy): Bacteria > Bacteroidota > Bacteroidia > Bacteroidales > Bacteroidaceae > Prevotella. The sequence goes on from CADCCB010000068.1 coordinate 3,060, forward strand.
GGAGATGGCGGCTATCCAAGCCTCGATGCGTGTGTCGGTCTTGTCGTCCTCGTTGATGTCGTCGAGGGGCAGGCCGATGAACTTACCTCTTCTCTGCGATGGCCTCACATGTTCCTGTTGAGGAACCATAGATTACAATTGTTGCGTTCATTTTCTTTTTTTATGGAAAGAAATTACAAGAAATTAACCAGAAATTTCTGAATAATTAATGCTCATTTCTTTCAGATTAAACATTCAATTTCTGTTGATGCATTTGCCATCGCATGTCCCGTTGCATTCACACTTGCCCTGCTTGCGCTTACAATAGCGTTCGCATTGTGCGCAGAGGTCGTAGCCGAGCATAGCGCCAAGTATAAAATCCTCTTCGGGCGTGAGTTGGTTCAACGGACGAGTGACGATAAGCCGGATAGCCTCCAGGCACTCGCGCCGTCCGAAATACACGTTCAGGTTCTGCTGTCCTGCGGGTTGTAGCAGGTAGGGGATACCCTGACTCTCCAGGCGCTGTATGGCCAGTTCGCTGTATTTCTTGTTGCAGGTGAACAGCACCATGTGGCGCACACCTTTATGCAGTTCGTAGATGTGGTTCATCAGAACCTTAAGCGCTGTAGGAATCGTTGTTGTCGTTCTTGCCTTGCAAGCGACATTGGGTCGGTTACTCATCGTTTTATTGTTTTCTAATCACGGTGCAAAGGTACGGCAAATAAATAAGGTGCGCAATACCTAAAAACGAGGTTTTAAGCATTGCGCACTTGCAAAGTCCTGCAAAAGTAGGTTAACAAGAAGTAGGTATCAGGGCGGTGTAACGAAATAACTAATGAAAACTTGGTCATGTGGTCAATTATGTGTACCTTTGCACCGTTTTTTAAAGTAACAGTTATGAAAGAAAGATTTTTATGGATGTTGACCGCCATCTTGACTTGCGGCCTTTTGACAGCCTCCTGCTCGGATAATGACGATCAGAGTTCACCGAGGGATGAGGTGGAAGAACAATTAGCAAAGATGACGCTGCGAGAGAAGGTGGGACAGATGTTCTTCGTACGCATGGAAACACTCGACACGACCATTCACTGGAACGCCTATTCCGACCTTCAGGAGAATCCTATCCATGAGGTGAATAAGACCATGCGCGATGTGAATGCCAACTACCCCATCGGCGGACTGATCCTCTATGCATGGAATATCGACGACGAGGCACAGCTGGCAAAGCTGATTCCTCAGATACGGGCACTGAACGGCCATCCACTGCTCTGCATCGATGAGGAAGGCGGACGTGTGTCACGCCTAGCCAACAACCCCAACTTCAACGTGAAGAAGTATGAGTCGATGGCTGCCATCGGTGCTACAGGCGACCCGAAGAATGCCTACGAGTGCGGCAACACCATCGGCACCTATCTGAAGCACTACGGCTTTGACATCGACTTTGCGCCGGTAGCCGATGTGAATACCAATCCCGAGAACATCATCATCGGCCCTCGTGCTTTCAGCGACGACCCTCAGGTGGCAGCCAAGATGGTGACCAGCTATCTGCAAGGTCTGGACGATGCGGGTGTCACTGGCTGCATCAAGCACTTCCCCGGTCATGGTGACACGAAGACCGACACACACTTCGGTTACGCCTCGACTCAGAAGACGTGGGAGGAGATGATGAATTGCGAGATGGTGACCTTCAAGGCAGGCATCCAGTGGGGCTGTCAGCTGATCATGACCGCCCATATCGGTGCACCAAACGTCACGGGCTCAGATGTGCCCAGCACGATGTCATCGGTGATCCTGCAAGACAAGCTGCGTGGCGAACTGGGCTACCAGAACATCATCATCACCGACGGCATGGAGATGGGTGCCATCACCCAGCAGTACTCGAGCGCAGAGGCTGCCGTGAGCAGCATCAAGGCAGGTGTAGACATTGTATTGGGTCCGAAGAATCTGGTGGAGGCTTTCGATGCCGTGATGGACGCCGTCAACAAGGGCACCATCACCGAGGAGCGTATCAACCAGAGCGTGAGAAGAATACTGAAACTGAGACAACAATAATAAAAAAAAGATGCCCTCCTGAGAAAACCGGGAGGGCATTTTTTTTATGGATGTTACTTACGCAATTACTTACGAATGAGCGTTGAACCGAGCTTGGCGAACTGTACGGCATAGACGCCCTTGTGGAGCCCTGCAAGGCTGATCATGCCATTCTGAACCTGGGTCTGAGCCACCACAATGCCCTGCAGGTTGTAGAGCGTCACAGGCGTGCCATCTTCAGCGCCATCGGCATAGAGGCAGTCACCAGCCACGCGGAAGGTGATATTGTCAGGCTGGTTGGTGCTGATGCCGTTGATGCCCGAGGGGTCATAGAGACCCAACACGTAGAGCAGGCCCTTGTAGGCATTCATCTTTCCAAAGCCGAAACGCTCGGGCTTAGCCTTCGTAAAGTCATCGTTATCGCTGGTCTTGGCACAGATCTCCTTGATGTCGGCAGAAGTCAGCTTCCTGCCCTTGTCCCGGGCGGCCTGCAACCAGAGGGCCACGATACCGGCAGATAGGGGTGTCGACATGGATGTACCGCTGGAAGAGCCCCACTGATAGGTGCGTGCAGACTTCTGACCCTCAAACTGATGATCAAGAGCCTTCTGAGCCACAACCAAATAATTTTCGCCTTCATCTTCATAGAAGCTGTTGATGGCAGAATAGACACTCACGCCTGGTGTGCAGACATCGGGGTGCTTATGGCCTGCCAAGTCGGTGCCATAGCTTGAGAACTTGGCAATGTCGCCTATGACCTTGCCAAATTCATCTTCCTTGGTTGTGCCATCGAGTTTTTTAGCCACGTTGTTGGCTGCCCAGGCACCTACAGAGACAGGCAGGCCCGTGGTATTCCAGTCACCCATGCTCACCTCGCTTGTTCCTTTGATAAAAATACCTTCATTTATCATCGTCGCATTATTATCGGCCCAGGCAAACACCTCAGCAGGCTCCTCGAGCGGTTTGACGTGCAGCGTCCAGCCATACGCCGGCATGCCAAGAAAAGACTTGAACTGGGCAGTGGCAGTCTTGACGGTGATAAGCGTATATTTGAAAGTATTGTCAGAGGTATTGCTCTCCATAGCCGTTCCCTGACTTGATGCGAACTCGATACCACCAGCGAAATAATTGCTGACATTTTTCACAACATCCTCAAAGGCCTGGCGTTCCTCAGGAGTATATTTGCTCAGCTCGGCCTTTATCTGGTCGTTGATAAACGAGAAGATCTGGACGGTGTCGTTGGCTTGTCTGCCTGTGTTGATGGCTAACGGACAGGCATACACCTCTTTATCGTCTAATAAGTCATAGATGCCCATTCTTGCCTCAATAGGCTTGACAGACTTCACAAAAAAGTAAATAGACGATTGATTTCCCGACACTGCCACGTTGATCGAATCACCCACGTTCACAGTACGGTGGATATAGATGCTGTCGTCGCCCTCGTTGCTGGCACAAAGCATCAGCACATTGTTCTTGGCGAACTCTCCAAGAAGCTGAGAGGTGGGGCTGGTGCCGTTATGCCATCCATCGTGTGCATTCATGCTGTAGCTTACCACCAGTTCCTTGTTGTTCTTCTCAGCGTAATGCTTCATGTAATCCAGAAAGTCGGATGTGGAATTGCTTACATCAACGATAGCATCACCATCGCTGTTGGTGTCAGGCTGATCGGTACAGAGGATGAGCTCAGCATCGGGAGCCATACCACCCAACGTATTGCCCGTAAGGCCGTTGACACCCTCGACGGGCGTGCCTGCGGCGATGTAGGCGCAGTGCGTGCCATGCGACTCGGTGCCATTCTTTACCTTCAGGGTGTCAAGGATCATTTTGGGATCAGTCACGATGCCAGGCAGCAATTGTACCTGTGTAGAAGCCCCAGTATGGTCGGTCTTGGTGACGGTCACTTTCTCTTGTGGCACCTTGGTGTTGCCAGCCAAGTAGACAGCCTTGACGCGCAGATTGCCATCCTGATCCTTGAAGCCCGGGTGGGTATAGTCGAAGCCAGTGTCCATGACGCCGATAATCACATCCTTGCCCGTATAGGCCTGAGGCAGTTTTTCACCCTTGCCTGACTGCACCTCATCGACCTGAGTAACCTTACGCGAGGTATCTGTCTTCTTCACACCCTTCGTGGCCACATCGACGAGCAGCACGCCCTCTGTCTGAGCCATCGCCTCGGTCTTGTCTGTAGGAATGGTCACAGCCACGCAGCGTCCAAAGACACTATTCACCTCGGCGCCAAGGGTCTTCAGCTGTTCGGCAACAGCCACAGGACTGGCCTCGGCCTTACAGATGACCACGAACGATGCCTTCGGCATTTCCTTTCCATCGGCACGCGTCAGAGCCTTATTCTTCTGATACTGCTGTTTCAGGGCATTGGCCTGGGCAGAAAAAACCCCTTGTGCACTGGCTGTGAGTCCAGTCACGAAGAGCAATGATGCGAGTAAAAACTGTTTCATGTTATCTTGTCTGTTAATAAATCGATCATCTTTAAATGAAAACCCCGCGCAACCCGTCCTAACCCCACTACACGCTGGTCTGACATCATCGTTTTAAATCACGGAGAAGAAAAAAATCTTCTTATTCATTTTCGTCAGCAGAAGACCGTTTTATAGTTTTTCTCCGCAGTGTGAGCAATAGCGGTCTGTTTTGCGTATCTTTTCACCACAGCGTGGACAGCGGCCGTCTTTCGGTTTATCTTTCGTCTCGTCAATAATGGTGGCGGTGACAATGCCGGTGGGTACGGCAATGATGGTATAGCCAAGCAACATGACGAATGCCGAGAGCAGACGCCCGATAGGGGTTACTGGTGTAATGTCGCCATAGCCTACGGTGGTCATTGTAACGATGGCCCAATAGACAGAGGTGCCTAAGTCGGTGAATCTCGTGTCCGGGTGTCCGCTTTCTACCATATACATCAGCGTGCCCAGACATGTGACCAGAATCAGTACAAACATGAAATAGACAGCAATCTTGTTGAGGCTCTTCTTGAGTGAGTACATCAGTATGTATCCCTCATTGATAAGGGAGAACAACTTGAAGATGCGGAAGATGCGGATGAAGCGTATCGTACGGAGTATTAGCATATACCGTGCGTTGGGCAGGAAGTAGGAAAGGTAGGGTGGGAGTGTGGCAATGAGGTCAATGATACCAAAGAAACTCAGTATATAGTCTTTGGGACGAGGCGAGCAATAGATGCGGGCAATGTACTCAACGGTAAAGAAGAAAGTGACAATATATTCCAATATCTCCAGCACAAACTGAAAAGTATGAGCCAGCGACGGGATGGTCTCTATAAAGGATATAATAATACTGAGTGTTATCATTACCATCAGGACGATATCAAAGGCTCGTCCTTTGGGAGTGTCGGCCTCAAACAGGATTTTGTATAGTTCTTCTTTTTCAAGCCACTTTGGTTTCTTCATAACTCGTCAATGAATAGTTTTTGCTTGCAAACTTACATAAAAATTTTGAATTAAGCACCAGTTGGATTAAGAAATTTTGTTTTCTTTAGAGGAAAAGAAGAATAGATGGAGGACAAAAACTCATTAAGATTATCTTTTGGCAACTTTGGTGAGCAAAGAGAAGACTATTTGCCAGTCAAAAGAGAGAAGATAATGCATCAAAATGGGGTCATTTGTACCGACCTTAACTCCGTTTTCTTCCGTCACGACTCGGCATAACTCAAACGAGTTTGGTTCTGCTCTCGCTATTCCGTCAGTTGTACCTCGGTTGCGCTAAGTAACTGTGTTACAGGATCGGTTAATAATTCAAGACAAACTAAGGACACGGCAAGTGGTTTTAATAGTGCCAATGTTTTGGTAAAATCAAAAATACAGAATGAGAATTATCAAATAAACAGATTAAAACACCTCAAAAACACCGAATGAAATACCTCAAAAAACAAGATTCCCTTGCGTAATCCAAATATTTACATTATCTTTGCAGCCAAATTAAAGTACGAATATATGGAATATCTCAACAGAACAGCAGATGTCATGCTTAAAGACCTTCTTGATGCGTTTGGTGCCGTATTGATAGAAGGGCCAAAATGGTGTGGTAAAACAACTACTGCCGAACAGGCTGCCAAAAGTGCCATTAGAATGCAAGATACGGACATGCGTGATGAATACTTAGCTACGGCAATGTCCAAACCATCCTTGTTGCTTCACGGCGACACTCCAAGATTGATAGATGAATGGCAGGATGTCCCTGTCCTTTGGGATGCTGTCCGCACGATGGTTGACAAACGAGGTAAGCCAGGACAATTCATCCTTACAGGGTCTAATGCTGTAGATAAGTCGCAGATTCATCATTCGGGGAACGGTCGCATTGCCAAAATGAACATGCTGCCCATGAGCCTTTGGGAATCAAAGGAGTCAACAGGTGAAGTATCGCTGTTGGAGTTGTTCAACAACCCCAATTACGATATTGACGGTTGCAGGTCAAAGATGAGCATAGAGGACTTGATTTTTGCAGCTTGTCGTGGTGGATGGCCTGGCACTCTTATGGCACGTTCGGAAAAAGCCAAGTTGTTGATAGCCCGCAACTATGTCCGTACCGTTTGCAGTGAAGATATATCACGAATCGACGGGAAACGTCGGAACGAGAAACTTGCCATGATGATACTGCGTTCGTATGCTCGCAACATTTCATCACTCGTCAAAAAGACCACCATGCTTGCCGATGTGGTATCATCTGAAGAAATAGAATGCAGTATTGACACATTCAATGACTATGTGAACGCCCTCGAACGTCTGTTTGTCATTCAAGACATAGATGCCTGGTGCCCGGCAATACGCAGTAAAACAGTTATACGAAGCTCACCCAAACGAGGATTCTGTGACCCGTCAATAGCCGTGGCTCTTCTTGGACTTACACCAGAGGCATTGACCACACAACTGAAAACATTCGGATTTATCTTCGAGCAGATGTGCGTGCGTGACATGAAAGCCTATACGCAAGGACTATATAGTCATGTGTCTTATTATCATGACCGATATGATCTGGAAGCCGATTTCGTATTGCATCTTGAAGATGGGCGTTATGCTTTGATAGAGTGCAAACTGGGAAGCAACGAGATAGAGGAAGGGGCAAGCCATCTTTTGGAGTTGAAAAGGCTTATCCGCGAGCATAACGGACGGAGCAGTGGTGTGCCACGAGGCGCACATGATATATAAGGGCTGGCTACCCTCCATATAGAATGAAGCCGTAACTATCAGAGAGATGAGGGCAGTCCCCTCGCAGTC
>CADCCB010000069.1 GCA_902799905.1 uncultured Prevotellaceae bacterium
CCACCTCTTCCCATTCCGAACAGAGAAGTTAAGCCCGCCTGCGCCGATGGTACTGCAATGCAATGCGGGAGAGTAGGAGGCCGCCATCTTTCCAGGAGCTCTGAGTCAGCAATGATTCAGGGCTCCTTTCTTTTTGTCTTGCTGAAAGAAATGGGCAAGAATTAACCAGAAATTATTGTTTGACTGAAAGAAATGGGCACGAATTAGTCAGAAATAATGCCAGTTTAATCAGTCGTAAATAAGGGTGGTGATGCGGTTGCTATCAAATAACTGAATGGCAGTTTCTTGTAGGGTGGTGGAGGTGAGACCTTCTATGTGACTCATGATGTCGTTCAGGTCTCGTAGTTTTCCGCTATGCAGGTAGTTCTTGGCAAAGTCAAGTGCGAACTGTTCACGGTTGTCGCATGCAATGGCCAATTGTCCCTGTATCTGTTGTTTGGCTTTCTTCAGTTGTTGGCTGGAGAGTGGTGTTTGCATGAGTTTGTCCAACTCGTGGCGCACAATGCGAAGACAGTGTTTGATGTCAGACTGGTCGCACCCGAAGTATATACACCATGCTCCTGTGTCACCGTAACAGACTAATGAACTCTCAACGCTATAAACCAGTCCGTTTCGTTCACGCAGGGCGAGGTTCAGTCGTGAGTTTAGGCCAGGACCGCCAATAATATTATTAAGGAGGTAAAGGGCCCATCGCCTTGGATCTTCTGCTGCATAGGAGCGTACACCCATGATGACATGAGCCTGATGGGTGCCTCGATGACTGACGATTTCACGGCAATCTGTTGCTGCATTCCCAAGTGTGTTATCAGGAATGCAGATATCAGACAATGCTGCATCCTCCGATGGAGACAAATTGGCAAGATGGGAGACGAATGCCTTGAAATTGATGTTGCCGCTGACGAAAAAGACGCTATTTTCTGGTCGGTAGTGTCGCCGGGTGAAGCGGCAGACATCCTCGCTGCTGTACTCTCTGACTTGTTTGCTCGTCCCCAGGATGTTATGACCTAATGGGTGCCCATCGAATAGGATGTTTTCTATCTCGTCGTAGATGAGTTCAGCAGGAGAGTCTTCATAACTCTCGATTTCATCGCATACTACCTCTCGCTCCTTCTCCACTTCATGCTGTGGATAGGTGCTATGGAAGACGATGTCTGTCAACACATCGACAGCCTTCAGAAAGTGTTTGTTCTGTATAGCGCAGTAGAAGACCGTATCTTCTTTATTGGTGAAGGCATTGAGTTCGCCGCCCACACCTTCAATGGCGTTGATTATCTGCATGGCACTACGGTGCTCGGTGCCTTTGAATGACATGTGCTCGCAGAAGTGAGCCAGTCCTTCTTCGCCAGGCCGTTCGTCTCTGGTACCTGCCTTGATGGCAATGCCACAGTATATCACTTTTGACTCTGAGGGCAGGTGAATGACCCTCATTCCATTGTTTAATTGAGAGGTATTGTAAATCATCGATGCAAAGGTAGAAAAAATAATTCACATTTCATCATACATAATTCATATTTATTTGTTACCTTTGCATCGCAAACCCAAAACTTATAGTATATGCGTAGAGTCATAGGAATAGGTGAGACAGTCCTCGACATCATTTTCAAGGACGACCAACCCATCAGTGCAGTACCGGGAGGCAGTACTTTCAACTGTCTTGTCTCATTGGGCCGTTGTGGTGTCAAAGCATCTTTCATCAGCGAGACAGGTAACGACCGCATTGGACATAGAATTATCGATTTCATCGGAAAGAATGGCATCGATGCTTCTGGCGTAAATGTCTATCCCGATTCAAAGTCGCCATTGTCGTTGGCTTTCCTTAATGACAATAGCGATGCGGAGTATATATTCTATAAAGACCACCCCAAAGACCGTCTGGACTTCAATTACCCTGATGTTCATGAGGATGATATTGTTGTCTTCGGCTCTTATTATGCCGTCAATCCCGTCATCCGCCCACAGGTCCATGGCTTTCTGGAGTATGCTCGCTCCCATGGTGCCATCCTCTATTATGACGTGAATTTCAGGGCTTCCCATAAGGATGAGGTGGTGAAGTTGACGCCCAACATCCTGGAGAACCTGGAACTGTCTGATATCGTGCGCGGTTCGACGGAGGATTTTGCTGTGATGTTCCGTAAAACAGATCCAGATGTCATCTACCGTTCACAAATAGCCTTCTATACAAAGAAATTCATCTGCACTTGTGGCTCTTCTCCCGTGGAACTGAGGGCAGACGGCGGCTTCAAGAAACAATATCCTATCTTGCAGTCATCACATATCGTCAGTACGATAGGTGCTGGCGACAATTTCAATGCAGGCTTTGTATATGGTATGATTAAATATGGCATCACCCGTGAGATGGTTCAGCGTGGACTGACAGAGAGCCAGTGGGATAGTATTATCGATTGTGCCCTGCAGTTCTCTACCAATGCCTGTCAGAGTATAGACAACTATGTGGATGAGGCATTTGGCGAGCGTATGAGATTAGATAAGTAAAAACAAAAATCATAAAATATGAAACAGATTACAGACAAGATTTTTTATGTTGGTGTAAACGACCGCAACAAGACGCTGTTTGAGGGATTATGGCCCCTTCCCAACGGCGTAAGTTACAATGCTTACCTTGTAGTAGATGAGAAGGTGGCGCTGATCGACACGGTAGAGGTGGACTTCTTTATGCCTTTCCTGGAGAATATTCGTGAGGTGCTGGGCGAGCGTCCTATCGACTATGTGGTGGTGAACCACATGGAGCCCGATCACAGCGGTTCGCTGGCTCTGCTCCGTCAGTTCTATCCTAACATCGAGATCATTGGAAACAAGAAAACCTTTGACATGATGGCAGGCTTCTATCATCTTACTACAGGACTGAAAGAGGTAAAAAACGGCGATTCCATCGAATTAGGCAGCCTGTCGCTCAACTTTGTGCTGACCCCGATGGTCCATTGGCCTGAGACCATGGTTACCCTCTGCGGAACGACCCTCTTCAGTGGAGATGCATTTGGCTGTTTTGGTGCTCTCAATGGTGCCATCATCGACGAGCACATGAACTGCGACTACTTCTGGGACGAGATGGAGCGCTACTACTCGAATATCGTAGGCAAGTATGGTACTCCTGTGCAGATGGCGTTAAAGAAACTGGCAGGCGTCCAGTTGGACTTCATATGCTCTACCCATGGCCCCGTATGGCATCAGTATAGAGACAAGGTCATCGGTGTCTATGACCGTCTCTCGAAATACGAGGCGGAGCCGGGACTTGTCATCTGCTATGGTACGATGTACGGTAATACGGAACGGGCTGCCGAGGTGATAGCACGTGCTGCCAGTGAGGCTGGCGTTAAGAATATTGTGATGCACAATGTGTCGAAGACGCACCACTCCTATATCATCCGCGACGTATTCCGCTATAAGGGTCTAATTGTTGGTGCTCCTACCTATAACACAGGTCTCTATCATGAGATGGATGTGCTGCTCTCAGAACTCTCTCAGAAGGATATCAAGGGTCGCTACCTGGGCTGGTTCGGCAGTTATGGCTGGGCATCGAAAGCGGTGGCAGAAATTGCCAAATGGAACGAAGAGAAACTGAAGTACGAGCCTGTTGGCGAGCCAGTGGAAATCAAGCAGAGCCTGACGCCTGAGACCTTTGCCAAGTGTGAGGCCTTAGGCCGTGCGATGGCCGAGCGACTGCTATAGACAATCGGCAATACCGTTGATGTCGGTAGCCACATGGATGTAGTTCCTCCATGTGCCGCGCACCATCCCTTTTTCTTGTAAGTCGTCGAGACAGGCGATGAGTGAATTCCAGAAGCCCTTCATATTGTACAGTATGATGGGCTTCTGGTGGTATTGCAGGGTGGCTGCAGCCGTCACGGTGAATAGTTCGTCGAGTGTGCCAATGCCGCCTGGCAGTACGATGAAAGCATCGCTTTGTGCCATCATCAGTTCCTTGCGGTCTGTCAGGTCCTCCGTAGGGATGTGTACATCCAGGAAGGGTGTCAGCCGTCCCATCTCCTCCACTTTTCGCGGTACGATGCCGATGACCCTTCCGCCGGCTTCTTTTGCAGCCAGGCTTACCGTATGCATGAGTCCAGCATCATGCCCTCCAAATACGATGGAATGGCCGTTTTTTGCAGCCCACTCTCCCAGTTCCTGTGTCCACTTGAAGAAGTCAGGGTCGATGTTCTGGTTGGCAGAACAGAATACGCATAGTTTCATATTCGTAATATTTCTTCTAGGGATGTGTCCTGTTCAGATGGCTTGAATGCTCTGTATCTCTGAATTCTCCCCACGGTATATGATCTCTACCTTATAGTTTTGAATGTCATTGTAAATGTAAAGTTCTACGACCTCCTCATAGGCCGGCTCGTAGTCAAACACCAACTGGATGTGTGTGCCGTAAATCTCGTTGGATATCGGTGAAATGGCGTTTTCTTGATCAATAGGGTTGAGTGTGAAAAGGGGATTGGCCTTCGAGAGGATACGCGGCAACTCTATCTTCAGGTTGTTGTCAGGACTGCTGAACCAGTCGGTGAACGAGTCCCACCATCCCTTTTCCTCGGCAGGGTCGTCTTCGGGCTGCAGCACCTTGAGGCCCTCCTTGATATTGCCCATCAGCCTGTTGGGTTCGAGTGAGCGGTTGCGCAGATATTCCTCGCGGGCCTGTTCCTGCTGTTGGCTCGTGTTGCTTCGTCCGCCACGCAGGGCTTCCAGTACCCTGTCTTTCCTGTAGTTCACATTGTCCACCCAGCATAATTCCTTGTCGGTAACGACGATGGCCCTGATACGTGCGATGTCATCGTAGGTCTTGCCAGGATAGTAGAGCCCGACGGTATCGAGGTCGACGGTAGAATGTGCCTCCAGTCTTCCTGCAGACTTTGGCACCTTGATGACATCGTACTCGTCCTGGTGCATGTCGGTATAGTGAATACAGAGGAACACCCGCACGTTTTCCAGCGAAATGGCAGAGCGGTTGGTGATGGTGACATTCATCAGATGGTCGCTGTCCCAGAAGAGCCATTCGCTCTTTGGCTCCATCTTTACGTCGAGGTATGACGGTTCGACCAGCAGGTCGTTGAATGGACCATACAGGTTCTCCTCGCAGAACAGCATGTCGCTGAGCAGTTCGTCGTACACACCTCCTTGGTTGATGTACCTGAAGAAGTGGTTGTGTATCTCTTCCTTGCTCTTCGCTATGTCTCCTTTGTCGGCATACAACTTGGCTTTCTGCAGATTGGGACTGAACAGGCCGCTACCCTCCATCATCGATGCGTATAACTGGCGCAGGAAGAGGCCCTCGGCAGTCTTGGTCATATAGTTTCGCATGTTGTAGGAGTCGAGCATGTCGGTCAGTTGCGATGCCTGTCTGGGATACCATTCGGATGCCAGGTTGAAATTCCTTAAGGCTGCTGCCTCGTTGCCCAGTTGTTTCTGCAGCAGTCCTTTTAGCAGCAAAGCCGGCGCAGTCTTGTCAGGGAACTTTTGGTTGTATTCGTCAAGCGTCTGCTGGGCCCTCCTGAAATAGATGTTCATCGCCGGTGTCTCTGGCTCTGACAGTGAGTCAGGCAACATCACCTCCGGATTGTTGACGATGGTTCGGTTATTGGGTTGACGCGCGTTCTCCGTGGCTCCAATGAGCAGGTTCGACATCGCGTTGAGCAGCATGGCCTCAGAGTTGTTCGGATACTGCTGGAGTATATTGTCAGTATGTCTCAGCGCCTCACCGGCCTGTCCGCCATAGAGGGCCAGATAAGCCTTGTCCTTTTCCAGGCAAAGACGGTCGTATTCGTCCATATACTCCTTGTAGATGGGCGTGTACTCTTCCAGATACTGACGATACAGATCCCTCAGTTCTTCCAGGTCTTTCTGAATCTTCGACTTCAGTTCCTTGTCTTTCTCATATTGTGCGAAGGCCTCATTGGTCGAACGGTCAGCATCCTCACCGGCGATGATGCCCAGCAGGGCGAAGATGTCGCCATGCACGATGCGCAGAGCGTCGCTGGTTGAAGTGTTCTGCACCAAGGTCTCACCGCCTTTCGTTACGCCTCTGATGAGCATCCAGGCATCGCTCAGTTCCTCGTTGTCCCTTTGCAACTCGTAGGTGCGCTGCAGGATGGGGAACAGTTTGCGCTTGGCATCCAGGATGCGGGGGTCTACGTCGGTATAGTCCTGACGGGCCATGAAGTCGAGGAACTCGTCGAAGTTCTCCGAGCGCACCTGTGCCAACTCAATGGCGTTGACCACTCTGATCGTCTTCTCCAGGTCGTAGGTTGCTCCAGGCTCCCGTTCGGTGCTAATGGCTTCGTAGGCATCAACGAACTCGTTGATGGGTTGATAGTTGTCAAGATCGAGCGACAAGGCCCTTTTTTCCTTACAACTCCACGTCAAGGTGGTTAGTGCAATAACCAGTACTGATGTCAGAAACTTGTTCGTCATAATCTTCCGTTTTCTTGATTTCAGGCAAAGGTACAACTTTTTTCTTTAATACCTATTATTCCTTAACATTCTTTAGTAACAGCCGTCTGTTGTTAATGAGAAACAAAAACCATCGCCCTTCGGTCTAAAAACGATGACAATAGCGCCACTTTCTTTAAGTAGTTTAAGACTTTCACCCTCGGCACCCGATTGACTTTTCCCTTCTGCCAGCGACCTTTTGTGCCGGGCTCTGCCGAAGGCTTTTCGTTAGACATTGCAACTTTTTCAGCGCGATTGCGAATAATTTACGGAATATTATGTATCTTTGCACGCAGAAACGTGCGAAACTCGGCGGCGCCTCAGCAACTGACGACAAACCGAGAGCCATTAAGCTTGCTTGAATGGCCGAGGTGCGAAGGAAGAAGACGTCAGTCAATTGGAGCACGCTCCATTGCATTCGGCTTGCACGAGTTTTGCGGCGTAATTCATAAACGACGCTATTATGGCAAAGTACTTAGACCCGAAAGCCGACCTGACTTTCAAGAAGATATTCGGCGAGCATCCTGACTTGGTAATCAGTCTGCTCAATGCCTTGCTTCCGTTAGACGAAGGCAAGAAGATTACCGATATTGAGTATCTGCCCACGGAATTGATGCCCGAACAACCTTGGCGCAAGAACAGCATCGTGGATGTTCGCTGCAAGGACGCTACAGACCGTCAATTCATCGTTGAGATGCAGATGGAGTGGACTACGGCCTTCAAGCAGCGTGTGCTGTTCAATGCCTCAAAGGCATACGTCCGCCAGTTGGGTGAGGGTAACAATTACCGCCTGCTGCAGCCAGTATATTTATTATGTCTGGTAAACGACATTTTCGAGCCTGACATGCCTGAGTTCTACCACTACTATCGTATGGTACACGAGGAGCACACCGATAAAGTCATCGACGGCCTCAACCTCGTGTTCGTCGAACTGCCGAAGTTCCTGCCTCAGACCGTTGCCGAAAAAAAGATGCAGGTGCTTTGGCTTCGCTTTCTTACCGAAATTGGCGAAAAGACACGGCAAATACCGGAAGAATTCCTGGAGAATCCAGAAATCAAGCGAGCCGTTGAAATCGTTGAGGAGTCTGCCTATAGCGAAGCTGAGATGTACGCCTATGACAAATTCTGGGACACTATCCGTGTGGAGCAGGCTTTCGTGGACGAGGCGGAAATCCGCTATGGTATGGGTATTGAAAAGGGGGCTAGGGAAACCAAGCGTGATGGGAAAAGTGTCCATATCAATATTAATCCAACATTGAGCCCAATTGGAGCTGCAGAATCTTTTTCACACGAAGGATATGGGCATGCTCGTATTTATGTAGAGACAAATGGAAACAGGAGCATGGCTACGCATCATTACCTCGAAGGAAGAAAAGATAGTAATCAACGACTTATTGATTATTCTATCAGAGCAAGAAAAAAACAATTAAAAATATGCAGAGATGAAAAGATATTTATATACGATAGTATTATTGTTTATTTCTTGCACATTTATATATGGTCAGGAAATAAGCCACGAAGTAAGATGCTACTACGCTTATGGCGAAACACAGTTGGACACAT
>CADCCB010000070.1 GCA_902799905.1 uncultured Prevotellaceae bacterium
AAAAACAAAAAAAATCTTTTTTTATTTGTTTCTTTGCGCGCTTATTTGTACCTTTGTGCCGATTTTGGCCTCATGGGCCCTATTTGCAAATGGGAAAAGGAAAAAGTTTTGAACCTCACCGTCGGAGGCTGCAACTGGTAACGCTTTGCATCAGTACGACGATGGTGCTGGTATTGTTAGGCATGGTAGTCCTGTCTGTGCTGACTGCACGCAACCTTCAGCAAAGCCTCAAGGAGAACGTGGAGATTAGCGTCATTCTCGGCGACACCGTCAGCGTGGAGGAAGGCAAAGACCTGGGACAGTATCTCGAGACGGAACTCTACGCTCGCCAGGTGGAATACATCAGTCGCGAGGACGCGCTGGAGATGGCCAAGGAGGAGATGGGCATCGATCCTGTAGAGTTTGCCGGCGGCAACCCCTTCTCGGCTGAGTTGACAATCAAGATGGAGGCAGAATATGCCAACTCCGACTCTTTGGAGACGATTGTCGCCAGCCTGCGCGAGAACGATAAGGTGGTCGATGTGGCTTACACGAAGGATGAGATAGAGAGCATGAACCGCATCCTCGAACCAATGAGCATCGCCCTGCTGGTGCTGGCCGGACTGCTCATCTTCATCTGCTACACGCTGATCAGCAACTCCATACAACTGAGCATCTATTCGCGCCGCTTCTCCATCCACACCATGAAACTGGTGGGGGCTTCGTGGGGATTCATCCGTCGGCCGTTCCTCAACCAGGCCATCGCCGTAGGTCTGATTTCCGCCTTGCTGACCTGTATCATCCTGGGAGGTATCGGCTATGCCGCATGGCCTTACATGCCCTATATCGAGGAGATCATCACCTGGCGCGAACTGGCCATCACGGCAGCCTGCGTCTTCGTCTTTGGCTTTGTCATCATGGTGTTCTGCACCCTGCTCTCGGTCAACAAATACCTGAAGATGAAGGCAAGGGAACTGTATAAAATCTAATGTTGGAAGATTAAAAAGAATACATAATGAACAAGAGAAATCTGGCCTTCGGCCGAATGAACTACATCCTGCTGGCCATTGGAATGGCTATCGTCATCTTCGGATTCATCCTGATGAGCGGTGGCGGTTCAAGCGAGCAGGCCTACGACCCCGAGATTTTCAGCGCACGCCGCATCAAGGTAGCGCCGCTGGTGTGCCTCTTTGGCTTTGTATCCATCGTCTACGCCGTGGTCTACAAGCCCAAGGAGAAGCATACCGACCTGCAGGAAGGGAGCCAGGACACTATCATGAGCAAATAAACACATAGGTTATTATGGACTGGCTACAAGCACTAATCCTGGGCATCATCCAGGGACTGACAGAATATCTGCCCGTGAGCAGCAGTGGGCATTTGGAGATTGGCAACGCCCTGCTGGGGGTGGAGATAGAGGAGAACCTGACCTTCGACGTGATGCTTCACGTGGCCACCGTGCTATCGACGCTGGTGGTGCTCTGGAGCGAGATCGACTGGATCATGCGTGGGCTCTTCAAGTTCAAGATGAACGCTGAGACGAAGTATGCGCTCAACATCGTGGTGTCGATGATTCCCGTCGGTATCGTGGGTGTGCTCTTCAAGGACAAGATCGAGGCATTCTTCACTGGCAACCTGTTGCTGGTGGGCTGCTGCCTGTTGGTGACAGCCGCCTTGCTGACATTCACCTACTTCGCACGTCCGAGGCAGAAAGACCATATCTCGTGGATTGATGCCCTCATCATCGGCATCGCCCAGGCCATCGCCGTGCTGCCGGGCATCTCACGCTCTGGCTCTACCATCGCCACCGGACTGCTCTTAGGCAACAAGAAGGAGCGACTGGCCCAGTTCTCGTTCCTCATGGTAATCCCGCCCATCCTGGGACAGGCCCTGCTCTCCTGCATGAAGTTCGTCAAGGGCGACGAGACCTTTGGCGGTGTGGGTGCCATCCCCATGCTCGTGGGTTTCGTGGCAGCCTTCATCAGCGGCTGTTTTGCCTGCAAATGGATGATCAACATCGTGAAGAAGGGCAAACTGGTCTATTTCGGCATCTACTGTGCCATCGTCGGCATCATTGCCGTGGCCTATAGCATCTTTGCCTGATTCTGTCACCCCGCCTATCCGTCAGAAATGAACTTCCAGGAAGGAGAATTCATCTATATCAACAAGCCCTATCGGATGTCATCGTTCGGTGCGCTGGCCTATGTCCGCACGCGGCTGTCGAAAGCCCTTCATGTCAAGCGGCTGAAGACAGGTCATGCCGGCACCCTCGACCCGCTGGCCACCGGCGTGCTGATACTCTGCACCGGCAAAGCCACCAAGCGCATCGAGTCGTTGCAGTTGGCATCCAAGGAATATACAGCCATGCTGCAACTGGGAGCCACCACCCCCAGTTACGACCGTGAGCACACGGTGAACATGACCTACCCCACCCGCCACATCACCCGTGAATTAATTGAGCGGGTGCTCCCCAATTTTATTGGGGAGATCCAGCAGGTTCCCCCTATCTATTCGGCCGTGATGATCGACGGTCATCGAGCCTACAAACTGGCCCGTCAGGGCAGCGAGGCCGAACTGAAGGCCAAGCCCATCCATATCGACGAGATAGAACTGACCGGCTTCGACCCTGCCACGATGCAGATGAGCATCCGCGTCAGTTGCGGCAAGGGCACCTATATCCGTTCGCTGGCCCGCGACATTGGCGAGGCTCTGGGCAGCGGTGCCTTCCTCACGGCCCTCTGCCGCACCCGTCTGGGTGATGTCCGCATAGAGGACTGCCTGACGCTGGACGAGTTCCCGCAATGGATGGAGTCCCATCTCCCCCAAGATTCTCATAAGACCCATTAATTCGAAAGACCCATAAGACCCTTAATAGAAGATGAAACTATCACAATTCAAATTCAAACTGCCAGAGGAACTGGTGTCGCTCTACCCGGCCCACCGCACATTCGAAAACGAAGACGGCAGCACGGAGCGCGTCTACAACCGCGACCAGTGCCGCATGATGGTCGTTCACCGCAAGAGCGAGAAGATCGACATCTTCAAGAAAGACGAGAACGGCAACGATACCGAGGAGCCCATCGTCTTCCGCAACATCGCCGACTATTTCGACGAGGGCGATACCTTTGTCTTCAACGACACGAAGGTGTTCCCAGCCCGTCTCTACGGCACCAAGGAGAAGACCGATGCCAAGATTGAGGTCTTCCTGCTGCGCGAGTTGAACGAGGAACTGCGCCTGTGGGACGTGCTGGTGGAACCGGCACGCAAGATCCGCATTGGCAACAAACTGTTCTTCGACGGCGACGGCCCTATGGTGGCTGAGGTCATCGACAACACCACCTCCCGCGGCCGTACCCTGCGTTTCCTCTACGACTGTCCGCACGACGAGTTCAAGCGCGAACTCTTCTCCCTCGGATCGGCTCCCCTGCCCCACTACATCGTAGACCGCCGGCTCGCCGAGGCTGACGACATGGAGCAGTTCCAGACCATCTATGCCAAGAACGAGGGTGCCGTCACGGCTCCGGCCACCGGTCTGCACTTTAGTCGCGAACTGATGAAGATCATGGAGATACGCGGCATCAACTTCGCCTTTATCACCGTGCATTGCAGCCTGGGCTCCTTCGACCCCATTGAGGTGGAAGACCTGACGAAGCACAAGATGAATTCCGAGCAGATGATTGTCTCCAGTGAAGCCTGCGAGACAGTCAACAAGGCCAAGACCGAGGGGCACCACATCTGTGCCGTAGGCATCAGCACCATGCGTGCCACCGAGACTGCCGTAGGCACCGACGGCATGCTGAAGGAGTTCTCCGGATGGACCAACAAGTTCATCTTCCCTCCCTACGACTTCGGACTGGCCGACACGCTGGTCACCAACTTCTATCATCCCGAGTCAACCATGATGATGGCTGCGGCTGCCTTCGGTGGCTACGACCTCATCACCGAGGCCTACAAGGTAGCCCTGAAGAACGAGTTCAAGTTCGGCTGCTACGGCGATGCCATGCTGATACTGAACGATTAAGGATTGAGGTTTGAGATTTGAGGATTGAGATTTGAGGTGTAAGGCTTCACATCAGGTTTATCTAGGGCTCGGCTCCAACTTAGGAGAGAAGGAGGAGACTATCCGGAGGGCCATTGCCCTGATTGGCGAGCAGATTGGCGTCGTTGAGCGCCAGTCTGCTCTCTATTATTCTGAGCCCTGGGGGTTCGAGTCGCAGCATCAGTTTGTCAATGCCGTCATCCTCGTCAGCACCACGCTATCCCCCACCCGCCTTCTACGCGCCACCCAGCACGTCGAGCGTCAACTGGGCAAGACGAAAGCCCACGCCACAGAGCGTTCGTTAATTGATAATTCACAATTGACAATTGACAATTCTCCGCTCGACCTCCAGTCGCCTGCTACCGCAGGGACGCAAGAATCTTCAATCTTCAATCTTCCGCTCGACCTCCAGTCGCCTGCTACCGCAGGGACGCAAGAATCTTCAATCTACAAAGATCGTCCCATCGACATCGACATCCTGCTCTACGACGACCTCCACATCGACACCCCTACACTAAAAATCCCTCACCCGCTGATGCAGGAGAGGGACTTTGTGATGGTTCCACTTCGTGAGATCTGTCTTACTTACGCAGACCCAGAGCCTTCACGATAGCACGATAACGATTGATATCGTTTACGTAGAGATACTTCAGCAACTTACGGCGACGACCTACCATCTTGGTCAGCGAACGGGCGGTGTTGAAGTCCTTGTGGTTCTGCTTCAGGTGCTCCGTCAGGTGCTTGATGCGATAGGTGAACAGTGCAATCTGGCTCTCTGCCGAACCGGTGTCGGTAGTAGCCTTGCCATACTGGCCGAAAATCTCTTGCTTCTTGGCTTGATCGAGATACATAGTTTTTTGAATGATTAATTTAGTTGTTGCCCATACATTCTTCCGACGCTCAACGCCTTAATCACAACGCCTTCACATCGTCGAATGCTTCGGATTTTCCGAAAAGCGGGTGCAAAGGTACGACTTTCAAATGAGAAATGAGAAATGAGAAATGAGAAATGGTCGTCATTTAACATCTTTTAAGTACCCGCTCTGAAAATCTCAATCCTCAAACCTCAAATCTCAAATAAAAATAGTACTTTTGCGCCCAATATGTCAACAATCATCTACCCATCGCCCATCTTCGGGCCTGTTCACAGCCGCCGCCTCGGCATCTCACTCGGCATCAACCTGCTGCCGGCTGATGGCAAGGTGTGCTCGTTCGACTGCATCTACTGCGAGTGCGGATTCAACAAGGATCATCGTCCCACGCAACCCATGCCCACCCTTCCGCAGGTGTCGCAGGCACTGGAGGCCAAACTGCGTCAGATGCAGGCCGAAGGCCAGTTGCCAGATGTGCTCACCTTTGCCGGCAATGGCGAACCGACCTGTCATCCGCATTTTCCTGAGATCATCAGCGAAGCCCTCCGCCTGCGCGACCTCTACTGTCCCCGTGCCAAGGTCACGGTGCTCAGCAACGCCACCATGATTCACCACCAGAAGGTGCGCGATGCCCTGATGCTCGTCGACAACAACATCCTCAAACTCGATACCATCAGTCCCGACTATATCTCGAAGGTTGACCGTCCCGTCGGTGCCTACGATGTCTGTTCCGTCATCGAGCACATGAAGGCCTTCCAGGGTCACCTCATCATCCAGACCATGTTCATGAGAGGAGAGGCGGACAACAAGGTGAGTGTCGATAACACCGGTGAGGAATATGTCGCCCCCTGGCTCGATGCCGTCCGCGAGATAGCCCCGCAGATGGTGATGGTCTATACCATTGACCGCGAGACGCCCGCCCACGGCCTGCTGAAGGCCACGCCCGAGCAACTCGATGCCATCCGCGACCGTGTCATCGCCCTCGGCATCCCCTGCTCCGCCAGTTATTGAGAGCAATTCTGTATGTGACAATATTTCAAAGATCGCTTGACGAGTTCCCTTCCGCCATCATTTGCAAATTTACAATAGTGCAATAATCGCTTGACGAGTTATGACGAGTTACGAGAGATAAGGAGAGATAGTGTTTTTCGCCTCGTCCAAACGTCATCTACGGGTCGTTCCAACGTCACCTTCGGGTCGTTCCGACGGCAGTTTACGGTCGTTCCGACGCCTCCTTTCCCTGGTAAACTACGGCACTTTCGGGCGTAAAGTGCCGTCGGAACGGAGCGTAGATGACGTTCCTT
>CADCCB010000071.1:0-437 GCA_902799905.1 uncultured Prevotellaceae bacterium
AGACCACTTGTCGCCGAACTTTTCTATTACGTTGCGTATGGGGCACGCTTTGTACTTCTCATCTATCGTTCGATTTATCTTACGCATATGTTTGACTATTTTTAAATCCGAGTGCAAAGGTACAAAACTTTCCGAAAGTAAGCAAATTTCTGAAGTAGTAAATTGCACATAGACAATAATTTTAATCTTTAACATTTTTTATGATTAAAGAAAATGCCTGTATTTCAGCAATTCTAACAAAAAAGTAAGTAAGCCACTTTTTGGTGCCTTCTTGTAACGGTTGCCGAAAGTTAGTACCTTTGCACCGTCGAAACAAAAGTATTAACAATAAAAACAAGAAGAATTATGAAACAGATTGAGACAACAAAGAGTGGTAAGAATTACAAAGTGATTAACGTTGGTAAGTTCAGCGACCTGATGGACTACGAGCTTCCTCT
>CADCCB010000071.1:468-13120 GCA_902799905.1 uncultured Prevotellaceae bacterium
TATTCTGAAAGGTGAGGGCATGTATCAGGTAGATGGCGAGCAGATTCCCGTCAGCGAGGGCAGTATCGTACGCGTAGATCCTGCTGGCAAGCGTGCGCTGAAGAACACAGGCAGCGAGAACCTGACAATGATGTGCATCCAGTACAAAGCTAATGCTTTTACAGAGGCTGACAGTCCAATGGAGGATGGTGTGATACTACAGGAAGAACAGAAGTGGTAAATTCTAAAGATATGCTCAACAAAGCACTACATTTTCTGAGCGAACACTGCGAGATTGCCTTGGCCACGTGTCAGGGCAATCTTCCTAAAATGCGCATCTTCCAGATTATGCGTCAGGAGGGCAATATGCTCTACTTCGCCACTTCTCCCGAAAAAGCCGTATGGCAGGAATTGCAGGAGAATCCCAACGTGGAGATACTGGCAAACGCGGACAATGTTTCCGTCCGTTGCAGTGGTATGGTAAACTTCGACGTGGAGGATGACGTGAGACAATGGATCTATGAAAATAATCCCGTGTTGCCCCTTTCGACCTGATGACGGGTGAAGTCAGTAACGGCTTTGTCGGTGAGCGATTCAAAAACAAATAACTTAGTATAAATTCAAAAAAAGGTAAGAACAATGGACAGGCTGGAGAATCTGAAGAACATCATCATATATCTGATGGCTGATGAGCATGTCAGCCATCGGATTCCTTCTTCACTCGAAGAGCGGCAAAGGATGATGCGGGCACTGATGAACGTTTGGATCAGCGAGAGCATTCAAGCTTGCTTGGAAGGCCGAGTCGCGACAAACGAAGACGAAGTCAACGTGTGGGAGCCAAGACCTATCAGCGAAGACTTTCTGATGAAGCAGGATGTCGAACTTCAGATGCAGTGCGAGGATAAAGGCGTTGTCTCTTTGAAAGATATGGCGGCAGCAAATTCTTCACTCTTCACTTTTCACTCTTCACTTTTATTGTGGCAAGGCGACATCACCCGTCTGAAGGTGGAAGCCATCGTCAATGCTGCCAACGCTCAGGCACTGGGCTGCTGGGCACCGCTCCACAACTGCATAGACTTCATCACACAAGGCTACAACCTGCCAGCCCGTCATGTCATCCACACCGTCGGCCCGATTATTCCCGATGGTGTTCCCACGAAGGAGCAGGAAGAGCAGTTGGCTCAGTGCTACCGTTCCTGCCTTGACCTGGCAGAGCAGAACGGATTGGAGAGCATCGCCTTCTGCTGCATTTCCACGGGCGTGTTCCATTTCCCCAACGAACTGGCGGCAAGGATCGCTATCGAGACCGTCAAATCATATCCACGACATGCACTTAAAACGATTGTATTCAATGTTTTCCTCGACAAAGACCGTGCCGACTACGTGCTGATTGGCGCAGGAGCCGGACTAACTACTGCCGCTGGCATCGACTATGCCGGTGAGGACTTCCGCAGGGAGTTCCGCGAGTGGATAGACCGCTACGGCATCACCGACCTCTATAGTGCAGGATTCTATCCATTCGAGACCGATGAGGAACGATGGGCCATGTGGGCAAAGCACATCTGGTTCAGCCGCTATCGGACGGGAGCATTGCCGCTATACAAGAGACTGCTGAAGATAGTTGACGGCAAAGACTACTTCGTCATCACCACCAATGTTGACGGTCAGTTCGAGATGGCAGGCTTCGATGCGGATCGCATCTTTGCCACGCAGGGCGACTACTGCTATTTCCAGCCAGCATCTGGTGCGCCCAAGGAACTGTATCATAATCAGAAGTGGGTGGAACGGGCTTTGCCAGCCATCCACAACTGCCGCATACCCACGGAACTGATTCCACACACACCCGACGGCCAGCCCGTCAGCATGAATCTCCGTTGTGACGACACTTTCGTGGAGGATGAACACTGGCACCGTCAAGCCCAACGATACAGCGACTTCGTGCGCACGGCATCCGACAAGCGGCTCCTGCTCTTAGAGTTTGGCGTAGGTTTCAACACGCCCGTCATCATCCGCTTTCCATTCGAGCAGATGGCGACTCAATTTCCAGATGTTACTCTCGTCCGCTTTAACCGAGACTACCCACAGCCGTCTTTACAAGGAGTCAAGAGTTTCTTAGCATTCACAGAAGACATTAACAGAATAATCAGTTCCCGTTAGCCACCGCACAGGCAGCTGTAGAAGAGTAATTATCACTCTAACATATTGATTTGGACCTGTCCGCTTGGGCAGGCCCCTTTTTTTGTGTCCACAAGATGACAATTGATGATTTATAGGCAAAAATGCTATCAGTTGAGCGAAAACGTACTTGTATTGATACATATGCAAACCATTTTGCTGCAAAGATACAAAATCAAGTCCGTTGACTCAAAAGATCTACATAACTAACTATATTTCAATCATTTCAAAGAACGATTAGCGATTTTTAGTGGACAGCAATGTTTTCTTTAAACCGAAGCAGGCAAGGGCTGATTTGTCGTCCATTCTACCTTAATTTATATTGAAAACAGACTTATTTCACAAGAAAAACGGGCAGAATGGACGCGATACCATGGAAAAACATTAACTTTGCAGCCAAAAATCTTATTATTGCACAAAAAGAATGTGCGATACCATCGGATTCCTTATGGGAAATAATTAAAAAGACAAGAAGAAATGAAACATATCCTTTGGGGCATATTGCTGGTGGTGCTTGTCGGCTGTGGCAAAACGTCTCCAGGCTCGTCGACTAGCCATTTCAAGACGCTGAGGGTGGAGCAGCAGGACCTTACCCAGGACCGCCAATTCACAGCCAGGATCGAGAGCCAGCAGAACATAGACGTCCGTCCGCTGATTACAGGGATTGTGCAGAAGATCTGCGTGAAGGAGGGAGCTCGCGTGAAGAAAGGGCAGCCGCTCTTCATCATCGACCAGGCTTCTTACATCGCTGCAGTCAATGCCGCTAAAGCCCAGGTGGGGACAGCCCGCGCAGCACTCTCTACGGCACAATTGAACTTAGATGGCAAAGAGAAGCTCTATGAGCAGCAGATGGTGGGCGAGTTTGACCTGCGCAGGGCGCGTCATGCCAAAGAGGAAGCCGCGGCCCAACTCGAGGCTGCTCAGGCGGAACTGGCGGCTGCGCGTTCCAATCTGGACTATACTACCATCTGCAGCCCTGTTGATGGAACCATCAGCATCATGAATTTCCTCGAAGGCGATGTCGTGTTCCCTACCAGCGCACTGCCTATTGCCACCATAGCGGCCAACAAGCAGATTTATGCCTATACCAGTTTGTCGGAGAAAATACTGGTCGAGTTGTTCGAGGAGTATGGCTGCAGCACTTCCGACGAACTGCTGAAAAAGTTGCCTCCTGTCTCGCTCTATACTATCTGGGGTGAAGAACTTCCGCAGAAAGGACACTTCGATGCCGTTAGCGGTGAAGCAGACGTCTTAACAGGTTCAGTCCTCCTTAGGGCTTCGTTCGACAACCCTTCGGAGATGTTCCGCAACGGCAGCAACGGATATGTAGGGCTGCCAACCACAAGGCACGGGGTCTTTGTCATACCTCAGGAGGCCACTATCCACATTCAAGACAAATGTTTTGTTTATCGTGTCATCGATGGCAGGGCCGTCTCTACCGAGGTGAAGGGCATTTCTGCTAACGATGAGCACTATGTGGTGACCAGCGGACTGAATGACGGCGATGTCATCATAGCCGAGAATGCCGGGATGGTGACTGAGGGAATGGCTGTGGCTCAGGAAACTGGAAAGAAGGAACTTTAAATACGATCTGTTATGCGTCAAAGATTACATCATTATATATATATAGTTGCCGTTCTGACTCTGTCGATACTCTGTACCAACTGTGGTGAAGAGGCCACACCCACGTCGAAAGATAGCTACCGCCTGTTGCGTGTGCAGCGGCAAAACATCACCCTGAAACGCCACTTTACCGTGAAGTTGGAAGCTATACATAATATAATGGTTCGCCCACTTGTCAGTGGACGACTTGCTAAGATCTTAGTAAAAGAAGGTGCTCATGTGAAGAAAGGACAGCCGCTATTTGTCATCGACCAAAGCCCTTATATTGCTGCGGTTGATGCCGCCAAGGCTCATGTGTCCACTGTTCGCGCTGCGCTCTCCTCTGCTCAGTTGAATTTAGATGGCAAGGAGAAACTCTATGCTCAACAGATGGTGGGGGAGTCCGACCTGCTTCGAGCCCGCCATGCCAAGGAAGAAGCTAACGCACAGGTGGAAACGGCACTGGCTGAGTTGGAATCAGCGCGCATCCAACTGGGCTACACCACCGTCTGTAGTCCTGCCGATGGTGTCATTGGCATGATTGAATACCGTGTGGGCGAACTTGTTGAAACCGACGGTGATCTACACATGGTCATCTTTTCAGACAACAAACACCTTCGTGCATACGGTGCTCTCTCTGAGGAAGCACTCTCTGAACTTCTTCGGGACTTCAACTGTAACTCCACCGATGAGCTTCTTGAAAAGTTGCCACCTGTCACGCTTTATAGCAACTGGGGCTATCAGTTAGAGGAAAAGGGACATATTGATGCCATCAGCGGAACCGTTGAACAGGACAATGGTGGCACTTATATACGTGCTTCCTTCCATAATCCTACGGAGATATTGCGTAACGGCAGTAACGGCTATATCGAACTGCCATACGTCAGACACAATGTTATCGTTATTCCGCAGGAAGCTGCCGTTGATATCAACAATAAATATATTGTCTATAAAGTGGTCGATGGGAAGGCGGTGGAAACCGAGGTGACCATCCTTTCTTATAACGACGGACAAAACTTTGTGGTGACTAGTGGCTTGGAACCTGGCGATGTCATTATTGCCGAGGGAGCCGGATTTGTGGAGGATGGAATAGAAATAACAGAAAAGAAAGTCAAGAAAGGAGGAAATCCATCATGATTAGTCGTTTCTTTATCAGTCGTCCCATCTTTGCCTGCGCCCTTTCGGTGCTTGTCCTGCTGGCCGGCATTGTGGGCTATGTCAACCTGCCCGTAGAGCAGTTCCCCGATGTGGCCCCGCCAGTGGTTACCATCAGTACAGAGTACACCGGAGCCAGTGCCGAGGCTGTCATGAAGAGTGTCATCACGCCCCTTGAGGAGGCTGTCAACGGCGTGGAGGGCATGGAGTATATCACTTCGTCATCAACCAGCAGTGGTATGGCCACCATCAACGTCACCTTCCGTCCCGGCACCGACCCCGATCTGGCACAGATACGCGTAAAAAACCGTGTGGAGGAGGCCAAGGGCTACCTGCCAGCCGAGGTGCTGAATCTGGGCGTGCAGGTGGAGAAGGAGGAGCAAGGTATGCTCCGTATCATTGCTCTGGAATGTCCCGACAACCGCTACGATAATGCCTTCATCACCAACTATTTCAATATCAACGTGCAGCCGCGTCTGCAGCGCATTAGCGGTGTGGGCAACATCCAATTGATGGGTAATGTCTATGGCATGCGCATCTGGATGGACCCGAAAAAGATGGCTCAGTACCAACTGAATCCAGAAGACATTATCAATGCCCTGGAAGGTCAGAACGTCGAGGCGGCTATTGGTACGTTAGGCGAGGACTCGAAAGGTACTTATCAATATACACTGGTATATAGGGGACGCTTGGAAAGCCTACAAGAGTTTGAGGATATCGTCTTAAGGACTGATGGCTTTAACGACCTGCATCTCAGTGATGTGGCACGTGTGGAATTGGGTACAGTAACTTATGCCTGCGACAGTTGGGTGAACTCCCACAATGGCACTATTGCCATCATTACCCCTGCCACTGGTGCCAATGCCCAACGGGTGAACCATGAGATAGACCGGCTTATGGACGACCTGAAACCGAAATTGCCCGCAGGTCTGGAGTTCAGGGTGCTCTTAGACACCAACGACTTCCTCGACGCTTCGATGAACGCAGTCTATAAGACGCTGTCCGAGGCCCTGCTGCTTGTCATTCTCGTGGTGCTGTTGTTCCTGCAGAACTGGCGTGCCACCATCATTCCGTCGGTCAGCATCATTGTATCGCTTGTGGGCACCTTTGCCTTTATGTATATGGTGGGCTTCACGCTCAACCTCATCACCCTCTTTGCCCTGGTACTGGTCATCGGCACCGTGGTCGATGATGCCATCGTGGTGGTGGAGGCGGTGCAGGAGAAACTGGAAGGCGCTTCGACAACAGCCAAGATAGCCACCACCCAGGCGATGCACAATATATCTACAGCCATTATCACCACCACCATTGTCTTTATGTGTGTGTTTATCCCTGCTGCTTTCATGGGTGGACTCAGCGGTGCCTACTACCGGCAGTTTGGACTCACGATGGCGGTGGCAGTAGCTATCTCTACCTTCTGCGCCCTGACGCTTTGTCCGGCGCTGTGTGCGTTGTTGATGAAACCACGCTCACTTGAAGGCGTTGAGGCTGCAGGCTCTTGGTCAGTACGCTTCCGTCATGCTTACAATAAAGCCTTCGACGCGCTGTTAGGAAAATACAATAGGGCATTGGGCTGGTTTTTCCGTCATCGTTGGTTCGTAGGCTCACTGACGGCTGTCAGCATCGTCCTGTTGGCCTGGATGCTCTACAGCACGCCTACTGGTTTGGTACCCGATGAGGATACAGGCATCGTCTTTGTCGACATCACCACACCGTCGGGTTCTACATTGGCGCAAACACAAAAGACGGTGAAGGAGATGTCGGAAATCTTAGAGAACGACCCCGATATGCGTGGCGTCGGTTCGGTAGCAGGCTGGAATATCTTGGGCGGCGATGGTCCTAACACCGGACTGGTGATGGGGCGCCTGAAGCATTGGGACGACCGCCAGGACGATGGTCACGACATCTTCAGCATCTACGACCGCATTTGAGGGTGCCACCCATCAGGTGAAGAGCGGTTCTATGTTTGTGTTCCTGTTGCCCACCGTCTTCGGTTATAGCTATAGCAACAGTGTGGAGTTGTATGTTGAGGATTTTGGTGGTGGTTCCATCACAAAACTCAAGAGCGTGGCCGACGACTTCATGAAGGCACTGGAGGACCGGCCGGAGATAGAAGAGGCTTATTCGCCTTACGAGGTGAACTATCCGCAATACACTGTCACGGTGAATGCCTCGCTGTGTAAGCGCTATGGCATCGAGCCTGCTTCTGTGCTCAGCGTGCTCAACGGCTATATAGGCAGTAACTATGCCTCGCAGTTCAACAGCTTCGGAAAACTTTACCACGTCATGCTACAGGCAGATCCCGGACTGCGCATGAATAAGGACGACCTGAACAATATCTATGTTGTCACGGAGAAGGGCGGCTACACGCCAATCACCGAACTCATTACGCTGAAGAAAAGCTATGGTCTCCAATCGCTCAACCGCTTCAACCTTTTTTTAGGCATCAACGTAGAACTGACACCTGCCGAGGGCTACACTTCGGGCGATGTCATCAATGCCGTGAGCGAGGTGTCGGCCGCTACGCTGCCTCAGGGTTATGGCTATGAGTACACTGGTACGGCTCGCGAGGAGGCCTCTTCCTCATCATCCACAGCCTGGGTGTTTGCCATCAGCCTATTGCTCGTATTCATCGTTCTATGCTGCCTCTACGAGAGTCTGCTCATTCCTATGGCCGTAATGCTAAGCGTACCCTTCGGACTGGTTGGCAGCTTTATGCTCATCAATCTCGCAGAACTGGAGAACAACATCTATATGCAAGTGGGTATCATCATGCTCATCGGCCTGCTGGCCAAGACTGCCATTCTGATAACGGAATATGCCTGCGAACGCCGCCGTGAGGGAATGACCATCGTTGAAGCTGCATTCGATGCCGCCAAGGCGCGTTTGCGCCCCATCCTAATGACCGCCCTCACGCTTGTCGTAGGCCTGATGCCTATGATCTTCGAGCGAGGTGCCGGTGCTATGGGCAATGTCACGCTGGGTCTGTGTGTGGTTGGTGGTATGCTGGTGGGAACGCTTGCCTTGTTGCTCTTCGTGCCGGTGTTCTTCATCTTCTTCCAGACGCTGGAAGAAAGGCTACGGGTAGGCGACGGTACGTCGGGAATGAGGCTCAAACCGCACTCGGGCGCAACTACTTTGATTGTGTTGGCTGCAGTTTGCATGCTGTCGGGCTGCAAGACCTACTCATCCTACCACTCTGATTCCACAGCCAACGATGTACTGAAAGAGCAACTCAGTGCAGTAGGGGTTTCTACCGCCGACAGCGTGGCAGGTGATTTGCCTGCTGACTGGCGCGAGGCCTTTACCGAGCCACGCTTAGTTGCACTCATCGATGAAGCATTGTTACACAACAGCGACCTTCAGACTGCTCATCTGCAAGTGCAGGCTGCCAAAGCGGGGCTTCGCAGTGCTAAGGGAGAACTGTTCCCCGCAGTAGGACTGACTGCCAGCAAAAGCAACTCGCGATTCAAGAACGATGAATTCACTGCCACGTCGTCGGGCTATAACCTCGGTGCAGAGGCCAGTTGGGAAATTGATGCCTTTGGTCGTATGCGAAATGCAAAACGAGCCGCTGCAGCCACTGTCGAGGAACAGATGGCCTACGAGCAGGCTGTGCGCACCGAATTGATAGCCACCGTCGCCACGGCCTACTACCAACTGGAAATGTACGATGCTCAGATAGCCGATACCCGCTCCATCATCAGCAGTTGGGAAGAGAGTATCGCCACGCAGCGAATACTTTTGGAGGTTGGCGAGGCTACCAGCGACGATGTTGACCAGTCAGAGGCTGCCAAGCTCGAAGCAGAGTCAACACTTGAGGAGCTACTGCTGCAACTGCGTCAGGCCGAGAATGCCCTGTGTGCCACGCTGGGACGTCCCTGCCAGCACATCGAGCGCGACTCTCTTAGCAATTCTTGCCTCGCCATCGATAGTGTTCCGTCAATCAGCATCCTGGCCCTGGCCCGTCGTCCCGACATACGTCAGGCTGAGGCCGTACTCAAAGCTGCGTTCTATGCCACCAACGAGGCACGCGCCGCCCTTTATCCCTCATTGTCGCTTTCGGGCAGCATCGGATGGACGAATGATGTGGGCGAGATAGTCAGTCCTGCTGGACTGCTGATGAATGCTTTAGGCTCGCTGACGCAGCCCCTCTTTGCGGGAGGCCGGCTGAGGGCAGAGGTGCAGCGCGCCAAGGCAGAGCAGGAGGCGGCAAAGGTGACTTTCCGCCAGACGGTGTTGGAGGCTGGTCGGGAGGTGAACGACATCATGGCCACCGAGCAATATGCACGCCGAGCCATCAGTCTCAGCGAGCAGCAGGTGAAGAAACTGTCTCATATCGCTGATGCCTCAAAGTTGCGCATGCAGTACGACGAGGACGTGAACTACTTGCAGGTGCTGCTGGCCCGCCAGGCCCTGCTCGAAGCCCGTCTGCAACTGCTTGCCCACCGCTATGAAATGATAGATGCCCACATCCAGCTATACAAAGCGCTGGGTGGTGGTATGGACAAACAATAATATATAACTAATAGTGAAAGATATGAAAGAAAGTATTACTTACCCATTGAGCGCCATTCAATGGGAGACCTATGATGAGTTTTTGGAAGACCCACAACTGACGCAGCACAATATCGCACCCTGCATGCCTTTCGAACGATCATCAGCGCAAAGGTTCCTGCGAGCCATGCAACAGATGCTCGACGAGCAGCGCTATCTCCATATACACCTTGTGCGTCAGGGCGACGAAATCATGATTTGCGAGGACTGGCAGATGCCCAACAACGTACACTACCACCGCATGAGTGATGCGGAATGGGAAGCGGCACAACCCACGTTTACAAAGCCGTTTGATATTTTCAACGAGGCTTGTGTGCGTCTTCACCTTGTGGAGACTGACAGTCAGGTCTACGTCATCATGGAGAACTTTCATCTCTTCTTCGACGGCATATCTCAAAGGGCACTTTGGAATGCTTTTGAAGAGGCAGTGCAAGGTATTCCCCTCTACCAGCAGGGTGACATCGCTGCTGAAATGACCTACCGCGAGATTGCTTCTTACAACAGTGATGCCTATCGCCGTGCAAAAGAATACTATTTGAAGAAATTCGAAGGTTTGCAACTGACCGACTATTGTCGTGAGACCGACAATCCGTTGGGACCTGGCATCAGCTCGCATCCCATGGTATCGGCTAATATCATTGATGAAGGCTGTCAACGCATAGGTCAAACGCCCACCACGGTTTTCTATGCGGCCTACGCCATAGCATTAGCCTATATGTCGGGTGAGACGCGCGTGGTATTTTATACTTTCAATCATGGTCGCAGCGACCGGCGACTCACCGACCATGTTTATGGCCAGTATCTATGCAGTCTGCCTATCGTCATCGATACGGATCCGAACCAGACCGTGGCCGAACTGCTTAGCCAGACACACAGAGAGATATTCTGTTCCATGCGCTACCGCATCTACCCTGAATATCATCTGCTGCGCGACCTTGGTATCGATGGTATCGATGGTGATGCTACGGAGATTGGGTATAATGCCGTCAATATCCCCGAATATATCTACATCGACGGTAAACTGTGGAATACCTATCATATAGATCCGTCGTTTACAGGTGAGCACTCATCGACCTACATCACTCGTCGTGAATCGCTCTACGAGGTGTTTACCGACTGTAGCAGTGCCCTATATACTCAAGAACAGATTGACATCTTGTCTGAACTAACTGGTCAGATGGCTCTCTTGCTTGTTGGCGACCAGAATGAAACACTCAAAAATATTATCCCAAAGAAGAAATGAAACGAATATTATTAGCGGGCTATGGCAATATCGCCCATGCCTTTGAACAGATCATGGCCGAACAGGAACCAAGTGGTACTTATACGCTGACAACCTGTGACTTGAAGGATGGTCAAGACATAATCACTTATCTGCCAGAACATCATGATGAGTTTGACATAGTGTTTAACACTTCTCAGGCCGAAACCATCGACGTTACACGGATGTGCA
Source organism: uncultured Prevotellaceae bacterium (assembly GCA_902799905.1). Lineage (GTDB taxonomy): Bacteria > Bacteroidota > Bacteroidia > Bacteroidales > Bacteroidaceae > Prevotella. The sequence continues at coordinate 11,390 of CADCCB010000071.1, forward strand.
TAGACTACGGACTGGACTATATCGACATGGGCGTAGATGAAGGTATGGGTGATGGCACTACGGCGGTGGACTTCCTGTTCGCTTTGGAGCCGTTGCTGAAATGTCCAACTCGCAGTCACATCATGTGTGGCTTTGGCATCAATCCCGGTATCCTCGAACACGTCTATCAGAAATACAAGCCACAAGGGCCTCACTATGCCTTTGAACTGGAGCACGACGATGCTGTCAGTGATGAATATGAGGTCTTTGGCACCTGGTCACCCTACATGTATGCCGAGGAGAGTTGTCGTGCAGAGTTGGTCGTGATTAACAAAAATGATATCCGTTACATTACGCAGCAGTTGAAGGATGATGGTGGCGCCATGCGCCTCACCTATCACGGCGAGCAGCGCCAGTACCTCCCTATACCTCATGAAGAACTGATGTCCATGATGCACAGCGACGAGAACATGCTCGGATCTGCCTATCTCTTTCAGGCCCCACGAGGAATGCAGCAATGCTTCCTGGACCATGGCACTGAAATGACAGTTGAGGAGTTCCTCAAGATTCCTGTGCCCCACTGCCTCAAGGGGGATGACCATGTGGGCATGCTCTTCTGGGACACACGCGACCGCATGTACTGGGTGAAGAACGTGATGGAAAACCAGGCCACCTGGAAGCGATACGGCTGCAATGCCGTGTGCTGGCAGACGGCCACCGGGGCCTGGATTGCCTATAGGCTGCTCGATGTCGTCAGCCCCGACCATCCCCACACCATGACGGAGCTGTCGCAACTCATGCCAGATGCTATCGATGCCCTGCTCAACCAGATTGGTCTTACCTTCCAGGTAGAGGAGCAGCCCTTCAACGTCGAAGAGTTCAAAAAGAATATCATGCGCTATTTTAAATAGAATCTCATGTTTTCAACTATTGTCACTTTATGAAGCGAATTTTATTAGTTGGCTATGGTAATATTGCCAAAGCCTTTGAAAAAATCATGGCAGAGCAGGAGCCTGGCGGGAGCTATTCGCTGACCACCTGTGACCTGAAGGACGGTCAAGACATCTTTCAGTTCCTGCCCCGTCACCAAGAAGAGTTCGACGTGGTGGTCAATACTTCGGTGGCCAACAGCGTAGAGGTTGCCCGGATGTGCATAGACTACGGCCTTGACTGTGTCGACGTGGCTGGCTTCGCGGACGGCTTAGATATGGATAATGTCGAATCGATTCCCGACTATATAGAGGAAATGAAGCGGATATTGAGCTGGCCTACGCATAGCAATGTCATGTTCGGATTTGGCATCAATCCAGGCATCCTCGAACACGTCTATCAGCAATACAAGCCACAGGGACCGCACTATGCCTTCGAACTGGAACACGACGATTCTGCCAGCGATGAATATGAGGTCTTTGGCACCTGGTCACCCTACATGTATGCCGATGAGAGTAGCCGCGCAGATTTGGTGCTTGCAAACAGACAGGACGTCATTGACGTGACGCAGCAACTGAATGACGAAGGTGGCACCATACGCCTTACCTATCATGGCGGCGTGCGCCAGTATCTGCCCGTACCCCATGAGGAACTGCTCTCCATGCTGAACAGCGACGAGAACCTGCTCGGAACGGCTAATATCTATCAGGCCCCACGAGGATTGCAGCAATACTGCCTCGACAAAGGCGCCGACATCACCGACGAAGAGTTGCGTTCTATCCCCGTCCCACATTGCCTGAAAGGCGAGGATCAGGCGGGCAT
>CADCCB010000072.1 GCA_902799905.1 uncultured Prevotellaceae bacterium
GGGGACTGCCCTCATCTCTCTGATAGTTACGGCTTCATTCTATATGGAGGGTAGCCAGCCCTTATATATCATGTGCGCCTCGTGGCACACCGCTGCTCCCTCGGTTGCATCCATGCCCGCGAAGGGGTCGAATAACATTGAATGGGGTGTCACAAAATGTGATACCCTTGACAATAAAATCCGAGGGTATCCGTTCTTTTTATAAAGATACTTTGTAAGAATGGCAAAGAAAGTTATAAAAGAAAACGCATTGGTTGTTCAGGATGCCCAAATGGCATCACTCACTGAGATACAAGCTCGAATTTATATGGTTCGGGGCGTGCAGGTGATGCTGGACAGAGACTTGGCTGTGTTCTATAAGGTTGACACAGGACAATTGAACAGACAGGTAAAACGCAATATAGGTCGTTTCCCCGAAGACTTTATGTTCCAATTAACTAAGGAGGAGTGGAAAGCTTTGAAGTGCCAAATCGGCATTTCAAACGTTAGAGGTGGTGACCGTCGTGCTCTTCCATACGTGTTTACAGAGCAAGGTGTTTCTCAGTTAAGTGGTGTTCTGCATAATGATTTGGCTGAAAAAATCAGTGTTAGAATCATCAGGGCCTTTGTGGCCATGCGACGTTTTATAACAGCTAATGCCGGACTTTTTCAACGTGTTGGCGCTTTAGAGCAGAAGCAGATTGAAACGGAAAAGAAGCTGGATGTGGTGCTGGATAAGATTGAAGAACTGTCACCTGCAGTTTCAACTGAAGAATTGTTTGGTACTGGTTGTGTTTGGAATGCATACACATTTATTAGCGGATTGGTTCGGAGTGCAGAGAAGAGGATTGTGTTGATTGATAACTTCGTGGACGAGCGTACTTTGCTTTTGCTGGACAAACGAGCTGCAGGTGTGGAATGCACTGTTCATACGCGATATACCAAACAGACGGAATTGGATTTTGAGAAGCATAACAAGCAGTGTGCCGAGATTAAGAAGGTTCAGTTGCCACAACATATCCATGACCGCTATTTGATTGTGGATGATGATGTGTGGCTGCTTGGTGCCTCTGTGAAGGATATGGGGCACGGCCTGTGTACTGTGATAAAGGTGGGCTTCACACCAGAAGCAGTTCTTGGATTACTGAAATAAGTTTTTGAAGTGCCAAATTGGCATTTCAAAAGGCACATTAAGTTACACATTAAACGCGTATGCCACAATCATTATCAAAGAGTGACAGGGGGAGTGACAGGGGGACAGGTTCCTCGTCACGGGGGGGACAAGTACCCTAGATACGCTGAATCAGACCGCGGCCTAAACCAGTCAGTCGCTGAAGTTGCCTGATGGCACCATGCGCAAGCTCATTGATGTAAGCAAACTGCATTCTCTTGGCTGGACGCACAAAGTCGAGATTGAGGATGGTGTGGCTAAACTCTTTGAGTGGTACAGGCAGAGCTTGGAAGCATAATCTGCGTCATCACTGCCATCTGTGAGAGATTTCTTGGTCTAAGGAACCTGGGAATATAGGAATAATTTCCTTGATTCCTTAATTCCTTAGAAAAAAACAGCCATCTGCGGGACAAAAGAATTTTTCCCTGCAAAATCGCCCAACTTTCCAAAACTTTTCGTATCTTTGCACAGTCAAAACAATACGATTATGGTAACAACAACATATCCACAAGCAGAAGTGTCGCCTGTTGATGCGCTTTGGACATTGATACAAGGACAAACTAAGGCCGTCAGGGCTGCACTCACCAAAAGACTGGTAGAGCAGGCTCGAGTAGAGCTCAAGGCTACTGATGCCAAACTGTTCACGCAGAAGATTAAGGCCCTTGAGAACGACTCTGAGGGGTTCTTCAAGTTGGGTGGCTTTATGGCCGACTCCAGCAGTAGTGCTGATGACCTTCTCGAAGAGGCGTTAACCGATAAATACGGCATCTGATATGAAGGTATTTATCGACACCAATGTCATCCTGGAGTACTTCATGCACCGCGAGAAGTATGAGGTGGCCGAAAAGTTGTTGAAAGAGCTCCGCAACAAGCATGCGCAGATGTTCATGTCGGTGGGAGCCTTCTATACCATACATTTCATCATCCTGAAGTACCTGCATAAAGAGCAGGGGCTGGTTGGCGATGAATGTCTGCAGAATCTTCGTATCATCCTGAACAAGATACTCCAGATGTTCGATGTTGCAGAGCATGATAAGGATAGCCTTTTACGGGGTGTCTCTGATAAAGGGTACAAGGACTTAGAGGACAGTTGCCAGTATCAAGTGGCTCAGAAGGTGGGCTGTGAGGCTCTCGTCTCATTCAATATCTCCGACTTTAGTGGAGCGACCGATGGGGCAGTGAGAATCTATACGCCCCAGCAGTTCATAGACCAGATATTGCCGTAATCGTCCAAAAGTGTGACATAGGTGTGACAGTGGGACAGGTTCATCGTCACTTCGATGTGACATAGGTGTGACAGGGGGACAGGTCCTTAAGTGACAGGGGAGTGACAGGGGGACAGGTTCCTCGTCTCAACAAGGAACTGTTATCTGACTTGCACCAGCAGGCGGCAGAATCGGAGCGTTTGCGCATGAACTATGACCTGCGCACCAGCGGTGCAGACACGTCGCAGCGCATGCTCAACGCCCTGCAACCGGGTACGCACGTGCCTATCCATCGTCATCTGCATACCTCCGAGACGGTCATCTGCATAGAGGGATGCCTTGATTGGATATTCTACGAGGAACTGCCCAATGTGGATGCGGGCGGTCCTATCCACGATGGCGAGAGGGCCGTGGATGAGTCGAACTTCGTAGAGAAGGCACGTCTACGTGTCTGCCCGCGCGAAGGACAATATGGCATCCAGGTGCCGAAAGGGGCGTGGCATTCGATAGTGGTACACGAACCGAGTACCATCTTCGAGGCGAAGGACGGCGCCTACGTCGGGTAACAAAAAAAGCAGTGGCTCTCGCAAATCAACGCGAGGGCCACTGCTCGTTATATGGCTGCACAATAAAAACGGCGAAGCCCCGTTTTTATTAAAGAAAGCCATGACGTCAATTACTACATTTTTCAACAGATGCTTTCGCACCTTACAATTCAAACACGAGTCAGAAACATTATACCCAAGATTCTTGAGGTTCATCCATGAGGCACACCGCGATGGGGTGATGGGCGACACCCGTTATGCCGTGGCACTCAGCAAGGCCGAAAAACTGCACCGATTTCTCGTCATTTTCAATCTCACCTCAGTCTCGGCAGCCGAGTTCACCACTAGCCATGTACTGCAATTCAGACAGTTTGCCTACGATGAGTACAAGTTCGTGAGCCTGCATCCCGAACTCTATCCCCGAGGCTCTGGTCATCGGACTCCCCAAAAACGCCTTCGCGACACCACCGTAGTTCACGATCTGAAGCTGCTCCAAGCTTTCTTTGCCGAACTGGAGAGCACGGACGAGATATCCTCCTCCCCCTTCCGGAAGATTTCGACCGAGAAACGGCGGGTGATGATGCATGTGATGTATGATGCCCCCATCTGTCTGCGAGCCGAAGAACTACGACGGGTGATGACGACAGAGGTGCCTGCCGCGCTGCAATGGGCCAAGGACCTGTTTGTGTTGAATTGCGCCATCGGCTGCAGGATTGGCGACCTGCTGAGTCTGACGCCAGCGAAAGTAGCGGTATCTGACGATGGCATCCCGTATGTGCACTATATCCCGTCGAAGACGGTCAAGTTGCAATCGAGCAACCGCGAGGTGATTACGCCATTGATACCACCCGCCATGGAGATTATTAACCGGACGGGACTGCCATGTATGGGCAAAAACCAGAATTATGGCAAGCAGCGCTACAACAAAGCCCTGCGTCAGCTGCTCCGTTTCTGCGGCATCACGCGCACTGTGAGTCTCTATTCGCCCGAAGTGGGGGATAATATCTATAAGCCCCTCTGCGATGTCGCCACCTCAAAGCTGGCCCGAAAAACACATATCGACATGCTCAACAAGGTGCAGATCAACTATTATGTAGCGGGATTACATCAGAATGGATCGGATGCCGTGTTCAGATATACCAACCTAGAGTTGAAGGATAGGTACGAACTGATTATGGCTGCGTTTGGGATTCCTTGAAGTGACAAAAAAATGAGCTGTAAGCAGTTTCGCTTGCAGCTCATTTTCATTCTTTCCATCCGTAATGTTTAAAATTTTACCAACTCCAGCCTTTCAACTAATCCGCTGAACTTCTCCTGAATCAAGTCTTTCTGTTTGGAACTTGCTTTTGCAAGCCCACTCTTGTACTTTCTCATGAGAGACGGATTAATACCCAGACTCTTTGCTAACTCTGAAGCATTGATAAATGGGAAACTCATAAAGAAGGCAGACATGTCATACCTATACTCCACTTCCAGATTTTCTTCATACCACTCGGGATAGGTGCCTTTTTTCTCTTTGTAATAGTCGGCCTGTTCCTTAATTTGTTCCACAAAGTCCTTCTTTGCTTCTTCTTCCGTGAGTCCGTAACCTGTTACGGGAATCACATCTTCAAGTGCATAGATGCCGTAACCTCCGTCACTTGCCTTTTCTATAACACCGACTAACTTGTTGTTCATAATAAATGGTTTTTGTTCTTAAAAATTTGAGTGTAGTGAATTTGAGGTTTAATTATAAGTTATATTCGTTTTAAATTGTTATTTATAATGATTGTTACGAACCTTCATTTAAAAACCACCCCTGGCAGTTTAAAGGGATGGTGTTGGACCATGTCCTTTCATTGTTTCTTGATTCCGGCATCCTTCAGCATTTTATTGAGAGTCCCTTTCGGTACTTCTTTCGAAGGGTGTCTGCCCACCGGGATGAAGTAATCGTAGTCAGGATGCACGTAATGTTCGTGCCTGCTACCTCCATCTTTTCGCCACCCATGTTCTTCGAGTAGCTTGTAAAATTCACTAAATTTCATAATCAGCAATTATTTATTCGTGAAATATGGTGCAAAGGTAACGTTTTCGTTCCGATCTACCAAATAGTTTTGGAACAAAATTGTTCCTTGTGAGTATTTTTAACATTTTGATCTCAAATAATGTTTTCCCACGATCATGTAAATTCTATACTTGATGGCCATTCGCCCTTATTTTGTGAAATAAATCCGTGTGATCTGTGCTATCTGTGTGACCTAAAAGCATCCCGACCCTCTGATGGGTCGAGGATACCTTAATGTAAGAGCGACAGGAGGAGCGGTTGGATGTCCTCCCTGGAGAGGGAGGAAGCCGGAGGTAGGTTGCGCTCGGCCTTTGGACGCTTGCTACCGAAGGGACGCAAGAAACCCTCTTAGGCATGACAAGTGACGGAGCAGCGGTGTGCCACGAGGCGCACATGATATATAAGGGCTGGCTACCCTCCATATAGAATGAAGCCGTAACTATCAGAGAGATGAGG
>CADCCB010000073.1 GCA_902799905.1 uncultured Prevotellaceae bacterium
TTGTCGGTGTGAAGCATAGCCTTACGGATGGCTGCCATAATCTTCTGCTCATTGAAACCTACAATGCGGCCGTCTCTCTTTACTACTGTCTGGATCATATATTATATAAAAGTTCTTAGTTAATAATTGTCATTTTCATTGTTTCGTACTGAATGCCAACGCATAGGCGCGTATCTGTTTCACCATTGCTACAAGTCCGTTGCTTCGAGTGGGCGAGAGGTGCTCCTTCAAACCTATCTCCTCAATGAAATAGAGGTCGGCATCGAGGATCTCCTGTGGCGTATGGTCAGAAAGTACTCGGATCAGCAGACTCACAATCCCCTTCACAATCAGGGCGTCGCTCTCTGCCGAGAAGTGGATCACTTTCACGGTCTCTGAGCCTGTCGAAGAGCCATCTACCAAATCTGCCTGTAACCACACACGGCTCTGACACCCGTCAATCAGGTTCTGCTCTGTCTTATAACGTTCGTCGAGGGGTGTCAGTTCATTACCTAAGTCAATGAGCAACTGGTACTTATCCATCCAATCGTCAAGTCCAGAGAATTCCTCGATAATCTCGTCTTGAATCTCGTTTATTGTCATCGTTTAAATATTTCTCTAAAAAGTTATTATACTAATCAAACTACTGCATGCGCAGGCACATCATGGTGAGGTCATCGTTGGGGTCTGCACCGTCGCGATGTTTCTCAACTTCTGCAGCCAGCGTCTCTACTACCTGCTGGGCTGTTTCGAAGTGGGTATCGCGCAGGATAGAGAGCAGACGGTCATCGCCAAACTCCTCGTGCTGGCGGTTTTCGGCCTCGTTCAATCCGTCGGTATAGAGGAACAGTGCACGGCCCTTGATACTGTCAATCTCCTCGCCTTGGAACGCCAAACCTGGCATCACACCGATTGGGAAATTGGGCAACATCTCCAGGAACTCACCATGATGCTGACCACCGCCAATGACAGGCGGGTTATGGCCGGCATTACAGAACATCAGGTGACCCGACTGAAGGTTGACCAGACCCACAAACAGCGTGACAAACATATTCGTGGGGTTCTCGTCACCCGACAAAGCCTCATTCATTTGTGTACAGATGTCGGCAGGTGTCAACTGCTGGTTGGCCAATGTACGGAACAGTCGTGTTACCTGAGCCATGAACAGTGAGGCAGGTACACCTTTGCCACTCACGTCACCTACACAGAAGTACAGATTGTGATCCTTGAGCAGATAACCATACAGATCACCACCTACCTCCTTGGCAGGGGCCGTAGAGGCATACATATCTAACCCCTCGCGGTTGGGGAACACGCTGGGCAGCATACTCATCTGGATGTTGCTGGCCACATTCAACTCACTCTCTATCGAGGCTTTCTGGGCAGTAGTAAGTTTCAGCTCTTCAATGTAACGCACAAGCGACTGTTGCATATTACCGAACGAGTGGCTCAGCTGACCAATCTCATCAGTTCGCTGGAAGTCAGGTAACTGCGTATCAAACTGACCCGAAGCAATGGTCTCGGCCTCATGGGCCAAACGCCGCAATGGTTTGAGCTCACGGGTGATAATGTGGATAAATACGCACAACATCACCAACAGACCCACACAAACAATCGCCATCACAGTGTGGCGCAGGCGGTCGAACCCACTGAAGATATCGCTCTCAGGACACACGATAGCCATCGAACAGCCAGTTTTCCCGAGTGGCTTGTAAAACACATAGCAGTCCTTGCCATCCATATTCATGTGGCGCATGCCCTCTTCCCCACGCTGCATGGCATGACCCAATGCAGTCATAGCCGTATCGGGCTTCAGCAGCGTTTGGGTAAAAATCGTCTGGCGCGTAATCTTCGTCGTGTCGGGATGAACAAAATAAGTACCACCACGGCCTACCATAATACTGTAGGAGTTGGGATAAGGCTTCACAGCCGAGATGGTCTGCGAGAGCCAGTTCAGCGAGAGACTGGTGTTGATGATGCCAATGACATTACCCTGTTTATTCTTGATGGTCTGGCAATAACTGGTCACCATCTCGTAGGTATTGGTAGGGGCATCCAAGTCCATATATGGCTCAGTCCAGCAAGGGTGGCCGAGCAGTGTAGGCATGAGATACCAGTCCATAAAGAAATACTGATAGTGGTCGCTGCCGCCCTGTATAGTACGGATCCTGCCGCCATCGTGCTTAGCGTAGGCCGAGAAATAGCGACCATAATCCTTGAAATAGTAAGGCTCGAAGGCGATAGAACAAGAATAGAAATCAGGATTGTTACGCAACATACCCTCGCTATACACAAACATCGAGTCGGCCACCTCGGGGTGTCGCTGCACCAACCATTCGGTCATCTGAGAGGCCACCTCTACACGATTCAGGATGCCCTCTACTTGAAGCGATGTGCGATCCAGTATGGTTGTGGCACGGTTTATGGCTTCCTGCCGCACAGCCTCGCGTGACTGATAGAACAAGAAACTGAGGGCCGCAATGAATATCAAGGCGGCAAACAAGACTACCCACACGCTTACTCTGACGGAGAGTTTCTGACGAATATCAACAAGCCCCATAAAAACTAAAATGTCTACTATTAATTATCAACTAACTCCTTGTATGTTATCTCACGATCCAGCATCTGGTTCTCCACCATTAAGCGGCTGGCCAGTTTCACCATATCAGGACGCAAACGGAATTCGCGTTTCTTCGACTCACGATCCACCAGAAGGCGCAGTATATCCTTGAGCATCAGCTCCTGAATAACGCGGTTGGTTGGGATCTTCTCCCTATCTACATACTTCATCACAATCTCGAGCGTTTCCTCGGGATGCTGGGCAGCCCACTCCCACCCCTTACGGCTGGCCTGGGCAAAGCGGCGGGCCTGATCGCGGTGCTTCTGGTAATATTCGCGCGTCATATACACGCCATCCTCCTGCACGTTATAACCGTGGTCACAGAAACGATATACATTATTGTCGGTTATCGTCATACCTGCCTGCACCAACTGGTAGTACTCGTTGTAGCTCATAGCCAGTGTGGCGTCGAGTGCACCAGACACAAACAGGTTGACATTCTGGGCAAACCGCACAAATTTGTAATCCAGGTGATCCTTGATACTCATGCAGATGGCCAGTTGCCCGAACCCCACACTCCAGATACCCACGCGGGCACCTTTCTGCTTGAGCGGGTCCTGATTGCGGGCCGACACAATCACCATCGCGTTGTTCATGGATGTTTGCAGGATGTTGACCAAGGGGACACCGCCATCCACGATCTCCAGGGCCTGACAGAGTTGCAGCGTCGTGGCCTGACACTCATTATTACGTAAGCGACTCATGGCGGGCTGTGTGGATGAGGGGTGCTCTATACGCACCTTGACACCAGCCTCGCGGTAAAAACCCTTAACCTCAGCCACATAATAGCCGGCAAACTGTGCCTGCGCCGTCCACTGGGGGGTAAACACAAGCGTTTCGTCCTGCGCCGACATGGTCAGCGGTACAAGGTTAAAGCATAAAGTCAGGATGACGACCAACATCCAAGGTTTCTTATCCATATTTATATCATTTTTAATCTGTAGGTTCTACACGTTCTAGTTTGAAGAGCTTGTCGCTCTGTCTGATTTTTCCTGTTACAGCAATCGACACGCGGGTGCCCTGCTCAGCGACCTCCACAGGACCGTTGTCGCCATGTATCTCATCAGCCGTCACATACATCACCCCGGTGGTTGGACCTGTAATCAGCATTTTGTCGCCCACCTTGAAGGTATTGGCCTCGACAGAAAACTCTGCCACGCCCAGCTTCGAGAAGTATTTCACACCTTTTCCGATATACACCTTACGCTCGGTGGCATTCGAACCGTAGTTCTTATTCCACTCGCCCATGGTCTGCCCTTGGTAATAGCCGTCCCAGAAGCCACGGTTGAAGACGGTGGCAAGACGCTCGTCCCACTGATCCTTCTTCTCCTCGGTAAAAGTGCCGTCGAGCACGGCCTGGATAGCTTCCTTATAACACTTCACCACTGTATAAACATACTCAGGTCCACGGGCACGTCCCTCGATTTTGAACACACGCACACCTGCCTTCATCATCTTATCGATAAAGCGGACGGTCTTCAAGTCCTTCGGCGACATGATATACTTGTTGTCAATAGCCAACTGGTAACCCGTCTCATTATCCGTCGCCGTATAACTGCGACGACAGATCTGGATACACTCGCCCCGATTGGCACTGCGATTGGCTGCATGCAGACTCATATAGCATTTGCCGCTGATAGCCATACAGAGGGCTCCGTGACAAAACATCTCAATGCGGATCTGCTCACCCGAGGGGCCACAAATATGTGCTTCTTCCACCTGACGGTAGATCTCCGCCACCTGATCCATATTCAACTCACGCGCCAGTACCACCACATCGGCAAACTGGGCATAGAACTTCAAAGCCTCAATATTGGAGATATTAAGCTGGGTAGAGAGGTGTACCTCCTGTCCCACCTGATTACAATAGGTCATCACAGCCACATCCGAGGCGATGACGGCAGAGATGCCTGCCTGCTTGGCGGCATCAATGATCTCATGCATCAGAGGGATATCCTCACCATAGATAATCGTGTTCACCGTCAGATAGCTCTTGATACCATGCGCATTACAGGTCTGAGCCATCTCCTTCAGGTCGTCGATGGTGAATGTCGAGGCCGAATGCGCCCGCATATTCAACTTCTCAATACCGAAGTAGATGCTGTCAGCACCAGCCTGGATCGCCGCTGCCAATGATTCTGGTGAGCCCACAGGGGCCATGATCTCGTATGCTTTAATGTTTTTTTCCATTACGGGTGCAAATATACAAAAAAATCTTCTTATCTTTGCACGCGATGATAAGATTTTTATATCTTTTAATAGCCTTCCTGTTTTGCATCGGTTGTTCGCATCGGGAGCCCGAGCACTTCACCCATGAAGTGCTGAACCGTATGACGCCCGTGAAGAACCAAGGGGAGAGCCAGACCTGCTGGATCTATGCCATGCTGGCAGCCATCGAGACAGAGCATCTCAGCTGGGGAGACTCCGTGAACCTCTCACCTTATTATATTGAAAAGAAGGCGATGCGGAAGGTAGAGACGCCCGCCCCTCGCTGGGTGTTCATGTTAGGTGCCACCTACACCCCACAGGAGTTTGCGCGTAGCGTCTGTGCCCCTGACGAGTATATCGCTCTGACAAGCAACGACGAGGAGCCCTACAACCAGGAAGTGGATATCGACCTTCCTGACAATTGGATGCACGACCGATTTTATAACATCCCCATGGATTCGTTGTTGGCAAAGACAGAGCGTGCCGTACGCCAGCATCATGGTGTCTGTTGGGAGAGTGAGCGTCATGCAATGGCGATTGTCGGCATTGCCCACGACGACAAAGGACAGAAATACTTCATCATGAAGAACTCCTGGGGCACAGACCGTCCCCATCAAGGACTCGACTATCTCTCCTTTGAGGACTTCCGCGAAGAGACCCTCGCCATAGAGATGACCAAAAAAGCCTACGGTCTCCCGTAGGCTTTTCTTTATTTATTCAGCTTCCAAGTGACGCCGTCCTTGGTATCCTTCACCTCGAAACCTGCATCTTTCAATTCATCGCGGATCTTATCACAGGTAGCCCAGTC
>CADCCB010000074.1 GCA_902799905.1 uncultured Prevotellaceae bacterium
TGACGAGAGTTGGCCAGAACCACACTTAGACGCACATCCTTTAGAAGGAGACTTATGGGAGCATTCTCTTGCCAAGGAACTTATAATAGAACCAGATGTCGGGTGCAGAATGTGCAGTTCATGCTCATAATGTTTCCCAAATGTTTCCCAGATTCGCCGTAATGTGCTGATAATCAGTTCCCGTTAGCCGCCGCGCAGGCAGCTGTAGAGAAGTAAGCAAAACTCTATATTATACTTTGAGCGCAATTCCATTCGGGGGTTGCGCTCTCTTTTTTGTTAATTATGCCTCGTACTTAGAATTTGTCTTGTTTTTTAAGCCACAAAACAAGACAAACTGTATTTTTTTTGTGTAAAATGTTTGGTGGTTCTATTTATTATTTATATCTTTGCACTGAGTAAAATTACTCACTTCACTGAGTAAAATTTTGGGTTATGTATAAAAGGTCTGAATATCAAGTAATTACAAGTAGACTGAAAGAGCCAAGGAAGTTCATTCAGGTTCTATTGGCGTGAACTTGCCGATGAAGTTGATTTTATCCTTCGTAAGAAGGGTACTGTCGTTGCTATTGAGGTGAAAAGTCATGCCGAGAAGAATACTAAAGGACTTGATAAGTTTAGAGATAAGTTCCGCCCTAAATCTGCATTTATAGTTGGTGATGGTGGTATCAGTGCCGAAGAGTTCCTTTCTATGGATATAAGGACTCTTTTCAAATGATATATTCATACGTATATAGTTGCAAGCAATTGCTAACTTTGCATACAATGTTTGCAGAATTTGTTTTTGGAGGCTATGTTTCTTCGGGACATGTGAAGTATTGAAAGTTAAGGATTGTGAGACGTAAGGTTGAGCAATTTAGTGTAAAACAAAATAAAAATAATAACATAAATCAGAAATTTTTGAAATGATGATAAGGGGACTTGCCTTTGCCAAAAAGACGACACCCTTTTTTGGATTTTATGAAGAAGAAAGAACGTCAATTACCACATCCGCTCATTTCGGCTATTCCATTGCTGGTGCTCATCGGGCTGCTGGCAGTGGTGATAGCCTTGTTTGGTAGCGACTCCCTCAGTGGGGGCAGCCAGGTGGCATTGCTGATGGGATTGGCCACCTGCGTGGCTATCTCGATGGTAGGCTATCGGGTACTTTGGAAGGCCTTTGAGGATCAGATGACCAAGACCCTGGGCGGTGTCGCCGTCACGCTGCTCATCCTGCTCACGGTGGGCATGCTCTCCGGCTCATGGATGGTGAGTGGTGTGGTGCCCACCCTGATCTATTATGGCGTGCAGATCCTGTCGCCCCAGTTCTTCCTCGTTGGCGCCTGTGCCATCTGTGCTTTGGTGTCGCTGTTGTCTGGCAGTTCATGGACGACCATTGCTACTTTTGGCGTCGCCCTGCTGGGCATTGGCGATGCCCTGGGCGTCTCTGAGGCGTGGACGGCAGGAGCCATCATCTCTGGGGCCTATTTCGGCGATAAGATGTCACCGCTCAGCGATACCACCATCCTGGCATCCTCTACCACCCGTGTCGATATCTTCGAGCATATCCGCTACATGACGCTGACCACCACGCCAGCCTTCCTCATCACCCTCCTCATCTTCTTCGTCTCAGGACTGGGCATGGGAGGCAATACCGAGGTACAGGTCGAGCAATACACGGAGGGACTGGCCTCTACGTTCAACATTTCCCTCTGGACCCTGTTGGTGCCGCTGTTCACGGCCCTCCTCATCGTCCGTCGTCTGCCGTCGCTCATCGTCCTGTTCCTTTCTGCCATCATGGCTGGCGTCATGGCGTTGATTCTCCAGCCCCACCTCCTCATCGAGATAGGGCAGGGCGGCAATGGTCCGCTCGACCTCTGGTCGCTTGCTACCGAAGGGACGCAAGAATGGTCAATGTTCAATGGTGAATGGTCAATGGTCAATGATCCATGGTCAATGATCAAAGGTCTTGCCCTCACCTATTATGGTGCCACAGCCGTCGAGACAGGCAATGCCGCGCTCAACGAACTGGTCTCTACTGGTGGCATGACGGGCATGCTCAACACCATCTGGCTCATCATCTGTGCCATGTGCTTTGGCGCCGTCATGGTGGCCAGCGGCATGATAGAGAGCATCACGCGCCTGGTCATCAGTTGGGTCCGCCACCGTTTCGGCCTGGTGGCTTCCACGGCCAGCACAGGCCTCTTCCTCAATATCGCCACGGGCGACCAGTTCATCAGCATCGTCCTCACCGCCGATATGTTCCGTCATGTCTACAAGCGTCTGGGCTTCGAGCCGCGCCTGCTGAGTCGCACCTGTGAGGACTCGGCCACCGTGACCTCTGTGCTGGTACCTTGGAACACCTGTGGCATGACCCAGTCCACGGTCCTTGGTGTTGCCACCATGACCTATCTGCCCTACTGCTTCTTCAACATCCTCAGTCCCCTGATGACCCTCCTCGTTGCCGCCATCGGCTGGCGCATCCGACAGGAAAAGGCAGAAAACAAATAGAGGGCGACGGTGACAGTCGCCCTCTGTTCCTTTTGAGTACCACTTAGATCTTCTGTTCAATCCGAAAATCCGTTGTGGCGAATGTTCAGAATGCTCCCGTCAATCCCTACTCATCTCCCATCCTCTCAGCATGGCGAAATAATCAAGGCTTGACGTTCCGTTTTCCTGTATCGCCATTGCCGTGCCGACCATCATCCAGCGGGCGGGGCTGTCGCTGGGACTGCCTAAAGGATCATCAGGGGCGATGCCGGTCAGTCGGCTGACGTTCTCGATGTACGTCTGGGTGTTGTTCTCGTTGGGTGGAGCCCAACGAGTAACAATGTCCCTGATGGTGCATAGATGATACTTGTGATAGTAGGTGCGGGTGAGCAGGTGGAAGGCTGCCCGCCAGCCCCATTCCAAACTTTTGAACTGTACAAAGGCGCGGTCTGTCTGCACCTCTGCCATACCCTTCCACAGGTCCTTAGACCTGCGGATATTGAGTGGGTTGTGATTTCTGATTCCTCTTGGTAACAAGGTTGCAAGGTTGCAAGGTTTTACTTTTTCTTCTTCCAACTCTTACCTTCCTTTTCAACCCAACCATCAGCCTTCCAGCGGCTAATGATGGAATACAGGGAACTGTCGTTAAGTTCATTACCCTTCAGCCTGCGCAGGTCTTGTACCGTGAATGGTGAGGGCAACTGATTGTAGATATTGCCATTGACGGTGGCGTAGCCGTTGTCCTCCGAAGAGTTGTAGTGCTTAGCCAATAGCGGACCGAACACCTTCAACTGCATCTGTAGCGTATATTCAGCCATCTTCACGGCAAAGTCCACACAGGCGTTCGACTCCTTGCCTGCCAACAGCATGAACACCACGCCACACCTGAAACCGATAACCCCTGCACGGCGACGGAAGCGGTCCTTGATGGTGTCTATCTCCATCGACGACTCTATGCGCTTCTCCTCCAGCCATCGGTCTATGGCCTTGCGAATACGGGGTGTGTCATGGAATCCCGATGCCGTGCGTAGCAATGTCGTAGCCTGGGCAATGCGGTTCATGTCGGCCTCCGACAAGTCCTTGAAGACGGTGATCTTCTCAAACATCCCGTCGGGCATCTCCGAGACCATCATACGGCTCGACAGGCCATTCTCGGCATTCGACTCGTTCCTGCCCGAGAACATCTTCCTGGTGGTTCTTGGCGTTCCGAGGATAGTCCATGAGTAGGCAACCTTCACGTCGCCGCTTTCAGACTGGTCTGAGTTGAAGTCCACACCCCACCTCTCTCGTGCAAAAGCATTTCTGTAAATATCCCACTTCTGAGACCACGAGCCACTACCGTTCGACTTCAGCAACGTCTCGGCCTCGGTACAGATGGAGTACAGCGAGTGACCCTGCGACTGCTTCAGTCGCTTCAGTAGTTTTGAGCACGAGATGGTGATGGGCACCACCCTGATCACCTCCTTCGGTGCCTCCTGTGCCCGCTCGTTGGCCTTACGTCGCCTGTTGGCCTCACGCACCTTGTCCTCGCGCTCCCTGACCAGTTCGTCGTCGTGGCGCAGTTCCACCAGCCAACGCTCCACGGCTTCCTCAATGGCCGACTTGTTCGAGGCCTGCTCGCCCAGGATGATGGCCATGCCTGCCAGATAACTGGTCTTGCCGTCACAATAGCGATAGGTCACCCCGTCGGCCAGAGCCATCAGGGCAGGCATCTGACCCACGATCAATGCTGGCCACATGTTCTGAGGGTAAGGCTTCAGGCTCTCCTTCAGACCTATGGGCAACTTACTGGGATCGATGTCTATCGTGGGTGCAGACTTGCTTGCCGTAGTCTGCCCCGCCGTGCCGTTCCCAGCCTTCAGCGATCGCAGGAACACCTCTTTCTGCTTCAGGTTCATAGGGCGGTTCTGGTCAACATACTTGTCGTAGAAGTTGCTCACCAGCGTCTGGCAGTCCTGCTCCTTCGAGTATTCGGGCATCTTCTGTTGCAACACGCCCATCAGTTCCTCCTGAGGCATCATCTGGCAAAGCGTGGGCAACAGCAACTTCAACGTGTTATGCCTGACCCCGTCGCGGTTCAGGGTCTCCAGATCCAGTTCCGTCATCTTCAGCGTCTCGTCAAAGGCAGCCAGGGCTCGTGGAGAGGGCTCTACGGATTTTCGGACTTCTGGACTGGTGGACTCCGTCGTTTCCTCTTTCCGTGATTCCTTCTCTCCATACTCCCTCAGTTCCTCCTCCGTGAGGACGGCAGGGTGCAACTCATCACCGAACATCAGTTCCTCGTCGATATACAGGATATACTCCCTACAGGGCAGATAGACGGCCCGCTCAGGCTCGTGTACGGCCTTGTCATACTCTACGTCGCCCAGCACATGCGCCATCCAGGCCTGTGCCTGTTGTCGGTCCAGGCCCTCAGGGATGTCGAACAGAACGTGACCGCCCGTACCGCTCACCGAACGGTTCACCATATTGATGCCCAGCGCACGCTCGCGCCCCATCAGGTGCTTGCTGTAGAGTTCGGCAAAGTGCTGGCAACCGTCCAGGTCGATGACCGCCTTGCCCGAGTCCACAGGCTCCCCCTCGTTGCTCTTGTAGCCCTTCAGGAAGTGGGCATGAGGGGTGTAGAACCCGTCGCCCAGTTTCAGTTCGGCCTTCTTCGTCTTGTAGTCCTCCTTCGTCAGTTCACCCCGGAGATACTGCTCATGTATATCTGCCAACTCGCTACAGATGCGCCCCGTCTTCTCCGAGTCCACCCGCTGGTTGAAACCCTCGACCGTGGCGGGCACGGTCTTGGGTTTCCTGATGTTGTCTCCTAAATCAATTCTCGACATACGCTTCTACTCCTTTCATCATACAGATTCAATCATAGCAATATCCTCCAGCGTCTCCTTGGCCTGACGGTTGTCGTTGTCCATCATCCCCAGTATCGTTCTCAATCCGAGGTTCTTGGCAAACTTCTCGTACTTCACGATGTGCAGCGTCGTCTCGCCCATCCATCCACAGTCCAGGTCTGCCAGTTTCTTGGTCTTCTGGTGCTTAGGAGCCGTGCGGTTCCAGGCCTTGAAGGTTATCATATGGGTATCTCTGTCCAGATAGATCTTACCCTCGAATGACTCACCACGCAGGAGCCCCTCTATTATTCTCAGGGCATCCAAAATCATAACATACTTTCTCATAATCGATTCGAATTAGTGAGTGTCAGGAGAAAAGCGAAGTTTTTAGTTTGAGCTCAATTACATCCAGATACGTTTCCTCCGCTCACGCCTTCGACTCGGTTATTTTTTTCTTTTACATTATCAATCTGGTAAGGTTAAACACACGGATGTTCTGAATCTTCTTGCCCTTCCAGTCCGAAAGGTTGAAGCCCACATGCATCTCACACTTCTCGTGAGCCTCGCAAGCCTTCTTCAAACCCTCCAGGAACTCTGCGCTGGGCACGGTCATCTCACCCTGCAACTCGTCGTTATGCTCCTGTCCGTCTTTCGACACATAGGGCACAGCCAACGTCAGTTTAACACTCTGACGGCTCTCTCCGTCCTTGTTGGTCCACCCTCTGGCATGGCCAACACCTGTAATAAATCCTCTGATAATCATAGTTTTTTTGTAAATGTCAATTGTGAATTGTTAATTGTCAATTGTGAATTGTTAATTGTCAATTGTTAATTGTGAATTCTTTCAGTCGCTCCGCTTTATGAAAGCGTCCCTGCGGGCCGAGCGGTCAATTGTGAATTGTTAATTGTGAATTGTGAATTGTGAATTTTCACCGAATCACCACCTCCTTTGTTTCCTTGTCCCTGATCACTCCCTGCGACCAGCCAGCCACTCTCATGGTCTCGCTCATCTCCCAGTCCTTGCAGGTGCTTGTCGGTCTCACACCCTTGCCGGTCTTTGTGCACAGACGCATGCCCGATGCCCTTGTCAGTTCCTTCCACCGGCAAGCCATGCAACTCTTCCTCACCCTGATTCCCCGGGCATTGGTCTCACAGATTATCTCTTCCATAGTTGTATTTCCTATTTTCAATTTCCAATCAAGTCACCAATCATCTCACTTCCCAGTTGCGTCCACACCAGATACAACCTTTGTTTCTTCTCACCCTCCAGCGTGTAGTAGTGGAAGACCCTGTCTTTGGCCAGTCCGCGACCCTCGTACTTGGGAGTCAGTTTGTAGCGCCCACCATTGTAGTATTGTATGCCTTCTTCCGTCAGCATCTTGTTCAGTTCCTTGGTGGTCATCCCGTAGGCCTTGGCGATGTCAGTCACCGTCAGGCAACCGTCTGCAGGTGCATTCTCCGATTCTATCTGCTGTCGGCGAATCGCATCGCTCTGTTGCAGTATCTCACCTTCTGTCACCAGCAGCCGAGGGGCGGCAGCCAATTTTTCACTTTTCACTCTTACCTTTTCCCTTTCAAGTTCTTCCCAACGTAGCACCAGTTTGGCGCGTGCCACATCGTTGAACTTCGTGGCGATGTAGAGGCTTTCTATTTTTGAGAGTACAAACACCGGTCGGAGTCGGTATCCACCATTGGGCAATTCCTCCCGCTGTTGCATAAATCCAAATTTGGCTCCATGTTCCTGTTCCCATGCTGGCTCCATGTTTCTGATGTCTCTCAGCACATGTGCATGAGTCTTTCCAGTCACTTGGGCAATCTCCAGCGATGTGATGCTCTGAGCACCCTTCGCTATTAAGTTTTGGTTCTGTTTCATCTTTAATCCTTTCTTTTATTTTATTAATAGGTATATGCGTTTAAAAAAACTGCCGTATCGTCACGACAGGGCAGGTCGTGGCAGTCCGCTGACCGCCAGAATCTGAGTTGAAGTGAGCAAAGTCCTCACTCCCCTCGCTAAACTCAACTAATATGAATAAGGTATTTAACCGAAAAACAGCATTATCTTCGTTGTAGCAGTATTTCAAAGAACGCGCAAACCGAATGCAAAGCGAAAACTCGCTTTTGACTTTGCTGAGGTGCAGCCGTTTTTCGAGACGCAGTCTCAAACAGCACCGCAATCTCCCCACCATCAGGATTTCGGATTCCTCATCCCTCTTGGATTGGATTGCAATGCAAAGTTACGAACAAAAAAAGGGCGACGGAAGTAATCCATCGCCCGGTGGGAGTTTAGTGGGAGTTTGGTGGGAGTTTTGCCCTTTTTCACCCCCTTGGTGGGAGTTTTTCTGAAAATGGTGGGAGTTTTTCAGTCTTCACAGGCAAGTAGTTTATCCATATTCATGGCAATTTGCATGTAGTCGTAAAAGCGAGTGCCCTTCACAGGGGCTCTGCACGGCCATGCGCGACAGTTCTTTAGCCACTGGCAGATGCTCATGTTCAGGCAGCAGTCTGGCCACACGATTACAGAAGTTGATCATGTCGCCCTCTTCTGCCACCTCACGGTCTACCATCTTGCGCTGCACGGCATACCACTGACGGGCGTGCTTCACCTGGTCGCCTATCTTGACGATACACTCGTCCACGGCCTCAACGCTCAGTTTCTTTACGACACGCATCTTGTTGCGCGTACGGCGGATAGACTGTAGCAACTCGCGCGACGGAGCTCGCACAGAAGCCTTCTCTACACCCACCACGCTGCCTAGGATACGGAAGTCCATTCCCTCTGTCAGCATGATGGCATCATAGTTGCTGTTTCGAGGCACCAGCCACTTCGTGCCATACTCGTCGGTAAACAGGGCTTTCACCGTACAGGCACCGTCTATCATCGCCAGCACGCTGTCGCCATCGTGTCCCATATTGCCAAAGCGCACCCTCAGCAAGTCGCCGTCCTCAAACCCCGCATCCTCCATTGAGTCGCCAGAAGCGGGTATAAACATTTCCGGATGATGGCCTGCCAAAACCTTGGGGATTAAGATGTAGTCATCTATCGACTCATCGCCCAAATCAGTAGGCAATCCACACTTTGCGCTGCTCAAACTGACGCCAACAGGCGTGTTGCAAACCATAGCGTTCACACCTGCAGCGTGAAGCATGGCCAACGCTTCTTCAAATTCTTCAATCTCTGTCTTGCTCATGTTTTAAAGTTACTAGTTTTTTACATTCATTGTTTTAAGTTCATTATTTCGTTGTACACAATAGGCCTACGTTGTGTACTCTGCCAAGGCATAGCATCCTGCCTTTGCAATTCGGGTGCAAAGATAAAAGTAGGGTGTACCATAAGTCAGGACACCCTACTAAGATTTAATATCTTTTAAGAGTTTTTTTTGCTCTTTCGTTAAACATCATTAACGTGCACAATAGAGGCTTCTGTGCACTCTTCACTGTGCATATTAATGATCCTCTATTTCTTCAATTTACTGACCTTCTTGCCTAAATCCAGAAACATTTCATAAAAACTATCGTCCTTAACAAAGTCGCGGCCTCCTTTAAAACGCGCCAGA
>CADCCB010000075.1 GCA_902799905.1 uncultured Prevotellaceae bacterium
ATTGAACTCGCTGGCATCAGTAACGAATGCCGTAAAGTTGCACATCAATGTGTTTGATGGCTCAAAGAAACTGGTACGATTGAATTTCAGGTGAGCAACTGTCATGCCTGTTTCTTCCTTCACTTCACGGGAGACGGCATGTTCCAGCTGTTCACCGCGGTTGACATAACCAGCCACAAGTATGAAGTGCGGTTTCCCATATTGCTTGATAAGCAGAATCTGTCCAGTCTGCTCATTGATAACCACCATACTTACGGCCACATTGTACATCGGGAAACGATACTGTTGACACTGAGGGCAGTATGGAACAATCCCCTCACCCTCTAATTCCCGCTCCGTGAGTGCCGTTCCACACTCATAACAATGCTTCTGAATCATACTTCAATCTTTTATTATGGCAGCATCTATCCGATATTCTGCGCACAAAATTACGAAAAAGTCTGGATAATCGCTTACCCGCTGTCAAAAGATCTTCTGTTTTTATGCTAAATTAGTTAAATCACGCTTGATTACGATAAATTTTGGTTATCTTTGCATTCCGATTATAATAGTACGCAACAAAAATATAGAAGATAGATGAAACAACAATATGCAAGGGTAACACTGGTAATACCAGAATACAAAGAAAAGAAATCCCTCCATCAGGAGCTGACATACGAGATTGAGAACCGCGACATCAACGACGAATACACTGTGAAATTCTAATCACGCAGCTATGTCGGAAGACGAAAGCAAGAAGATACGGGTAGAACTTGACCACGAGCAAAAGGTCATTCGCCTTGGCTGCTGGTTCTATGACCTCAAAGGGGTTCTGATAGCAGAAACCACAGATGAGGACAAGGAGAAATACCGCTGTGGTAAGTTTATGACTTATCCTATTGTCGATGACGATTGGGAAGTCCGTGAAGACGATTGCATCAAGGATGGCATCGGTGATCTTGTTGTCGGCAAGAAGGGAGATACCATCCCTTTGATAGAGCTCCGCGATGTCCTTAACCTTAATGCAGAAGAGCGTAGCGGCGACTACTCAGACATCCTTACTGATGTTGAACGCCACGAGATTACTGTTTCCAACCGCATGGAGAACAATCCCCAGGAAGAATTCCCTGAGACGATTACCCTCGAAATACATAGAATCAGGAATACAGATACATTCAGTATCTATTGTGATGAAAAGGGATATTACATTCCCCGCAGAGAATCCCACGTCGGCAAAGACGGCATCCTGTATCAGGGTTTGGAGGTAAAGGAGAGTGAAGGTGGACAATATCAGCAGATTGTTTATCAGATTGCAGATGATGTCAACTGTCTATGCTGGTTTTTCAATAAGCATAATTTGAGAATTCGTTGCCAAAGAGCCCGCTATTTGGGCGATTCCGAATCCGAAGATTACAGCATACCCGATGACTGGCATCAGTCCTTAAAGACGCTGGAAGATGATATTAACAGCGAAATTGCACGTAGGCAGGAAGAATATCCTGACGACTATAATCATTTCAAACGTCCTATCTTGTAAGTATGGCAGAGACTAAGGAAATTGCAAACTTTCTCCAGTTGGCACACGATGCTGTAAGTGAGAAGGACTATGATGTAGCTACCGACCATCTGATTTCTATCCTTCAGATTGATAGCCGGAACAGTGAGGCAATCGGTCTGATGGGCGATGTGGCATTCTACAGGAAAGACCTCGACACTGCCGAAGGTTATTATCTTCGAAGGGTTGAGCTTTCTCCTGAGAGCTACGAGGCCCACAAGGACTTGGGACGTTTATACATGGAACGTTGTGAATACGAAAATGCCACAAAAGAGTTTGAGACCGCTTTGAAATACGACAACGACCATAGCGATCCCTATCTGTATCTGGCATCCATGTATTATAATCAAGGAAAATACGACGAAGCCTACGATTGGCTATACCGGCTTGTCTTTGAAGTCAAGACTGAACAGTCCCAGTCCGATAGGGATTTGTATAACCAAGCATACTATGGCGTTTCCTATACCATCAGTCAGAACAAGTCTGTCAGCGAGCTCGACGATCTCATAGAACAGTTAGAAGCCAAATACAATGTCAGCATCACAACACATCTCGTTGTTAATCCCGATGCTCCCCTGATGCCCTTCCGTAAGACGGATGAGCGAAGTTATGAAATCGACTACGACCTCGATTCTGGCGATAAGTTCTACGAGGTACTTACCTCATTGATACTGTTGGACAATAGCCTTGGCGGAGAGCATTTCGATTTCCATCATTTCCTTGTGGCTACCTACGAAGGGAAAGAGCAGTTTGCAGCAATAACTCGTAATACGATGGTCCCAGGCTCCACCTTGTCTATGGCCGATTTACTCGATTACATGGTGCTCGACGTAAGGACCTCCCTGATTCGCCTTTATACAGACGAGGTCATGCACAATACGCCTGATTTCAAGAAATACCGCCCTGTTCAATGGCTTGGAATGGCCAACGCCATCTCCCAATCATACAATTACATCAGGAAACTCGAACGGATACAGGCTCCGCGTATGGTCATCTACGTCCATAAGGTCTTGTTGTATATGAAGTCCGTACACCTCTTCGACTATTTCAAGGCCAGCGACAAGCGGGTTGATTTCCTGTCCAAACTCAATGAACACAAGATGGGATGCGTTGTCTATAACGACCACATGAACATGAAAGATACGGCCAAGCGCAGGGATTGGTCTGCATGCTACCGTTCATTTGTCAATCAGATCTGTCCTCCCCTCCGCTATTACGTGAAACTGGAAGAGATTTAGTTACAAAACCAGCAGCAGTTGTGCGATGCCAAAGCCCAAATAGGTGCCGATGGCATAGCCGAAGAGACCTACGGCAATACCAGGACCGATGACGGCCTTGTTGCCCAAAGCACTACCCATGACGGGAGCGAAGGGAGGCGAACAGATAAGCGAAATGCTGGTGGTGAGTGTGGTGTCGGTATCGATGCGGAAGATGACACTCAGCAGTATGTGGAACAGCAACGAGCCGAGGGTGGCAACGGTGATAAAGAGGAAGATGTCGGGGTTGACATCGGTGAGTGTCTTCAGGCTCACCTGCGAGGCCACAGCAACGCTGAAGATTAGGATGAAGAATGTGCCAGCCTCGAACGTGCGTTTCAGGCTACGCACCTTGGGATGCAATGATGAGAGAATGGCCAGCAGACTGATGCCCAGAATAAAAATGCTCTGGAAGGCTGACTTGGGGAACAGGCTCGCGATGCCTGCACCAAGGGCAATGATACCGATGGTGAGCAACAGGCTCCGTCCGAGGTCTTTCAGATTGTCCTTGCGAAACAGTCCCATGAACAGTTCCTCTTCATGATTTTCCACCTTGATGTTTTTGTCCTCCACACTCTTGTCATCTTTGAAGTCCGGCATGAACAGCTGCAGTAACCGTTTGCCGAAGATGATGACAAAGAACAGATAGACGGCACTCATCACTGTGCTATAGGCCGAGGTGAGGATATACGTCGCATCGTCCACGCCAAGGGCAATCTTCAGCGAAGCCAGATTGGCATTGCCGCCTGTATAGAGGCCCGTCAGCATACCGCCGATATGGGCAAACAGCGTCGGGTCGCTCTGCCCGTAAAGCCAGAATCCCACGACAATCGCCAAGGCACAGCCCAACAGTCCGAAGATAGTACTCTTGATAAAACTTGGAGCCAGTCGCGCCCATGCCTTCAGATCTGCCGAAAACAGCAACAACGGAATGGCAAAAGGTATGGCTGCCGATGCGACAGCCGTCTGCACACCGTGCATCTCCTCCGTGTCAGGAATCAGTCCCGTCAGTCCCAGCGTACAACCGATGACGTAGGCGATGATGATACTCCCCACTTTCCTAAGCACCGCGCTCTTATACGTGAGCCACAAGATGCCGAGCGGTGTCAGCAGACAAATGAGAATGACTATAATCTGCATCATAATTACTTTAATCAACTTGCGACATCAAGACTTGTTCTTCCGATAGTCTGCTATAGGTGCCACCGTCACCGGATGGCGTGTGGCAATGCGATAGCTGATGCCTATCTGGCGAAGTTCGTCGAGGAAAGCATCAAGGTAGTTATCGTCTGCAAACCGCTGCATCAGACTGAGACAGAACGTGCCGTTCACAGCACTCATCTCGACGGTAAGGGCATACGGCGTATAGGCCTCTGTGTACATTTCACTGACATATTGCTCTGCAGCACCCAGGTTGGCCTTGCCGACATAGCTGACACAGGCTGAAGCAGCCGACAACGCTACACTGAAGGCTTTAGCCATCGCCTGATGACGACCATCAAGGGTGGGCACCTTCTCGAACATATCTTGGGTGTTCTGCGTCTGCCAAAAGCCCTCAATGACGTTATCCTCGTTCGACTGCAGGGCCACCATGCCTCGGAATATCGTCTGCTGCAATTCAAGA
>CADCCB010000076.1 GCA_902799905.1 uncultured Prevotellaceae bacterium
GCATACTGCGTGTCTGCTCCTGGAAAATCACGCTCAACTCCTTCTGCAGCAAGCGTGCAATCTTATTCTGTCTTGTCTCTTGCATATTCTATTTTTCACTCTTCACTATTCACTTTTAACTTTATCTGCAGCAGTAGCGAATTCTTCACTATTCACTTTTAACTTTTAACTTTATCTGCGGCGGTAGCGAATTTTTCACACTTCACTTTTAACTTTTAACTTTATCTGCGGCGGTAGCGAATTTTTCACTATTCACTCTTCACTATTCACTTTATCTGCGGCGGTAGCGAATTATTCACTCTTCACTATTCACTTTTCACTTCTTCCGAATAACCGTCAACCCGTCCCTCAGCGGCAGGATGACCTGCTCTACCCTCTCGTCCTGCGCTATGTGGTCGTTGAAGCGACGGATACCCAGTGTCTGCTGGTCACGGCCAGCATGAATGCCCCTGGCTTCAGCAACGGGAGCACCGCCTCGTAGGTCTCCACGTATGTACGCTTGTCGCCATCGATAAACGCCATGTCGAATGTTATGCCCAGTTTGGGAGCCTCGGTGATAGCATCGCCAATGATGAACTCTATCCTGTCGGCAACGGGCGACTGTTCTATCCACGGCCTCGTGAAGTCCTCCTGCTCATCGTTGATCTCGAAGGTGTACACCTTGCCGCCCTCCTCCAGACCCTCAGCCATACAGATAGCACTATAGCCGCTGAATGTGCCCACCTCCAGTATACGTCTTGGCCTAATCATCTGCACCAGCATCTTCAGCAGCCGTCCCTGCAGGTGTCCGCTGGCCATCCTGCCATGCAGCAACTGGATGTTGGTAGCCCGCCACAGACGGTACAGATACTCAGGCTCCGGCTCTATATGGGAGAGGATATATGGACCCACCCCTGTCCCCTCCCTGTATGGAGGGGAATAGTTAGACTCGCTGCTTATAGAAGACTCCATCTCCAGTTGTAAAGGTATTTACTCCCCTCCATTTAGGGAGGGGTTGGGGGTGGGTCTTAGCGCTTCCACTGCCAACCTGTAACTGTCCAGGCCGAAGCCACATATCACGCCCTTACAGGCTGCAGAAATCATGGAGTGATGACGGAACTCCTCCCTTTGGTGCACATTAGAGATATGCACCTCTATCACGGGACATTTCAGTGAACGGATACAGTCCTGCAGGGCTATGCTGGTATGGGTGTAGGCACCAGCGTTCAGCACAATGCCGTCATACGTGAAGCCCACCTCCTGCATCTTGTTGATCAGTTCGCCCTCCACGTTGCTCTGATAGTAGTCTATCTGCACATCCGGGTATCTGGCCTGCAACTGCGGCAGGTAGTCGTCGAACGAGGCACTGCCGTAGATGCCCGGTTCCCGCCGTCCCAGCAGGTTCAGGTTCGGTCCGTTGATAATCTGTATTTTCATACGCCTTATGTTATTGCGATGCAAAGATAATCCTTTTCTTTGAACTATCAAATCTTTTCGCCAGAAATCTTCACTCGCCCACTCGGTTTTGTATAAAGGAAACAAAAACCATAAAGAACCCTTTCATTGATTTCAATCTTTTCAAGATTTGCGTCTGCCGCTGCTGCTGACTGATCGTAAGTAAACTTCCATCAGTCATCACCAGCACCACACGCAGCATTCCATGCTTTGAAATCAATGAAAGCAAAAACATCGGCTTTGCAAGCCTAAAAAAACAGATATTACAAGTGGGGAGGATGTTAAGTGTTGTCTCTATTCTATATAAAGGTTTTTGAGCCCGAAGGGCGATGTTTTTGCCCATGACAGGATGTAAAACCTCTGTAGGAGGATAAGATACGAGGCAGAGATTTTTATCTGCAAGCGTGCTTGTAAGGAAAAATATTTGCCTCGCATCTTATGAGGGCTGTAAGCACTCACATCCTGACATGGGAGTTCTTTTTTGTTTTTGTTTCTTTACAGAAGGCAATAGCCTACCAAAAGCATCTTTTTCCTTCAAATTATTGTTTGGTTTAGTTTATTTTTGTATTTTTGTGGCCAAAATCAATTTATCATAATCTGTGTATGAAGATGAATAAATTATTAGCGAAGCGACTGAAAGAATTCTTAACTCTAAATTCTTAATTACACATGGACGACCAGACCAAAAAGATGAGGCGCGACTACCTGCGCTACTTGAAACTGCAACGCAGCATGTCGGCAAACACGGTGGAGGCCTATGGCCGCGACCTGGACAAACTGCTCGTGTTCCTGCAACAATCGGGAAAAGCCCCCATCGAGGTGGAACTGGCCGACCTGCAGGACTTTGCCGCCGGCCTGCACGACATCGGCATCGGGCCCCGCTCACAGTGCCGCATCCTCAGCGGTGTGCGCTCGTTCTTCCGCTTCCTGGTGATTGACGGCTATCGCGACACCGACCCTACCGAACTGCTTGAGTCGCCTGTACTGGGCGAACACCTGCCCGAATTCCTCACACCACAGGAAGTGGACCGTCTGGAAGACAGCATCGACCTCTCCAAGCCCGAGGGTCATCGCAACCGTGCCATCATCGAGGTGCTCTTCTCCTGTGGTCTGCGCGTGTCGGAACTCGTCAATCTCAAGTTCTCGCAGGTCTTTATCGACGAGCGTTTCCTGCGCATCATGGGCAAAGGCTCAAAGGAGCGGCTAGTGCCCATCTCCGAGCGGGCCTTGCAGGAAATCAGCAACTATATGTCCTGGCGCGACTCCTTGAAGATCAAGCCTGGCGAGGAGGACTATGTCTTCCTGAACCGCCGTGGCGCGCACCTCACCCGCACCATGATACTCATCATGCTGAAAGAGCAGGCCGATGTGGCAGGCATCCACAAGACCATCTCGCCCCACACCCTGCGCCACTCCTTTGCCACGGCACTATTAGAAGGTGGTGCCGATCTTCGTGTCATCCAAGCCTTGCTCGGACACGAATCCATCGGCACCACCGAAATCTATACGCATCTGTCGATGCAGACGCTACGTGAGGAGGTGCTCTTGCACCACCCCCGTAACATCAAGTAAGAAGAACCTACTCTGCACTGCCCTGGCTGATGCCACCCTCGTTCAGGGGGATGTTACCACCAGTTATCTCGATGGTGATTGTAGCCGTTACAGCGGGATTGTCCTTCGAAGTACAGGTGATAGTCACGATACCATTCTTCAGCGGTGTCAGCACACCGTCGGCACTGATCGTAGCCAGCGAAGTGTCGCTGACGCTCCAGGTCACGTCGGTCTCGGTGATGTAGGCAGGTGTGAACACTGCACTGAGTTGATAACTGGCACCTACGGCATACTTACCGCCAGACGTGGTGGGGATGTTAATAGCCATGCTGCCGGCAGTGGGATGCGTAATCACCTTAACAGGTGTGTAGGCAGTCTGGTACGAACGACCATCCTCACTATAGAGCAGTGACAGACTAAAGTCCTTATCGCCGCTGAAGCCGCTAGGCGTAGCGGTAATGGTCAGCGTGCCCTTAGTGTCATCGCCTGTAGCGGCGGTGATAGCCATAGCAGCATCATGCTGAGTCAACAATTTCAGACGGCTAATGTCCGATGCCAGTGTGCTTGACAGTTCTTTTGGCTCCACCTCATAGATGATCGTGGTGGCAGTAGGTTGGTCAACGGTGATGTTGACTACACCCTCCTCTGTCTGGAACACTACGGAGTTCAGACGTGAGATAGTCTGGTTGTTGTAACTGCGCAGGGCGTCGTTCTCGGCACCCAGTTTGTCGATGTCGTCCTGATAGTCGGTGCAGGACACTGCGCCCAGCATCAGTGCGGGCATCATCAATGCAATAAAAAATTTCTTGTTCATATCAATTTACTTTTAAATGTTTCTTCTCTTTGGAAACGAATGATCCTGTTTTTCTTTAGAAACGAATGATCCTAATTGTATCTTAATTATCCTAATTATTATATTAAAACAATTCTTTTAGTCGCTACGCTTGGTAAAAGCGCTAAAGCGATTACGTGGATTAAATTAGAACAAATTAAGCCAAATTCGTTTCTTAAAACATTATATTCGTGGGCCAAATTAAATTTAATTAAATAAATTCGTTTCTTAAAACAACATCATGTTCGTTTCTTTTCTCATTTCTCGATAGTTACCGCCACAGCAGCGCGGTCGTCTTTATTGTTGCCTTTGCCACGCTCGCCCTTGCCTTCGGCCTTGATGCGCTTACCATCAATACCTCTTGCTACGAGGGCCTTCTTCACAGCATTGGCACGCCAGCGCGAGAGTTTCAGGTTGTACTGCCACTTACCGGTACGGCTGGCCCAACCTGTCACGGTAATCTTCTTGTCGGGATTAGCCTTCATGTATTCGGCAATCTCGTCAATCTTCGATTTCTCTGATGGCTGGATACGCGACGAACTGAAGCCGAAGTACACCTTCACCTCTTTGAGTTCAGGCTTCTGCTCCACCACGGGCTCAGGCTTCTTCTCGATGACGGGCTCTGGTTTCTTCTCCACCACGGGCTCAGGCTTCTTCTCAACCACAGGCTCGGGCTTCTTCTCAACTACAGGTTGCGGCTCCTCAATCCGGATGTGCTTACGTGTAGGACCTAAGGCAATCTTCACACCAACCAGCAGGTTCTGCTGCCAGTCCAGGTTGTCGCTCTTACCCTTCTTCGAGTTCCACTTGTCGGGCAGCACGTTGGCGTTGTATTCCAGTCCGAGAGCGATGCGCTCAGAGAGGGCGTACTC
>CADCCB010000077.1 GCA_902799905.1 uncultured Prevotellaceae bacterium
TGGACTGAAATATGAAGAGCCGTGTGACAGGAGACTGTCAAGCACGGTTCCGTGAGAGGGTGGAGGTGAAACTCCTCCGCTCTACTCGACAGAGCAGAGTGGAGTATACTCCAACTATGCCGAGTCGCGACAGAAGAAGACCGAAGGTCAAGTGAAATGCCACGTCGAAGGAACATTGGAAACCGAGGCGTGGGGCGATGAAATCATTATCTGTGAAGTTGGGACTGACCTGCGCGTGGTGGACGAGCCGCGCTTTCACGTGAAAGCCAAGGACGGACGCTTCGCCTACGACATCGAGACCGACTTCCCAAGACTCTATGAGGTATTCTTCCTGAAGCAACACGAGACGGGACGCGTATTCACGGGCAAGTTCATCGCCGAGAACTGCAACGTGGACGTCACGATGTATAAAGACAAGAGGCCACGTATTGTTACCAGTGGCGAGGAAGGACGCAAGCACGCGGTGAAGGACAGCATCGAGGACGTGCGCTTCTGGAACCCCGTCGAGGTTATCGACAATCAGATAGACGACGAGAGCCATAGGGCGGAGTTCTACAAAGCAGACTTCATATCCACTGTTACCAAGGCACGATCTTTGAATGTGGATAGTCTGCCGCAGACGTATGTCGATTCTATCCGTCAAGTGTACGATTACTATATGCAGAATGAACGCGCAAGATATACCGACGCTGGCTGGCAGTTGAAACAGCGTCGCGACAGCATTACCGCCGACTTGGTTCCCTTCCGCTTTGCCTACGACGCGGAGCACCCCATGCTCTGGACGCTCTACGATGTGCTCGATGCCATTCGTGTGCTCAAACGGGCGCATATCTATGTGAAATTCAATCCGTCGCAGTGGGAACCGTACTTGACGCTCTATCATGACAAACTCATCAATTACTACCCGGGTCATCCCATTCACGAGCAGATTGCCACTGCCGAGACGGCCTACCGCCTACAGCCAGGCAAGCCCTACATCGACTACACGGTTCGCAATACTGATGGACAACTCGTTCCTATTTCCACCCTCACGAAAGGCAAGGTTGCCCTTATCGACCTCTGGGCATCGTGGTGTGGCCCTTGCCGTCGCCACAGCATCGCCATGATTCCCGTCTATGAGAAGTATAAGGACAAAGGCTTCACCGTCATTGCCATAGCCCGTGAGCAGAAAGCCGAAGCCATGAAGAAGGCTATGGAGCGTGACGGCTACCCCTGGCCGAGCCTCTTGGAACTGAACGACGAGAATAAGGTGTGGCGCAAGAACGGAGCCGACAATGGAGGAGGTGCCATGTTCCTCATCGACCGCGACGGCACCATCCTCTCCACTTCCACCGATGCCGAGGAACTGGAGCCCCTCATCAAGGCTGCAATTGAGCGAGAGTAGAGTCAAACGTACCACACCCTCTGGCTCGTGGCGGTGCTAGGGGCGACAAATAAAACGGGCGGAGGTGGAAAAACGGCACACTACCGCCCTCATTAGTTACTTTTAACGGGCAAAACGGAGTATAATTGCAAGAAAAAGTGTACCTTTGCAGCGCAAGGCGCTGCGAACGCAGCCGGACAATAGAAATTCATTAAACATTAGAAGATATGAGCGAGAAACAGAAACAAGTGGAGAAGGAGCGCCGAGGCGTGCTCGAGTTGCTTCTACAGAAGAACGGACTCAAGCGTAAGGAACTCGTTGACTTCCTGCTCGGTGTTTGGGTGGCTGGCAAGTTGGACGAACTCACGGAACAGGAGAAGGCCCAGTTCCCTAACCTCGTATTCTGAACGATGACGAAGCAAGCATTCAAATTCAATCCCAACCACGTCTTCGTGGACACCAATGTCCTCGTGGGAGGCTACAGCGGTGATGCTCGCTACCAGAAGGATGCCGAATGTCTGCACTACTTGTTCGCACTGACGGGCAAGAAACTTTATATCTCGACGCTCAGCGTCTCGCAGTTGATCTCTGTCTATCAGAAAAAGAAATCAAATGAGGAGATTATCAACGTGGTACACGAACTGCAGCACTGCTTCAACATCATCGACTTTACGGCCCGCGATATCGATGCCGCTCTCGTTGAGACGGGAGCCGACATCGAGGACAATGTGCAGTTCGTTCTGGCGAAGAAGCAGAGGTGTTTCATCGTCGTGACCAACAACTACAAGGATTATCGTTTTCTGCCAGGTATCGCTGTGCTACGGCCGGAGAAGATAAGGAAGATTCCGCAGTAATCCCACGAACCACGATTTTCTTCAAGATGATAAAACAACGATTTGCAATAGTGGTGCTTTTCGCTCTGATAATAGCATCGAGCATGGTGAGTCTAAACAGTTATAGGACAACGGAGGTGTTGGTGACTGAGGACATGAACCAGGCATTGGCCAGGGCTTTGGATGAACAGCAGTCGGACGTGATTAGTGCGGACACGATACAGGTGTTTAACAGTCATCTGCGAATGCAGGCATTGAGAGGTCGGGCTATGTTGGCGGTAGATACCAACATGGAGTTCAGCCCTCGGCCTCAGGTATCTATGGCAACAATCCTGTCGCTATCTGACCAAAGGCCTGCGATGGTGCTATGGTCGATGGCATTGCTATGGGGGCTCTTCTGTATGTATAGGTATCGGCGCAATATGACTTTGGGATTGTATGGCGGGTTGGCATTGAAGGAAGGGAATTTCGTAGATGCGAAAGGCTGCATAGTAAAATTAACCCCCATGCAACAGCAACTGATGGAGATGTTGTGGCAATCGCCCTCGCATCAACTGTCGAAAGCAGAGATATGCGATGCGCTTTGGCCCAAGAAACCCGATGCCAGCGAGACGCTTTACACGCTTATCCGACGGCTGAAGCCCATCATAGAAGAACATTCCGACCTCAAAATCGAGTCAGACAGGGGTAAGTCATACGGGCTGACTATTAGGTAGATAGGCGCTTGTCAGATTAATGTCAGACAAATGTCAGACAGTTTTTGCTGTATGTTTACATAATTGTTGTTAGCTTTGCATCCGTTTAATGAAACGTGCAAAGCATTATGCAACAAGAAACATTTAAGAAACTCAACACTTGCATGGCGTGGCTTGTCTTTGCCATTGCTGCTATTGTTTATGGACTGACTGTAGAGCCGACGGCCAGTCTGTGGGATTGTCCTGAATTCATAGCATGTGGCTATAAGTTGGAGATAGGTCACCCGCCAGGCGCACCTGTCTTTATGTTAGCCGCCAATCTGTTCTCACAGCTGGCCAGTGATCCGTCTCATGTGGCGCTGATGGTCAATCTCCTGTCGGCACTGCTGAGTGCGGGCTGCATATTCTTCCTGTTTCTCACGGTGACACATTTAAGTGAAAAGTTCTTTGCAGAGCAAAGCGGCATAGCCGAGCGAATAGTGAAAAGTGAAGAATTTGCTACCGCCACTCTATCCCTTCCCAATGTCATCACAATTGAGGCATGTGGCTTGGTTGGCGCATTGGCCTATACCTTCAGCGACACGTTCTGGTTCTCGGCAGTCGAGGCAGAAGTCTATGCCTTCTCCAGTTTCCTGACAGCCCTGATGTATCGGTGTCCATCTGCTTTGTCTGCTCTGTCTTCCCGCCATGTCGTTTGTGGTGTATTTCCGTCGGGCAAAGCGGGTCACGTGGATGGGGATGCTAAAGGCACTCATTGCTGGCGGCTTGCTGGTGGCTGTCATCCTCTTTGGTATCATTCCTGGCGTGGTAAAGGTTGGCGGATGGTTTGAACTGCTGTTTACCAATGTGCTGGGATGCCCTTACAACACAGGCCTCATTTGCTACATCTTACTGCTGACGGGGACAATCGTCATTGCCTATTATAAAGTGAAACGAAGGATAGTCAAGCTATCGTTAGCCTGCCTGCTCATGATGCTCATCGGCTACAGCAGTTATGGTGTCATCTTCATCAGGGCCAATGCCCAGACGCCGATGTGTGAGAATGCGCCTGACAACATCTTCTCTTTAGGCAGTTATCTGAACCGCGAGCAATATGGCAAGACGCCGCTGTTCTATGGTCCTGCGTATTGCAGCGAAATAGACCGCGTGGCAGAAGGAGAGTACCTGGTGCCGAGACAG
>CADCCB010000078.1 GCA_902799905.1 uncultured Prevotellaceae bacterium
GTCAGCAACCGCAGCTATGTCACTATTGCCCTGCTGACCATGCCCGACGAAGTGCTGGCTTCGCAGACATTGACATCCGTCATCGTCCACTGGCTGCATGAGA
Organism: uncultured Prevotellaceae bacterium; assembly: GCA_902799905.1. GTDB lineage: Bacteria > Bacteroidota > Bacteroidia > Bacteroidales > Bacteroidaceae > Prevotella. Next base: position 104 of record CADCCB010000078.1, read on the forward strand.
CCTATCTTGATGAAACTCTAACTTGCCACATGTCTCACATAGATGATGGTAGTTACCTCCATACGCTTACGAATGCGGAGGGCATAGTGGTCTGTGAACTTATGAGCAGATGGCAGCAACAGCCAGAAATACCAGAAGTCAGCGAAGTACTGAACAGGGATTTATAAAATTAATAGATAAATCGGAATTTATGGAAAATAGCAAAATACAATTTTTGAAGAAAAGTTACCTGCTGTTTATGGCTATGCTCGCTTTCACTCTGATAGTCCATGCACAGACAGCAAATGATAACCCTCGCGAACGCCTATGGCAAGCGTTTCTCACACCGCCCGACAGCATCCGCGTAGGATGCTACTATTATTGGGTGAACGAGCAGGTGGATCCTAAAGGTGTTGTGGCCGACTTGGAGTGGATGAAGGAGAACGGCATCACCTTGGCATTCCTGGCCACCGACATTCGCAACCAAACGACAAGGGATAATCCTTTGGAGGGCGAGACATTCGGCAAAAACAAATTTCAGAGCCGCCTGTGGTGGAAGAATCTGCGTACGGCACTGAAAACAGCCGGTCGGCTGGGCATCGAGATGGGCATATTCAACTGTCCAGGATGGAGTCAGTCGGGCGGGCCATGGGTGAAGCCCGAGGAAGCTATGCGCAACTGGACGTCCCATGGCATAGAAGTCTGTAAGACCAAAGAGGGCACCGACGTAATGTGCTCTCCCTGTTCGCCCGATGCACAGGGGCTGGAGGTAGACAAACTCTCGAAGGTGCACGTGCAGAAACACTTCGAGGCATTCATTGGTGAGATTCTGCGCCGTATCCCTCAGAAGGACCGCCCCACGCTGACCACCGTTGTTGTGGACAGTTGGGAACGTGGGAAGCAAAACTACACCGATTCTATCTTTTCAAAATTCCGTCATCGATTCGGCTATGAGCTTGACTACACCAACCCCGCTTGTCAGAAGGATCTCGATCGGCTCATTGCCGACCTGGTAGCTTCAGAGTATATGGGCGGATTGACGGAGAAAGCCCATGAATATGGTCTGCGCACTTGGTGTGAGCCCTACGCTCACAGCCCCTTCCCTGCCAACAGCATCACCTACGGCAGTGCAGCCGACGAGGTTGCTGCGGAATTTTGGGTGGACGATCGCAAATTCCGCCAGAAAGAGGTAGATGCCGCTCTCGGTTCCGCACGTCGCAGTGGCAAGAACAGAGTATGGGCTGAGAGTTTCACCGATGGTTGGCCTGAACTGGCAAAGGATGACTGGAGCTTTGAGAAGCTAAAGCCCATAGCCGACCGCTACTTCCATGCAGGCATCAATGCAAGCATCTTGCACGTTATGATTTCACAGCCAGGCGACGACCGCAAACCCGCTGTCCGCCCTTGGTTCGGCACCTACTTCGACCGTCGCAGCCAACATGCATCCGACCTGAAGCCACTTGTTACCTATCTTCGCCGTTGCAACTTCATGCTGCAGTTGGGCAAGCCGTTGGATGGTGCTAACGACCGTCGAATCCTGAACGATGGCACCAAGATTCGTTTCACCGAAGAATCATTCTTTGAAGTGACATTCCCAGATGGCCGACAAGAATACTGGAATCCTGCCCAACCACAACCATCAGCCACAGCCATGCCTGAGCAATTGCAGTTTTCAAAGGCTATCGTGAGCGGTGTGAGTTGGTATGACCAGCATGGCGAGACTGTTTCGGCTCATGGTGCCAACATCATCCGAGACGGCGGGAAGTATTATTTGTTTGGTGAATACAAAACTGACTCGGCCAATGTATTTAAAGGTTTCAGCTGCTATTCGTCAGATAATCTGACAGACTGGCATTTTGAGGGTATCGTCTTTGATCAACAACCCGATGGCCGCATGGGACCCGATCGCGTGGGCGAACGTCCGAAAGTACTCCGTTGCCCTGCAACAGGCGAATATGTAATGCTCATGCATACTGATAATCTGCAGTACAAAGACCCCTGTACCTGTTATGCTACGAGCCAAGCTATTACTGGCCCTTATGAATTCCAGGGGCCGTTGCTCTACAAAGGAGAGCCTGTCAGGAAATGGGATATTGGCTCGTTTGCTGATGATGACGGGCATGCGTATCTCTTGGTGCATCATGGCATCATCTACCGTCTTGCCTCTGACTTTCATTCGCTTGACTCATGTTTGATGAACGGTCTGAAAGGTGCTGGCGAGAGTCCCGCCATGCTGAAGAAAGATGGAACATACTACTGGCTTTCGAGTCACACCACATCGTGGGAACGCAACGACAATATGTACTGGACTTCCAACTCTCTTTCCGGACCATGGGAGTATCGCGGTGAGTTCTGTCCCAAGGGCTCGCTTACATGGAATAGTCAATGCTCGTTCGTCCTGCCTCTGGAGAACGGTTCCTTTATGTATATGGGTGACCGCTGGTCCTTCCCCCGTCAGCGTAGTGCTGCTACTTATGTTTGGCAACCTCTTACTATTGCAGACGGCAAATTGACTATTCCGCATTATTATGAAGCGTGGGCCCCGTTGACAATGCAACAGGAAATTGTAAATAGCAAAAAGCTACATGAGAAAAAATGGCAGTCGCAGGTCATTGGTGACAGTCTATCTATTCCTTACACGGGGCGTCGTATAGCACTCTATGGAACTACTGACAATATGAGTGGCTATGCCGATATCACAATCCGCGACCAAAGAGGACACAAGGTGTTTGGTGGCATCGTCGATTTTTACAGCCTTGTTCCTGCCACAGGTATCCGTTTCCTGTCTCCCATGTTGGCTAAAGGCAAATATACGCTGGAACTTCGTATTGCATCAATGAGGCCCAACTGGACTGACAAGCGTCGCAATCAGTACGGCAGTACAGGTCACAAGGTAGAGATTACCCATGTGATGATTGAGTGATTAATGGAAGAGATAAATCGGAATTTATTCACTCTATGAGGTATGATAATTAAAACTAAGGATTCTTGTATATATATGGAATGGCAATTATGCCATGAAGTGCCTGATGTGACAGAATCAATGTTTAACTGAGTATAATAAATTGTCAGCATAGTTTAATCGAGTTTAAATTCCGTGCCATTCTGGCCTTCGTCGATTGACATTTTGTCATTCGGCACGTATATTGCTTTTAGCATAGTGAGAGCCGGAGCCACAAAGGCCAAGGCTGCGATTGAGCGAGAGCAGAGTGAAGTTCGCTTCGACTCTGCCGAGTTTGAGCAGGCTCGACCGA
>CADCCB010000079.1 GCA_902799905.1 uncultured Prevotellaceae bacterium
CTCAGCCGGGTTGCCGTCAGGAAAATCCACCTTGCACAGCTCATCCTCCAGTTCCCTACGGAAATAATCCCTGTTCAACTCAGGATCATTCCCACACACAAAGAAGACGAACTTCGTCGCGGGTATCATGGCCTTAAACTGTTTCAGCACCCCCACATACTGGGCATCATCATAATAGAACCGTCCGCCTAAATGCGTCTTGTAGTCGCCCCTTCTTACATGGACACCCACTCTCACGGCATTGCCCTCACCAATCTTCAGGCGCGAGGTCGCCAGCACCTCCTGGTTAAAGGCAAAGAGCTGTCTGATCTCAGGCTTGTACTTCTCAAAGAGATCGTACCAACGTGCATACCAGCCCGTCACCATGATCATCCGTCTGTCGAGCATCATCTGCTCCTCATGGCTATAGTCAGCATTCTCCTGATCGAAATGTATCGTAGGGAATAGTCCTAACTTCGCCCCGTACTTGGCAAAGAGGTAGGTCATGAAGTTATGATGGGGGGTCTCACATATCTGAAACCAAGGATACTTATAGGCAAAGCGCATCGACATCGTCGTGCGTCCATGCTCCCGTGCCCAGGCATACACATGCCCGTACTGCAGCATGTTGTTTGCCATGCGCCCCTTATCGTGTACAAAAATCATATAATCATTAACTTTTTAGACTCTACTCTGAAAAACGAGTACAAAGATAATCAATAATTTTATTGGTAACAAAATAATGTGATTCTTTTTTGGATAATTAAGAAAAAACGCTTACCTTTGCAGCAATGTATTATATTGTTTTTGCCATTTGGTATCTGTTTTCTCTGCTCCCCCTGTGGGTACACTATCTTATTTCAGATGCACTCTATTTGTTCATCTATAAGATAGCAGGTTACCGTACGGCAGTGGTCCGCAAGAATCTTTCATCTTCCTTCCCAAACAAGTCTGAAGAAGAATTGCGCGACATTGAACATCGTTTTTATCATTGGTTCTGCGATTATATGGTAGAGACCGTGAAAATGTTCTCCATGTCGGAGAAACAGATTAAGCGCCGTATGCGCTTTGAGGGCATTGAACAAATTAACAACGATTTAAAAAAGCAACGCAGTATCACCGTCTATTTGGGACACTATTGCAACTGGGAGTGGGTCTGTTCCTTAGGGCTTCATATTACTGAGGGTACAGCGGCTCAGCTCTACCACCCACTGGAAAGCAAGCTCTTCGACCGTCTGTTTCTCTATTCCCGCGAACGTTTCAAGGCACATTCCATCGAAATGAAAGAAGCCTTTAAGGTACTCGCCGACTGGCAGAAAGAAGGACGCTATTCTGTCACAGGCTACATTTCCGATCAGGTACCTGGTTTCAGCAGCATGCATTATTGGCCCTGGTTCCTCAATCATGACACGCCTACCTACACAGGTGCTGAGCGCATTGCCCGCATCCTCAATACTTCTGTCTATTACTTCGATATTGAACGTCCCCGCCGCGGTTACTATGTCGTGAAGGTCGTGAAGATATGCGACAACACGAAGGAACTGCCCAAGTTCGCTATCACAGAGCAATATTACCGTCTGCTTGAAACCTCTATCATACGCCACCCGGAATTTTGGCTATGGAGCCACAACCGCTGGAAGCGTACGCGTGAGCAATTTATCGAGTATTTCCCTGATGAGACTGAGCGGAAACGCATTCTGAGCAAACTATAAAACAAATGTGAAATGACAAAGATTGGTATATTATACATTGGTATCGGCCGTTACGCCTGCTTCTGGCCTGAGTTTTACAATAGCTGTGAGACCAACCTGGTGCCAGAAGCCGAGAAGCATTATTACGTATTCACGGATCAGACAACCATCACACCCAGCGACCATGTGGAGGTGTTCCATCAGGATGACATGGGATGGCCCTGCAATTCCCTGCTGCGTTTCAAGATGTTCTGCCGTATTAAGGATCGCCTCAGTGCCAACGACTACCTGTTCTTCTTCAATGCCAACGCACAGATAGTCACCCCTGTTACTGCCCAAGACATCCTGCCTGTGGATGAAGACTTCTCAGCCCTCTGTATCGAGACTGATCCAGAAAAGATGTCACATGAGCGTCGCCCTGAGTCAGCTGCCTGTGTCCCCCTTGGAAGTACAAAATATTACTATTCCGGTGCCCTTAATGGTGGCAAGGTACAACCCTACCTTACCCTTCTTGAATCCTGCAACACCATTGTAGATACAGATCTCCGTAACGGCATCATGCCCATTTGGCATGACGAGTCGGTCATTAATAAATTCCTTTCAGACAAGCGCGTCAAGGTCATGACCCGCGAGATGGGTAAACCCGCCAACTGGAAAGAGCCACGCAACGCTAAAATCATTCTCCGTCGGAAAGAAGATGTTTTGGGGCGCAGTTGGTTACGCCACTATAAAGGACGTGAACATACCAACACATGGCTGCGTAAGATATTGCGTACAATTGGGCTGGTGAACTGATCTTCACCTCGCCTGCAGGCGTTCCTCCAACAGCTTGGCTACTACCACAAACTGATAATAGCCCTCCAGCATGGCATGAATAAGTCCTGGGATTCCGTCACGGAAGCCCTGTTTCAACACATATGATTTAAAGCAACGATAGAATGGACGGCACAACAGTGCCAGAACCCCATAGTTTTTTTTCCGTCTGCGAGGCACCTCATTCTCAGAATAGATATTCGCCTTCCTTACGATATCGGCCACAGTATCATTCGCCAAATGCTCAAAAGCCAACTCCATACGGTTCGCAGGAATCTTATCCACCTTTCCATCCACCACAGGCGAACAATGGATCACAGGAGGCCAATGAGTGATGTCCTTACGGAAGAAACGGAGGATATGATCAGGATAAAGACTGCGCATGAAATGCCCCATAAAATAATTCTTTCGAGGGATATAGAGGCCATCGGCACACCCTTGCTTAGCAATGTGACTATAAAGGAAAGCCTTTAGCTCAGGCGTCACAACCTCATCGGCATCCACTACCAGCACCCAGTCGTAACGAGCCTCATGGATGGCAAACTCCCGTGCAGGCTCCACGATATTGTTGGCTTTACGCTCGAAGGTCACGATCCTACAGCCATACTTTTTAGCAATGTCGAGGGTACTGTCAGTGCTCTCCATGTCACAGATCAACACCTCGTCGAAGTCCTTCACCGCCTCCAGCACCTGCTCCAGATCACGCTCAGCATTATAGGTGTTTATAA
>CADCCB010000080.1 GCA_902799905.1 uncultured Prevotellaceae bacterium
TCCACCTCCTTCATGCTCAGCAGAAACTGATGCAGGTCTTTTCTCAATTCTTGCTCTAGCAAGCGTCTCCTTTCGTCGCCGAGCGGCTCTTCAAAATTCTCCATAATCGCTATAGCATCTTTTCAAGTATCTCGACGGCCTTGGTAATGTCCTCCTGAAACCGTTTGTGGTCAAGGAGAAAATCAGCCCTGCCGCCACTGATGGCATCATACAGTTCCTGGCTCATGTCATTGGCATAGTCAGAAATGGCCAACTCTATGTCATCCTTCTGCCAGTCAAGCGTAGAATGAATATAGATGCGTTGCTTCTGATGCAGGAAACTGTAGGCGGTCTCGATACTATCTTTTGTTATCATCTTATTACTGAGTCATATCCTATCGGGCGGAACTGCTTCTGCTTCTCGCTGTACACGAATCCGTAACCGAACAGGTAATTCTTTATCTCTTTCGGCTCTGTGCCGAAGTTATAGCACAACGATTCCAGAGTGTCAAACTCTTCGTCTCTCAGAAGCATGTTAACGCTCGAAACCAGTATGGCAGGATCTTTCGGCAGGTAGTCCATATCACAATTCTTATTAAATCAGAGGGCAAAGGTACTCATTTTCCCTTTATTATTCGTATCTTTGCATCCAACTTTACAAATTATTAAGATGGAATACAGAAAGATAGGCGATAACTACTATATCCGTATGGATCGAGGTGACGAGATTGTCAGTAACCTCCTCGAAATCTGCGAAAAGGAATCCATACCGTCTGCCGTTTTCTCTGGAATCGGCGGCTGTCAGAGTGCAGAGCTGCAGGTGTTCATCCCTGAAAGGCTACGGGTAGGCGAACAAAGTTCGGGAATGACTGGCAGTTTTGAGACTGAACGGTTAGAGGGGATGTTGGAACTGGTATCACTCAACGGCAATGTCGTAAGAGACGATGACGGAAAACTCTTCCATCATACTCATGCCTTGTTCTCTTTCAAGGGAGGGACCCGCGATGTTGATAATATCGTGGGAGGGTACCAGGACGGTCAGCATGGAGAGGACATCTGAAAGCCACAACTGTTCTATATACTGCCGAAATTGAACTGCGTCCAACTATCGGCGGTGCTATCGGCAGAAAGTTTGACCCTGAGACTGGTACTGGATTCTGGGAATTTAAATAAAACGAATGATAGATTTTACCCCATACATGCAGAGCACATGGTCATGGACAATTCTGTTCGTGATGGCTCTCTTTGTGGGTATGTCAAAGACGGGTGTTCAGGGCCTGACCATCCTGACGGTACCGCTCCTTGCCATGACCTTTGGAGCCAAGCATTCCACAGGACTCATGCTGCCTGTTCTGTGCTTTGCAGACCTCATCGGAGTCAGCTACTACCGCAGAAAGGCTGAATGGCGATACATCATCCGTCTGCTGCCTACGGCCATCGCAGGATTTTTTCTTGCCATTTGGGTGGACCACCTGATACCTGCCACAGAGTTCAAACACCTAATGGGTGCCTGCCTGGCACAACATCAATCTCACCACATTGGCCATTGATGCCTGTGCCATACCGTTCGTTTTGGTGGGAGCTTTCCTAGGCATCCGTCTGGTTAAATTCCTGCCAGAGCGTGAATTCCGCATTTTCACTACCGCAGTAACTATCGTTAGTGTTCTCATCATGATTTTAACATAAAGTATAAAACAATCGATTGAAGATATGAAATTATTAGATTTAGTCAAGCAGAGATATAGCTGCAGAAGCTATCTGGAGAAGAGTGTGGAACAGGAGAAGCTGGACTACGTGATGGAGTGCGTCCGCTTTGCCCCGTCTGCGGTCAACAAGCAGCCGTGGATGTTCCGCGTGGTCAAGAACGAGGCCGACAAAGCGAAGCTGCAGGAGTGCTACAACCGCGAGTGGTTCGCGACGGCTCCGATGTACATCATCTGTAGCATCCTGCACGACGAGGAGTGGGTGCGCTCGGACGGCAAGCATCATGGCGACATTGATATTGCCATTGCCGTGGAACATCTGTGTCTGGCAGCTACGGAACAAGACCTCGCCACCTGCTGGGTTTGTAACTTCGATGCCGAGAAGTGCAAGCAACTCTTTGGCATTGGCGACACCGAAGAACCTGCTGTGCTGATACCCATCGGTTATGCAGCTGATGAACTGAAAGAAAAGAAACGCAAGGAGATTGAGGATATCTACAAATAACATGGCAAAAAGAGAATACATACAGGCCAACAAGGATTGGCTGGAGGCGAAAGCCAAAGAGGAAGGCATAAAGGCTCTGCCCAAAGGCATCTATTACAAGGTGCTGAGCGAGGGCCGCTCGAGCTCTGCTCGCTTGCTACCAGAGGGACGCAAGAATCAAGAGAGTGCGAAGCCAACGGTTCGTAGTATCATCACTGCCCACTATACAGGCAAGACGATTGACGGCAAGCAGTTCGACAGCAGCCGTGGCGGTGTGCCTTTGGCTTGCCGCTTGTGTGACCTCATCGAGGGCTGGATCATTGCCATCCAGCAGATGCACATCGGCGACAAGTGGGAACTCTATATCCCAGCAGAGATGGGATATGGCAAATTCTTGCAGCCAGGCATCCCTGGTGGCTCGACTCTTATTTTTGAAATTGAACTCTTAGGCATCGCATGACACTCTGTGAACTTTCCACAGATGGCTTCAGCGATCATGCACGCTACATACGCGTCACACCGAAACTCAGTAATACGCACACCGAAACTCAACCGAAACTTAGTGGGAGCTACATAGGAGCTACATACTACCTATAACGGACCCCATGCTACCCACGACAGACCACCATACTACCCACGACGGTACAACGATAAAGGTCAAAAGAAACAACATAGAACGACAAAACAACGATTATGGCAGAAGTAACAGGAGGTATATTAAAGAACGTGGAAGGTCACTTGGACGACATGACCATCTACAAGCGAGGCGGGAAGACATTCATGCGCCCAACACATATCCGTCAGCCACGGAGACTCTCGCGCAAGCAACTGGCTTTGCGCGAGCAGATTGCTCACAACAATGTTCTGTGGCGCAAGCTCAAGGCCACACGCCACACCTACTTTGAGGGTGGCGTGGACGCCTACCGCCGCTTCATGTCGGTCAATACACTCTCGCCTACGGTCTATCTCACCAAAAATCAGCTAAGTAACAATATCTCGCTACTCCTGCCCAGAATGGCCGTAAGTAGCGGACCAGCGCACCCCATCGAGTATCAACTTGGTGAGGTGGACAATCAACCTGCATTGCTGACCGACCTTACGCCCAAGGACATCTGTAAGGGCGAGTATCTGCTATACGTTCTACGACAGGAGGTCATGCACTGGCAAAACGGAGAAGAGTACGCACAAGTACATATTTCCGTCATCCCCATCATGCCCGACCAAGACATCGAGATTCTCCACTTCGGCATTGTCCGTCTCATCAATGTCCCCTCTACCCTCCTTTCGCCTTATATCAGCAAGTACGGCAGCCTCGCCCTCGTAGGCGACCAATTTGCCGACCCCATGTTCGGCTTTGCCCTCGTCCGCATTCAGGACAATCATGTATCGTCCCAGCGCATTGTCACCCGCTGCACCTACTACGAGCGCTACACTACCGAGGAAGCACTCCAAGCCGCTGCTAAGAGCTACAAAGGGTTGACAGGGGAATAGTCACAATAGCGACAAATGACATATTGATAAAAATATTGAGCGCAGCTCCGAAAGGGAACTGCGCTCGCTTTATATTCAGAGTATTTCTGTTTACTCCTCAACAGCAGCCTGGGCGGCGGCGAGGCGGGCGATGGGCACGCGGAATGGAGAGCAGCTAGCGTAGTTCATGCCAATCTTAGCGCAGAACTTAACTGAGCTGGGCTCACCACCATGCTCACCACAGATACCGCAACGGAGGTCAGGACGTACCTCACGACCTTCCTTCACAGCGAACTTGATGAGACGGCCGACACCCTTCTGGTCGAGTACCTGGAACGGATCTACCTTCAGGATCTTCTTGTCGAGATATACA
>CADCCB010000081.1 GCA_902799905.1 uncultured Prevotellaceae bacterium
CAAGACATTGGCAAAGATTGCCTCGAAACTGGCAAAAAAATATGCAGCCTATAAGCATTGCTGCATGATTGATACGGACTACAAACGGGAGAAGGCTCTCGAATGGTGTCCCATCGAGGATGTCTGGGGCATCGGCAGACGCTATGCTGCCAAACTTCAGTCATTAGGTTGCAAGACGGCTCTCGACTTTGCCAACCATCATAAGGACTGGGTACGGCAGACATTCAACAACATCAACATCGTGCGTACGTGGCAGGAACTGAACGGCGAGGATGCCGTACCGAATGAGGAACTGGCTAAGAAGAAATCTATCTGCACCAGCCGCTCATTCAATGGCATGATTAGCGACAAGGACACCCTGCGCACTCACATTGCCAACTATGCTGCCCGGTGTGCCGAGAAACTACGAATGCAGCAGACGGTTGCTACCACCGTTGGCGTATTCGTAAATACCAATGCCTTCCGTGAAGACCTGGCACAATACTGGAACTTTCAAGAGACACGGCTTGTCACCCCAACCAGTTCGACTATTCCCATTGTTCAGGCGGCTCACGATGTGCTTGACCGTATTTTCATTCAGGGCTACCAGTATAAGAAAGCGGGTGTCATTGTGATGGGTATTTCTCCAGACAGCCCCATTCAACAAGACTTATTCGACCTGAATGCCGAGCAGATTCAGAAGATGCGCCGACTCGATGAAGTGATAGATCGCATCAATCGCATGCATGGCTCAGAGACCATCGTTATCGGTGCCCAGCAATATACTCAGAAAAATGGTAAGGGAAAGGCAGAAGTCTTTGCCAATGCCATCAAGCACGATTTTAGAAGTAAGAATCCGACCACCCGTTGGAGTGACATTATAAAACTACGCTGAAAATAGAAGGGATATGAAAAAGATAGCACTCATTACCATCAGCCTCCTATGTTCAATAGTAATTCAGGCACAGGGCGTTAAGGGCTTCGTCAACAAGCAACTACAGACTTATCCTCAGTTACGTTTGCTCGACCTGTATAAGTCGTGCTTTCAGGACTACATGGGGGCAGAGCATCTTGTGTCGGACAGACAAAGAGTAAAGGCATATCTCAATGAGGAACTAAGCACGACAACGCTTGATGACCTGATGCCCTGGAACTATGAGCCTTGCGGCATAGACAGCAATTATTATCGTGTCAGTATCAGGACGATCAAGGAGTCTGTTATATCAGAGGATTTGCTATTGGATGCCTTTATTCGTAGTGCAAACAGCAAGAAGCGTCCTACTGTAGATTCTTGGAGAGACCGATGGCACGTGATTATTGGCACAATTGACAAGATGCAACTTGAACTCCCTTATTATCAGCAGGACAAAGCTTTCATTGACAGCATCCTGTCAGTCGGCAGATATGCCATCAGCCATTCTCCAGAGTATCGTGAGGCATACCATCCACACTATAGGATAGTAGAACGTGGTATCTTCGAACGAGAGTTAAAACCATTGATAGAGCACAAGTATTTACAAAACAAAAACAATGATATGGATGACAAGAAACAAATAGAACAACTTTACAAGCAGATGTACCAAGCAATGATAGCCAAGGACATTGCAACTCTCAACACGATACTTGCAGAAGGTTCGGTTCTGATTCACATGACAGGAACCAAACAACCCAAGAAACAGTATCTGCATGAGATAGAGAATGGTACGCTGAACTACTATTCCGTAGAGGATGACGAGATTAGCATCACTGTGAATGGAACGACAGCGGAAATGACAGGTCGTAGCAGGGTCAATGCTGCTGTATATGGTGGTGGTCGTCATACATGGAGGCTACAGATGAAGTCCAAACTGGCTAAGAACGATGGCCGTTGGCAGTTTGTGGAATCCAAGGCATCAACATATTAATAAGGAAAGCGTTATGGAATACAAGGTTTTGAATAATGGCCTGCGGATGCCGATGGTTGGTCTGGGTGTCTATAATATCTCTGAGAGAGAAACCCAGCGAGTTGTTGAAAATGCCATATCGGTAGGCTATAGAAGCATCGACACGGCTGCTATGTACTACAACGAGAAAAGTGTGGGGGATGCTGTTCGGGCATGTGGTGTTCCTCGTGAAGAACTGTTAATTACAACAAAGATATGCGATTCGTGCTATTCAAGGGAAGATACGCTACGTTCTGTTGATCATTCCATGAAGCAACTTGGACTTGACTATGTGGATTTGATGCTGATTCACTGGCCTGTGGGCAATCCAACTGTCATGTGGCACACGCTCGAAGAACTCTATGAACAAGGTATGTTCAAGGCCATTGGCATATCAAACTTCTATCCCAACACCTTTCCGAAGATTGTGGATGATGCAAAGGTGATGCCTGTCGTGAACCAGTGCGAGACCCATGTGCTCTATCAGCAGCGGAAGATGATGGAATACCTAAAACCATACGGAACAGCTCTTGAAGCATGGAGTCCGTTGGCAGAGGGAAGGAACAGCATTTTCAAGAATAAGTCTTTGCTGAGTATCGGCGAGAAATACGGCAAGACATCTGCCCAGATTGCCTTGAAGTTCCTGATTCAGAACGGCATTGTCATCATCCCCAAGACAACCCACAAGGAGAGAATGGTGGAGAACATCGACCTCTTCGACTTCACGCTGTCTGATGATGACCTTCGTGAAATCCGCTTGCTTGACACAGGAAGGAACGTAACGGGCTGGCCGTCTGATGCGCTCAAATATAACCCAGAAAATATATGATACAGATATAAGAACAACTATGACACAAGAACAGAACAAAGAATTATTGCGTAGTCAGCAAGGCGAATTAAATGCCGTGCTGATGTACCAGAGACTGGCTAAAGTGGTAAAGACAGATAAAGAACGAGAGGCCTTCCTTCAACTTGCAAGAGAAGAAGGCAGACATGCCAGCGTCTTCCATGTCTACACGAAACAGGCATTAAAGCCCAAGAAGACGATGGCACTAATCATGCCTGTACTTTATTATCTGTTAGGCAAGAAACGCCTCTACAAGATGATAGCCAAAGGCGAGTATGATGCTGCAGTGGGCTATCAAGAACAGCAGGATTTACCGATTCCGTTATCCGTAGGATGACCCGGATATCAAACAAGTACGGAGCCATCAATCTCTCACAGGGATTCCCAGACTTCGACCCTCCAAAGGAGATAACAGATCGTCTGGCAGAGATTGCCTCTCGTGGCCCCCACCAGTATGCAATTACATGGGGAGCGCAGAACTTCCGTGAGGCATTGGCTAAGAAACAGTGTCACTTCACTGGTCTGGACATTGACCCCGATAAGAACATCGTTGTGACCTGCGGTTCTACGGAAGCCATGATGGCGGCGATGATGACCGTCGTGAATCCTGGCGACAAAGTGGCCATCTTCTCGCCGTTCTACGAGAACTATACGGCAGACACTATTCTGAGCGGTGCTGAGCCGATATACATCCCGCTCGTGCCGCCTACGATGGCTTATAGCCGAGCCTGCTCACGCTCGGAAGACTCGAAGCAAGCTTCGGTCTCTTCTCGCTCAATCGCAGCCTTCTCTTTCGATGCCAACCTGATAGAGGATGCCTTCAGGCAGGGTGCCAAGGCATTGGTGCTCTGCAATCCGTCTAACCCCTGCGGTAAGGTTTTTTCACGCGAAGAACTCCAGACGATAGCAGATATTATAATAAGGTATGATGGCTATGTGATAACCGATGAGGTCTATGAGCACATCGTCTATGCGCCGCGCAAGCACGTCTATATCTCCTCACTTCCAGGCATGTGGGAGCGCACCATCTCATGCAGCTCGCTTTCCAAGACCTACAGCATCACAGGTTGGCGACTTGGCTATGTCATTGCCCCGGAACGCATCATCGACCGGGTGAAGAAGGTGCATGACTTCCTGACAGTTGGTGCGGCGGCTCCATTGATGGAGGCTGCCACAGTTGGACTATGTTTCCCAGATTCCTATTACGAGGGCTTGCAGGCACATTATACTCACATGAAGCATCTGTTTTGTGACGGGCTTCGTCAGTTCGGATTGGAGTTTTTATGTGATGCTTGATGTCTCAAAGTATGGTGTGAAGGATGACCTGCATTTCTGCGAGTGGCTTGCTGAGCATGTCGGGGTGGGAGCTGTTCCTGGCAGTTGCTTCTTCAAAGAGGATGTGCATCATCTTGTCCGTTTCCATTTCGCTAAGCGCGATGAGACATTGCAAGCTGCACTTGACCGCCTATCAGCCCTCGATAGCAAGGCAAAAACATATCAGTGCACTGAGGTGAATAAAATATAATGATTAAGCGTATGACAGAGAAAGAGAAGATGCTGGCGGGTGAGGTCTATTCTGCCGTTGACCCAGAACTGATAGAAGAGCTGATGGCGACAAGAGAAGTTCTTTATGAATACAATTCCCTGCGTCCGTCTGAAATCCAGCGGATGAAGGAAATCCTGAAGGACTTGCTCGGTTATGTGGCAGATGATGACTTTCTCATTAACCAGCCGTTTCGCTGCGACTATGGCAAACAGATAAGCATCGGCAAACGGTTCTTTGCCAACTTCAACTTCACTGTCCTCGATGAAGCCCGTGTCACCATTGGCGATGACTGTTTTATCGGCCCCAATGTCAGCATATACACCGCCTGTCACAGTACTGATCCTGTGGAGCGCAACTCCCGTCAGGAATGGGCAAAACCTGTTTCTATCGGTCATAATGTATGGATTGGAGGGAGCGTGACCATTCTTCCAGGAGTAACCATCGGTGATAATGTAACCATTGGGGCCGGCTCCATCGTGGTTAATGATATTCCGTCAAATACCGTTGCCGTAGGAAACCCATGTAAGGTTATAAAGAACTTATGACTGACTTTGACACCATCTGGCGCACTCAGGACGAAATCAGGACGGTGGTCAATGCCGTTCTGGGTGCGCTCGGCTTTGCCGCTTGCTACCGAAGGGACGCAAGAATGTATCTGGAATCTAAGCTATAATGAACGACGGATGGCCATTGAACTGGAGTTGACTACGTATTTGCAGGAGGAAGAGGTTGACAAGCTTATCAACCAGTTCCCAGTTACGGCTGACTATGACGGTGTAGGCTCGAAAGGAACAAAGTTCGTGTTATACGTGTAAAAAGGGTAATCGACTTGTCGCTTGCTACTAAAAGGACGCAAGAACTCCCATTTCTGAGAATTCCCCGTGTCCTTTTTGAAGGCATATATAGAGGCAAACGGAATCCTTATCTGCGTCCGAAATGACCTGCATTCTTGCGTCCCTATGGTAGCAAGCGACCAGAGGTCGAGCGGTTGTGACCATGGCGTGGTGTGTTGTTTGCCAAGGTGTGGTTTGTAATACCGTGACGCTTGTCAACTTTCACTGAAGCCTTTGGGTGATGCGGAGCAGGTGCTGGTGCATGATGTACAGCGGGCTTTGTCACCTTGCGGTCTGCATAGAAGCGGACATCACGATGGTTGTTTCCACCCTTGTAGGTCACGAACACCGTTGGACGGTCATTGTAGAAATGCCCTCTGTTGTAGTGAGAGTACACTGCGAATGTCCAGCTACCGGCCTTCCAAGCCACAGGACGATAGAAGTGGGAGAGTGCCACATACTTGTCGTACTGCCAACTGTTCAGGACATAGCGGAGGTCAGCGTTACGGCGATCCCACCAGATGCCGAAGACATCACCATGACCGTTCAGGCTCATCAGGTAGTCGAGATTGATCTCATAGACTGCCTCATACTGTGCAGCGGTGAGGTTGAGCTCGTAAGCCATCTTGTCAGAGAGGAAGAGGGCTTCG
>CADCCB010000082.1 GCA_902799905.1 uncultured Prevotellaceae bacterium
ACCATTGTAGTCACTACTCGGATGACGGTCGTATTTGTAGAATGCACCAAAACTATGGTTTTCATTCACCATGTAGTTCACCTGCAATTGAGGCGACCAACCCTTCCAGATGCCCTTCGACTCTTGCGAACTGTTGCTCTCGATGTAATCTGGACCGACAAAATATGTCAGTTCATGCTCCTGCAACGACTTATAGTGACCGTAGCGCCCAGCCCACAGCGAAGCGGTAATGTCGAGACCGCCAGTTCGGTAGTTCACATTCAGATTGTTCGTCAGTGTGTGCCCATACTGATAAACGACACCGAGGTTATCCTCAAAACTCAGGCCCTCGCCCTGTGCCTTTTTCAGCGTGATGCGCACGACGGCCTTCACCGAGGCGGCATAGCGGGCACCAGGGTTCTGCAACACATCGACGTGCTGAATCTGGTCGGAGCGCAGACGCGAGAGTTCCTTCATGTCCTGCACCCTTCGGCCATTGATGTAAACCTCGGCATCGCCTCGACCCAGCACCTTCACGCCACCATCGCGCTCAGCCTCAAGCGACGGAATCTTCGAGAGTGCATCGCTCACGGTTCCGGCTTTCTCCAGTATCGTACCAGCGACGGTGGTGCGCATGGCGTCGCCCTTCACATGAGTCTTAGGTAGGCGTCCCTTTACAACCACACCACTCAATTCATGAGTCTGGTTGAACCACATCGTCGTGTCTGTTGACAGACTATCATTCTGTTGTGCGGACGTCATCGTCGTCATCATCATTGCAGCCATCAGCGCTGCGAATCTTAAACTTACATTTTTCATATCATTTGTCTTTTTTAAATCATTTGTCCTTTTGACGGCAGAAAGGCTCGGTAAGGTTGCAATTCTTATCATTTCTGGGATAAACCGCATGTTTCTGTGACGAATGGTTAATTCTTGATATCCACGCCGCCGAGGAAATTGCTGGCAATGATGTGGATGGTTGGGGCCTTCGGGTTGGCGGTATGTGTGGCATGATTACCCACACCACCGATGAAGCTGCGGCTTTTTACCTCCACATTGACCGTCGTGGGCACGAAGAGTTCGATACCACCACAAAAGGTGTGGATGTCGATCTCCTCGTCCTCAGTAATCACGGCCTCACGCAGATCCAGTCGGATGCCGCCAAAGAAAGCGTCGAGACGGGCACCATGAAAGGTCTCGCCATGATAGACGTACTCGTCGCCACCATAGTGAACCGAACAGCGGATACGCTTGCCGTCCTCACCGATGGGCAGCGGGCGCTGTAGCCACTGGTCCGGGTCTTGACGATAGCTGTCGATAATCAGATGTATGCCCACGCATAATAATATGAAGATGCAGAAATACATGACCCACGGGCACAACGTAGCGAGCTTCAACAGGCTGGCTACAACAAAAAGAACGCCGATAACTGTTCTTGATTTCATAATCATATTTCTTTAAAACGATTCTGGCAAAATTGCACTGCAAAGTTACGGCGTGCTGCTTAACCCTCCAAATTTCTGGGATAAACGGCATGGAAATGTGACGTATGGTAGCGCAGTAGCGTTAAACTTTGCAATTATTCCCTCCGATTGCTAACATTCTGTGGAATTATTCGTAACTTTGCGGCGTATAAATCACCTAAGCAACAGACGATATGATAATGAATAATATAAGGAACTTGCTGATGGCGGCAGCGATCATATTACTGCCAACCGTAGCAGTTGCCCAGACGCAGGGCAGCATTACGTTCGTGGTCGACGAGAATCTCGCGCCGATAGAGAAGTCGAATAAATATCTTTTTGATGGCAAGAGGCTGGCAAACTCCATACTGTACGGAGAAAATATTCCCAAAGAGGCTTACCGTATCGTAGCCACCAGCTTTGCCGATGCCCAGTGTATGAAAAGCATGGGCAAGGATGCCTTCTACCAGTGCATCGTGCAGGCATACGCCAACCACAAGTCGATAACGCTGTCGCCCGACATGATTTGGCTGCTCATCAGCCAGGGCTTTGCCCGCTACGTCAACGCCCATGCCGAGGCACTGCGCCCGCAGCTGGTCAGCCACGCGGGAAAGATGGACTTGGCCATCGAGACGCAGAAGGATTTGCTCTCAGGCGATGCCGACTGGCCTAAGCTGATAGACGATTTTGCCTCACAGATAGGTCGCTACACCAAGGGCGACATCGCCGAGACCGTCACCGCCGACTTCTCGACGACCAGCCAAGTGGAGCGCGTCGCCTCGCAGATTACGCTGATGGAGAGCGTGAAGTCTTATTTCGAATACATCGTTTACTACCTTTCGTGCGGCATCCCCAGCATCACGCTGAAGGGAACGCCTGACGACTGGCGAAAGGTGATGGACAAGACCAGGCGGCTGAGTGCATACGGACTCGAACAGTGGACGAAGAGCCTGGATTATATCCTAAGGCAGTTCGTTGTTGCCGCAGAGGGTAAGCCAAACCAATTGTTCTGGAAGAGCATGGTGAAGCAGTATCGTCCAGACGCGATGCAGGGGGGAGGATGCAGCTCTGACAAACCTACTGAACTCGACGGCTGGCTACTGAAACTCTTCCCCGACGAGAACGGACGGACGCTCGACCGCATAGCCCATACAGAAGAAATGCCGTCGGAGCGTGTGCGCGTAGGCTTCAAGTACCGCATTATCGACCCGGCGCAGGGAACCGTCAAGAGCGAGACACCTATGGAACTCTGGGCAGGATTCATCGGTGCCGAAGAGGATACCGTCACCAACACGCTCACGCCGAAAATAGGCTGGCTGGTGCGGCAGACGGAAAGCGACGACGACGTGCTGAACGACATGAAGAAGAAGGACGAGGACTGGGGTATCGAACTCCGTGTAAGGGAGGTGCCCGAGATTCTCTCCCGTCTGGAGCACATCAAGCGTCTGACGCTCGTCTTCACCGACGAAGTTGGGCTGCCAGATTGGTTCTACCGCCTGACCATCGACAGACTTCGCATCGAAGGAAAGATGACCGACGAGGTGAAAAACCGCATACTGGAGCACTTCCCGAAGGCAATAATTCTGTAATTCTATTACTTCTTTTACCAACCTTTGCGACAAATATGAAACAGGGACATGTAGAAACGATAACGACGAGGACTATCAGTACCGCTTTCATGATACTGGCGATTGCCATCTTCAAACCCTTCGGACTCGAAGCTGGGCAATGGCAGGCCTGTCTGCATCTGCTGAGTCTTTTCGTGTTAGGATTGTCCAGCTGTTTCATCACAGAGGTCATCCTGCGATACGCGGTGCGAATGCCTCGCTCCTACGAACGCGGCATCAACTATATCATCAGCCGCAATCTGCGTTTCCAGCTCATCAATACGCCTCTGGTCGCCCTACTTATCTGTCTGTATCGCCATTTTGTAATGAGCAGTCTGGTTGAGAGCAATCGGCTGTCGATAAGCAACTATCTGGAGACGCTAGCAATCATTGCTTTCCTCTCCTTCGCCATCGGTCTATACTGGCGTTTTAAGTTCCGAAGCAAGTATCTGGCGATGGAACTGGAGGAGACGAAACTTCTAAACGAGGAGCTGAAGAAGATGCAAGGCCCTGAGCATACATCTTCGAACGAAATGGAACAGTCAAGCGAAAAGCCCCTTCAGCAGGAGATTACCCTCACTGGTACGACCAACGATTCGGTGACGCTCCAGATTTCGCACCTATTATATATTGAGGCTGTGGGCAACTACGTGAAGGTTTGTCATCTGTGCGACGGGCAAGCGCGTTCTGATATGCTTCGCGCCACGATGAAACAGATGGAAGAAACGCTACAGGACTATCCGATGATTGTTCGCTGCCATCGCGCATTCCTGGTCAACCTTGGTCAGGTCGAGCAGATTGTCTCACATTCCGGCTCCACCCAGTTGCTCATCAGACAATGCCACGAATCCCTCCCTGTCTCACGTAGTAATATGACACAAGTCAAGTCTGCTATTACTTCTACAAGATGCGCGAAATAGTCTAATAATGGTATATTTTTTTGCGATTTTTAATCACTTTCTGCGAAATTGGTAAATAATCAGCCAATTTGTGTAACACCTATATAATATAATGTGCGTACCTTTGCACCCAGAAACTTTAAAACAACAAAAAACATGTTAGGCAATTTTACATTTCACAATCCTACGAAGTTGCACTTTGGTGAGGATTCTTTGAGCAAACTGAGTGAAGAACTGAAAAATTATGGCAAGAAAGTGATGCTCTGCTATGGCGGCGGCAGCATTAAGCGCAACGGCATATACGATCAGGTGATG
>CADCCB010000083.1 GCA_902799905.1 uncultured Prevotellaceae bacterium
GTGCGCCAACTCTGGATAATGACGGTGGTGAGGGTAATGACGCCAACTGTCAGAAGGGCCAGGGGGAAGAGCCACCAGTAGATGGGCGTGCGCTCGGCAAACGACTGAAGCCACTGACGTCCTATGTAGTAAGCTATCGGAGCTGCAATGATGAAGCTGACAGCGAGCAGCAGGGCGTAGTGGCGGCAGAACATCATGAGGATTTCCTGCGTCGAAGATCCCATTACCTTGCGGATGCCAATCTCCTTGCGACGGTATTCCGTCTCGAACATCGTCATACAGAACACACCGATGAGGGTGATGACGAGGCATACACCTGAGAACCAGCCCACCTGACGGATGAAACGGAACTCATCCTGATAGAGGTCTTCGAGTTTCTGGTCGAGGAACTTTGTTTCCACCTGTTCTCCACTGCCCATCCGTGTAAGTACATCGCTAATCTGTTTGCGAGTAGCGACCTTGTCATTGCCAGCAGTCACACGGATGTTGGCAATACCCAACTGGTCGCCCCATTCAGAAAAACTTTCACCGAAGATAATGAAGGCCAGCGGTTCCTGATGCCGGTCCTTGCGAGTGGATGCATATCGGATATCTTCGCAAACACCAATGACAGGGTAATCTTTGTCCAATAGTTTCTTGTCAATCTCCACCCAGGGCCATTGCTTGCGGGCCGCCTCATTGATGATGTAGCAGTCGCCATCATGCTCTGTGAAGTCGCGCCCCTCTATAACCTTGATGCCCATAGTACGAAGATAGTGCCAATCGACGGGCATACTGGTGAAGGTGATTTGGTGGTCGTTGTCAGCGCGTCCCCAACCCATATAGCCATCCTGTGCACCCAGCACAAAGCGCGAGAAACTGACATCAGAAACGCCACTCTGTTGCATCAACTCGGCACGGATGGCATCTTTCTTACCTCGTAGTTCATTTGTGAGCGGGGCATAGAGCACCTCATCTTTGTCGAAGCCGTAGTCGCTGTTATAGATGTAGCGGCTCTGCATGAGCAAGATGCTGATATAGGTCACCATAAGCAGGGCTATGCCCAGTTGAAGTGCAACAAGAGTGGAACGCAACTTACGTCCCTTTGGCGTGAGACCGAAAGAGCCTTTCAGCACTAAGGCAGGCTGAAACGACGTAGCGAAGAATGCAGGATAGACACCCGCCACAATGCCGACGGCAACAGCCAGCAACGCTGTAATAGCCAGAAGGACAGTATGGTCGCCAAGGGCCAGCGAGCCTAATAGCAGTTCTGTAGGCTGTTTTGCCACTAATGCACAAACCACTAATGCTAAGCCGTATGCTATCAATGCCGTCAGAACTGTCTCGGCAATCATTCCTAATCGCAGTCTCGCCACACCTTCGCCCAACACACGACGAGTATTTACACTCTTGATGCGCATAGGGCTCTCAGCCAAGACGAAATTCAGGAAGTTGATGGCTGCAATAACGATTACCAGCACGCATGATAACTCCAAGATGAAGAGTATGGCGGGATTGCCCTTGTCATCGCCATGAACACCAGAGAAATATGTGTCGCGTATGGGCGTCAGTCGATAGCCCTGATTGTCAAATTGCCTGTCGAACATGGCACGCACCTCCGACTCCTGAGCTTCAGTAACCTCTCCAGCAGCAAGTGCTCCGCCCCACTGCAGTTTCCACAACTGTTCCTTAAACTGTTTGCCAAACCCCTTCAGCATGCTCTCTGCATCGACACCCTCGCGAAGTTTGACGTAGACAATATAGCTCCATTCACTCCAGTCCTGCAGATCGTTTTGTGTGGCATAATAAACATCGTTCTTCATTGAACAGTTGGCAGGAAAGTCCTCATAGACACCCTGCACGGTTAGCGTGTCACTCTTCGAATAGATTGGCTGTCCGGCCACGTCCGTCCGACCGAAAATCTTCTTAGCCAGCGATGCCGGTATGATGACACTCCGCTCACCGTAGTCGTCCCAACTAAGCTTGCCGTCAAGACAATGTGCAGATATTGCACCGAACGGTGTCAGATTTGAGCCGGAGCGAGGATGTTCGACCACACTCTCGCCAACAACAAACTCACGTTTCTGTCCCCAACTGGCCAGTTCAGTCATGGCCTCTACCTGTGGCATCTCCGAAAGGATGGCGTTTGTAGGACGATTGCAGTTGATGCCCCACGGAGAGTCGGATCCCATCTTCGTCTCAAATCGGAACACACGCTCATTGTCAGGGATACACGAATTATAGGAAATGTTATACACCACTTGCGTCATCAGCAGGTAGAAGGCAGCAAAGGCCACTGTCAGCCCGACAAAGTTCAATACAGTTGCCGTCTTGAAGCGGCGTGCCATGTAAAGCATGTTTCTAATTACGTTCATATATCAATTCCTTTATCTTATTGCATTATTGTTGTTGTTCAAAATTCGGTTTTGAGCGGGCGCTCCAGTGTATGAGACCGTTCGCTCCAAGATATAAGGGCGGGCGCCCCAATTGATACGGGCGGGTGTACAAAACGAGAGAGGTACGGGTCACGTCCCTGTCAGGTAGGCTCTCACTCCCTGTTTGCTACGGGTTCTTACCCTTTTCGCGCGTAGTAACATCATTGACTCCTTACTTAAGCACCAACACCTCATTATCTTTGAATGCCTCATAGCCGCTGGTGACGACGCGCTCGCCTGACTCCAAGCCTTCGAGGACTTCGTAATACTGCGGATTCTGACGGCCTATGCGGATGTTACGGCGATAGGCTTTCTGGCCGCTCTTATCAAGAACAAAAATCCATTGTCCGCCGGTGGTTTGGAAGAAGGTTCCACGAGGGATGAGGACGGCCTGCTCGGGCTGACCCAGTTCGAGGTCGATGTAGTAGGTCTGGCCTGTGCGGATGTTCTCAGGACGCTC
>CADCCB010000084.1 GCA_902799905.1 uncultured Prevotellaceae bacterium
TCAAGCAGTTTATTAAAACGTTCCAGCCTGTCAGCAGGAAGCAGACCTTTAACGATCTGCTTCTTGTTGTATTTAATCCAGTTAAGCATCCTATGATCTTCCAGTCTATGTCTTGAAGGACATCGATGATTCTGCTCCATGAACAACATGATTTCATCATAGTGCTTTTGCCAGCTTTCTTCCTGTTTCATTCCAACATGCTTTTAGTCTAAACTAATCCAAAGGCAGATAATATAGCCGTTCATCATTGTTCAAGAACAGTTTGCCACCTGCTATTCCAACACCTCGAATGGGAATGGTCAGTTGTATCTCTGGAATACCTTGAAGAGATACCAGCCAAATATCCTGCCTGCGACTGGTGGGAGAATAGACACACATCCAATCGCCAACCATACAAAGAGGCCAGTAAAGTGAATAGGCAGGGAATGTCTCGGATATCCTGAGTTCCCTGTCAACCATGAATATGTCGCCGTTTTCTGTAATCACAGGAAAGTGTACGCCGTCCGTGGCAATGACGTCAAACATGCTCTTGAGATTATAATAGGCATACACAGGCTGAGTGATAATTGCCCTTAACTGGCTATGTTCCTTCACATCCCAAGGTGAGACCGTCACTGTGGAATCGTCAAGTTCATGCTTGTAGGCAAGTCCGTCATCAAATAGCATGAAAGCGCCTTCAGGATTCAGCACTGCATCCTCCACCATATCCTTCTTCAAGCTCAGCATGTTCATAAACTGACAGGCTCCAGTGCGCTTGTCAAAGGCTGCAATGAACGGGCGCCCCATCTTCGTGCGTTGCTGTCCGTTCTTCAGGCCGAATCCCAGATTGAACATATAGAGTGTGCTGTCATTGCAGACGAGCCGGGAAAAAGCCGAAGTCTTTGACGGGAACTCATAACTCCAGACTGTTTTCATGTCTTTATCAAGGCAGACCACCTGTTCACGGTCGGCAAAGAAATAGAGCGAGTCATCCTGAACGACATTGGAATGCAGTTGATTGATGACATTCGGGCCTACGACTCCCACTGGATAAGCTGCATAACCCGTTGCCATTGCACCAGCCACAGCCGCACCCGCCATGACCAGTCCCTGCAGGAGAGCCCCCTTGACATCACTTACACCCGTCTTGGCATCAAACGCACAGACTTCGCCTGTTTGGATATTCAGGCGATTCAAGTCGTCTGCAACAACAAGCCAGTGAACAGAGTCCTCGCGGATGACATGGTTCCAGCCCCAGTTCTTGTCATGTGGCATGCTGGCAGTCCATAACAACTGCCCCGTTGTCATGTTATAGCCGCTCAACTTGCTTGATCTTGGGCCGGAATAGCCCAGAACGATATTGGTTGAATCGTCAAACTGCACGGGTGTGAACTTGCCTTGCCACCTGACACTGCCTGTATTCGGATCCAGCATCGTGAACTTATTTCCTTTGGCGACGCCCACGCCAGCCTTTGTACAATAGGCAGATGAATTCCTGTAATCAAAGGGATAAGTCCACAACAGCTTGGAATCCTTTATGCTATACGCACCTATCTCGCCTTTGAATTGCAGCCATTTCCCGCTCTTTGTCGTCTCGCGGAATTTCAGCAGCATATAGTCAAGTTCCGAATGGATGACCACACCTTCTATACGCCGTCCAAAAGACTGGCTCTCAGCCACAACAGCTGTGCTGTCGATGGTCAGGCCGACTGTAACTTTGTTGGTATCGTCTGCCTTGGATGGCAAACACACCAATAGTAATAACACTATGAACTGAAAGTTCTTAATAAATGCCTTCATTTATACTATGTAGTTATTTCGTGTGCAAAATTACTATCTTTTAATCAAATAGACTTATCCTTTTATGTTTTATTTGCCCAAAAAGTTAAAGTTGGCGAATAAAAACACTTAATTTGAACGGTTTTTCGTATCTTTGCCACAAATTGGAGATTGCGGATGAAGAAGATGCTCATAGCATTGCTGGCCGCTGCATCCTTACAAGCGACGGCACAGACAGAAGGGAACGACACATCGTTTCCCAATGTGGTTACAGATTCTGTCATACCGATGAAACAGGCCTTATCTTCTCTTACATCAGACTCTGTGCTCCCAAGCATCATGTTCAGGAGACATGCTGACGGCCTGAAGCTTAACCAGAATTTTACAAACTATGACAGGACATACAACCTAAGTTTTGCCAACCAGTCCTTTGCTCCGTTCCATCTCTGGAAAGGTGCCGATGTTATCGTCACGGGGTTTCAGGATGAGATGCCGGGACTGATGGCCACCTCTACAGGACAGCTGGCACTCCATCAGGGTTTCGGCCGATTCCAGATTACAGCGGTGGGTATGGCCAACAAATACTGGATGCCTGCACAGAATACCCTTTACACCCATTTCGGCTATGGAGGCAATATCAGCTATCAGGTCAACCAGAGACTTACGCTGAATGCCTTTGGCTACTATTACAATCAGAATCCCCTATTTGCTGCCTCAATGGCACCATATCTCAGCACAACATCTTATGGCGGCTATGCAGACATCCGCATCAACGAGCATTTTGGTTCTAACGTTGGTGTGCGCAGGTATATTAATCCCATGTCAGGACGCTGGACTACAGAGCCGATTGTCACGCCTTATGTTAAATTAGGAAAGTCGAAGATGGAGTTTCCCATCGGTAATATTCTAAAGACATTGATTTGGGGTGAT
Source organism: uncultured Prevotellaceae bacterium (assembly GCA_902799905.1). Lineage (GTDB taxonomy): Bacteria > Bacteroidota > Bacteroidia > Bacteroidales > Bacteroidaceae > Prevotella. The sequence continues at coordinate 2,689 of CADCCB010000084.1, forward strand.
AGGGATAATCAGCAGCTGCTGCAGAGTCCACGGCGGTTCCCAGTTGAACTGGCCCTGGGAGTGGTGTTCTTCATCATAGCCGTATGGGATAGCGAGACGCACGTATGGAATGAGAAGACGGCAGAGTATGAAAGTGCAGTCAATGGTGACATTCTTTGGTTCTTCGTGCCCTTGATGGCACTGACCTTCTGGCTCCATCGCGTCAACCGTTGGGCTTATTATGCCTCGTTTTTCCTCTTCCTGCCGCTGATGATGCTCGACCTGAAGCCCTTCCTATGGACTTATGGTTTCGCTTTCACCTATGTCCTGGCGGCGATTCTGCTCATCATCGGCAACAGACGGTTAGACAACCGCTCGTTTGCAGCCCATGCCCTGCACGTAGTCACACAGATGTTCTTCGGACTGCTCATTTCCGGCATCCTCTATATGGCTGTCTTGACCATCACATCCTCATTCTTCTATATCTTCGGCATCGACGAACCCAAGCATTTCTACGAGCATATCGCGCAGTTCATATTTTTTGTGCTGGCTCCGCAGGTGTGCTGCACCCTTGTCCGCCAGAACGAGGACGAAGTGGCCGAGCCTTTCAAGATACTCAGGCTTATCCTCAATTTCATCCTCTCCCCAGCCGTCATCATCTATACCGTCATCCTCTATACCTATTTCATAAAGATAGCCTTCGAGTGGGACCTGCCCAAGGGCGGCGTGGCTTGGATGGTCATGGGATTCATCACGGTAGCTTTGATAGGTCGTGTGGCACAATCGATACTCAGCCAGCGATATTACGACTGGTTCTACAGTCGGTTCACGCTGATTGCCATCCCTCCGCTCATCATGTACTGGATCGGCTCCATCTATCGCATCCGTCTCTACAGCTTCACCGAAAGCCGTTTCTACCTGATGGTGGCAGGTGTGCTGATGACGCTCTTTGTACTGATGCTGTTCCGTACTCGCACCCGTCGCTATCAGCTCATGGCACTCATCTTCGGAGCGGCCATCATCCTCTTCACCTATATCCCGGGCATCTCTGCCAAGAGCATCGGCCTAAGCTGTCAGAAACAGCGGCTCACGGAACTTATCAGCGAACTGAAACTGACCGACGCCAAGACGGGCAAGTTGAACGATGATCTTGACACCTGGAGTATCAAACAAGACAGTTTGCTGTGCGAGCGATACAAGGATGTAAGCAGTGTCATCAAGTATGTACGCGATGAAATTGGCGACAAGGAATTTGAGGCGAAATACGGCAAATGGTCGCATTCGGAGTATAGCTTCACCTATGCCAAGGCCAAGGATCGCGATTATAGTGATTACGACTCATATAGCAGGAGAAAGCCTGTTGAGTTAGGCGAATACACAATTATGCTACCCTCTAAGGCTTACCAATGCAACTATAATGACACTACGGTCACTGTCACACTGAATAAGGATACTGTACTCGCATATCCTATTCAAAAGATTGTCAGTAAGGACAGATCGCTCCTGCGTAATCCTGAACCATTACTTACATATCGCAACGACTCTCTACTGCTAATACTTGAAGGCATTTGCATCAGAGACAGTGTCATTACAGATGTCAGGTACTACGGCCTCCAGCTATTCAAGAAAAAACAATAAATATGTCATCAATCTTAGAAGAATTTCGGAAATAGAGAAAGTGATATAATCATATAACTTAGAATATACATCTATAACAATATGAACAGACTATTTGCATTTCTTCTGGCATGCGTATTCGCACAGTTCTCCTACGGCCAAAAGGAACTTTCAATTAAAGAAATGGAGGACTCTATGGCGCATGGCAATCTGAACATACAGGTTGATCTGGCTACGGAATATATCGTGGGCAATAAGGTAGAACAAAACCACGCCAAGGCTTACTCGCTAATACGTGATGCTGCCGAAAAGGACAACCGCTACGGTCAGTTAATGCTTGGTTTTTGCTACGAAGATGGCATTGGTGTAGAAAAGAATCTAAGCGAGTCGTTCAACTGGTTTACGCGTTCTGCAGAGCAGGGAAACGTTGTGGCACAATTCAAG
>CADCCB010000085.1 GCA_902799905.1 uncultured Prevotellaceae bacterium
GCGCGAGCAGACTATCTTCGACCGTTTCCTTCAACTGGTCACCCAGCATTGTGCCGAACAACACCAGATAGGCTACTATGCCGAGCGTATGTGCCTCACCGAGCGCTACCTGACCACCGTCATCCGCCAAACCAGCGGCACCACCGCCAAGGACTGGATAGACCGTGCCCTCATCACTCGCATCAAAATAGAACTGCGCCACACGGACAAATCTTCGGCGCAGATAGCTGAGGAGATGCACTTTGCCAACCCCTCGTTCTTCTCAAAATACTTCCGTCGCCTCACGGGGATGACTCCCGGCGAGTATAAATCTATCAGTTGAATATTAATCGGCAATTGCTAATAAGGGAGATGAAGAACACGGTCAAGGAAATGCCAGAGAAGATGCCACCTGTAGCCCAGTTGCTGATGCTCTATCACCTTGAAACAAGAACAATCGACGGTCTTACTGCTTCGGAGATAGCGGAACTTACAGGCTTGGCATACCCGACTATTAACGTCGCTCTTCGAATGCCGCCATAATGAATAAGGAATATGGCGACATAAAGGTGGAAGTATGGAAATACTCTCCTACTCTACTGTCTGAAGGTGAATGGACAGACAGGCTATCGCTCTATCTGTGCATGAAGGACAGCGAGGCGGGGTCTTTTGCGTATGCCTGGTTGTAGCCGAAGTCAGCATACAGCGTCTTAAACTGCTCTGGCGATGTGCGCTCTGCCGGGCGTGTGTTGTCGCCGTTGAAGTAATAGCCTTCCGGATTATCGATGTCGTGGTTTCTAGGCACTACTATTACAGGAATGCCGGCATTGCGTAGTCTGCTGAGAATACTCACCACCAGCTGGTGGCTCACCAGTTCACCGTCTTTTGTCAGGTCGCCTGGGATGATGACAAGATCTGGGTTACGCTTTAGTGTCTCTGCGACCAGATATTCCAACACATCGCCGCTGTATTCCAACAACTTGGGGTCCTGACTCAGGTAATTGTCAAAGGCCGTACCTCTTTTCTCCAGCAGTTGCGGAGCCATGACGTGGATGTCGCTCATCACGACAATGTACTTGAAGTTGGGGTCTTTGGCTGGAGGATTGACGTCGCCGCTGGGATCGACTGAAACAGGTGCCAGTCCCTGGCGTCACAAGTCCCTGGCGTCACATCTCGAGATATGCCAAGATTTGGTCGGCAATCTTTTCTTCGGACTTGCCTGCAGCATTGATGACGAGGTCATAGTTACGCGAGTCGTAGCGTGTAGTGCCAGTGAAACGCTTTACGTAGTTCTCGCGCATCGTGTCCACCTTTGAGATAATCTCACGGGCCTCAGTTTCAGAGATATTCTTTTTGGCGACGACACGTGCCACACGCTTCTCCATGGGTGCCTGAATGAGGACGCTCAGATGGTTGGGGTGGTTACGGAACACGAAGAAACCGCAACGGCCTGCGATGACGCACGACTCTTCCTCGGCTATCTCTTGCAGAATTTCCGATTCTACCTTAAACACGTTTTCGGTAGTCAGCACATCAGGCTCCTTACCAAATTGTGCAAGACAGGAGCTGCTATCGACGAATCCTATGCCGACATGGGCAATGCGCTTGAAGTCCTCCCACCATCTGGTCTTGCGGCCTTTCAGTTTCTCAATCTCCTCGGCTGTGAGGTTGTACTTTTCCTCCAAAGCCACAATCAGAGCCTTATCGTAAAAGTTAACTCCAAGTTTGCGAGCTAAAATCTCACCAACGGTACGGCCACCACTGCCTAACTCACGATTAATCGTAATGACGAATTGCTCCTTTTTATTCATAGTAGTTATGGTATATTTATAATGAATGTATTTAACTTCGCCACAAAGGTACAAATTAGCGAGGAGAAAACCAAAAGAATTTCCTCTTTTTTATTAGTAGAACCACCCAGATTAACTGCTTTGACGGTACTCACTGGGAGTAAGACCCGTGATTCGCTTGAAGAGGCGGGTGAAATGGTGAGGGAAGTCGAAACCAAGCAGGCGGGAGGTCTCGCTGATGTTGTGACCCTGCATCAACAGACTTTTCGCCTGATTGATAACGTAGTTGTGGATGTAGCCAATAGCTGTGCCACCAGTTGCCTTGTGGACAATATCGCCAAAATAACGAGGCGAATAGGCCAGTTCGGAAGCGCACCAAGCGACGGTAGGCAAACCCTGCATCAGCTGACGGTTCTCACGAAAATAGGTTTGAAGCAAGTTGTGAAAGCGCTTCAGCAGGTCAGCCTCTCCCCTGTCCTCTTCGAAAAGCTGGCGCTGATAGATACGA
>CADCCB010000086.1 GCA_902799905.1 uncultured Prevotellaceae bacterium
TTTGTGCAAACTATCTCTTCCTGACTTCGCTGGGAGCCTTGCCCGTCTGCTTCTTGTAATAACGCGAGAGATGAGCCTGTGAAGAGAATCCCAACAGGCGTGAAATCTCCTTTAGAGGCTTGTTGGTGTCGAGCATCGCGGAAATCTCTTCCGTGATGCGCTCGTCGATGACAGACTTTGGTGAACGGTTGGCGACATGCCGCGTTACCTGTCCCAGATAACGGGCGCTGACACCCAACTGCTCGGCATAGAAAGCAACGTCGCTGTAAAAGTGATGAAAACGATCGACAGCATCGAGAAACAGATTATAGAGTTCGCCGCTGCGGCTGCTGTCCTCAGTATAGCCCTTTGGGAACTGGCTCAGATAACTGCGCGCATGGAGCATGGCTTCGTTGGTGTTCTCGCCACAACTGAGATAATAAGCCAGTGCCGCCGACAACTGGTTGGCTTGGCCGTGCTTGCGAATGGCTGATGGAAGGTCAGAAGGCTCCAGCACAATGGTACACAGCGGTAATATCTGCTCTTTGATGGCACTGAACACCTGCGGTTCCACCAGTTGGTCGCCATGGGTGGATGTCTGTACGGGCGCATAAATAATGTACCGTGGGTGATACTGACGAGGCCAATCTTTACTATCTGGGGCTGCAGATCGTTGAAGATGGCTTCTATCTGTTTGCGGACGATGGTAGCAGGCAGGTCGTAGAACTCCTGGATGCCCAGCGTATTCTGAACGGTTATCGATGTGACAACCGAGGTGACCGTGCCTCCCAGTTCGCTGATACAGCGGATGTCAGCCTGTACACCCGAGCCGCCGGTGCCGTCAGAGCCGGTTATCGCTAGTATTGCCTGTTTATTGTTCATTTGGATTTCTTATTAGTTTTTGCGTTACATTTGGCGACTTACCGTCCTCATTGTCATTTATAGAACCATGTGTTTCATAGGATGACCTCCCCATCGGTTATCTCCAACATATCGGAAGCCGACGGACGCATATAATGCTTCGCCGACGGGATTGTCCTTATCTACCAATAGTCCGACACAGGGCAAGCCCATACGATTAGCCCGTTCCTTGGTAGCCAACAGCAGCCTTCGGGCAATGCCCTGACGACGATATTCAGAAAGCACGGCCAATGAGTCAAGATACAGTTCGCCAGCCTGCGTCTCATCATCCATACCCGTATGATCCTTGCCGAGATGTTCTTTGGCAGCCTCGATAAAGGTTCGCCGAAGTTCATGCAGAAGCCCACCATCATAGCTGACGGAAATACCGACAACCCTATCTGCATCCATTGCCACCAGCGTATTCCGATAACTGTATTGCGAATCCTCGCTCACCACAGAAATACAGGCAACAGTCATCCGTCATGGCCGTCATAATCAGGCAGGCTATCTCTGCTGCCTGGCTCTTGGTTGCTTCTCGAATCTCTATCATTTTTCCTTTTTCTTAGCGTTGGCGTTTAATTTCATGATTTCGCCCCATCGTGTGGTTGGTGACGGACTCCTGAAATCGTGCTTGATGGCATTGGCAAAGACTTCTGCCTTTCCCTTTCCATTCTTCTGGGTGTACTGCTGGGCACCGATAACAATAGTCTCTGAGCCGTGCATGCGATTGATGCGGTCAATTACCTCATCGAGTCGGCGCATCTTCTGAATCTGCTCGGCATTCAGGTCAAACAAGTCTTGCTGTATGGGTGAGTCTGGTGAGATACCCATCACGATGACACCCGCTTTCTTATACTGGTAGCCCTGTATGAAAATGCGGTCAAGCACGTCGTGAGCAGCCTGAACAATGGGAATCGTCGAACTGGTGGGAGTGACCAGCCGCAGTTCCTGAAAGTTCCAGTATTGTGCCAGGTCTTCACGGAAGGCATTGGTATTCACAAAAACGCCAACGGTGGTGGCCGCAGTCTTCTGCGCCCTCAGTTTCTCGGCGCAACGGGCTGCATAGTTGGCAATGTGAGTGCGCAGGGTGTCCTTGTCGCTTATCATACCATTGAACGAGCGGCTGGTGCAGATACTCTTCTTCTTTGCCAGCTCCTCGTTAGGCACAGCATTCTCACCGTTCAGTTCCTGCCACGTTCTGACGATGTTAATGTTGTTGAACGTCTGTCGTACCCAGTCCTTATGATGCTTGGCAAAGTCGAGAGCCGTCTTGCAACCTAATGACTGAAGTTTGGCAGCATAGCGTCGCCCGATACCCCACACATCTTCGATGGGGCACCATTCCAGAGCCTTCTCCCGTTTGTAGTCCGTATCAATCATGCAGCAATGCTTATAGGCTGCATATTTTTTTGCCAGTTTCGAGGCAATCTTTGCCAATGTCTTGAGGAAGATACATGAAGCACTCGTCAATCGAGTAGCGGAAATAGGCAGGCGTCTCTTGTCGGATGATGCTCACTACACGTCCTGTCAGTTCTCCATAGAGTTCATAGTTCGAAGAGAATACCGCAATCTTTTGTCCAGGGAACTGTTGCGCCAGTTGAAAGTATGGTGTACCCTCCTTGATTCCCATCTTCTTAGCCTCATTGGAACGAGCTACTACGCAACCGTCGTTGTTCGACAGAACCACGATAGGTTTTCCCTCCAAATCAGGACGGAAAACCTTCTCGCACGAACAGTAGCAATTGTCCAAGTCAGCTATACCATACATCGTTTCTACAGTTTTTCAAATGTTCGAATCAGGTGAATCACCGTTCCCCAAATCTGGAAGTTCTCAGGATCATTGACCTTGAACACAGGGTAATCAGGGTTGGCAGGGCGCAATTCGATGTATCCGTCCTTCCGATGTGCCAGATCGAGGAACTTCATCGTGAAACCTCCATCCCACCACGCCACGACGATAGAGCCGTCATGTGGTTCCACTGCCCTGTCGATAATCACACGGTCACCGTCCAACAGTCCAGCATCCCTCATCGAGTCACCCTCCACATCACCATAGAACGAAGCTTCTGGGTGACGGATATAATCACGGTTAAAATCCAGCGTCTCATGCCTGTAATCGTCAGCCGGACTGGGGAATCCTGCTGCTACGCCCGCATGTTCCAGCTCCAGTTTGGTGTCAAACACACCTTTGATTATCTTGATGTTACCCATCTATAAATCCTAATTATTCTCAAAACTGATGGCAAAGATAGCGATTTTACGCTGATTATTGGTAATTTTGCCCTCACATTTAAATGAATTTAGGCAAAAGAGCATAGAGAAATGGATGTTACAGAGCTTCATGACGAAGAGAACCTGCTGGTTCAGATGCAGGACAGATGGGAGAACTACGGCAGTCTGGATGCGATTGTCGATACCCATGACCCGTTCACTCTTGAAGGTGCGCCAAGGTTTGAACTGTCAGAGAAGATAGATGCTCTGCTGAGTCATGCACTCACAGAAGATGAGAACCTGCTTCTACGCCAGACACTTGGTATGGGATGCAAGCAACGGTCTATAAAGGATCTCGCCCGGCAGATGGGAACTTCACAGAAAGCCGTCCAAAAACTGCTGGTGGATATCGTCGAGAAACTGCGACATCATGACGATTCCATCCAACTCTGGAAATATCTGAACCGATAAAAGCAACACAATTATGGATTTCTTAGAATTAGCAAAAAGCAGGTATTCCTGCAAGAGTTTTGACTCGCGTCAGATCAGTAAAGAACAACTTAACAGCATTCTGGAAGCAGGACGCTTGGCTCCGACTGCCAAAAACCTGCAGGAACAGCATGTTTACGTGGTGCAGTCGGCAGAAGGACTGGCCAAAGTTGATACACTCACACCTTGTCGATACGGTGCACCTACCATGCTCATCGTGGCCTTCGACAAGAACAACGTGTTTACCTATCCCGGCCAGAAGTACGACTCTGGCATTGAGGATGCCACCATTGTGACCACTCACATGATGCTCTGCGCAAAAAGCGTGGGAGTGGACAGCTGCTGGGTGAACTTCTTCGACCCCGACAAGATGGCTGAAGCATTCCAGTTGCCAGCGAACGAAGAGATTCTGACCTGTCTCGCCCTCGGCTATCCGGCAGAAGGTGCAGGGCCGCTTGCCAATCACAACAGCCGCAAGCCGATTGAGGAAACAGTAACTTATTTGTAAGGAAATATAGAAAAGGAGATACAAACGACCATAGAGGATGACCAGGATTGAGCGAGAGAAGCAAACAGTCCGTAAGATGATAGAGCTGTATTGTCGCCATCATCTTCATCAGGACACAATGCCGGATGAATACTTGCATCTGGCAGACTTGTCGAGTAGAGCGGAGGAGTTTCACCTCCACCCTCTCACGGAACCGTGCTTGACAGTCTCCTGTCACACGGCTCTTCATATTTCAGTCCATTTCAGCG
>CADCCB010000087.1 GCA_902799905.1 uncultured Prevotellaceae bacterium
GCTGGCCGTCCTCAATAATGCCCTGCGTGATGTGCTCTTGGGCATGATTCCCTTCTTCGTCGGTGACGTTATCGACATCTTCCATCGTGCCAACACAAAAAATATGGCAATGATTCAGGGCTTTGTTGACGGTGATGAAACCGTCATCAAGCAAGTGAACCAACGAGCTTGGCAGTCAGCCATCTTCCTCATTGTCCTACTATTGCTCATAGCAATGATGATATGGGCATTCATCAGCTTTGGCAGCCACCTTTATTCATTGGTAGCATCCATCTTCTAAAGATTACACGAAGAAAACATCGCAGGCGATATATTGTTAAACTCTCTTAAAGTTTTCGATAAATCGCTTGCGATATAAAACATTCTTCTTACCTTTGCAACTGCGTTGCGAAGATGGGCTGCACTCGGCATAGCTCAAGCAAGCTTGGCTCTGCTCTCGTTTGCACCATCTTTATCATCGTGAACGATATAAACAGATAAAAGATATGGCAAAGATTTATGATTTCAAGGCTCACCTCAGTTCGCAGGACTGGAGGAACTGAACCAGAAGTACAAGGACAAGGGACTGGTGATTGTCGGCTTCCCCTGCAACCAGTTCAAGGAGCAGGATCCGGAGGGCGATGCAAAGATTGAGGAGTTCTGCCAACTGAACTACGGTGTTACATTTCAGATTATGAAGAAGGGTGATGTCAACGGCCCCGATGCGCAGCCCATCTTCGAGTATTTGAAGAGCGTAGCTCCCACAGAGGAGTACAACGGCCTGAAAGCTAAAGCTGCCAAGACGCTCTTCAAGGCCATCAGCAAGAGCGTGGAGAAGGACAGTGACATCAAGTGGAACTTCACCAAGTTCCTGATTTCGAAGGATGGTTGATTTCGAAGGATGGTGAGACCATCAAGCGCTTTGCGCCCACCACAGAGCCCAAAGACTTCGAGAAGGACGTGGAAGCCATGTTGGCTTAATTGACAGTTGACAATTGAGAATTGAAAATTATGCACGCAGAATTACAGCTTGACAACCAGATCTGCTTCCGTCTATATACGGCGGCACGTCTCATTACACAGGCTTACACGCCGATGCTGAATGAGTTGGGTATTACCTATCCGCAGTACCTCGTTCTGATGGTGCTGTGGGAGCAGGATTCCCAACCAGTGAACGACATTGCTCATCGTCTGCTGCTCGAAACAAACACCGTTACGCCCTTGCTTCAGCGTATGGAGAAACTTGGTATCGTGGTTCGCAAGCGTGGCAAGGAGGATAAGCGCCAGCAGATAGTCAGCCTTACAAAGAAAGGCCGCGATATGGAGGAAGAAGCCTACAAGCTTATCCCTGCAGGCATGGGTGAAACGTTGAAAGCCTGCCCGCTCCAGATGGATGACTACACGCATCTGGCACTACACGCATCTGGCCAGTGAATTAGACTCGATCATCGAAACATTAAAGAAATAACCTTCGAATGGGCATGAAGATCAAAGAGTGGCCAAGACCTGCCAGTATGGAGGACTGACGATCCTGGGCGTTGAAGGCTATAAACGGCTACGGAATAAATTCAGAAAGCAATAAAAAAAATACAATATGATTTACGGACTTACAAAAGGAACAGATTTTGAGAAATTATGCGACGGAGCCGCCAAGGCTGAAGCCGCAGGAGTGATGACTTACTATGCCCTGGCACGTATGGCAAAGGAGCAAGGCTACCCCGAAGAGGTCTCGGAGACCTTCATTGAGATGGCCAATCAGGAGGCCGTTCATGCCGGATTCTATGCCACGCTCAACGGCAAGTATAATGCCGACATCTGGCAGATTGCAGAGAACTTTGCAGCCGGAGAGGAAAAGGGAGAGGAACAGGTAAACCAGTTTGCCCAGGCATTCCGGGCTGCAGGCATGAACGAGGCTGCCGACGAGATGGAGGTCTTTGCCAAGCAGGAAGGCCATCATGGTGCCACCCTGCGGGCTATGATTGAAAAATATAGAAAATAAAAAGAATAAAGGTATGAAGAATTTTATGAAATCATCAGCCCTTGTGCTGACAGGCGCACTGCTCATCGCCGCCTGTGGAAATAAGGAGCAGAAGAGTGAGGCAAACGTCAACGAGAACCCCACTCAGGAGAAAATTGAGGTAAAGGCCGTTGAGGGCCGCAAGAACTTCAGTGACAAGGCAGTTATCACGCCCTTACCCGCCATCATGATCGCCACATGGGACGAGAACAAGAATCCCGACGTGATGATGGCTGCATGGGGTGGCCAGTGCGGTCCCAAGCACATCACCTTCGAACTCTCCAAGCACAAGACCACCGAAAACATCCGTCTGAAGAAGGCTTTCACCATCAGCTTTGCCACGAAGGATGACATCGTTCAGAGCGACTATTTCGGCATCGTGTCCGGCAACGACGTGCCCGATAAGGTAGCCAAGGCAGGATTCACCATCACACCAAGTCCCAATGTCGATGCACCTATCATCAACGAGTACAAGCTGACGCTGGAGTGCAAGGTCGTAACCTTCGATGAAGACGAGAACGGTGGTGCCCGTGTCGTTGGCGAGATTGTCAACATGAGTGCTGACGAGAGCATCCTCGACGAGGAGGATAACATCGACCTCGGCAAGCTTCAGCCCGTCATCTTCGATTCTGCCAAGAACGAATACCGTGTAGTCGGCGAGAAAGTCGGCACGGCTTGGGGATCTGGCAAGACCATTCAGGAACGTGAAGTTTTTGTGCTGTCAAAATCGAGACAATGTTTAATAGAGTTTAAGTATTTGTCAGCATAGTTTAACCGAGTTTAAATTCCGTGCCAGTTTGACTTCTGAGATTGTCATTCTGGCACGGATTCTTTCCATAGGCATGTACTTTGCTTATCCGTTAGTGAGAGCTGAAGCGAAAGCAGAGGCAATCAAGAACATACGTTAAACTAAAAGTATAATTAGGAGGTATTGATTATGTTGAACGGATTAATGAAAAGCAACGGTTGGTTCCCAACGATGTTTGATGATTTCTTTAACACTGATTTCATGCCTCGTGCCAACAGTACAGCACCCGCAGTCAATGTCAAGGAGACAGACAAG
>CADCCB010000088.1 GCA_902799905.1 uncultured Prevotellaceae bacterium
GCCGGAGATGAGTTTCAAAAAGGTGCGCTTATCGGTATGCCTGGCTTCTGCTGACACCTGGATGGGTACTGAGACACCTAACTCCTCAAAACCGCGTGTTCCCAAAATCGTATGATCTTCGAGGGCATGCATCGTGAGAACGGTTTCCAGGATGCCTGCAGCCCCTAACGTATGTCCGAAGATGCCCTTGTAGCTGTTGACGGGAATATCAGTGAGCTCAGCCCGATTCAATGCCACTGCCTCCATCTGGTCCATAAACATCGTGGCTGTGCCGTGGGCATTCACCAGTGCCAACTCGTCTTTGTTGATCTGTTGGAGTAGGGGTATCATGGCGCGAAAAGCACCCTCACCTTTGTTGGAAGGGGTACTGATATGATGGGCGTCATTGCGGATCGTTCCTTCTACGAGGGTCCACTCCTTCTTGTGTTCCTCCGTTTCATCACTTGAGAGAACCATCGTGGCTGCAGCCTCACCTAAGTTCATACCCAGACGCTCGATATCGTATGGGCGACAGGGGTTGGCATCCATCGACTTAAACGATTGGAAGCCTGAGATGACAAAGCGTGAGAGTACATCGGCACCTGTGACAATGGCATAGTCGTAAACCTTCTGTGTCAGGAGGCGCTCTGCTAAGATGAGAGCAGAGAGACCTGACACGCAGGCGTTGCACACCACAATAGGTTCTGTTTCGATACCCAGATGCTTCGCAATACGCTTGGCGCTCTCACCAGGATGTAAGATGTCGGGTAAAGCTGTAGGGTCATCCAACAGCTCTACATTCGCCTTCGTGGTACTCAGGATAAAGACCACCCGTGGGGAACTGATCTCAAACTCCGTCTCGGCCAGTGCCTCACAAGCCGATTCTATCACCATCGACTCAAAACGGGTAAATCCCTCGCGCGCTATTAGATCATTCAGATCTTTGGGGAGGATTGCTGCCGTGAAAGGTTCTGGAATACCCCACAGACCCTTGTAGGAAGCAAGGGCAGAACGCCCCGCCTTCACAGCTTCGATATTGGCTTTGGTGGTGATGCCAAACGGACTGATGATGTTATCGGCAAGCTTATAGATCATCGTGCTATTGTTTAAAGGCCTGCCATAACGGGTCATCGGGGAGGGGAGCCTCTACGGTGACCCGTTCTTTTGATACAGGATGAATAAACTCCATCCTTCGTGAAAGAAGCGAGATGCTGCCATCGGGATTACTACGGGGGGCGCCATATTTCAGATCACCCTTGATGGGACAACCCATTGCTGCCAACTGACAGCGGATCTGATGGTGGCGACCTGTCATCAGCTGCACTTCCAACAGACTGTAGTTATCTGACTTCCCGATGAGGCGGTATTTCAAGATGGGTATGCCACTCGCCATCATCCACGAACTTTTCACTTCTCACTTCTCTCTTTTCACTTCTTACAAGGGCCCAATACGTCTTATGCACTTCACCCTCGGCGAACATCTTGTTCAGACGGGTGAGTGCTTTTGAGGTACGTGCGAAAACCACCAGTCCTGAGACAGGACGATCCAAGCGATGCACCACACCCAGGAACACGGCTCCAGGCTTCTGGTACTTCTCTTTGATATAGTCCTTCACAATATCAGAAAGGGGGCGATCGCCAGTCTTATCACCCTGTACGATCTCCCCACTCTGTTTGTTGACTATGATAATATGGTTGTCCTCGTAAACGACCTCCATACTCTAAATTCTAAAATCTAAAATTACATGTTCATACCACCATCAACCTGAATCACCTGACCGCTGACATAGCTTGACAGATCAGATGCCAGGAAGGTAGCCACGTTGGCAATATCCTCTACCTGTCCGCCACGGCGCAGAGGAATCTTGTTGATCCACTCTTTACGGATGTCGTCGGGCAGGGCCTGAGTCATAGCGGTGTCGATGAAACCAGGAGCGATGGCGTTGGCACGGATACCCTTCGGACCCATTTCCTGACCGATACTTTTCGCCAGTGCAATCAAACCAGCCTTTGAGGCAGCATAGTTAGCCTGACCAGCATTACCATGAACACCTACCACTGAGGCCATATTGATGATAGAACCGCCGCGCTGACGCATCATGATGGGCACACAGGCATGGATGAAATTGAAAGCCGACTTCAGGTTCACGGCAATCACAGCATCCCACTGCTGTTCCGTCATACGCAGCATCAGACCGTCCTTGGTGATACCGGCATTGTTGACGAGGATATCAATTGAACCGAACTCCTCTTTCACTGCCTTCACCACTTCCTCTGTCTGAGCAAAGTCTGCAGCGTTAGAAGCATAGCTCTTAGCTTTCACGCCTAAGGCTGCAATCTCCTGCTCGGTCTCCTCGTTGACTGCGAGGTCAGTAAATGCGATGTTTGCGCCCTCAGCGGCGAACTTCAGTGCGATAGCCTTTCCGATACCGCGTGCATCTGAAACTTACCCAGTGCACCATAGACCACCTTTGCTACCTGGGGCTTCGTATCTTCCTCCTTCATGCCGTGCGCGATACGTCCGTAAATATAAGGTACTTCCAGTCCCTTGATACAATAGTGGGTGATGTCGGCCACAAGATCCACATTGTCGATGTCAAACTCACCATCTTCCTTACCTTCCGTATAGACCTTACGGAAGAGTTCGATTTCGGCATCGTCAAAATGCTTGCGCACCTTCTCTACCATCCAGATGTTACGAAAGAACTCAGCACGCAGGTTGCCGTTTCTGACCACCGTCTCGCGGATCATACTCAGATGGGTATAGATCAGTTCGATGATTTTATCCTGGGGCGGAATCTTGCGCATAGCCACCTCGTCGAGCTTGTCGCTTAAACGCTCCAATTCACCCTCGATGACTGCATAATAAATCTCCTCTTTGGATTTGAAATAGGTGTAGAGTGTGCGCCGCCCTTTGCCTGATTGCATAGCAATATCGTTCATGGTGGTGTTCTCCAGTCCGTTCTTGGCAAACAGCTGGCGGGCAACATCAACTAACTTCTGTCTCGTTTTGGATATTGACATACTTTGGCTCCTCCTTGGATTAATGGATTGCACATAGCAATTACAGTGTGCAAAAGTAGGATTTTTCTTTGAATTGAGCAAGAAAAAAACGGTAAAAAGTTGTAAAAACAGTGATTTTTCAAAAAAACAGCATAAATATTTGTGTAATTCGAAAAATCTTCGTACCTTTGCAGCGCTTTTCAAGAAAAGCCCTGCGAAATCAGGCTTCGCCTCAGCAAAAAGCAAGTTTTCTGCATTCGGCTCGCACTGATTTTGTCACCGCTTAAAAACATCGCGGAGTGGAGCAGTTGGTAGCTCGCCAGGCTCATAACCTGGAGGTCGCACGTTCGAATCCTGCCTCCGCAACTACAGCAGCCGGAAGGCTGCAGCAGCCGGAAGGCTGCTTTTTTTGTTGCTACGCCAGAATTCTAACGTGCTCCCGGTCGCACGTTCTTGCTCCGCTTCGCTTCGCAAGCGTCCCTTCGGGCCGAGCGCGAATCCTGCCTCTTGTCATTTCGAGCGTGGTTGAGATATAAAAAAATCCGGTTATCAGTTTTGACTGACAGCCGGATTTGTATAGTTCAAGAAATAGATTAATCTACTTCATTTTACTCATAACCTTCTTAAAGTATCTATTGGTTGCTCGAACACTGTACTTCATACCTCCGTTCCAGGAGCGAATAGCTTTTTCAATGCTATTTGTCGGGTTATGATACGATTGAATCAGAAGGAACATCTCTTTCGACTTCGCTACACTATAGCGGTCGTTCATTTCAAAGCGCTTCTTACTCTTCTGCTTCTTCAGGATGTCATTGCATTCCTTTACGAGTATCGGAGTAATCTGCATC
>CADCCB010000089.1 GCA_902799905.1 uncultured Prevotellaceae bacterium
CGTTGGCGGCATCTGGATATGGCTCACCCACATCTTCTACGGTCTCATATTCTGCATCACCATCATCGGCATCCCATTCGGAAAGATGCACTTCCGACTGGCAAAGCTGGCCCTGTCACCATTCGGAATGGAAGTCGTATAAGTAAATTTTGCTATTCAATGTTAATATTATATCGCAGGCGATATTTTGTTAAACTCTCTTAAAGTTTTCAATAAATCGCTTGCGATATAAAATATTCTCCTTACCTTTGCATCGCAAACGATACAAACAGAATAAAGATATGGCAAAGATTTATGATTTCAAGGCTCAGACGAGCAGAGGTAAGGAGATTGATTTCTCACAGTTTCAGGGTAAGGTATTGCTGATTGTGAACACGGCCAGCAAGTGTGGATTCACCCCTCAGTTCGCAGGACTGGAGGAACTGAACCAGAAGTACAAGGATAAGGGACTCGTCATCATCGGCTTCCCCTGCAATCAGTTCAAGGAGCAGGATCCTGAGGGCGATGCAAAGATTGAGGAGTTCTGCCAACTGAACTACGGTGTTACATTTCAGATTATGAGAAAGGGTGACGTCAACGGCCCCGATGCCCAGCCCATCTTCGAGTATCTGAAAACACAGGCACCCACCGAGGAGTACAACGGCCTGAAAGCCAAAGCTGCCAAGACGCTCTTCAAGGCCATCAGCAAGAGCGTGGAGAAGGACAGTGACATCAAGTGGAACTTCACCAAGTTCCTGATTTCGAAGGATGGTGTGACATCAAGTGGAACTTCACCAAGTTCCTGATTTCGAAGGATGGTGAGACCATCAAGCGCTTTGCACCCACCACAGAGCCCAAAGACTTCGAAAAAGACATCGAGGAAATGCTCGCCTAATAAAGTTCAATGTTCAATGGTCAATGTTCAATAAATGAATCATGCACGCAGAATTACAGCTTGACAACCAGATATGCTTCCGTCTATATACGGCGGCACGTCTCATTACACAGGCTTACACGCCGATGCTGAATGAGTTGGGTATTACCTACCCGCAGTACCTCGTTCTGATGGTGCTGTGGGAGCAGGATTCCCAACCTGTGAACGACATTGCTCATCGTCTGCTGCTCGAAACAAACACCGTTACGCCCTTGCTTCAGCGTATGGAGAAGCTTGGCATCGTGGTTCGCAAGCGTGGCAAGGAGGATAAGCGCCAGCAGATAGTTTCGCTGACCGCAAAGGGCAAGGCGACTATGCCAAGTTTGCCAGTGAACTCGACACGATTATCGAAACATTAAAGAATAAGGAGAAATAGAATTATGGCACAACCATGTGAGAATTGCAAATTAAGAGCACATTACGAGAAGAATCCCAAGTCACTGATGGGCCGCTTCTGGCGTTGGCACATCAATTTCTGCCCAGGTTGGAAGGCATATTTCACCAGTCTGGACGAAGAAAAGAAGTCGGAGTTGAGGAAAAAGTACCAATTCACGAAGTATCAGTAAACATTGAATATGGCACAGAAACGATTCCATAGACATTTCGAGACTCCAGGGCTGCCGCTCTACTGGATCATCATCGCCTACATCATCCTCGGCTGGTTTTTCCCAGTGATTGGCCTGTTGGCCATCATCTGTATGATCGGCCCTGTGGTGACGAGCATCTTTAAAGGTCGCTGGTGGTGCGGACATGTGTGTCCTCGTGGCAATATGTACGACAGATTGCTCTCGAAGTATTCACCCCATCGTCCGATTCCCAAGTTTGTGCGAACCTTCGGCTTTCGTCTGTTCATGGTGTTCTTCATCTTCACTATGTTTGTCACGCTTTCTTTCATCTATGCACCACGCACATGGTGTTCGTTCTGTCCAATGGGAACCATCTCCAACTGGGTAGCACCTAAGAAAGCTCCACTGCCCAAGGCATTCACGAACATCCACGTGTCGAGTGCCTGTCAAATGAAGTGCAAGCAGTGCGCCCGCGTCTGCCCGATGCAGCTCACGCCCTACGACTCTCGCGGCGAGGCTGTCGGCTATCTGCATCCCGACTGCCTGAAGTGCGGCAAGTGTACTCTGGCCTGTCCCACGAAGATTATGACATTGAAACATTAAGATTATGGAGAATATCAAAAATTATCAGCAGTATCTCAGAGGCTACAACTATACAGGAGTTACGCATGTCATCATTGATTTTTATGCCACATGGTGCGGCCCTTGTCAGGCTATGGCTCCCATGCTTAAACGTTTGGCGCAAGAATATGAAGGCAGAATCAAGGTTTTGAAGGTCGATGTTGACAAGAACCAGGCACTTGCAGCAGCAGCCCGCATCCAGTCGATACCTACGAGATAGAGCGTCAGGTCGGCGGTCTGCCTTATCAGGAACTGGTAAGGTTGGCTATGCGGATTATGTAACAAATAAGACAGCATGAACAAAGATGAGAAGCGTGAACTGCGGCGCAAGCGGCTGTTGGAGAAGGGAGGGACCACGATGTTGATAACATCGGGGAGGGTACCAGGCCTATCAGACGATGTACGGCCTTACGCGCTATATGGATAGATACTATCTCGATGCGCTCATCGGCATCATTCCTGGCTGGGGTGATGCCATTGCCTTGCTCAGCGTTGTGCCGTTCGTCTATTTCTCGTCGAGAGTCATCAAGAGCATTCCTCTTACATTGGCCGTCCTGAATAATGCCCTCCGTGATGTGCTGATGGGTATGATTCCTTTTTTCGTTGGCGACGTTATCGATTTCTTCCATCGTGCAAACATCCAGAACATGCAGATGATTCAGGGTTTCGTTGACGGCGACGAGACCATCATCAAGCAGGTGAACCAAAGAGCGTGGCAGTCAGCCATCATTCTCATTGTGCTTCTGCTGCTCATAGCCCTGATGACATGGGCACTCGTCAGCTTCGGCAGCTACCTGTATTCATTGGTAGCATCCATCTTTTGAACTGTCAATGTTAAACTGGGTTTAATAAATTGTCAGCGTTGTTTAATCGAGTTTAAATTCGATGCCATAATGACCTCTTCTGCGTGCCACTTTGTCATTCGGCACGTATATTGCTTTTGGCATAGTGAGAGCCGGAGCCACAAAGGCCAAGGCTGCGATTGAGCGAGAGCAGAGTGAAGTTCGCTTCGACTCTGCCGAGTTTGAGCAGGCTCGACCGA